>CAJUAA010000007.1 GCA_910584205.1 uncultured Lachnospiraceae bacterium
GATGGACACCCTTGCTGTTCAGCTATGTGCTTCGTCGTTGCCTACGTGCACTCGGGACTTTCACCCGTTAGAGCGCGCCCATGGCGCGCAAACCAAAAAAGAGCGTTTCGACTATTTCCGAAACGCTCCTTAGGAATCTGTGGATTAACACTGATTTTGTTGGACTTCGAGATAAAAAATGCATTATAGCGTATTATGATGTACCAACGCAAAAAATTTTGTTGGACATTTGTTGGACTTCTGGTATTTTTGTTGTACCTAAAATCCGCATCCTACTCAACAATTTTAGCTCGAATTTTGAATTTTTAATCTTCTAATAACACACGTTTTCTTTCTATCATTTCCCCGATTCTCTCGATATATTGGGCAACATCCTTCACATTCTCGCTTCGCTCAATCCGTCCATCTGGATAAACTCGCTTTGATACGCTCCCGGCTCCGCAGGCAACTATGGTCTGTTTCTCCTCCATCATAAGAATATTATAAATCCCGGCTCTGCCGGCCTTCGCATATCCCACATTTTCAAAATTCCCCGCCATATTTTTCTGGCGGTACAGATAGTAGGGTTCCAGCCCCATCTTCTCACAGTATCCGGCGGTCATATCCATGATCTGCATATTGTTTTCAAGGCCCATCTCTGCATATTTTTCCTTAAAAAGATTCAGCCTCGCCGCCCGTTTGATGGCAAGGGAATGAATCGTGACGCTGTCCGGACCCAGAGCGGCGATCTCCTGCATGGTATGCTCCACATCCTCATACCCCTCTCCCGGAAGTCCGATGATCAGATCCATATTGATGTGGGAAAATCCCATTTCTCCTGCCAGCGCAAAAGCCTCCTTCGTCTGTTCCACTGTATGATGGCGTCCGATGATCCGGAGCGTCTCGTCCTTCATGGTCTGAGGATTAATGGAAATCCGGTCGATTCCATGGTCCAGAAGCACCTGCAGCTTCTCCCGGGTAATGCTGTCCGGCCTGCCGGCTTCCACTGTGAATTCCCGCAGATGCGACACGTCAAAAGCCGCCTGTACCCTGTCAAGCAGACGATCCATCTGATCCGGATTCAAAGTCGTAGGAGTTCCTCCTCCAATATAGACCGTATTCAGCTTCCGGTGCCGGAACCGCTCCCCCGCATCCTCCAGTTCCCGGAAAAGAGCATCCAGATATTCTTCCACCCGTTTTTCCCATTTTGACAGCGGGTAAGAAGTAAAGGAGCAGTACAGGCAGGTGCTGGGACAAAACGGAATCCCTACATACAGACTGTACCCGTCCTGATAGTCGATCCCTTTCAGCACCTGCCGTTCCCGGTTGGCGATCCGGACGCTCAACGCCGCCTTTTCCCTGCCGGCCAGATAATAGTCCTGCATATACGCTTCCGTCTCCGTATCGCTCCATCCCTGTTCCAGAAGCTGCATGGCAATCTTGACCGGCCGAATGCCTGTCAGCGTCCCCCAGGGAAGCGTCTGCCCCGTATACGCCGCCAGAAGCCGGTAGATCAGCCGTTTCATGCGGGTCTTCGTCTCCTTCCGGTCATTCAGATCGTTCCGGCAGGACTGCTGCTCCTTCGTCAGCCCGTCCTCCAGAACTTTTGCCGTCACAAAGTCTTCCGCAAGAATCACACTCATATGAAGCCCTGCTGCTTCCTCAAATTCCTCCCGCACCCGGACGCTCACATCTTCCCGCGGAAAAAACGCTTTCACCAGAGAATGGATGTCATATTCGAAACCCGGCCTGTTTACGATCACTTCTATCATTGCTGTACATCTGTCCTTCCATATCTGTATCTCACCACGAATCTTCCTGTATTTTAACACTATTTTGTAGAAATGAAAAGGAAAAACGGATATTCTAAAACCCGGTCGTATAGACCGGGTTCCAGACACGTTATGACACAAACGGATTGTATTGTTTCTCAAAAGCAATTGTCGTCTCTTCCCCATGCCCCGGATACACCTTCGTATCGTCCGGCAGCAGGAACAGCTTTTCCTTTACCGACCGTACCAGCTCCGACATGCTCCCGCCCGGAAAGTCACTGCGTCCTACGGACCCCTGGAACAGGGTATCTCCGGCAAATACGCAGCCTGCCTCTTCGCAGTAAAAGCAGCAGCCTCCCGGCGTATGCCCCGGGGTGCGCAGTACTTTCAGCCGGATTCCGGACAGCGTAAGCTCCTGTCCGTCCCGCACATACTCGTCCGCCTCCATGGTGATCACTCTGCGCATGATATAGACTGACAGATTCGTCTTACCGTTTTTCAGCAGGGGCTCTTCCTCTGCCAGTGCATAAATCTCCGCCTCTGTCAGCCGCTTCAGTTCTTCCGCTCCGCCCATATGGTCCGCATGGCCGTGGGTCAGCAGGATACCGGCAATCTTCCACCCTTTCTGCTCCGCATACGACCGAATCCGTTCCGCCTCGTCTCCCGGATCAAATACCAGCGCTTCTTTTCTGTCTTCATTGACCAGAAACCAGCAGTTCACTGCCAGCTCTCCTACGGTCAGGGATGCTGTTGTCAAATGCGCCATACGCCCGCTCCTTCCCAACTCTGCCCGTGCCGGCGCCTTTCCGCTGCCGCCGGCAGGTAAAATGATACGCGGTCAGCTGGTGGAACGCTCCACATCCAGAATACTCTCCACCTGCCGGATTTTCTCCACGATCCTGTTCAGTTCTTCCACTCCCGCAATGTCAAAACTCACGATAACCGTAGCCGTCCCCTGCCGGCTGGTCCGCACATTCATGGATATTACATCGATGTTTCTTTCGCTCAGCACTTTGGAGATGTCCACCAGAAGCCCGACCCGGTTGTTGCCGTAGATTTTCAGCTCCGTCGTATATTTCTCACCGGTACGGGTCTGGACTCCGCCCTGCCATTCCGCGTCGATCAGCCGCTCCCGCTCGGATTCCGCCAGGTGCAGCATGTTGACGCAGTCGGTCCGGTGGATCGTCACACCCCTGCCTCTGGTCACAAACCCGACGATTTCATCTCCGGGAACCGGATTGCAGCATCTGGAAAACCGGACCGCCACATCATCAATTCCCTTGACAATGATCCCGCTTCTGGATTTGGCGATCCGCAGCTTTTTATCCCGGCTGTCACCTGCATTTTCTATGATCTTCGCATCCGTGACCGCCTTCTTTTTCGCCTTCTCATACTCCTCCACCAAGCGGTTGACCACCTGGCCTTCTTTCAGGCCCCCGTGGCCAACAGCGGCCATAACAGAATCCCAGTCCCGAAAGCCGTATTTGCGCAGAACGCTCTCCTGATATTCCGGTTTGACGATCAGCTGCATCTGGATGCCCTTCATCTTGCAGTACTGCGTCACCAGATCCTTTCCTTTGACAATATTGCTCTCTTTGAACTCGGTCTTAAACCACTGATTGATTTTATTTTTCGCCTGCGTGGTCTTCACCACATTGAGCCAGTCCCGGCTGGGTCCCTTGGAGTTCTGGGACGTGATGATCTCGATCCGGTCGCCGTTGTGGATCATATAGTCGATGGGAACCAGCTTTCCGTTCACTCTGGCCCCGATCATCTTGTTGCCCACCGCGCTGTGGATGCTGTAGGCAAAGTCAATGGGATTGGAACCTCTCCGCAGTGTCTTCACGTCGCCGCCGGGAGTGAAGCAGTACACCGTATCGGAAAACAGATCCAGATCGCTCTTCAAAAGGCTCATAAATTCCCGGTTATCGGATTCATCCTGCTGCCACTCCAGAATCTGCCGAAGCCAGGTCAGCTTGGCCTCCGCACTGTCCTTCCCCTCCGTATTCTGCTGGGTGCTGCCTCCGCTCTCCTTGTATTTCCAGTGAGCGGCAATGCCGTATTCCGCCGTCCGGTGCATCTCATACGTCCGGATCTGGATTTCAAAGGGCGTTCCTTTGGGACCGATCAGCGTCGTATGGAGAGACTGATACATATTGGGCTTCGGCATGGCGATATAGTCCTTAAAACGGCCCGGTATAGGCTTATACATCTCATGGATGACGCCCAGCGCCGCGTAGCAGTCCTTGACCGATTCCACCAGAATCCGCACGGCAAACAGATCATAGATCTGATCCAGCGTTTTGTCCTGATTGACCATCTTTTTATAAATGCTGAAGAAATGCTTGACCCGCCCCTTTACATCCGCTTCGATGCTGGCGTTCTCCATGTGCTGTCGGACTTCCGCCACAATATTCTGCACATATTTTTCACGGACGCTTTTCTTGTCGGAAATCTGCGCCACCAGGTCATAGTATACCTCGGGCTCCAGATATTTCAGCGCCAGGTCGTCCAGCTCGATCTTCACCTTGGCGATCCCCAGCCGCTGGGCGATGGGCGCATAGATATCCATGGTCTCCCTTGCCTTCTCCCGCTGTTTCTCCGGACGCATGTATTTCAGCGTCCTCATATTATGCAGCCGGTCCGCCAGCTTGATCAGGATCACACGGATGTCTTTTGCCATGGCCAGAAACATCTTTCTTAAATTCTCCGCCTGCTCATCCACCTTGTCCGCCGAATAGCTCAGCTGTCCCAGCTTGGTCACGCCGTCCACCAGAAGCGCCACCTCTTCTCCGAACAGCTTCGCCACGTCCTCCGTGGTCATGGGGGTATCCTCCACCACATCGTGCAGGAGGCCGGCGACGATGCTTTCCTTATCCAGCTCCAGCTCCGCAAGTATGATCGCCACGCAGATCGGATGGATGATATAGGGTTCGCCGGATTTGCGGACCTGGTCCTTATGAGCATCCATGGCAATCTGAAATGCTTTTTCAATCATGGAAATGTCTGCAGACGGATGATACCTTGCCACGCTTCTGATCAGTTCCTGATACAGTTCTTCCGGGCTGGTAAAATCTTCCATCACTTTGATATTTCTCTCATCCCTGCGGATCTCTTTCGCTGTCGTCATGTTCATCACCGTTTCCATACAAGTCTCTGTCCATCCGGATCTGATTCCGGACCGCTACTTTCCTTCGTAACAAATGACGCTGTCCACGTCGTATTTTTCCAGCCTTTCTCTTCCCTTCAGGCCTGCAAGTTCCATCAGGAACACCATCTTCACCACTTCGCCGCCGAGAAGCTCCACCAGTTTCGCCGCCGCCTCGATGGTCCCGCCCGTAGCGATCAGGTCATCGATCAGCACCACCTTCTGCCCCGGTTTAATGGAATCTTTGTGCATCTCGATCTCCGCGTTTCCGTACTCCAGCTCATACTCTATGGATACGGTTTTCCTGGGAAGCTTGCCTTTCTTTCGCACCAGCACAAAGGGTTTTCCCAGATTGTACGCCACCGGCATGCCGAAGATAAAGCCTCTGGACTCAGTTCCGGCGATCACGTCGAACTCCAGTCCCTTCAGCTTCTCCTGAATCCCGTCAATGGCAAGCTTCAGCCCTTCCGCATCCTGCAGAACAGAAGTCACATCCCGGAAAATGATGCCCGGCTCCGGAAAATCCGGAATACTTACTACATAATCCTCTACTTTTTTCATCCGTACTCTCTCCTTCTATCTATGTATATCCATTTATGCGGCAGACGTGCGCCCCGCATGTTCCATCGCTCCATAAAGCTAACTATAACACAAAACTGCATACTTCGCAATCAGTCAGCAGTAATTCAGTACCCGAAGCTGCAGGCGTCTCCGGCCTCGAAATTCGTCGATCTCCGGATAATAAAGCATATGCAGCTGCTTTTTTTCCTTCAGCTCTGCAAGGGCTTCCTCCATGCAGCTGCTGAAATAAATGCCTTCCCGCACCGTGCCGCTCTCGTCCATGAGCTTCATACGGAGTACATTCTGATTCTTCCCAAATACGCGGGATTCTAAAACAGCCACATTTCTCGCGGCGAAGACCGGTTTCGTATTTCCCTTTCCGAAGGGCTCCAGAAGCTCCAGTTCTCCGGTCAGCCTTTCGGATACGTGGGAGAACGGCAGCACCATATCGATATGGATCACCTCAGTCAGATCCGCCTCCGTCAGCGTACAGCCTTCATTGATCCGTCTCCGGAATTCCTCCACCAGCTCCTCCGATATGGAGAGGCCCGCCGCCATGGGATGCCCGCCGTATTTCAAAAACAGCTCCCTGCATCTGCTCATCTCTTCAAACATGGAATAGGACTCGATGGAACGGCCGGAGCCTTTTACCGCCTCTTCGCCTTTTGTAAGAATGAAAACCGGCCGGTAATAACGTTCCCTGATCCGTCCGGCTATGATCCCCGCCAGGCTTTCATGGCAGTCCGGCAGATAGACCACCAGCACCCGGTCATCTTTCAGGCCGCTTCCTTCGATCTGTTCCACTGCCTCTTGCACGCCCTTCTCCGTCAGCGCCTTTCGTTCATCGTTCAGATCTTTCAGCTTTTCGGCGAGCGCAGAGGCCAGCGCCGGGTCCGTGGTATTCAGAAGCTCCAGAGCCCGCTTGGCCGTATCCAGCCGTCCGCTGGCGTTGATGCACGGTCCCAGGACGAATCCGATATGCCAGGCGCTCAAACGCCCTCTGGGCAGCTCATTGGCCTCGATCAGGGCGGACATGCCCGGATGTCCGGTGCGCTGTAGCTGCCGGAGCCCCTCTTTCACCAGAATCCGGTTCTCTCCGGTGAGATCCATCACGTCCCCCACGGTGGCAAACGCCGCAAACATCAGAAGATCGCCGTAGAGCATCTCCCGGGAGCATCCCAGGTCCTCCCACAGCTGCTGCACCAGTTTCCACGCCACGGCTGCCCCGCACAGCTTTTTATACGGGTACGGGCAGTCCGGCTGCCTGGGGTTGATGATGACATCCGCCTGCGGCACCGTATCCTGCAGCTCATGATGGTCCGTGACGATGACCGTCATGCCCATCTCTCTGGCGGCGGCGATCTCCGCCGGCGCCGCGATGCCGTTGTCGCAGGTGACGATGGTATCCACCCCCGCCTCCTTCGCCCGGCGGATCAGGTCCATATTCAGCCCGTAGCCGTCCTTTTTCCGATCCGGAATATCCGTGTCCACCTCCGCCCCGGCCTGTTCCAGCCCCTTCAGAAGGATATAGGTGGCGCAGACTCCGTCGATATCATAATCGCCGATGACCCGTATGGATGCCTTCTGCCGGATCTTCCGGCGCAGAAGCTCTGACGCTTCCGGGACTCCCTTCATACAGGAAGCCGGATGCAGATCCGTGAGGCCTCCGTGCAGGTACTCTTCGATCTCCTTTTCGCCCACAATGTCTTTGTTGCGGATCAGCCGGGCCGTAAAGGGGGTGATCTGAAAGCGGCTGCTGATTGCCTGAAAATCGGCTCCCTTCCGGATCTCCATCCATTTTGCCATACCGTCCTCACTCCTTTATCTGCAGATGGAACTGGAACGCCGTATAATCCGGAACCTCCCGCTCGATGGGAAGCCCCGCATGCATCAGCGCGGAGCCGGAATACGTTTCTTCCCCGCCGTTGACCGTATACATGGCATCCGGCAGCAGTCCTTTGGCGCGGATATACTCCTGCGGCCCGTTGCAGGTCAGGCTGGTTACCACCACGCTCAGCAGGGATTCCCTCTTATCCTTGCTTACATGCTGCCATGCCGTCATATTTCCCGGCTCGAAGGGACTGGTCAGCCGGTAGTAGTCTCCGGAGAAGATCAGCGGATAATATTTCCGGAACAGGTCGCTCTGCTCCCTGCACAGCTGCTGCTCCTCCTCCGTCAGATGCGTGGCGTCCAGCTCATACCCAAAGGTCCCGCACATGGCCACCACCGCTTTGGTCCGGAGCGGGACCAGCTTCCCGCTGTCCGAGATATGGGCGCCCATGGTAGAGACCGGGTAGACAAAGGAGGTACCGTAATGCAGTTTCAGGCGGTCGATGGGATGGTTGTTGTCGCTGACCCAGTACTGGGGATAATAGTGCAGCATGGCCGGATCGTACCGCCCGCCGCCGCCGCTGCAGCCTTCGAAGAGGATATCCGGATGGGTCTTGATGATACCGTCCATCACCCGGTAAAGCCCCAGAATATAACGGTGGTACACCTCCCCCTGCCGGTCCGCCGGAAGGGCGTTGGACCAGATATCCGCAAGCGAACGGTTGATATCCCATTTTACATAGAAGACGTTGGCGTGGTCCAGGATCTGATTGATGCTGCCAATCAGATAGTCCTGCACTTCTTTCCGGCTCATGTCCAGCGCCAGCTGGTTCCGGCTGCGTACGCCCCGGCGCCCCGGAATCTCCATGGCCCAGTCCGGATGGGTGCGGTACAGGTCGCTGTCCTCCGACACCATCTCCGGCTCAAACCAGATGCCGAACTTCATACCCAGTTCGTTGATCTGCTCCACCAGGCGGTCCAGCCCGCAGCGGATCTTATCCTTATTCACTACCCAGTCTCCCAGGCTGCTGTTGTCATCCTCCCGCTTTCCGAACCAGCCGTCATCCATCACCAGCAGGTCCACGCCCATCTTCCTGGCTGCCTTCGCGATCTCCAGAAGTTTTACATCGTCAAATTCCATAAAAGCGGCTTCCCAGCTGTTGATCAGGACGGGACGCTGCACCTCGCTCACATATTTGCTCCTGCACAGATTGGAACGGTAGAAATCGTGGTACTTGTGGGACAGGCCGGTAAAGCCCTCCCCTGAAAACGCCATGACCACCTCCGGGCCTTCGAACGTCTCCCCCGGACTCAGCGCATAGTCAAACTGCTTCGGATGGATTCCCATGACCAGACGGAGCTGATCGTACTGGTCCAGCTCCGCTTCCGCCAGAAAGTTGCCGCTGTACATGAGGGAAAAGCCGTAGCAGTTCCCATGGTCTTCCGTCGCTTCCCTGTCGCAGAGAATCACAAACGGATTCTGCTGATGGCTGGAAGAGCCGCGCACGCTTCCGATGGTATGGATATGATGGTTCATATGCTGGCGTTCCACCTGGCGTTCCTGCCCGTAACGTCCCGGCAGGCTGACCAGATCCATATGAGACCCGTTCAGAAAGTCCATACAGACGGACATGATCTTCTTCAGCCGGATGGGACGATCGCCGCCGTTCACCACCCGGACGGCACGGGTGATGACATCCGCCTCTTCAAACACGCTGTACAGAAGGACCACCTGCACCCGGCTGACCGCATCGGCCAGCGTAATCTGCAGGGAATCCACCGTATCACCCTCCCGTGCAAATACGGTCGGCAGCGTATCCAGCCGGTACTTTCCTTTCAAAATCCGATGATCCGTCACTTTTCCATGGAAGGAATAGCTGCCGTCTCCGTTTACCACCTCAATGCTGGATGTCCGGAAATCCCCCTGCTGCTGCGTGCTGAATTCCTGCGGCTGAGCGTCCAGGGAAAAGGTCCGCTCATTCCTCGATTCGTACGGATTGCCGGAAAAGCCCCGGTCGTACTGCCGGATCTGATAACTCATATCCGTATCGCCGATGGTCGGCCCGTAATACAGATGCAGCAGATAATCCAGGTTCCCTCTCTTCATCTGATAGGACGTATTTCTGGTATGCAGTGTGAATGTCCTTTGCTCCTTGTTGTAAACAATTCCCATACAGATCCTCCTTACTCTCTTATCCTCTTTCCAGTTTCTTTTCCAGACAGACCAGCTGTACATCCGGAATCCCGTTAAACTCGCAGGGCACCACAGACGCTTCCCGGTATCCCAGCTTCCTGTACAGTGTTCTGGCACTCTGGTTGTACCAGTTCGTATCCATCCGCAGATACGGGCATCCATGTTCCAGAGCGTAATGCTCATAATATGCCACAAACGCGGTTCCGTAGCCCTTTCCCCGCTCTCCCGGAGATACCACCAGCGTGTGCAGCACCATCACCTGCTCTTCCGGGACATCCTGCTGCCAGTCCGCCTCCGCGTATTCCGGGACCTGCTCCTGATTGATTTTCGCGGCGGCCACGATCCGCCCATCCTCCTCTTCCACGAACATATCGCCGCGGCGGACGGACGCTTTCGCCGTCTCTTCCGAAGGATAGACCCCCCGGATCCAGCCCGTTGTCATCCTGCCCGCTTCATTTTCCGTGTGGATCTCATCATAGATCTCTGCGATCCGCTCCACATCCTCCATCTTCGCTTTTCTGAACATCGGCATGTTTCCTCTTCTTTTCTTCTGCTTTTCTTCACAGGCTGTCAATGGCCTTCTGTCCGATCCATGATGATGCTCCATACAGGCCGCACAGTCTCCATGCCGCCTGCACCGCTTCCATCTGCAGGGACATTTCGCATGGTCTTCCGCCCTCATGTCAAATCTATCTCCACGCCCAGCCACCAGCGCAGCACGTCCTGAATCTTCGCATCCCAGTATTTCCACTGATGATCGCCCACGGATTCTTCACAGGTCAGATCATACCCCAGCCGTTTCACATGCGCCCAGGCATTTCGGTTATCCTCGTACAGAAAGTCTTCCGTGCCACACCACGCATAGAGACGGGGCAGTTCCTTTTTCCCTGCGGCCAGCTTCTCCGCCAGTGCAAAGAGATCGTTGTCGGAGCCTTTCAGCTGTTCTTCGCTTCCGAAGATTCCCTCAAACAGCGCCCGGTTGTCCTCCACCATCTGTCTGTGGTGGTCGCTGGCCATATCCAGCGCGCCGGACAGAGACGCGGCCGCGCCAAAGGTGTCCGATGCCCCCAGCGCCAGCTTCCACGCTCCGTAACCGCCCATGGACAGACCGGCTGCCAGCGTATCCTCCCTCCGATCCGACATGCGGGGAAAAAATTCCCGGCAGATTCGCGGCAGTTCTTCCGAGACGAATGTCCAGTACCGCATCCCGTATGTGGTGTCCGTGTAAAATCCCAAATGGGTGGGCGGCATCACCACCGCAACCCCAAGCCTGCTCATATAACGCTCAATCGCTGTCCTTCTCTGCCAGACCGTATGGTCGTCGCTCATACCGTGCAGCAGGTACACCGTCTTATAGGAACCGTCCGCCGCCATTCCTTCCATTCCGATCTGTTTGCTCGTCTTCTGGGGAAGAATCACATCCATATTCATCCCCATTCCCAGCACGTCCGAGAAAAAATCCACATGCAGCAGTGCCATTTGTTCAACCTCCTGTTCATATAGAAAGACGGGCGCCACACGGCAGGATACCCGGAAATACAAACACCGTCCTGCAGCGTTTCTATTTCCGGGCACCTCTGCCGCAGGTACCCGTCCTGCCCTTATGCTTCTTTTTTAACAATCTTCGTCTTCATCATATACCAGAGCGCTCCTGTGATACATACGGAAGAATATGCGCCGCACACGATACCAACCATCAGCGGAAGCGCAAATTCCTTGATGGACGCCACGCCCAGCACATACAGCACCGCCACCATGACAAACGTAGTCAGGGACGTATAAATGCTTCGCGTCAGCGTCTGGGTAATGCTTGCGTTGACCACATGTTCCAGCGTATCTTTTTTCTTCATATCCGCCATATTCTCGCGGATGCGGTCAAAGATGACGATGGTCGCATTGATGGAGTAACCCACAATGGTCAGCATACACGCGATAAAGGTATTGCCCACGGATACCCGCGCCGCCGCATAGAACGCCAGCACTACCAGGACATCGTGCAGCAGAGCCGCCACCGCGCTGGTGGCAAAACGCACGTCCTTGAACCGGACCCAGATGTAGATCAGCATGCAGACCGTCGCGATAATGACCGCCACGATGGCGTCATTTTTCACTTCCTTACTGATGGCGCCGCTGATATTTTCCGCCATAATCGTCGCCTTATCCACGCCGAAGCTCTCCGCCAGCTTTTCATTCAGTGCTTCCCTTCCGGCCAGGTCCAGCTCTTTGGTCTTGATGATGACCTGATTCGTACCCGCCACCTTCTGGGTCTGGATGTCGTTGTCGCCCATAACCTCAGACACCACCGGAACCACCTGCGCATCGATCTCCTCGATGGTCATATCTTCAGCAAATTCCACGGTTGTGGAAGTACCGCCCTGAAACTCCAGGCTGTATTCCAGCGCTCCTTTTCCGGCCCCCGCATTGACGCCCATCAGAATCAGTCCGGCCGCGATCACAGCCAGCGAAGCGAGGAAGCAGATCTTCTTCTTTCCAAGGAAATCGATCTCTTTTGTCTCTTTTGCAGCCCCAAAGAACTTCACATCCTGCATGCCCAGCGCATAAAGTGCGTTCAGCACCAGTCTCGTCACCACCAGCGCCGTAAACATGGACACCACGATACCGAGCGCCAGCGTCTGTGCAAAGCCCTTGACGCTTCCGGAACCTTTGATGGCCAGCACCAGCGCCGCGATCAGCGTAGTGATGTTGCCGTCCACGATGGCAGACAGCGCCTTCTGGAATCCGATCTTCATGGAAGAGCGTACGGTCTTGCCCGTTGCCAGCTCCTCCCGGATACGCGCGAAGATGATGACGTTGGCGTCCACCGCCATACCGATGGAAAGGATGATACCTGCGATACCCGGCAGGGTAAGGGTCATGTCAAAGCCGTTCAGAAACCCCAGCACCAGCCCCACGTAGGACGTCAGCGCAATACCCGCTGCCAGTCCCATGATCCGGTATGCCGCAATCATGAAAACGATCACCAGGAGAAAGCCGATAGCGCCCGCCCGAAGGCTTGTTGCAATCGCCTCTGCTCCAAGCTTTGCGCCCACCACATTGGACCTGAGCTCCTGCAGCTCCAGTGACAGGGTACCGATCCGGATTGTACTCGCCAGCTGCTCCGCCTCCTCGAAGGTAAAGCTTCCGCTGATCTGCGCCTGTCCGTTGCTGATCGCCTCGTTGACCATAGGCGCACTGATGACCTCGCCGTCATATACGATGGCAATCTGCTTTCCGATATTCGCCGCCGTAGCCACGCCGAATTTTACCGCTCCGTCGTCGGTCAGGGTCAGCGACACCACATATTCCCGGTTTCCGGTGATCTCGTCGGTCCTGGAGGCCGCCTGCGCGTCAGCCACATCCGTGCCTTCCAGCACGATCGCCCCATCCATGGTCTGGAACTGAAGGGAGCCCGGTTTACCCAGCTCCGCAAGAATGCTGTTGGCGTCGGTCACGCCTGGAATCTCAATGTTGATCCGGTCCGCGCCCTCCTGATACACCTCGGCTTCCGTGCTGTACACCTCCACACGCTTCTGCAGCTTGTAGATCGTATCGGACATATCCTCCGCAGAAGGCGTTCCCTCTCCCACCGCTTCATAGGTAATGCTCACGCCGCCGGCCAGGTCCAGTCCCAGCTTAATGTTTTCTGCCGCCCCTGTCTTTCCTTCGCCCCAGCCCACTGCTGCGGTAAACAAAAGAAGCCCCGTCAGCACGACGGTCAGGAGCAGTGTCATAACCGCTCTGTTTTTTTTCATAATCTCACTCCTAATTCATAGATTCCGCGTCTCCCGCGCAGGCAGACGTTGTTTTACTGTTCCTCTTTCTCCGCCTGCGCCGCCTTGATCATAATGGCGCATTCCACACGCTTTCTCTCCAGCTCACAGCTGATCTCGTATGCCTCGTTGATCGAGCCGTGAAACTTGTACGCATTCGCCGCGCAGCCGCCGCTGCAGTAGAATTTCGCAAAACAGTTCCTGCATGTATCCTTCGAATAGACATTACAGTTCTTAAACTCTTCTCGTATATCTGTTCTCGTGATGCCCTCGTCCACGTTTCCCATCCGGTACTTCTCTTCTCCGACAAACTGATGACACGGATACAGGTCTCCCCAGGGGGTCACCGCCAGATATTCCGTCCCCGAGCCGCACCCCGACAGACGCTTTGCCACGCAGGGGCCGCCGGTCAGGTCCAGCATGAAATGAAAGAATGTAAACTCCTCATCCGTCCGATACCGGCGCACCATCTCCGCCGCCAGACGGTCGTACTCCGCAAAAATCTCCGGCAGGTCCTCCGCCCGCAGCGCGTAGTCCTCTTCCTCCGTACCCACCACCGGCTCCACCGAGATCTGCTTAAACCCCAGATCCGCCAGATGCAGGACGTCTTCGGAAAAGTCCTTGTTGTTCCTTGTAAAGGTTCCCCGGACATAATATTTTTCCTGATTCCGGCTGTCCGCCAGCTTCCGGAATTTGGGAAGGATCAGGTCATAGCTGCCCGCCCCGTTCCGGAACGGACGCATATGGTCATGGACTTCCTTCCGTCCGTCGATGCTGAGCACCACATTGGCCATCTCCCGGTTCACAAATTCCTGCACCTCGTCATTTAACAGGACGCCGTTGGTCGTCAACGTAAAACGGAAGTTCTTGTTGTGGATCTTCTCCTGCTCCCGCCCGTAGGCGACCAGGTCCTTTACCACCTGCCAGTTCAGAAGCGGCTCGCCGCCGAAGAAATCCACCTCCAGATTCCTCCGGCTGCCGGAATTCTCGATCAGGAAATCCAGCGCCTTCTTTCCAATCTCAAAGCTCATCAATGCGCGGCGGCCGTGGTATTCCCCTTCCTCCGCAAAACAGTAGCGGCACGCCAGATTGCAGTCATGGGCGATGTGCAGGCACAGCGCCTTGATCACCGGCTTTTTGGCATCCGTAATCTCCTGAATGTAATTCTCATAGACATCCTCGGTGTAGAGCTTTCCCGCAGTGATCAGCTCTTCCAGATCCGCCGCCGCTTCTTTTAACTCTTCTTCCGGATACCGGTCGGACAGAAGCCGTATGGTCTCTTCCGGTCCCTTTTCCTTATAATAAGGGACCATATCATAGACCATCTCATCCACCACATGGACGGAACCGCTGTTCACATCCAGAACGATGTTGTAACCATGATTCTTATACTGGTGAACCATACGTTCCCCTTTCTGATTATTCATGAAAATAAGCAGCGACGCTGCCGCTGCTCATTTATTCACCTTATGTTCCGACAGACAGAACCTATCTGTTGTTCTCGCAGCTCTGGTTTCCTACGGTGCAGGAAGTCTTACATGCGGACTGACAGGATGTCTGGCACTCGCCGCATCCGCCCTTCTTCATGGTATTCTGCAGAGTCTGCGTATTTAAAGTCTTAATGTGTTTCATCACGTTTCCTCCTTGATCTCTTACATTGTTTCATACGAATTGCCCATAGTATAGCATATACCGGGAAAAATGAAAAGAGTTTTTTCAAGTCATCGCTCTTCTTCTTTGATGACCGGCGGGATCTGGGACAGCAGATTATCCACATCCTCGAACATGGCGCTCTTGGTGGTTCCCAGGTGGCTGGCATGCCGGATGTGTTTTACCACCTCCCGATACTGCATCCGGATCTGATCAAAAAAGCCCCGCAGGATCTGGAGCGATCTTCTGGAGTCATCAATGACTCTGGAAATCTCCGACTGAACCAGTGTCGCTCCGTCCGCCGCCTGAGTAATGCTGTCGAACATGGCGCTGGTCTCCTGAACCATCTCCATATTGTGTCCCAACGCCTGTTTGGACGTATGGATGCTGGTATTCAGGTCATCCGTACCCTGTTCTACCTCATGGATGCCGGAATCCACATCCTTTGCCAGAAACTTAATCTCATCCGCCAGCTTTTTCACTTCCGTCGCCACCACGGCAAAGCCTTTTCCGCGCTCTCCGGCGCGCGCCGCTTCGATGGAAGCATTAATGGCAAGGATATTGGTCTGATCCGCAATGGACACAATGCTGCTCATGCACCGTTTGATCTTCTCCACCGACTCTTTCAGTTCATCAAAGGTCTCCTCCATCTGTCCGAAACAGCCTTCCACCTGCTGGGAATTGATCTTCAGCCATTCCACCTCTTTCTTCGCCTGAAGCACAGAATCCGTGATTCCTGCTTTTACATCCTCAAACTGGCCGGACACTTCGGTGATGCTGGAAAAAACAGTCTCGAAGTCATTCAGCTTCTGCTGAAAATTCTCCGTTTCCCCCAGCACGCCGTTAAAGGAGCTGCCCACCAGGCCCAGCTCCTGCAGGGATTCCACTTCCTTCCGGACCAGATCCTTCTGATAGTCCTTCAGCACATTAATCACATACAGCACCGGGTACAGGCCTTTCTCCTCCTGCGGCGCTTCCCCTGATTTCATTCGGTTCTTTCTCTGAAACAGCATGTTTCCGCTCCCCCTTTACTCAAATACGACGCAGGTCATGGACTGATTCACGAACCGGTTGTTATAGTGCTCTCCATATCCCACAAAGCCGGCATGGCTGCCAAGCGTTCTCATATCCTTCAGATATTCTTCCATATAATGCTGTTCGCTGAACAGCTTGTACCGGAACAGACAGTTCACGGAAAAAACGGCTGAGATTTTTGGAAAATCTTTTTTGATCACGGCAATAGTCTCCTTTACGGTTGCCCTGTAATCTGCCAGTTCCAGAAGAACCAGCACATCAGAATCGTTGACCTGACGGAAACATGCCAGCGCGTTTCCCTTCACCTCTTTAATCGAAATGATACAGGTATCATCACCGTTCAGCTTCCCGAACGGATTTTTAAAGGTCTGCGTGGGGATCTGCTGTTCACTGATGTGAAGGATGTTCTGATACACCTGCCTTGCCGGCTGTCCGTTCAGAGATCCCAGTATGTAGTTTGCCTTATCCGTATTGGATGCGATAAAGCGGTGGTCTCCCATCTGCCGGTAGATGTTTTCTTTGTAAGTCTTTACCTTTCCGCCCTGATTTCTCACCAGCGCGTATGCCACCGCATCCTCATAAACTCTTCCGTTGGCGGACACCCGGCCTCCGTCGCCGGTCCCTCCCACCAGGGAAATATTCTTGTATTTCAGCGCCGTATGGATCGTCGTCAGTACACAGGCGTCATTTCCGGAGCAGAGGTCGATACAGACGGTATCCTTCTGAGAACCTCCCACCTTCTTAATATCTTCCTCCATCCGCCTGATATATTTTACCGGCATCACGGACACCTGTTCCAACACATTGGCCACTGCACTGACACCATCCAGAAACGCGATCACGCTGACGCCGTTCTCCACGACCCGGATGTCATAACTCATCCCGATGCATCCGATACTGGGTACGCCGGGATAGAGATTCTCCAGTTCCCTTACATGGGCGTCAAACTGCCCGTCATTGGAGAAAAGCATGATGAACTGGGGACGGCCAAGACCCTGTACTGCCTCTTTCAGATTTCCATGACGACTGGTGCCAAAAAACTGTCTCACTGCGCCACTCCTTTCTTTCGTGGTTTTATTTTCCATTCTGAAACTGATTATACCGGAAAGACAGGCCGGTCGTCAACATCCAACTGAGCGCCCGGACAGAGATGATTTTAAGATCCGGAAAAATACCGGGGAAGCCAAAACTGCTCCCCCGGCATCCGATCAGATCCGGATCACTGCCTTTACAAGATCCGTCTTATTGTTTACCGCTTCCTCATACGCTTCCTGTGCATGCTCCAGATCAAACTGATGAGTTACGATCCCTTTCACATCGATGGCCCCGCCCGCCACGGCCGCAATGGCCTTCGCGTAAATATTCCGGTAGCGGAACACCGATTTGATTGTCGCCTCTTTGTCCATGATCTGCGCAAAGTTATAGGTGATCTCCTCCTGTGAGGAAAGTCCCACCAGTACGATGGTCCCTCCCCGGCGTACCAGGAACGGCGTCTGCGCGATGGTGACCGGAGATCCTGCCGTTTCGAATACCTTATCCGCGCCCTTTCCGCCTGTCAGCTTCTGCAGTTCCTCAAAGACGTCCTGGTTCTTACTGTTGATGACGTGATCCGCTCCCAGATCCTTTGCCTTCTCCAGCCTTGCATCCACCAGGTCCGCCACGATCACTTTGCCTGCCCCATGGGCTTTGCAGGAAAGCAGCGTCACCAGCCCGATACATCCGGAGCCGAGAATGACGACGGTATCGCCGACTTCCACTCCGCCCTGATTTGCCGCATGGAATCCCACGGAAAGCGGCTCGATCAGGCATCCCTCCAGCGTGGATACATTGTCCGGAAGCTTAAAGCACATGTTCTCCGGGAATGCAATATACTCTTCATTGCAGCCCTGCACCGGCGGAGTAGCCAGAAATACAACATCCGGACACAGGTTATAGTATCCGCTTTTGCACGCCTCGCAGGTCCCGCACGTAATCCCCGGTTCCAGCGCCACGCGGTCCCCCACTTTCAGATCCTTTACGCCTTCCCCGATTTCTACTATGGTTCCGGCGCATTCATGTCCCAGCATAAAATCCTCCGACAGGTCCACTTTATAAGAACCGCATGCTCCCGTATGGAAATAGTGAACATCCGAACCGCAGATTCCCACATATTCCAGTTTTACAAGCACCTGGCCTCTGCCGGCCTCAGGCACCGGAATTTCCTTGATCACCATGTTGTCAAGCCCGCGCATGAAAGCGCCTTTTTGCATCTTCATATTTCTGTCTGCTCCTTTTTATAAAAAATGGGGCTGTATACTGCAACAGCCCCGCCATCAGTTACTTTCTGTCTTTATTCGCTCAACTGGTCAGCCGATATCTCGCCGTTGTCAACATAGATCTGAATATATTCATCCACATTGTCCGCGTTGATCTCGGGGGCGTCCACATAATCGTTTACATCCGTGATTGTCATCTCTCCGTTCAATACTTTTGATGCATATTCCATATTCTTCTTTGCAAGATCCGATGCGGACTGAAGCGCAGTACAGGTCAGGAGACCCTCTTTGATCAGCAGGCAGCCCTGTGCGGTGCCGTCCACGCCGTAAGCAAGGAAGCTTGTGGTTCCGTCTGCATTTACGTAGTCCGGATTCTGACGGATCGCTTCAATGGCGCCTGCAGCCATGTTGTCATTCATGGAAATGATCGCGTCCACATGGGTGCCGGACTGGATCCATGCTTCCATCAGAGTCAGCGCCTCGTCGCTGTTCCAGTTTGCATAATCTTCATAGAGAATGTTTACATCCGCTCTCTGCGAGAAGAAGTAGGTATCCCATGCTTCTCTTCTCTTCTCCGCATGGAAGTTTCCGGACGGCCCGCGAAGCACTACCACATTGGCATTCTCCGGTACTTCCTTCACCGCGCGTTCTGCTCCTACCTGCGCCTGTGCGATCGGGTCCGCGTCCACCGTACCGGTTCCCGCCAGCACGGAATTGTCGCCGCTGCCGTCCAGGTCATCCTGATGCGTGGTCGGGTTCGTGGTGATGACAGGGATTCCCGCATCCGTCAGCTGCTGTACATAGGGCGCCTGCGCCGCATTGTTGTTGGACTGTACAATGACCAGATCATATTCCTTCGTGATACAGTCCTCCAGAAGCCCGTTCTCCGTATTGTCATCCGCTTCGCCGCTGACACAGGTCAGTTCGATGTTGTCATATCCCGCTGCGGCCGCCTTCATCTCCGACGTCAGCCATGCCGCGAACGTATCCGCGCTGGCACGTGCCACAAAGCATACGCGGTATGCATCGCCGGACGCCGCAGATGCGCCTTCCTCCTGCGCTCCGCCTGCACCCTCTGCACCTTCCGCAGTCTCTGCCGCGCCGCCTGTGCCGGCCGCACTGTCGCCGCCCTGGGAACCGCATCCTGCCATGGATGCTGCCATAGCCAGACTTAATAATACTGCACTGAGTTTTTTGAGTTTCATAATGTTCCTCTCCTTTTACTTTTTGTACGTGGTAAACACGCCGTTATATAAAATACAGCATAAATTCCCGCTGTCTTTTATTTCTTCTCCGCCTTGTCGGCCTCCTTTACCAGAATGACCTTCTGTGATTTCTTCGATTTGCTGACCACGTCGAAGGCAACCGCAAGAACGATGATCGCGCCCTCAATCACCTGCTGGATGTACGGGTCCACTCCCAGAAGATTCATGACATTTTCCAGGAACCCGATGATAAACGCTCCGGCGATCGTCCCGCTGACCGTGCCGATGCCGCCCGTAAAGGACGTTCCGCCTACGATGGCCGCCGTCAGGCCGGTCATCTCATATCCCACCGCCCCGTTGGGCAGTCCGGAATTGTTTCTCGCCATGAAGATCATGCCCGCAATGCCGACCAGGATGCCGTTGATGATATAGGAGGTGTAGATACTGCGTCTGGAGTTGATACCGCTTGCCTCCGCCGCGCTCCTGCTTCCTCCGATGGCGTAGATGCCGCGTCCGTACCTGGTATTATTTACGATATACCAGATGACAATGGAGATCAGGACCACGATGACGACCGGGATCGGTATGGGACCGACCATTCCCTGTCCGATGTTTACGTATTTTCCAAGCTGAAGGATATTCTGTCCGCCCGTATAGTAGAGCGCCAGGCCCCTTGCCGCCTGCTGCATGCCCAGTGTGGCGATAAAGGCCGGTACATTGAAGTTCGCCACAAAAAGCGCGTTGACCAGGTTGCAGATCACCGCCACGGACAGCGCCACCACCAGGGCGACCAGCATGGACTGGGTACTCTTATAGGAAGAGACCGACAGTACGCCGGCCAGCGCCAGCACCGAGCCAACCGACAGATCCAGAAAACCGCTGACGATCAGAAGCATCTCGCCGAACGCAATCAGGATGCCGACGCAGAGCTGGCGGCTGACGTTGATCAGATTGCTTGTCTTCAAAAAGTACGGGCTGATCAGGCTGCATACGGCAAACAACACGATCAGTACAATATAAATGCTGAATTTCTGCAGATAATGTGACATTTTCTCTTTCATCATAATCATTCCCCCTCTAGTCCATCAGGCCGGTTGCGTACCGCATGATGGTTTCCTGTGAAAATTCTTCTTTTTCAATGCATCCGGTAATCTTTCCCTGACACATGATATAGATACGGTCGCACATGCCGATCAGCTCCGGCAGCTCGGATGAGATCATAATGACCGCTTTGTTCTCCTTTACAATCTCTGTAATCAGTTTATAGATCTCAAACTTCGCTCCCACGTCGATCCCTCTGGTCGGTTCGTCCAGGATCATGATCTCCGGATCACAGAGCATCCATCTGGTCAGAAGCACCTTCTGCTGGTTCCCGCCGGAAAGCTTGGAGATCTCTGTCTCCATGGACGGCGTCTTCACATTCATCTTCCCGAACATCTCTCGGACTTCCTGGCGTTCTTTTCCTCTGTGGGCATAGCCTCCATAAATATACCGTCCAAGGTTGGCCAGGGACGCGTTCTCCTGTACGCTTCTCACCGGTATGATGCCGTCGTCGCGCCTGCTCTCCGACAGCATGATCAGTTTATGCCGGATACTGTCCCGGGGGCTTTTGATCTGTACTTCCTGTCCGTCGATCCGCACCGTGCCGGAACCATGGGGATCCAGTCCGAATACAGCCCGCATTGTCTCTGTCCTTCCCGCGCCCACCAGGCCGGCAAATCCCACGATCTCGCCCTTCCTCGCATAAAAACTGATATCGTCAAACATTCCGTCCTGGCAGAAATGCTCTACCTCCAGCGCCTTCTCTCCGATGGCGATCTCTTCCTTGGGATAGACGTTGGACAGCTTTCTCCCTACCATCCTGGCAATGACCGTGTCCAGGTCAAGGTCCTCCGCCCGATCTGTGGATACCACCGTGCCGTCTCTTAAAACCGTGATGTCATCCGCGATCCGGAACACCTCGTCCATCTTGTGAGATATGTAGATAATGGCAACGCCTTTCTTTTTCAGTTCCTCGATCTTGCCAAACAGCTGCTTCACTTCCCGCTCCGTAATGGACGAAGTGGGCTCGTCCATAATGACGATCTGCGCGTTATTGGTAATCGCCTTGATGATCTCCAGCATCTGGATATCCGAGACAGTAAGCGTCTTCAGCTTCTGCGAGGGGGAATAGGGAAGTCCCTCCTCCTTCAGGAATTCCTCCGCTTCCCGGCGGACTCTCTTCCAGTCCACCTTCCCATACCTGGTTACCGGAAGGCGGCCCATGAACAGATTTTCCTCGATCGAGAGTTCCGGCACATAGTTCAGCTCCTGAGCGATCATGGAAATCCCGTACTCCCTCGCCTGAATGGGATTTCGGATCTCGACCGGTTTCCCGTCAATGTAGATCTGCCCTTTGTCCGCTTTATACAGACCCATGATGATCTTCATCAACGTCGACTTCCCGGCGCCGTTTTCACCGCAGAGCGCGTGGACGGTCCCTCTCCGCACGGAAAATTCAATATTGCTGAGCGCCTTCACTCCGGGGAATGATTTTTCAACTCCGGATACCCGCATCTTGATATCATCCATCTTGCTTTTTCCTTTCTGAAAAGTTGTTGTATTTTTGTTCTGTTTTCAGTGTAATCTGCCTTTCTACTTTTGTCAATATTTTTATTTAAGTTCTGTACATTTCCACAATTATTATCCTTAATTTTTGTAAATATTGCATATATAAACATAATATTTTGTGATTTATTTCACAATTTTATAAAATCCATTTCATAAAATATTTTATCTTTCTTTCTTTTGACCTTTTGACAGTTTCTGTTATAATAGAGACGAATTCACACGACCACAGCAATCGAGGAGGATACCACCTTGTCCGAAGACACCGCAAAATCAAAAAACACAGGCGATATTTACCGCCTGATTTATTACGACAGGCAAAGCTCCCGCCAGATGATTTCCGAAAAACTGGGGCTGAGCCTTCCCACTGTCACAAACAATCTGAATCAGCTGAAGGCGGACGGCCTGATCTATAATGCGGGCGCTTTCGAATCCACCGGAGGCAGGAAGGCACACCTGTTCCGGTGCGTCCCTCACGCCTGCTATTCTCTCGGGATTAACATTACAAGGAATCATCTTTCCATCGTTGTGATCGATCTGGACATCAATATCATTGCCGGGAAACGGATAAGGCGTCCGTTCTGCGACAGCGATGAATACTATCAGCTCATGCACGCCGAGATCGAACAGCTTCTGGATACGCACCAGATTCCCCGCAGCAGGCTTCGGGGAGCCGGCATCTCCATGCCCGTCATCATCAACGCGGATCAGAAAACCATATCCTACGCAACGGTCATCCGGGTGTCTCACGGAATCTATGAGCGGATCGGCCGGCATCTTCCCTATCCGTTCCTTCTGTTCAACGACGCCAATTCCGCCGGACTGGCGGAAAGCTGGTTTTCCGGTTCCGGACAGGCCATGGTCTATCTCTCCCTGTGCAGCAGCGTGGGCGGCGCCACCATGGACGGCATGAACGTGGCCAAAGGAAGCAACAACCGCTCCTCCGAGTTCGGGCATATGTGCATCGTCCCCCACGGGAAACGGTGCTACTGCGGCCAGTACGGATGCCTGGACGCCTACTGTTCCGAAAAAGTACTGTCTGATTTTACCAACGGGGATCTGAAGCTGTTTTTTGAGAAATTAAAAGAAAAAGACAATCGGGGATACCAGAATATCTTTGAGGAATATGTGGACCATCTGGCTGTCGCGGTCAACAATCTGCGCATGTGCTACGACTGCGACATCGTCCTCGGCGGAAATGTGGGCTCCTATATGTCCGATTACATCGATCTGATCCGCCAGAAAGCCCTGGATCTGAATCCATTTGAGCAGAATGGAGACTTCATCCGTGTCTGCCATTACCGAACGGAAGCCTCCGCTGTGGGCGCCGCCATCTATCACATTGACCGCTTTGTAAAAAGCAGATAGGCCGGGAGTTTCCCTTATACCAAAATCAGGGCCGGATTCCACAGTGGAATCCAGCCCTGATTTCTGCTTCTGCCGCACTGCCGGAGATACGGCTGTGTCCTGCTTCTGCCGCGCCCGGCCTCTTTCTCCGGCCAGTCCTACACAAAGCGGTTGCACGTTTCGTCGTATTCATAATCGATACTGCGGAGCTTTTCCGTGATCTCCGCGGCATCGATACCCTGATCCCGGCAAAACGCCTGAAAGTCCGGATAAAAATCCCTCAGCTGTGTGTTTACATAACTCAGCAGCATCACAGGGTCGTTTGGTATCATAAGGATCTCCTCCTGCCTGTTACATCTGTTTTTCCCGAATTACAAGCCCGTCTGCATCCCGGTCCACCAGCATCACGCTTCCCGCGTGCACCGCGCCGGACAGGATGTACCGCGCCGCCATGGTCTCCACATATTTCTGCAGATAACGTTTCAGCGGACGGGCTCCATATACCGGATCGTAGCCGTTTTCTATGATATACGCCTTTGCATCGTCTGTCAATTCCAGCTGAAGCTCCTTGTCCGCCAGCCTCCGGTTCAGGTCCTGAAGCAGCAGATCCACGATGTGGGCGATGTTGTCCCTGGTCAGCGGTTTAAACAGGATCGTCTCATCCAGCCGGTTCAGGAATTCCGGGCGGAAATGGTTCCGCAGGTCGTTCATCACCTGCGCCTCGCTCTCCGGACGGATCTCTCCCTGTTCGTCGATTCCCTCCAGCAGATACGAAGATCCGATGTTGGACGTCATGATCAGGATTGTGTTTTTGAAGTCCACGGTACGGCCCTGGGAATCGGTGATCCGGCCGTCGTCCAGCACCTGCAGGAGCACGTTGAACACATCCGGATGTGCCTTCTCCACCTCGTCAAAGAGCACCACCGAATAGGGACGCCTGCGGACCGCTTCCGTCAGCTGGCCTCCCTCCTCATAGCCCACATATCCGGGAGGCGCTCCGATCAGGCGGGATACCGAGTATTTCTCCATATATTCACTCATGTCGATGCGGACCATATTCTGTTCGTCGTCGAACAGGCTGGCCGCCAGCGTCTTGGCAAGCTCCGTCTTGCCCACGCCGGTGGGGCCCAGGAACAGGAAAGAACCGATGGGTTTTCCAGGGTCCTTGATGCCTGCCTTGGAACGGATGATGGCATCCGCCACCTTCCGGACGCCCTCCTCCTGCCCGACTACCCGTTTGTGCAGCTCCTCATCCAGATGCAGCGTCTTGTTCCGCTCGCTCTCGGTCAGCTTCGCCACCGGGATACCAGTCCAGCGGGAAATGATCCGGGCGATCTCCTCGTCGGTCACGCTTTCGTGAACCAGCGACAGATCCTGCTTCTTTACCTTCTCTTCCTCTTCCTCAAGCTGCTTCTGCAGCTGGGGAAGCCGTCCGTACTGAAGCTGCGCCGCCTTTTCCAGATCGTAGCCCTGCTGGGCCGCCTGGATCTGCCTGTTCACTTCTTCGATCTCCTCCCGGAGTCCGCTCAGCCGCTCTACGGAATGTTTCTCGTCATCCCACTGGGCCTTTTTATTGTTAAATTCATCACGAAGTTCCGCCAGTTCCTTCTGCAGTGATTCCAGGCGGTCCTGGCTCAGGCGGTCGGTCTCTTTTTTCAGCGCCGCCTCCTCGATCTCCAGCTGCAGCACTTTCCGGCGCAGCTCGTCCAGCTCTGTGGGCATGGAATCCAGCTCCGTCTTGATCAGCGCGCACGCCTCGTCCACCAGATCGATGGCCTTATCCGGGAGGAATCGCTCCGAGATGTAGCGGTGGGACAGAGCTGCCGCCGACACCAGCGCGGAGTCTGTGATCTTCACCCCATGGAACACTTCGTAACGGTCTTTCAGCCCCCGCAGGATGGAGATGGTATCCTCCACCGTGGGTTCGTCCACCAGCACCTGCTGGAACCGCCGTTCCAGAGCCGCGTCCTTCTCAATATACTGCCGGTACTCATCCAGCGTCGTGGCGCCGATGCAGTGCAGCTCCCCTCTGGCCAGCAGCGGCTTCAGCATGTTGCCCGCATCCATGGCGCCGTCGGCCTTGCCCGCGCCCACGATCAGATGCAGCTCGTCGATGAACAGAATGATACGTCCCTCGCTTTTGCGCACCTCTTCCAGAACGGCCTTCAGACGCTCTTCAAATTCTCCCCGGTACTTGGCTCCCGCCACCAGCGCGCCCATGTCCAGGGCGAACACCTTCTTCTCCTTCAGCCCCTCCGGCACATCGCCGCGGACGATCCGCTGGGCGAGTCCTTCCACGACTGCCGTCTTCCCCACGCCGGGTTCTCCGATCAGCACCGGATTGTTCTTGGTCTTCCGGGACAGGATGCGGATTACGTTGCGGATCTCCGCGTCCCTGCCGATGACCGGGTCCAGCTTCTGCTCTCTGGCACGCTCCACCAGATCATAGCCGTATTTATTCAGCGTATCATACGTCGCTTCCGGATTGTCGCTGGTCACCCGCTGATTGCCCCGAACCGTGGACAGCGCCTGCAGAAACCGGTCTCTGGTGATGCCGTTCTCCTTGAAAAGCGTCTTCACGGACGGACTGGGATTATCCAATAACGCCAGAAACAGATGCTCCACCGAGACATACTCGTCTCCCATCCGTTTCGCCTCATCTTCCGCGCTGACCAGCGCCCGGTTCAGATACTGGCCCACATAGGGCTGTCCGCCGGACACCTTTACTCTTTTATTCAGCGCCTCTTCCACTCTTTCCCTGAACAGCGCGCTGTCAATATCCATCTTCGCGATCAGTCTGGCAATCAGACTTTCCTCCTGTGTCAGAAGGCTGTACAGGAGATGCTCCTGTTCGATCTCCTGATTCCCGTATTCCAGAGCGGTCTTTTCCAGATCATTCACCGCCTGGGCAGATTTCTGCGTAAATTTCTGAAAATTCATATGACCTCCTATTTTATCATTCCACTTATATTCCGTAATTGGTTTGCTTGTTCTATACTGAATATAACACCAGTTGTCAGCACTGTCAATAGTCGAGTGCTAAAAATATAAATTTTCTATTGGCCAATCGCAGGAGGCCGATCTCTTCCGGACTGGCCCTGCGGATAAATTCTCCCGTTTCTGAATATACTGTAAGAAATCTTTTTATTTACTATACAGGGAGAAACGCTATGTGCACCAGTATCACAATGAAAACCAACGATTTCTATTTCGGCCGGACCATGGATCTGGACTACGACCTCAGCAGTTCCGTCGTCATCACTCCGCGGAATTACCCGATCCGGTTCCGCCGGGCAAATACGCTGAACCGGCACTATGCCCTCATCGGCATGGCCGTGGTCAAAAACAGTTTTCCGCTCTATGCGGAAGCCGCCAACGAGCAGGGGCTCTGCATCGCCGGACTGAATTTCCCGGACAACGCCTGGTATCCTTCGGAGGAAAATCCGGACTGTTCCAATATCTCCCCTTTCGAGCTGCCGCTGTGGCTCCTGGGGCAGTGCGCCAGCCTGGCCGAGGCCCGGACGCTTCTTTCCTCCACCAGCATCGTCAACATCCCCTTCAGCGATGACCTGCCTCTGACCCCCATGCACTGGCATATTGCGGATCAGGACGGATCGGTTGCCCTGGAGGTTACCAGAAGCGGCCTTCAGATCCATGACAACCCCGTGGGCGTGCTGACCAACAATCCGACCTTTGATTTCCAGATGACGAACCTGTGTCAATATATGAACCTGATCTCCGGCTACCCGCAGAACTGCTTCAGTGATCTAAAGGGCGTCACGCCTTTTGGCCAGGGACTGGGAAGCTTCGGACTCCCGGGCGACTATTCTCCCGCCTCCCGTTTTGTCAAGTCCTCCTGGCTGCTGCTGAATTCCGTATGCTCCAAAGACGATCCCAGCAGCATCGCGCAGTTTTTTCACCTGCTGGATTCCGTATCCGTCGTAAGAGGAAGCGTCCTCTCCCCGAAAGATGCCTGTGATATGACCACCTACTCCTGCTGCATCAATGTATCCAGAACTACCTATTATTATAAGACCTACACCAACAACCAGCTGAACGCCATCGACATGCGCCGGGAAAATCTGAACGCTTCCTCACTTCGGTCCTTTCCCCTGGCCACGGCGCAGAAAATCGCCTGGGCCAATTAGTTTAAACCGCACAAAAAGGACTGCCGCAGGCCCCGAGCACCGGTCCTGCGGCAGTCCTCTTATTAACCTTCCATCCGGTTCACAATGTCCTCCCAGGCTTCCTCGTCGATCTCCTCATCCCGGAACAGTTTTTTCTTATCCGCATCCGTGATCTTCTTCAGCACGCGGCATGGATTCCCGGCTGCCACCGACCAGTCCGGAATATCCTTTGTCACCACGCTGCCGGCGCCGATCACCACGTTATCGCCGATATGTACGCCCGGACAGACGACCACATTTCCTCCAATCCAGACGTTATCGCCGATGGTCACTTCTTTTCCATATTCATACATGGAACTGCGGCTCATCGGATGGATCGGATGGCCCGCCGTATAGATCGCCACATTGGGCGCCATCTGGCAGTTGTCTCCGATCTTTACCTTCGCCACATCCAGAATCGTGCAGTTGTAATTTGCATAAAAATTCTTTCCGGCTTCAATGTGGGTTCCATAGTCACAATAGAACGGCGGATTGATAAAAGCGCCGTCGGACTTTCCCAGCAGATCTTTAACCGCCGCCTCAATCCCCGCAAAATCCGAACGGTCCATAAAGTTCAGTTTCTGCAGCTTCCTTCTGCAGATTTTCTGTTCCTCCATAACGCTGTCATCTGAAATATACGCCATCTGCGCGTCTCTGCGTTCTTTATTTGTCATTGATTTTTCTCCTCTTCTTTTTTGTTTTATGTAAACCAACAGGTGCAGGCTGCCGGCCGGAGCGTTCAGGGGCGCATCCCTATAACGCATGAAAGACCGGCTGCATCTTCTCAAAGGTGCAGAATTTCCGGAATCCCAGAGACTTCAGCATCTCCTTTGTCTCTTTCATGCAGGCGCCCAGATGCTCCGGTTTATGGCTGTCGCTTCCCAGGGTAAGGATTCTGCCGCCCAGCTTCTGATACAGCTCCAGGATCGCCCTGGACGGCGTTGTATCCGAAAGGCCGTATCGGGCGGAAGAGGTATTCACTTCGATCCCTTTCCCGTTCTTTATGACTTCTTTCAGGATCTGCTCCGCATATGGCCGGATCTTCTCAAACGGATAAATTCCCGCCTCGTCATATCTTACGATCAGATCCATGTGCCCGAGCACGCTGTAATTCTGGTAATGTTTCACCAGATCCAGCATCTCCTGCCAGTAGCGCTCGTTATACTCCTGCTGCGTGCGGCCCCTCTGGAAATCCTGTGTCCAGAACTCTTTGTCTTCCACCTGATGAACCGACAGAATGATAAAATCAAAGGGATACCGGTCATACAGCGCCTGAAACTGCGGAATCATATGCATCTGCATCCCGAACTCCATCCCCATCCGGATGGCGATCCGGTCGCCGTACAGGCGCTGCATCTGGCGGATCTGCTCCGCATATCTGGGATAGTCCACATTGGCGATGGGTTCTCCGTCCCGGTATTCAATCTCTTTCCCGCTGTCCCAGTCCTCCTTCACGCCATAGTCCACGTGATCGGTAAAACAGATCTCATCCATTCCCATCCGGATGGCATCCTTTACCACGTCTTCCATGGGATAGACCGAATCGTCGCTGAACTCGGTATGTACATGATAATCTGCAAACATCTTACTCCTCCTCTGTCAGATTTTTGACTCATTTATATTTTCTATAATGCAAGTATACCACAGGCAGCTTTACAATTTCATCCAGATTTAACAAAAAACAGACCGCCGTCACCGGCGCCCGGACCAGGCAAGGCAGACAGCCTCATTGCGAAAACGTCACTCCCTCTTAAGGTTAAGCCGTCATTTCGCGCTTGTCTGTCTGCCGCCATCTGATTTCCATATTTCTTTCTCTTCACCAGGAGCCCTGCCTGCTTCTCTTCAGCCACTCTTCCTGAATCTCGTACATGGCGTCAATATAAACATCCCGGATCACTGCACTCGGTTCATATTCCGCCAGTATTTCCGCTCTCTGATACAACATTCCCATCAGATATTTTCTGATTATTCTCATGATATTCTCTTTTTCCTCTGCGGCATTGCTTTTGTCTTTCCATCTGTGTTATCATTATAATGTCATACATTTGAAGTTTCTAACAAAATAGTCGCAATTTATTGTCACTATCGTATCAAATGATGACTGTACAAACCCAAACCGAACACGAAGTAACCAGTCATGTGAAAAGGAGCTGTGAATATGCTGAAAATCGAACTGATGCCGGATCTCTCCGAAGTCATACCGTATGAGCAGGCCCGGATTCCCCTCTACATCCGCACCGCAGACCTGTCCATCTATCCGGACATGAGCGCTCCCTGCCACTGGCATGAGGACCTGGAATGGATCCATATACTGGAAGGAACAATGTGCTATGACATCAACGGCCGGGGGCTGGTTCTTGAAAAACAGGATTCCCTGATGGTCAACGCCCGCCAGATGCACTATGGGTATTCGCTTCACCGGCAGGACTGCCGGTTCCTGTGCGTCCTGTTCCATCCCTCCCTGTTCTGCAGCAACCAGAGTCTGATGCAGCGGTATGTGGAACCTATGCTGAAAAACTGCTGTCTGGAATATCTGCACCTTCCGTCCGGCCATGTACACGGACCGGAAACCGCAGATTTTCTCCTGCGAATCGCCGATCTAAAGAAAAGCGCCGAAGAAGGCTATGAACTGGAAGCCATTTCGCTCATGCAGATTCTGTGGAGCAGGTTATGGAAATACAGGGAACTGGGACCCGGACCGGACGGCCGGGAAACGGATGAGAATCTGAAGATTCAAAAAGATATGGTATCCTTCCTCTATCAACACTATGGAGAAAAGATTACACTGGATGAAATCGCGGCCTCCGGACATGTCAGCCGGAGCAAATGCTGCAGGCTCTTCAAACATTATCTGCAGCAGTCGCCCGTGGATTTTCTGAATGCCTACCGCTTAAGAGTAAGCCTGCATCTTCTGGACACCACAGACCAGAGCGTCACGGATATCGCCCTGGCCTGCGGATTTCGCCATCTGAGTTATTTTTCCAGATATTTTTACAATCATTACGGATGTACTCCCCGGGAATATCGGAGACGGAAATGCCTGGAAGCCGCAAACGCTTACCCGTTTCCGTCCAGCGCTTCTCCGCCGGAAGCGATCACCCTCTGATACCAGTAGAAAGAATCCTTCCTGTACCGTTCCAGCGTCCCGGTCCCGTCGTCATTTTTATCCACATAGATGAAGCCGTACCGTTTCTTCATCTCCCCTGTGGTGGCGGATACCAGATCGATGGGGCCCCACATGAGGTATCCGAAGCAGTCCACGCCGTCTTCCTCCACCGCCAGCTTCAGCTGCTGCAGGTGTTTAGATACGTAATCAATCCGGTAATCGTCATGAATGCTGCGGTCCTCTTCCAGTACGTCCACGGCGCCCAGGCCGTTTTCCGTGACGATGACCGGCTTTCCGTACATGCGGTACACCGCGTTCAGAAGATAGCGAAGCCCCGTGGGATCGATGGACCAGCCCCATCTGCTCAGCTCCAGATACGGATTCTGCACGCCGCCGAACAGGGTCTCGTCTCCCTCCATCTCTTCACAGTGGCCGACGCTGGAGGAGTAATAATTGACGCCGATAAAATCCAGCGTACCCTTTGCAAAATCCTCCCGGTCCTCCTCCAGTCCTTCCAGTACGATGCCCATCCGCTCGTATTCTTTCAGCTTATACTCCGGAAAACGTCCTCTGCACATCCCGTCCAGCTGATAGAAATCCCGGTACATCTCCTGAAACGCGTTCAGCGCGTTGTCCGGCCGGCAGTTGTACGCATAGACCGGCTGCAGACCGAAGACGCATCCGATCCTGTTCTCCGGATCGATCTCATGCCCCAGGCGCACTGCCTTCACGCTGGCCGCCGTCATGTGATAGCCAATGGACGCCAGCGTCTGCGCCGGATGCTCCATCTCGGAATATTTCATGCCGGCAATGATATAAGTAAAGATGTCCGAAGCCTCCGTTGCCGGATCGATGTGGTTCAGCTCGTTAAAGGTGGACCAGTAACGGACCTTTCCCTTTAACGCCTCAAACATGGTCCTGCAGTATTTCAGATAAAAATCAATGACCTTCCGGTTCGTCCAGGAACCGTACTGTTCCACCAGATGGTACGGCATCTCAAAATGGCAGAGGGTCACGATGGGTTCGATCTTATGGCGGAGCAGCTCCTCCACCACCGATACATAGTGGTCGATGCCCGCCTGGCTGGGTTCTTCCTCGTCTCCCATGGGATAGATTCTGGACCAGTCCACCGAGATCCGCAGGGCCGTAAAGCCCATCTCTGCAAACAATGCAATGTCTTCTTTATAACGATGATAAAAATCAATGGCCGTGTGCGACGGATAGAATTTGTCCTTTTCAATGGTTTTGCAGATCTCCCGCGGCCTCTCATGGCTGCCGTCGGTCACCAGATCCATGATCCCCAGTCCCTTTCCGTCCTCTTCAAACGCGCCTTCGCACTGATGGGCCGCGATGCTGCCGCCCCAGAAAAAATGTTTATCCATGAATGGTCTCCTCCTTCAGCCGGGACGCCGCCGCCCGGTCCGCGATCACGGTAATATCCGGATGCAGACGCAGAACCGAAGCCGGAACTTCGGGCGTCACCGGTCCTTCCAGCGCCTTTTTCAGAATCTCCGCCTTCTTTTCCCCGCTGACAATCAGGATCAGCTTCTTCGCCTCCATCACCGTAGCCGGGCCGAACGTCACAAACTGATCCGGAACATTCTCGCTTCCGCCGCAGGCGTCCGCAAGAAGCCCCATCAGCCACTCGTTCAGATCGCTGTCCACTGTATGGCAGCCCACTCCGAAGTCCGCAAGCGATCCTGCGATGTTCCCACAGAAATGTCCGTCTCCTCCCAGGCCCATCAGGACCAGATCCAGTCCCCCGTCCGCTCTCAGCTTCTGGTCATAAGTCCGGTAGTTGTGCTCGTCAAATGTTTCGATCTGCACTTCCCTGATCCCGCAGGGTTCAAAAAACAGCTCCCGCAGCGAATCCAGCGTTGCCTTTCCGCCGTTTTTCATGGGGATTTCATCAAAATTATAATAATGAACGTTCGGCAGTTCCAGTCCCCGCAGAAGCGGGCTTACGTATTCATATGCCCCGGCGGGGGTAGCCCCGCCGGTAATGGAAACATTGACTCTTTTTTCACAACCCTGCGCCAGCACCGCCAGCAGCTGAAGAGCCGCCAGCCTGCTCAATTCTCCATAGTTTTCCACAATATTCAGCTTCATAAAAACCTCCTACAGCACAACGTTCATGCACGCCTGATCCAGAGTGTCGGCATTTCCCACCGACGGAAGCACATCCAGGTAATCCTGCGTATTGGTCACCACCACCATGATCGTGTCGTCATAGCCGTCCGCCCGGACGCCCTCGAAATCCACGACCGCCAGTTTGTCTCCGCGCCTGACTCTCTGGCCCTGTTCCACCAGGACTTCAAAATGCTTTCCTTCCAGCTGTACCGTGTCGATTCCAATATGAAGCAGAATCTCCACGCCGCTGTCGCTCTGCATGCCGATGACGTGTTTCGTCGGGAAGACGCAGGTGATCTCGCCGTCCACCGGCGCATAGACCTCTTTGTCCGCCGGCCGGATGCCCACGCCTTTTCCAAGAGCTCCGGAAGAAAACGCCTGATCCTTCACTTCAGATAACGGAATGATTTCTCCTTTTGCCACGGTGCTCAGCACCTCTTTGCCAGGACCGCCGGCCTTTCCGGTCTCTTTCTCCATGGTCTTTCTGGAATCGGAAGCAGCGCTTTCCTCCTCTTTGGGAAGCAGATTCGGCTTGCACAGGATAAAGCCTGCTATGGTTGCCGCCACAAAACCGATCACAACCGCCGCGATCATATAGTAGAAGTTCATAAAATCATTCTGTCCGATATAGGACGGAAGCCCTGCAAGGCCCCACGCCATGGTATAAGTCTTGACGTTCATCAATCCGGCAAAGAGACCACCCAGGCCGCCGCCGATCATAACACAGACAAAGGGACGGCGGTATTTGACAAAGGCGCCGAACACTGCCGGCTCCGTACATCCAAGGATCGCACTGAAGCTCACGGTACCAAACAGCTGTTTCTGTTTTGCATTTTTTGCCCGCAGGAAGTAGCCCAGCATGGTGCCGCCCACCGCGATATCAGAGATCGTACACGCCGCCAGGAACAGCGGGTCATAGCCCATTTCTGCAAGAAACGCCATGACAACCGGCATGATAAAGTTGCCTGCGCCCATCATGATCAGAAACGGCTGGATCGCCGCGTAGAACGCCACCACACTCCAGTTGCCGAGAGTGTTTGCCAGCAGGTTGCAGAACATGCTGATGGCTTCGCCGATCCAGGTTCCGATCGGTCCGAAGAACATCAGGGTAACCGGCAGCGTAATCACCAGCGTAAATACCGGAACCAGGAAATACTGAAGCATGTTCGGGATCACCTTTTTCAGGAAGGTCTGCACATACCCCATAAACCATACCGCCAGCAGGATCGGGATAAACGAGCTGGAATAGGTGATCGTCGGCAGTGAAATGCCAAAGATGCTCAGGCCCTCCACTCCGTTGATGCCTGTGGACAGAAGCGTCGCCGCCAGCGCCACGGCCAGATAGGGACTGGCATTCAGTCTGGACGCACAGGACATGGCCATAAAGACCGGCAGGAAGTAAAAGATCGCGTTGCGGATGGAGTCCAGCACCAGATACGTGGGACTCTCCGCGGAGATCAGGCCCGTCAGCGCCACCAGGGACATCAGGCCCGCCAGCATACCTGCCGCGATGATCGGCTCCAGCAGAGGCGTCATAGATTCGGACACCAGATCCAGCGCCGCCTTCAGCGGATTCTTCTTCGCCTTCGGCGCATCCTTGGGCGCCTCGCCGCTTAACCCCAGCATGGAGATCAGTTCCGTATGTACTTCCGCCACATGGGTCCCGATGATGATCTGATAGGCCACGTCATTGCTCACCACGTCGATGACGCCGTCCAGTTTTTTGATCTCTTCGGTCTTTGCCCTGCTTCTGTCGTTCAGGGTAAAGCGCAGTCTTGTCATGCAGTGGACCACTGCGCTGATGTTGTCTTTTCCGCCTACCAGATCGATGATCTGCCGGTTAAAGTTCTCATATTTCATGATCTATTCTCCTTTACTGTCTGTTTTATTTGTCACACGGTGGATGTGCAGGATCAGATAAGTCTCCTCATCCACGCTCAGTTCCATCTTGAAATTCTCTCTTACATACACTTTGATTTTCTGTATACATTCATAAGCCTTCGGGTACAGCTTCCGAACCTGCCGGTTCAATTCCTGATCATTGTCCTCATAGGTGCGCCCAGTCTGCAGCCGCTCGATAAAATATCGAAGGTGCGTCACCAGGCGGGAGTGGTCCAGCGAATGTTCATCCAGGCAGATGCGGTAATGGTACTGAATGATGGACAGGATGTCCTTCAGCGTCTGCATGGCCTGGATCGTCTCCTTCAGCTGAGACTGGCTGGACTGAAGGTTTACAAAATGCAGGGCGATGGATACCGCTTCCTCTTCCGGAAACGCCACCTGAAACCGTTCCTTCATCTGCTCCAGCGCGTAAAGCCCGATCCGAAAGTGTTCGGGATAGAACTTCTTCACCTCCCACGCCAGCGGGCTGTGGATAAACTGTCCTTTCCGTCCCCTTTTCAGGGCAAAGTCGATATGATCCAACAGGGTCAGATACAAATAATCGTTCGCTTTCGCGTTCAGACGCGCTTCCCCGAATGAGATGATATCATTGACCGCATTCAGGTATTCCGCATCTGTATGCGCCAGCAGATAGCTGAAATGCTCCAGCGTATCATTGGAATCCAGCACATAGATCTTCTCGATCTCCTCTTTTTCAATCGACTGGCCAGCCTTTTTGCGAAATGAGATTCCTCTGGAATACACGATCATTTCATTGCCGCCCCGGGTAACCAGGGCAACGTTATTATTCAATATCTGACGTATCTTCACATGCTCCCTCCTCTCCCACAGGCCCTTTGCTCAGAAAAACTCCGGATTTTTTCTTTTACAACACAAAAAGACTCAAATTGCATAGAATGATCCTACACAACCTGAGTCCTGCCTGTTCTTATGATCAGTAACATACTCACACTCGGTAACGCCCGTGTTACCTCGTTCCGTATTCACTTATGGTTAGCATTATACACAGAATTTTTCGTTTGTCAATGGGAATTTTTTAGATTTTTTCTTATTTCTTTCTCATTTTCACAATATTTGCGACAGCGCCGAACAGAATCCCTGCCACCGGCCACAGAACCCAGGTGCTGTGCCAGTTCCCGGTCAGGAAGCTCCATCCCAGATAGACTGCCGTAACCACGCACCAGTAGACCGCGGCGATCCTGCCGATGATCCTGCTGGCCTCTTTTGCCTCTCTCGTATAATCTCCCTCCTGAAGGAGCTGCTCATAGGAGCCCTTTCTGATCCCTGCGCTGATCAGCAGATATACTCCTGCCGCCACCATAAGCAACAGAAACACAAGTCCTCCCGCCTGCACGATCTTACTCCCATTCAGAACGCTGAGCAGAAAAAGAGGTACGCAGCTCAGGATACAGAAGATCACCCCGACCGCAATCTTCCTGGAAAAACCGGCCACTTCCGCCTCCAGTCTTTCCTTTACCATACCGGCAATTCCATAGCAAAGTTCAAACTCTTCCTTTTCCATCCATTCGTATTTCCCAAGCTTCATACCGGTGAGGATAAAACTTCCCACCGCTGCCGCCACGATCAGAAGCAGCAGAGCAAAACCGATGCCGGAAGCCAGATCCTCCGAGACCGTCAGACGTCCCTCCTCCCACATTCCCTGCAGTAAAAACAGCGGGACGGGTGACAGGATACATGCAGCAACCCCTGCGGGAATCCAAAGAGATGCCTCTTTCCGGACCCGTATAAACTCCTGCGCTTCCTCCATGGTCACCTTCCGCATTGCCACAGTCTCCGGATTTCCCGGTACATAATCTTCTTCCTTATCATCCTTCAGCAGATAATCGGTACTGACCTCAAAAATTTCGCTGAGCTGCAGTACTTTATCCAGCTCCGGCACCGACATGGCGCTCTCCCACTTGGACACGGACTGTCTGGACACCTTCAGCTTTCCCGCCAGTTCCTCCTGGGACCACCCGTTCTTCTTCCGAAGCTCCATGATCTTTTCTCCTAATATCATCTGATTTCCTCCAAACCCTGATTTTATAAAACCTCATCCGTTCCGATACTGCCTGATATCAGTACAGGATGTGTTTTCACAAGCTGAATTCTATCAGAATCCCTGGTTTCCATCAAGAAAGCCGCCTTGGAAATCTGTCAACTGCCGGTTGCGGCGGAGTTTTTTATGGCCGGGCAACCTTTTCTCATGGACATTCTCCATGCGGAAGCATACCAGGAGCGCCTGCGGAAAAACCATATCTCACAACCGTTCCAGCTCTGCATGGAACAGTTCTTTAAAATTCTCCGCCCATTCCTTCGTCCGGTAAAAGATCATGCAGTCCTGAAACCCGTCGCTGAAGGCATAGAGACGGCGGCCTGTATTCTGTTCTTCCACCACCCGGCCCATAAAAGCCAGCAGCCCCGTATCAAACCAGTCATAATGAATATTCGCCTCATACTGATATGCGGTCTGATTGCACAGAAAGCGCACCGGCCAGGTTCCTGTCCCGGCTTCCAGAACTTCCTCGGAATATGCTTCCTCGATATCCGTAATCTCCAGTTCCCCTCCGGATATTCCGGAAATGCCCTGCAGGAATTCCGTGCACATCTGCGAGGGGTCCGGCAGCTCCACATCAAACACATACATTTCCGCCGGCCGGCCGCTTCGTTCCAAAACCGCCCCCACAAAACTCAGAAGCATACCAAAGATCTGTGAGGGCTCCATATCCTCCAACATATTTGCCGGCATGCAGAGAATGCCCTCCATAAGGCTTTCCTCTTCCGACAGGACATCCATCCCAAGCTTCTGTAGTTTTTCCAGATTTTCATGAATAAACGCTCTTAGTTCCATAAGTCAGATCCTCCTCGATTCCTTTGCATGTATCGTTTCCGGCAGCCGGACCGCTGTATCCCGGCCCGGTTTCCGAAGGCTGATTCTTTTGTCAGTTTCCGACGGCACGCTCCAGCCTCCGGATTCGTTCCAGTACCTCTTCCCACTGCGCCTGCGAAAGTTCTTCCGGTTTTTTCATCCGAAGCACCGCCTCGTAATCGATCTCCCATGGTCCGGCTCCGGCTGCCCGGACCGCCGCTGCCTCCAGCGTCTCTTCTTCCGGCGAAGTCTGGGATGGGAGGGCGTCCTCCTCCGAAAAACTGTGATCATGATCCATCAACGGATACAGTTCCAAAAGCTTCCCTGTCCGGTTGTCCATATAAAATCCAAAATTCGCCCCGTGCCGGTCCTCATTTGCCAGAATATAATCTACGATCTGCATGGTATAGTAGCCCCGGGGATCCCGCTCCGTTACATAAGCATATTCATCCATGTCATGATACGCACAGTACATCTGAAAATCCTCCCATGAAACGATGGCTTTCTGCTCTGAAGTGATCATCCGACATTTCACTATTTTTTCATCTGCTTCTTTTATATAGTCTATACGCTTTTGATCCGCAATACGGGCAAGGGCGCTTTCTTCTGCTTCTTCATATACAACATGGGAAATCCCCAGCGCATCCAGAATCCTGCTGGCCGCCAGCTCCTTTTTTCCCACCTTGTACAGATACATACCGCCCCGCTCCCGAATCCACGCCTTGGCTGCCAGCCCCTGGGCCGTCAGCTCCGGCGTATGAATCCTGATCCTGGGCCGTTCCGCTCCATGGCGTTTCAGGGAGTCCCGGACCCGGTCCTTAAAAGATCCCGGAACGCCCAGAAGCGCCGTGGCGGAGACGGCCTTTTCCAGTCTGTTCCGGAAAAGACTCACATCTTTCCACTGCGCCTGCTCCCCCTCTTCTTTCATCCAGTAACAGTCCGTCAGGGATGTAAAGTGAAAAAGCTTCGCCACAAGATAGGGATTGCTCTGGCTGATCCCAAAGCCTGCCAGAAGCCTTTTGGCGTTGGTCTTCCCCATGCTCATGGTCCGGTTTTCCGTCCAGCCGTGCATGACGTCGTCAAACCCGACGCCCTCATACCGGAGGGAGACGGGCAGACGGTCATAATCCAGAATCCTGCACCTGTAATCGCAGATCTCCAGCACCGGCTGGTCTTTCAAACAGATATAGGTCTTTTCCATGGGGCACCTCCGCTTTCCTGCACGTTACATCCTTGTTGTTTTATTTTATCAGATTGCCGGATGCTTCACAAGGACCCTTTTAAAGCTTCTTTTCATCCCATCAGGACTTCCGCCGCTTCACGAAGCGTATCCGCGTCTCCCACATCGGGTTTTCAGATTTCCTGCCAGAGACTGCACCGCATCTGATAAATTCCATATGTTTGGAAGAAACTTTTACTATATATATGCGATTCACCTACATATCGAACAATCTTTTTAAAAATCTCGTTTATTTCGTGCGATTTTATTGATTATTTTTTCTAAAATCGCATATAATACAAATTTCCTGAAGAAAAGGAGGAATCTTTTATGATTGTTACTGCTACGGAATTTAAAACAAACTTTGGCACGTATCTTGACCTGATCACCCAAGAGGACATTTTTATCACACGCAATGGAAAAACCGTTGCAAAGGTTGTGAACCCGCATATCTCCGCCGTAGATTCCCTCCGCGGAATGCTTAAGGATGTCCCTTCTGACATTGATCTGAATTCTTTACGAGAGGAGCGGCTGACAAAATATGAAGATCATGTGTGTTTCCGCCTTTTCCATTACTGACATCTACTATCTGGTAAGAAAATGTACCCGCAGCACTGATCTCGCATATAAAGCAATCGGAAAGTTGCTGGAAATCGTCAAGGCGTGCAGCGTTACCAACAACGATATCCTTGCTGCATTCCAGCGAAAAGCAAAGGATTTCGAGGATCGCCTTGTGGCTGCCTGTGCCAGGTCCATCCACTGCGATTCCATTGTTACCCGCAACAAAAAGATTTTGAAGAATTTGATATTCCTCTTCTCACCCCTGCAGAACTCCTTCAACAGCTTTCATAATTCCCAACATATCTGTACAATCATATGACAGCTTCACTGCTTTTTCGTTCCAGTTAAATGATACATAACAGAATGCGGAATATCAATCCATAATGTGATTATATATTGCCAGGACAGCATGATAAACGGCACGCAGGAAAGGCTTCCAGACAGGCAGGAATTTAGTGCCGTTTATATAACTTCCCTCGACTTGTCAATATTTTTGAATGCAAAAAATCCCATCTTGTGTTACAATATAAAAACCGAGAAAACCAGAAGGAGGGCGCTTCCTTTGAAACCATCTGTAAAACTGCCCATTGGTATCGAAGATTTCCAGGAAATCCGGACAGAAGGATTCTATTATGTAGACAAGACCCAGATGATCTCGGAACTGTTAAATAGCCGGGGCAAAGTGAATCTTTTTACACGCCCCAGAAGATTCGGCAAATCTCGGAACATGAATATGCTCAAATATTTCTTTTCCTGTGGATGTGACGCAGCGCTGTTCGACGGACTCGACATATCAAAAGAAAAAGAATTATGCGAAAAATATATGGGAAAGTTTCCGGTGATCTTTCTCACGCTGAAGGGCGCGGAAGCCCTGACGTACAACGACGCCCAGGCCGCCCTGTCTTCCATCATCGGCTGTGAAGCCATGCGTTTTCAGTTTCTTCTGGAAAGCGAACGGCTCTCCGACAAAGAGAAGGAACAATACGCACAGCTTGTCCGGATCGATACCAACGGACAGCAGATGTTCGATATGCCAAAAGACGTCCTGACCGGCAGCCTTAAGACCCTGTCTGTCCGCCCTTCTTCACAAACACTATGATCAGAAGGCGATCCTTCTGATTGACGAGTACGACGTTCCTCTGGATAAGGCACAGCAGCATGAATACTATAACGAGATGATGGACCTGATCCGCAGCCTGTTCGGACATGCCCTGAAAACCAATGAACATCTTTTCTTTGCTGTGCTGACCGGATGTCTGCGGGTGGCAAAAGAGAGTATTTTTACCGGACTGAATAATTTTAAAGTGATGCCAATTACCAATTGCCGTTTTGATGAACACTTCGGCTTTACCGACACGGAAGTAAAGGATATGCTGGAATATTACGGACTTGGCAGCAGTCACGCACTTATAAAAGAATGGTACGATGGCTACTGTTTTGGTAAGACGGACGTATACTGCCCCTGGGATGTACTGAATTATACAGACCTGCTTCTGGAAGATCCGAATGCCCGCCCCAGAGCCTTCTGGATCAATTCCAGCAGCAACACCATTCTGCGCACCCTTCTTGAGAAGGCAACGTCCCGGACCCGTCAGGAGCTGGGATGCCTGATCAGCGGAACCCCGGTCACGAAAAAAATCAACGAGGAGCTGACTTACCGGGAATTATATGACAGTCTGGACAATATCTGGAGCACGCTCTTTACTACAGGCTATCTGACCAAACAAAAAGAGACCGACTTAAATACTTATGAGCTCGTGATCCCCAACCAGGAGATTCGCATGATCTTTACCGAACAGATTCTCAACTGGTTTCAGGAGGAAGCGAGAAAAGACCCGCCCGCACTGAACGCGTTCTGCGAGGCCTTCCGTCAGGGCGCCCCCCCTCAGCAGCCGAACAACTGTTCTGTTCTTACCTGAAAAAGACCATCAGCATCCAGGATACCGCTGTGCGCAAAAGCAGAAAAGAAAACTTTTACCACGGCATTCTTCTTGGCCTTTTAAGCCATCGGGAGGACTGGCTCCTTTTCTCCAGCACGGCATCCGGACAGGGTTACAGCGATATCCTCATAGAGCTTCCGGAAGAAGATCTCGGCATTGTAATCGAACTGAAATATTCTGAAAGCCCCAATCTGGAAGCGGCCTACAATGAAGCTCTGGCACAGATTGAGGAGAAGGATTACGCCGCCCGTCTCGTAGACGACGGCATGACCTCCATCCTGAAATACGGCGTCGCCTGCCGCAGGAATACCTGTATGGTCCGGATGCTTTCGGACGAACCGAATGAATCAAAAACAGAACCGGGATTGCATAAATAACATTCCCGGTTCCGACCGCTTGTCCACCAGCAGCAATTTTTTGATATCCTTACGTCCAGTTCATCCTTCCGTACCGTTTCGTCACCGCCAGAATCTCTTCCTTCAGCTCTTCCGACAGTTCGCCTTTTACCAGACGCCACTTCCAGTTTTTGCCCAGGGTGGACGGCTGGTTCATACGGCACCGGTTATCCAGTCCCATATAGTCCTGCATGGGGACGATGCACATCCGGGAGTTGCTGCGCATGACCAGCGCAATGAACGATTTATACAGTTCCTTCGCCGGCGTGTGCTGGTCGCACAGATAGTCTCTGGCCATCTGCCGCTCTTCCTTTGTGATGCTCTTAAACCAGCCGGTGATCGTCTCGTTGTCATGAGTCCCCGTATAAGCCACGCTGTTTTCTATGTAATTGTGCGGAAGATAGTCGTTGGCCGAACCGGAGTCCCGGGAGTCAAAGGCAAATTCCAGCACTTTCATACCCGGGAAGCCGCTCTCTCTCACCAGTTTCCGGACAGAGTCCGTCACGTATCCCAGATCCTCCGCGATCACCTGATGCCGGCCCAGACGCTGTTCCATGCAGCGGAACAGGTCGATGCCGGGTCCCTTTTCCCAGTGTCCGTCCTTCGCGTTTTCCGCCCCGAACGGGATGGAATAATACTCGTCAAACCCGCGGAAATGATCGATCCGCACCACGTCATACAACTGGAAGCAGTACCACATCCGGGACATCCACCAGCCGTAACCGGTGTTTTGGTGGTAGTCCCACCGATAGAGCGGATTGCCCCAAAGCTGTCCGTCCGCGGAAAATCCGTCCGGCGGGCATCCGGCCACAGCGGTGGGCACATTGTTTTCATCCAGCTGAAACAGCTCTGGATGCGCCCAGGCGTCGGCGCTGTCCATGGCCACATAAATGGGGATATCCCCGATGATCCGGATGCCTTTTTCATTGGCATACGCCTTCAGCCGCCTCCACTGGCTGAAAAATTTATACTGAAGATACTGCTGGAACTCGATGTCATAATACAGTTCCCTGCGGTAGTAATCCATGGCGTTTTGCCACCGCAGACGGATATCCTCGGCCCACTCGGTCCAGGGTGTCCCCTCAAAGCGATCCTTCACCGCCATAAACAGCGCATAATCCGAAAGCCACCAGCGGTTTTCCTCCACAAATCGCACATAGTCCGGATTCTCGCTGACCCGGCTGCGCTCGTAGGCTTTCCGAAGCAGCGGATAACGCTTTTTATAGATTTTCTCGTAGTCAATGTCGTCCGCCTTTTTACCAAAATCCGCGTTTTTACATTCCTTTTCCGTCAGGACGCCCTCCTCGATCAGCTCATCCAGACTGATAAAATACGGATTTCCCGCGAACGTGGAAAAGGACTGATAGGGCGAATCCCCGTAGCTGGTGGGCCCCAGCGGCAGAATCTGCCAGTAGGTCTGCCCCGCCTCCTTCAGCCAGTCCACAAAATCATAAGCGCTTTTGGAAAAACATCCGATCCCAAAACGCCCGGGCAGGCTGGAAACCGAAAGTAAGATGCCTGCTGTTCTGTTCATATTCCATATCTCCTTTCATCCATGGTCTTCAATTTCCACAAGGATTCCAAAATGGTCGGATATCTTCGGCCCGTTTTTTCCATTGAAAACGACCTTTGACGACCGTACCGGTGCGGATGTGCTGCACCAGATGTAATCGATCCGCATGCCCAGGCCGGGAACCTGTCCGCCCTTCAGGCTTTCCCATCCGTCGATCACGCCCTCCACCGTGGCACCGCTGTCGCATTCCCAGGCCAGATTGTAGGTATCCTGCCAGCCGCCGGACCGTATGCAGTCGTATCCCTGCCCCTTCAGTCCTGCGGGGCTGTTGAAATCTCCCATGAGCCAGATCCTCGCCTCTCTCTTCTTCAGTAACAGCTGCTGTTCCAGTCGCTGCCACTGAGCGGAAAACGGTTCCTCCTCATCCTGCCACCAGCCCATATGGACTGTATAAAACCAGTCGCCGCACCGGCTGCCGCGGATACCAAATACCTTCCTGGTCTTCCAGTTGCCGTATTCCCTGCAGCCGCTGATGTAAAAAGAATCCGCCTCCGCAATCTCCTGATTCAGGGCGAACAGCGCCATTCCTTCGTCATATTCCCCATAACCGATCTTGATGGGCTGCCAGAACCAGGAGCAGGAAACGCCCGCTTCCCGAAGTCCGCGTGCCACCCGCAGGGCATGGTTGTCTGCCCGAATCACCGGTTCCTGCCCCGGACAGACAAAGAGGCTTTTCAAAAGCGCCTGGTCCGCAGGCGGCACACCCGCGGACTGGCTGACCTCCTGAAGAGCCAGCACATCCGGCTGCTCTTTCTGGACCTTATCCAGAAACCAGGAAAGTTTCTGTTCGTAATCTGCTTCCTGCAGACTGTGTGTATTCAGTGTTAAAAGTTTCGTAATATCCGCTTCCTTTCTGCCGCCGCTTTAGGAAAGCCGCCCGGCCGATGTCCGCCGCCCGCGCCGGCAGACCCGGCAGGCGCGCTTCCTTCGTCTTCATTTTCATCCGTATAGTTGCCGAGACGTCCCGGTGTGGCAAACTGGAATTTGCCGATCATAAAGTAAGCCACTGCATAGCCGACGGCCAGGAACGCCGCGCAGCAGATGGCAAAATGAATGATATCCGCTCCAATCCCTGCCTTCAGCGACATGGGCACAAAACGCTTTCCGTTAAAGAACGACAGCGCATCCGGAAGCTTGCGGAAATTGTAATATTTATTATACACCACTCCGCCCACAAATCCAGCGATAATTCCCACAAATACACCCATGTTCAGAGCCGGGGCACCGAGCACCGAGGTAAAATAATTCTCCACCAGCATTTCCTGCCCAAACAGGGACATGACCACCGCTCCTTCTTCATTCAGCATGGCGCTGGTAACGCCGAAAGCCGCACCGGTGATACAGTTGATCAGGATAAACGAAATAATTGCCGCGAACGCGCCGCCTGCCCGTTCTTTTGCCCAGGAACCGCCGATGGCAGCCGCAAACAGGATATGTAAGTTGTTGATGATCGCCCAGCCGATATTTTCCATAGTGCTTCCGATAGTCAGAATCATGGAGATATCCGCTCCCGCCATCTGTACCAGTTTACCCACGCTGAGCATAAGGCCCGCCGCAGGCATAACCGCGATCACCGTCATCAGCACCTTGCCCAGCTTCTGAAGCAGGTCAAAATTAATGCTGAAACCCATTTTCTTCGGCTCCTCCTGCGCCGGCTCCGGTTTCTTTTCCGGCGCCGCCTCCTTTGCCGTCAGCGTGATCACCGCGTTGCTTCCCGCGGACACGTACCCGGAAGCCGTCTGCATTTCCATCTCCTCCGTGCCGCCGCAGATGAGGATCGGGGTGATCGGATTGATCTCCCTGCCCGCAAGGAGTATCATCCTCCATTTCCTCTTTTCTGTTCCCCTCATTACGCATACGCAACGAAATGCAATTTTTCAACATATTTAGTATTATTTTTGCGCTTTATTTTCGTAATCTCTATGCAATATAAATACAATACTTTTGAGCAAAAAAATACAACCTTTTTTATATACTTGCATTTTTTCGTCGTGTTGCATAGTTTGCATTATTCGATTTTATGAAAAATGCCTAAATATTTTCTCAAGCAATTCTGCAGCCTGTCTCCAGGAAGGCGGAAAGCCCGGCAAACAGCAGAAAACAGTTGATTTGCCCATGCGAAAATGATATGCTGTTTACAGCACGGCAACGCGCGCAAATGGGAAGCGCTTGCCAACTGTCTGGTCAATATGGACTTTTTTGTTCCACGCGGCATTGTAATCAAAAAGGATGCGAATACGATCATTCTGGAAAATCCCGGATACATCCGCACAGGCAAAGAGCAGATGCTCAAAGGCGGTATTTCCGACCCGAGGAATAAAGCCTTGATGAAAATGTTCAACCTGATCGGTATCGGAGAACACGCCGGAAGCGGTGTCCCGGATATCTATGCTGTATGGGATTCCCAGGGCTGGAGGAAACCCATTGTAAAAGAGGAATATACTCCTGACCGTACAATTCTAATACTCCCTTTCACAGAAAAGGAAGCGGAAAAAACAAGCGGAAAAAGCCGTGTCCTGTCGTCCGGCTCTGAAAACCATAAAAACCAGAAAAGCAATTCTGGCCTTCCTTTCTGATCAGGAAAGCAGAAAAACATCTGAAATCGCGGCGCAGATCGGACTCAGCCCTGCCAGAACAAGGGTTCTCCTTGCAGAGCTTTCCGCTGAAGGACGGATCCGGCCGGAGGGCAACGGCAGATCCCGCAGATACCGTATCGCCTTCGATTCGGAATAAACCGGCTTTTATACCGGCAGGCACCCATACAGCAGCTACAGAGGAAAAACAATGATACGAACCTTTCGATCTGAAGATTTAACAGAGCTCATGCACATCTGGCTTAACGCCAACCTCCAGGCCCATGGTTTTATACCGGCGGACTACTGGAAAAGCCATTTTGAACAGGTGAAACAGCTTCTGCCCGACGCAAAGCTGTATATATATGAGGAATTTCCCGCATCGCCCTGCGGTTTTATTGGTATGTCCGGGGACTATATTGCCGGAATCTTTGTGAAGGAAACCTGCCGGTCAAAGGGGATCGGAAAACAGCTTCTGGATCATGCGAAATCTCTCCGGCAGCGTCTTACTTTACATGTCTACCAGAAAAACGAAGGGGCAGTTCATTTTTATCTGCGGGAAGGGTTTCTGATCCAGTCCCAGGCCAGAGAGGACAGCACCGGAGAAACCGAATATATGATGTCATGGAGGAACCGTTTATGATTGATCTGCAAAACCGGGAAATATGCCCCACTCTGGACGAAATCGGCGCTTATATCAGAAACCCCCTGTTTCAGAATCTCTGCAGCAGGCTCCAGACGGATTACCGCTGCAAAGAAAAGATCGAATTCAGCGCCTGCAGCTGGGAACCGGGATGGAATGTCAAATTCAGAAAATCAGGAAAAACCCTCTGCGCCATATATCCCCGGGAATCCTTCTTCCGGATCATGGTCGTCATCGGGCAAAAAGAAAAAGAAGCCGTCTCCGCTCTTCTCGCAGACTGCAGCAGCCGGCTCAAGGATATCTATCGGGAAACCCCGGAAGGGAACGGGCAGAGATGGCTGATGATCGACCCGGAAGACCCGGACGCTCTCTATGATAATGTGCTTCGCCTGATCCATATCCGGAGCGGGAAAAACCTTTCAAAACAGAAAACGAATCACTAACGAAAAGGAGAACCCTTCTATGGCAGTCACCATCCGGGATGTCGCCGCCCTTGCCGGCGTCTCCCCATCCACCGTATCCCGCACCTGCAAAAACCACCCGTCCATCAGCCGGGAAACCAAAGAAAAAGTCCGTCAGGCCATGGCACAGCTCGGTTATGAACCCAATGTACCCTCCGGCAACGGACAGGCTTCCCAGCTCATCGGAATCATCCTTCCTCCGTCTTCCAGAGACGTCTACGAGAACGCCTTTTATCTGGAAGCCATCCGGGGAATCAGCCAGTTCTGCAACGGGCGGGAGTATGTCAGCACCGTCGTCACCGGGCAGGACGACGAAGAACTGCTCCGCGCCGTCCGCACGCTGGCAAAGGACGATCATGCCGGCGGCTTTATCGTTCTGTATTCCCGGGAGCATGACCCCGTCATCGACTATCTATACAGCGAGGGGCTGCTTTATGTACTGATCGGCAAGGCAAAGCAGTATGCCAATCAGACCATCTACATCGACAACGACAACCTGCTGGCCGGACAGGAGGCCACAGAATACCTGTACGGTCTCGGGCACCGGAAAATCGCCTATGTAGGCAGCGAATATACCATGCTTTTCTCCGCCGAACGAAAGACCGGCTATCAGATGGCTCTGTCCAGACACGGACTGCCTCTGATCGCCGACTACTGTGTCGAAGTGGGGCAGATTTCACTGGATGAAAATGAGCCTTTCCTTACTTTGGTCAATCTGGATGACCCGCCGACCGCGGCAGTGGTCAGCGACGATATCCTGGCGGTAGCTCTGAAGAGAGTCTGCGTACAGCAGGGACTTTCCGTTCCCGAAGATCTGTCCATCGTCTCTTTTAACAACTCCCTCTTTGCCCGCATCTCATCGCCGCAGCTGACCTCGGTGGATATCAATTCCTTCCAGCTGGGCATCGAGGCTGCCTCGCAGCTGATCAACCATATCGAGAACCCGAACCTTCTGGCCACCAAGATCATCATCCCCCACTCGCTGATCATCCGGGGAAGCTGCCGGGAATACCGGTAATGAAAGCGGCGCAAAAGCTTACGCCTCCCGCGGGGAAACCGGCAGCCGCAGCTCCACCACAAAGGATTCTCCTTTTTGATACCACGCGAAAGCGCCCCGATGCTCTTCCATGATCTTTCTGCAGGTCCGAAGTCCGATCTGGGTGCTTTCCTTCAGGTTGCCCTGTTTTTTGATATGGTTCTGGATGCAGATACAGAGCATCCCGTCCATCACCTCCGCCAGAATCTCCAGCGGATATTCCGTATCCCCGTATTTTTTCAGATTGGACAGCAGATTATCGATGACCCGCTGCAGGTAGTCGCTGTCCACCTGAACCGCGCCGGAAAGCTCCCTGATGCGGCACTCCAGCGTCCCGCCCTGCTCCTGCCAGTCAAAAAACTGGCTGTTGCACAGGTCCTCCAGAAGGCTTTCACAGGAAAGCGCCTGAAAATGGTACTGTCTCTCCCGTTTCCCATACACAAGAAAATATTCAAACAGACGGTCCGACATCCGCTTCAGCTGAAAGGCTTTCTCCCGGCAGTGGTTCAGATAGCTCTGCATCTGCGCCTCGTCCGTATACCGCTGCATGGTCAGAAGCTCCAGATAACCGATCAGGGAAGTCAGGGGCGTGCGCAGATCATGGGACATGGCCGTCACCAGCTCCATGTTCGCCTTTTCCGCCTCGTCCTTCATAAGCTGCTGGTCCAGAATGCTGTTCTTCAGATGTTCAATGCCCTCCGCCAGCCCGGTGATCTCATCATTTCCCCGGATGGTCATGGGATATTCCAGATTGCCGCTTCCCAGGATCTTCAGTTCCTGATTCAGATGGTTGATGTAGCGGATCTTCCGGTGGATCAGCGCAAACAGCAGAAGGACAAATACACCGCCGCCCATCGTATAGCCTGCCAGATCCACCAGATAAAACATCTGGTTGTCCATATAGCATTCCAGCTCCGCCTTGATCAGCGTACCGTCCGACAGCGTCACATCATAGTACGGAAGCCCGCTGCCGTTCAGGGCGATCTCCGCATCCTCCTCTATGGGGATCGTCGTCGTGCTGAACAGCGCGTCTACGTCCTGGTAGAACACCACATAAACATTTTTTTCCATCTGCGCCCAGGAAGCCAGCAGCTCGATATTTTCCTGCGTCACCTGATTTTCTTCGATAAATCCCTGCAGGCGGTTCAGACAGTCCTCGGTCTGGCGGTCGTAATAATCTTCATTCTGCAGCTTGTTCAGCATCAGCTGAATGCCCATATCCTCCACCAGCTGAGCGGTCAGGACTCCGGCGATCAGAGAGATCAGCGTCATCATGACCAGCTCCAGTGTCAGTCTCCGTCTTCTTTTCTTAATTAACACAATAACCTCTTCCCCAGATGTTCTGTATATAGGATTCTCCGTTCTTCTCCAGCTTCCGCCGGATGTTTCGGATATGCACCATCACCGTATTGCCGGAATTTGGAAAAAACATCTCCTTCCAGATGGTCTCGTAAATCTCCTTCACAGAAAAAACCTTTCTCGGATTGGATATGAGGAGGAGCAGGATCTGGTATTCCATCTCGGTCAAAGAGACGTCCTGTCCATGAATCTGCACCGTCTGCAAATCCTGATCAATGGTAAGATCCCGGTAAAAGATCAGCCTCTTTGTCTTCTCTTCCGTCCTCTGATAGACCCGGTACCGCCGAATCAGCGCTTTGACACGCGACAAAAGCTCCATATAGGAAAACGGTTTCACCAGATAATCGTCCCCTCCCGCTGAAAATCCGATCACCTTGTCATGCTCCCCGGATTTCGCGGTCAGAAAGAGAATCGGCACATTGGTTTTCTCCCTGATCCTCGTGCACGCCTGTATCCCGGATTCTCCCGGCATCATGATATCCAGGATCACAAGATCCACCCGTTCCGCCTGTTCCACTGCCTCCTGGGCGTTCACTGCCTCCAGGATCTCATATCCTTCGCTTCCCAGCATCATCCGGAGCACCTCCCGGATCTCCGGCTCATCATCTGCTATCAATATTCTCTGCTGTTCCTGCATATGTTCACCTTTCCTGTTCTGTCTGCCTGTTTTCAGTGTAACACGTTCCGCTCATTCCTGCGAGTATGACGACGCACAATTAAGATTTCTTCAGAATTAAATGGAGCTACAAAACTGCAGCCCCATTTCCCGTCTCCACCACATAAAATTCTGCACGGCGTCCTGTCCTTTTCTCATAATTCTGTCCGACTCTGCTGATAAATTCATTTGCCGCGCTGTTTTCCACGATGCTGACCGTACACCCTCCGAAGCCGGCGCCCATCATGCGGGATCCCAACACGCCTTCGATATCCCAGGCTTCCTCCACCAGGATATCCAGTTCCTCGCAGGACACCTCGTAGTCTTCCTTCAGAGACAGATGCGAAGCATTCATGAGCTGTCCGAACTCCTCGATCTCTCCCTTTTTCAGCGCTTCCACCGCCTGGATCGTCCGCTGGTTTTCCGTCACGGCATGGCGGGCCCGCCGGAGCCTCACCGGATCACCGATCATTTCCTGCACCTGTTCAAACACCTCGGCAGTCAGCTCTCCCAGATTGCGGATGGCGATCACTGTCTGAAGCTCTTCCAGCGCTTTCCGGCACTGGGAACGGCGTTCCTGATACCGTTCATCCACCGCCAGCCGGACCTTCTGGCTGTTTGTAATAATAATCTTCTCATGCGGAAGGCGAAGCGGTGCATATATATAAGAAAGATCACTTGTATCCAGGAAGATCGCATGGTCCTTTTTTCCCATGGCAATCGTAAACGGGTCCATAATCCCGCTGCCTGTACCTATATATTCATTCTCCGCCAGCTGGCTGAACAGGGCGATATCCACAAGGCTCATATCCTTCAGATCCATCAGCTCCTTCAGGATCAGCCCGGTCACCACCTCCAAAGACGCGGAGGAACCGATGCCAAGCCCTTTGGGAATGTCTCCGTAGTAAAGGATATCCAGCCCTCCGGATATCCGGCAGCCCTTGCTCATAAAGGTCTGTACCACTCCTTTGGGGTAATTCCCCCAGCCGTCCTTCTGGCGGTAGGCAAGATCCGAAAGAGACGACCGGACCATCCCGCATTCCGGATAGTTCAGGGAATAGAGACAGAGATCCGAATCCGTCCGCCGCCGGGCCGCCGCATAGGTCCCCACGGTAATGGCGCACGGAAATACATGCCCTCCGTTATAGTCGGTATGTTCTCCGATCAGATTGATGCGCCCCGGTGCAAAATAAACTCCCGGCTCGTCCCCTTCTCCATAGATCTCCAGAAATTTGTCCACTAACTGCTGTTTCATCGTTCTCTCCCTCTTAAATTTCCGAACACAATATAGTTTTGGAATATCATAGCACATTTTATCTTTTTTGTTAATACACTATCTTTCAACGCATTGACTTTTCTCTTCTTCATGAGTACAATGAAATATAATCTTTTCTAAAAAAGGAGTATTTACCATGCTGGAAATTTTAAAAGTAATGTTTCTGGGTATTGTGGAGGGCATCACGGAATGGCTCCCCATATCCAGCACCGGACATATGATCCTTGTGGAAGAATTTATACAGCTGAATGTGTCCGCCGATTTTATGGAAATGTTTCGGGTGGTCATACAGCTGGGAGCCATCCTGGCAGTGGTCGTTCTCTATTTCCCGAAGCTGTGGCCCTTCTGCTCTCCCCGAAACGGATGGATCAAACGGGATACCTGGGCGCTGTGGTTCCGGGTCCTTGCAGCCGTCCTGCCGGCCGCAGCCATCGGGATTCCCTTTGACGACATGCTGGATGAAATGTTCTACAACCCGTGGACTGTGGCAGTCACCCTCATTCTCTACGGCGTTCTCTTCATCGTCGTGGAAAACCGTAACCAGAGAAAACGCCCCCGCGTCACCTCCCTTGAAGATCTGACCTGGTCGCTGGCCATCGGCATCGGTATCTTTCAGGTCCTGTCCCTGATCCCCGGCACCTCCCGTTCCGGAGCCACGATCCTGGGCGCCATCCTGCTGGGAGCCTCCAGAAGCATCGCCGCGGAATTCAGTTTTTTCCTCGGGATCCCGGTCATGTTCGGCGCCAGCCTTTTAAAGCTTGTAAAGTTCGGCTTTGCCTTCTCCGGCGCGGAACTGGTGCTCCTGACCGTCGGCATGGTGACCGCGTTCCTCGTCTCCATCCTCGCCATCAGGTTTTTCATTGGCTATATTAAGAAAAATGATTTTAAGCCCTTTGGATACTATCGGATCGTGCTCGGTATCCTGGTGCTGATCTACTTTATAATTATGAAATAAACCGAAAGCTGTGACTTGATACGACTGCAAAAGAAAGGAAGGCAACAATGTACAGAGACATTGCAAGACTGATTTTATACCGCGATCTGGGCGAAGACAGCATTCTCCGGAAGCTGTCCGGCATCTTCGAGGATTTTGACCTGGAACGGGGGACGCCCGCCGAACTGACTACCAGAATCTACCAGCAGATGAAAGCGCTTCTGGATCTGGCAACCCGCTACGGCTTTGACAAAAACCTGTGGCACAACTATCTGACCTTTCTTCTGCTGACCAACGAAAATTCCTTCAGCATGACCAGCGAGAAGGTGGGCGCCAATGACGGGACCGTGAACCATTTTGCCAAGGGAGATTTCGCGGTTTTCAAAAAGCTCTTTGATTTTGATTTCGCTCCCATCGAGAGAGCGCTCGGCATCGACTGCTTCTCCACCATCTGCCATTATCATTCCATTCAGAAGAAGGAACGGATGTATAATAAAAATGTCAGCGAAAAGGTGCAGATGGTCAGCGAACAGCTGGAACAGGCGGCGGACGAAGAAGAGATGTTCCGCATTGTCACGGATTTCTATGCCGCTTACGGCGTCGGTATGTTCGGGCTGAACCGCGCATTCCGCATCCGCCATCTGCAGGATGGCGTGGAATTTCTGCCCATCAACAATACGGACCGGGTCGTGCTGGACGATCTGATCGGCTATGAGATACAGAAGAAAAAGCTCATTGACAACACGGAAGCTTTCATCAAGGGACTTCCCTGCAACAACGTGCTTCTCTGCGGCGACGCGGGCACCGGAAAATCCACCAGCATCAAGGCGCTGCTGAACGAGTACTATGGCCAGGGACTCCGCATGATCGAGATCTATAAGCACCAGTTCCAGGACCTGTCCAGCATCATCGCACAGGTGAAGAACCGGAATTACCGTTTTATCATCTACATGGATGACCTGTCCTTTGAGGAATTCGAGATCGAATACAAATATCTGAAGGCGGTCATCGAGGGCGGCATGGAGACCAAACCGGACAATGTGCTGATCTACGCCACCTCCAACCGCCGCCATTTGATCAAGGAAACCTGGAACGACCGGGACGACATGGAGGTCGACAACGGCATGCACCGCTCGGATACCATGCAGGAAAAGCTGTCCCTGGTGGCCCGGTTCGGCGTGACGATCTATTACGGCAAACCGTCTCCGAAGGAATATTTTACGATCGTAAGGCAACTGCGGAAGCGTTACCCGTCCATCACCTGTTCCGATGAGGAGCTGTGCGCGGAAGCGAACAAGTGGGAGCTGAGCCACGGAGGCATCTCCGGCAGGACGGCACAGCAGTTTATCAACTATATGGCCGCAAGGGAATCGTAGGCATCCCGCAGAAAACGACAGGGGGATGGGACAGCGCCGAAGCGTTGTTCCATCCCCTGTTGTTTCCCTTATGTTCTGTTATACGTTGATATCCGCTTTCATTCCCAGCAGATCTCTGTTTTCTTCCAGAATCGGCCTTACCACGTCCTTTAAAAACGCTTCCACCTGCAGCGCGGAACGGCCCACATAGCGGGACGGCTCCATACAGGCCTTCAGCTCTTCCATGGTCATATTGAACGCCGGGTCCGCAGCGATCAGCTCCAGCAGATTGTTTTCCTTTCCCTCTGCCTTCACATTCCTTCCTGCCTCCATGGACAGCGTACGGATCTTCTCGTGCAGCTCCTGGCGGTCTCCGCCCGCCTTCACCGCGTCCATCATGATATTTTCCGTGGCCATGAAGGGCAGCTCGCTCATCAGGCGCTTTTCGATGACCTTCGGATAGACCACCAGCCCGTCCACCACGTTCAGGCACAGGTCCAGAATCCCGTCAACGGCGAGAAAGCCTTCCGGAACCGACAGGCGCTTATTGGCCGAATCGTCCAGCGTCCGCTCGAACCACTGGGTCGCGGAAGTGATCGCCGGATTCAGGGCGTCGATCATCACATAGCGGGAGAGGGACGCGATGCGCTCGCTCCTCATGGGATTCCTCTTATACGCCATGGCGGAGGAACCGATCTGGGATTTTTCAAAGGGCTCTTCCACTTCCTTCAGATGCTGAAGCAGACGGATGTCGTTGGACATCTTATGGGCGGACGCCGCGATCCCCGCCAGTACGTTCAGCACTCTGGTATCTGTCTTGCGGGAATAGGTCTGCCCGGACACCGGCACACAGCTCTCAAATCCCATCTTCCGTGCAATCATCGGATCGATCCGGTCAATGGTCTCCTGGTCCCCTTCAAAAAGTTCCAGAAAGCTCGCCTGAGTCCCGGTCGTCCCTTTGGACCCCAGAAGCTTCATGGTGCTCAGCACATGGTCCACATCCTCCAGATCCATGCAGAACTCCTGCAGCCACAGAGACGCCCTCTTGCCTACAGTCGTAGGCTGCGCCGGCTGGAAATGGGTAAACGCCAGCGTCGGCAGGGATCGGTACTGTTCCGCAAAATCCGCCAGTTCCGCTATGACATTGATCAGCTTTTTCCTGACCAGGCGCAGCGCCTCGGTCATGACGATGATGTCCGTATTGTCCCCCACATAGCAGGAAGTAGCTCCCAGATGGATGATCCCCTTCGCCTTCGGGCACTGTACGCCGTAGGCGTACACATGGGACATGACGTCATGGCGCACCTCTTTTTCACGGGCCTTCGCCACGTCGTAGTTGATATCCTCGGCATGGGCTTTCAATTCTTCGATCTGCTCCTGGGTAATGGGCAGGCCCAGTTCTTTTTCCGTCTCTGCCAGCGCGATCCACAGCTTTCTCCAGGTGCGGAATTTCTTGTCCGGAGAGAAGATATACTGCATCTCTTTGCTGGCATACCGCTCAGACAGCGGGCTTTGATATCTGTCTGTACTCATTTTCCATTCCTTTCTGAAACGCTTCTGCCGTCCTTACGGCTTCCGCGCCCGCCTTCTTATGAAAGTCCCAGTCTCTTGAACACTTCCTGATATGCTTCCTCCACATTGCCAAGATCCCGGCGGAAACGGTCCTTGTCCAGCTTCTCGTGAGTTTTGGAATCCCACAGCCTGCATGTATCCGGAGAAGTCTCATCGGCCAGGATGATTTCTCCTTTGCAGCGTCCGAACTCGATCTTGAAATCGATCAGGTCAATCCCAAGCTGTGCAAAATACGCCTTGTATACTTCGTTCACCTTAAATGCATACTCTGTGATCTTATCGATCTCCTCCCTGGTGGCAAGACCCAGGGCAATGGCAAAATAATCATTGATCAGCGGATCGCCCAGCTCATCATTTTTATAACTGAATTCCAGCGTCGGAGCAGTGAACTTCGTTCCCTCCGGAACGCCCAGTCTCTTGGAAAAGCTGCCTGCCGCCACATTGCGGACGATGACCTCCAGCGGAACGATCTCCACCTTCTTCACGGCTGTCTCGCGGTCGTTCAGCTCCTCGATGAGATGGGTGGGGACGCCTGCCTTTTCCACCAGTTTGAACACATGGTTGCTCATCCGGTTATTGATGGCTCCCTTTCCCACAATCGTGCCCTTCTTCTGTCCGTTGAACGCCGTCGCATCGTCCTTGTAGGATACGATCAGTACATCCGGATCCTCCGTCGTGTAGACTTTTTTCGCCTTTCCTTCATAGAGAAGTTCTTTCTTTTCCATTTGCTCTACCGTCCTTTTCTAATGCATGCGCGCGCCTCTGACAGGCGCTCTGCCCGATATGAAACTACTGTCTGTAAGGTGTCTCCATTATAGCAACAAGTCCCTGAAGTGTAAAGCATTTCTTTACCCCTGGGTAAATCTTGACAGGAACTGCCTGGTCCGCTCTTCATGGGAATGCTCGAATACCTGTTCCGGTGTGCCCTGCTCCAGAATATAGCCGTCGTCCATGAAAATCACATGGCTCGCCACGTCTCTGGCAAACGCCATCTCATGGGTAACGATGATCATGGTCGTCTTCTGGTCCGCCAGTTCCTTCATGACCCTTAAAACCTCTCCGGTCAGCTCCGGGTCCAGCGCGGAGGTCGGTTCGTCAAAACAGAGGATGTCCGGCCGGAGCGCCAGTGCACGGGCGATGGCCACACGCTGGCACTGTCCCCCGGACAGCTGATGGGGATAATTGTTCATCCGGTCCGCCAGGCCCATCTGCCGCAGCAGTTCCTCCGCCAGTACCCGGATTTCCTCCTGGATCTCCTTTTTCCTCACCTTGTAATCCGGCTGTTCCTTCGCCAGCAGTTCCTTCGCCAGCATGACGTTCTGAAGGGCCGTATACTGGGGGAACAGGTTAAAGGACTGGAACACCAGCCCGAAATGCAGCCTCTTTTTGCGGATCTCCGATTCCTGAAAGGTGGAGCGGTCGCCGCTGTCAAACAGCGTCTCCCCGCATACCCGGATGATCCCCCGGTCCGGACGCTCCAGAAAATTCAGGCACCGCAGCAGCGTCGTCTTCCCGCTGCCGGAAGAACCGATGATGGAGAGCACCTGGCCCTCTTCCAGAGAAAAGCTGATGTCCTTCAGCACTTCTGTTTTTTCAAATGATTTGCATATGTGTTCTGCTTCCAGTATTGCCATGAGCCTTTCCCTCCTCTACCTGAAATAATCCAGCTTCTTTTCCAGCCTGCCCAGCAGCACCGTCAGGATCCCGCTGAAGATCAGATAATAGACCGCCGTAAAAAACATGGGCCAGATGGCGCCCGAGATGCCCTGGGACCCCTTCATGAACGCCTGCCCCGCCCAGATGATCTCCTGCAGGGCGATGATCCTCGCCAGAGACGTATCCTTTACCAGCGTAATGATCTCATTGGACATGGGCGGTACGATGCGCTTGATCATCTGCAGCAGCGTGACCCGGAAGAAGATCTGGCTCCTAGTCATGCCCAGCACCAGGCCCGCCTCTTCCTGCCCCACGGGAACGCTCTGGATCCCGCCCCGGTAGATCTCCGAGAAATAGCAGGCGTAATTAAAGATGAAGGATACGGACGCCGCCAGAAAGCGTCCCGCTTCCCCGCCGCCCCAGATGGGCTTTCCCAGCACCAGGCCGGGAAAATAATAGATAATCAGAAGCTGGATCATCAGCGGCGTTCCCCGTATGATCCAGACGATAATCTTCGTAAAATAACTCAAAGGCCGGAAACGCGACATGGAGCCAAAGGCAATGACAAGCCCCAGAGGGACCGCGCCCAGCAACGTGACCGCAAAAAGCTTCAGTGTCTGCAAAAACCCCACATTCAGCGACTGAATGACGATGGGCATCTGTTCCAGAATCAGTTCCATGTATGTATTCCCGCCTTCCTAAAAATACAGGGGGCGAAAAAGGCTCCGCCCCCTGTCTCTCTGATTGTCTGTATCCGTTCCGTTACTGCTCGATCACAGCCGCCTGTACCTTGTAGGTCTCCGCACACGCCGTCATGCTGCCGTCTGCGTAGGAAGCGGCAAAGAACTCATTGAGCGCCGCCGCCAGATCAGACCCCTTCCGGAAACCGACGCCGTACTCCTCGCTGTTCAGCTGCACCGTATAAGTCAGGTCCGCATAACCGGTTCCTTCCCCTACCATGGCCGCCGCCATCAGAGAATCGATGACTGCCGCGTCGGAAGTGCCTGCCGCAACTTCCATCAGCGCGTCGGACTGTGCCTTCACCGGCGTAAACTCAAGATTCAACTCGGTCACCTGCGCCTCGCCTGCGCTGCCCGCCTCTACGGCGAACGTCAGTTCGGAAAGGCTGTCTACATCCTGATACTGGTCTTTCTTATCCGCCGGAACGATCACGATCTGCGCATTGTTGCAGTATGCGTTGGAGCATTCCATGGCGCTCTTCACCTCATCTGTGAGGGTCATGCCGTTCCATACGCAGTCAATGGTCCTGCCGTCCAGCTCCATGATCTTGTTATCCCAGTCGATCTCCACGAACTCCACGTCCACGCCCAGGCTCTCGCCGAACGCCTTCGCCATGTCCGCGTCAAATCCGATCCATTCGCCGCTCTCATCCTTGTAATCCATAGGTTCAAAATCTGTGATACCGACTACCAGCGTTCCTTTTCCCTGAACGTATGCAAGGTCGCTGTCTCCGGATGCCTCTGCGTCCGCCGCGGGAGCCTCCGCATCCTCCGGCGTTTCTGCATCCGCGTCCGTCTCTGCCGGAGCTTCCGTCTCCGCCGGCGCCTCTGTCTGTGCAGCGTCCTTTCCGCCGCATCCGGCCACCATCGCTGCGGTCATAACGCCTGCCAGCATCACTGCGATCCACTTTTTCATCTTCATTTCCTCCTCTGATTTCCATATGTTACTACTTTACCATGATAAAGCAGTTAAACAACACTGAAATCATAACAGGAATACGGGCGGTTGTCAAGATTTATTATTTTTAATATCGGCTCCCGCCGCCATCCGCGGATCATCCTTTCAGCAGCCCGTTCCGGTATTCCCGCTCCCACCGGAGCAGTTTTTTCTGTGGGTCTTCCGAATCCGGCCGTTTCTTCCCGGCTCCCGGCAGGATCCCCTCCGCCAGCTGCCGGGCCAGCTCCGCCTGCTGTCTGGCCTCCTCATCCGGCTGATACCTGCAGGAGGTCTCGAAGCACTCCGCCGCCTCCTCGAAGAGAAACTGTCTGGCGCAGCACACGCCCAGGTTGTTCCACACCGCTCCGTAAAAACCCATTCCCAGGCGGCTGTTCTGATGCATGCGCAGAATCCGGCGGTACTCCTCCATGGCCGCCCATTCGTTCCGGCTGTCCAGCAGTTCATCGGCGCGCAGCTTCAGCCGCTCCTGCTCCTGCAGGTTCACAAGCCCTTTCAGACGCTCTCCAAGCCCCGTCAGTTCATCGACCGTATAGAGTCCGGACGCTCCCGCCGCCATGAGCACCAGATTCTGGAAATTCGTTCCGGACGAGCTGCCGTTTCTGATCCGTCCGGCAAGATCCTTCGCCCCGGTCTCCTCCAGCCAGCGGCACAGACGCTCGTCGAAGAAATTCCGGTCCACCAGGCAGATATTGTGATACAGGAAATACGACAGTTCCTCCAGGCTGTACAGATTCAGTCCCGCCTGTTCCACATAGAAAGGCGTTTTCGTCCTTTTATATTTACAGATCACCGCCAGACCCATGGCCGTCCTCCTTCTCCTCCTGCTCCTCCAGCAGAAACGTCTCCCGCCAGTACAGATCGGAAGACGGGTACAGCTCCCCGAATCCCAGATCCGTGACCCGGACCTCGCACCGCGCCGGTCCGGGAAAATGCACCTCCACCAAAAGCCTGGTGGCTCCCTTTGGCCTTCCGGGCAGGTCGTTCAGCAGCATGCCGGCGCGGATCGCATCTCCTCCCAGCATGGACTGGAAGGAAAATTCCAGGATCGGCTCAGACAACAGGATCAGTTCGCACTCCGCTTCTGCCTCATACCAGCTGCAGCCGGCCTGGACGATGGTGCTGATCTCTTCCTTTCCCCCCCTGCTGCTTCGAATCCCCACATTATACAGAAGCGTCTGCTCACTCAGGAACAGATACGGACGGCTGCCGCTTTCGTCTCCCGCCATCAGGCAGGCGCCCCGGGCCTGGAGCTGTTCTCCCACAAAGACTCTGCGCCGAAAACAGATCTCTTCCCGGCTCTTTTTATAATCTTCGGCATTCAGATCGGTGCCTGTGAGAAAGACCGCGGACACCGGAGTTTTTCCGAATCTGTCCTTGACGCATTCGCTCAGCCGCTCATCCCGGTCCCCGTCTGAGAGGCTCCCCACCTTCCAGCATTCCGGTTCCCGGGCCTGCGCCACCATGGGCGTGGTCCTTTTATTGACCTGTACCGCCGTCGCCTGCACCTCCTGCGCCCCGAATTCCAGAAGCCACACCTGCTGCTGCCAGATGTCATTGGTCTGGTGCATGACAAAATGGACGAAGCTCTCCAGTTCTCCCATGACCTGGACGGAATTCTCCGGAAATCCCGCCTCATACGCCTCCGTCATATACTGGCGGATCACATCCTCCGACATGTCCGGAAGCACCACCGCCGCACAGATCGCTTCTTTTTTCCCATACCGTTTCAGCGCGGACAGGATTCTGCGAAAGCATGCCGTATGCCCGGCCTGTCCGCCAAAATCCAGCGGGAGCGTCTGAGGTTCCTGCATCTGTCCGGTCTGATAACAGACCACCGGATATTCTTCCCTGTAATCGATCCCGGCCCGGAGCCGCCCGCTTCCACTGCTTTTCATCCTTCTGCTCCTTCCCTCTTCCCATCCCGTCTCTTCTTATCTGACATGGAACCGTTCCTCTGTCAGCTCCGTAAGTTCTTCATACTCCGCCATCATCCGCTTCAGCAGCCGTTCCTGTCCATAGTCCAGCGCCCGCTGCATACGGCAGAGCCGGCTGTAGCGGCTGTCCCCTTCTGTCTGCTCCTCCCGGTTCTCCGCCGTCTTGCATTCCGTGGAGATCTCAGATCCGTCTTCCGCCGTCTCCGTAAAAAACCACGTGAGCCTTTCTCCATAGAACAGGACAAAGGACCGGACAAAGATACCGCCGCAGACCGGATACAGCTGCTCCGTCATATAGTCATAATTTTTCCTGCCGTGATATTCCAGCACATAGTGCAGAATCACCCTGTGCCGGGGACTGCAGCGGTATTCCACCACCACCTGGTCTGCCGGCCGGCCTTTCTCTTCCATATAAGGACGCAGGTTCTGCATGAAGGCAAACCGCCGGCTTTTCGCCGTCAGCTCTTTCAGAAGGCGCCCTGCCAGCCTTTTCTGGGCGTCGGTCAGAAGCAGCAGCACCGACAGCTGTTTCAGATACGCCAGCACCGCCGTTTCATGGAGCCGGTCCTCCCACAGAAGATGATGCTCCAGACTGTCAAACAGCCCTTCCGGCACCTGCTGCCCCTTTACAAAATCCAGCCAGCTGACGTAATTGAGATAGGCGGTTCCAAGAACGGACTCCCCGCCCCGGTCATCCAGCGACTGGAACACGGGAAACACCTCGCACACATACTGCCCGGTGAACAGCGCCTGGACGACCAGCTGCTCCTCCAGCTCCGGCAGGGACATGCCAAACTGTTCTCCTGCTTTCCAGAGCGCCAGAAGCTCCTGGGTATTTCCCACGCAGCTTTCCGTCAGAAGCTCCACCACCTGCTCCGTATACAGGCCCTTTTCAAATACCTGCCATGCCAGCGGCATCAGCAGATTGACGGAGGGGCGTTCGTCCTCCAGCAGGCGCTGCAAAAGCCGTAAGAGAAGTCTTTCCTCCACTTCCCGGCAGCCGGTCTTCCACAGAAGCCGCAGAGCCGCCTGATCCTGCTCCAGCAGGATCAGAATCTCGATGTAGGAGCCCTGGCAGGCTCTGGACAGCCTCTGCACCTCTCCGTCCGAGAACAGCAGCCGCTCATGGATCTGCTCCAGCCTGCGGTGTCTTCTCTCGTAATCCAGAAGCTCCACCTTCAGCTGCTGGCGGTAGGATTCCTTCACCCTCACGTCTTCCAGAAGCTTCCACGCGGCGGACAGATTGTCCTCCCTCAGCTGGTGGGGCCCCTTTCCGTCCAGCGTCATCAGGTTCAGCCCCAGATGATCCTTCCGTTTTATCCGGCATAACTGCAGGAATTTCGGTTCGATCATCAGCCGTTTCCGCTCATAAGGCACGGTCTTTTTGTGACGCCGCCCTTCCTCGTCGATCAGCGTGATCCGGGCGTCCTCCGTATAGACCGGAATGCAGGCCGTACCGCCCGTAAGCGGCACCCGTACCGCCTCCTCCAGCTGCCTGTGGCGCACTTCCACCTGACGGATCCTTTTTTCCCGGCAGGTGATCTTCTGAAGGAACAGAAGGTCCGCCAGCGCGTCCAGAAGTTCATCCTCCAGTGCCTCCGCCAGCAGGCATTTCCCGTAAAGCCACGCCAGAGACTCGTTCAGCCTCCGTTCCCGCAGCTGCTCCAGCAGGAATTCCTGCAGAAGCCGCCCATGTTCTTCGCAGACAGGATCGTCCTCTGAGGCATACCGGACAAGGTTGCAGTACAGAGTCGTCTTCTGCCGGCTGGTCAGCGTATTGTGGTAGTGAAAATAGAGCAGCACCTGTCTGGGAAGAAGCCTCGGATAATCCTCCGGCAGCGCATAGATGAAATATTCATACAGGTTTGTGATCTTTGCGTCCCACTCCACCCCTTTTTCGTACCATCCAAACGCCTCCGCATCCGTCCGGTGCCCGCGGATGTAGACCGAACACACGGCCCCTGCGGTTTCCTTCGAGGGATGGACCTCATAACACGCCTTCAGAAACCGGGCGGCCATGGGCGACCACCGTTTGATCCTGGATGCCTGCGAGGCCGCTGCCTGCGCCGTCTGGACCGTCAGATGCCCCCGGGACGCCGCCCAGCCAAATACCTGAAGTGAAAAATGATCCAGCCCGGTAAACAGCGCCGGGTCCTCCCGAAGCAGGACATACGCCTCCTGATAGAGCAGCCGGTTCCGGACTCCCGCATGAAACTGCCGTTCCAGCATCCGGTAGCGGGCACGGGCGTTGTCCTTCAGGCCGGGATCCAGTTCCAGCAGATACGCGGTGACCATCCGGTCATCCGGATGCTTCTGCCAGATCTTCTGCAGCTGGGTCACCGCATGGGCCGTCACTTTCTCCTCCCTGCAGAACAGGCTGTTTACATACAGGAACGCCGCCCTTACGGACGCCTCCTTCTGCTGGAGCAGGCGGGTCTTTTCGTATTTCTTCAGGAGCCATCCCGCTTCCTCTCTCCGGTCCTCCCGCAGCATCACCCAGGCGTCCGCCAGCGGGCCGAGCGCCGATTCCGGCTGCAGCTCTGCCATCCGGTCCACCAGCTTTCGGAACCGTCCGTCCGCCTTCTGCCCGCTCAGATTCCCGCCTCGTTCCTCTTCCAGCACCCTCTGGAACTCCGCCCCAAGGGAAAGCAGTTCTCTTTCCTTCCTGTGCTCCTCCGATCTTCCAGGCCCCGCCTTCTGCACCGGAAGCTCCGCCTCGCCCGCCAGTATGACGGAAAGCTCCTCGTCCGCTTCCTCTTCGGCCGCGGCGCCCTGGACCCTCACCTTCACCGGAAGCGCGTACTCGCCCGCGCTGGTTTCCAGCCAGATGGCGCCTTCCAGCTCTTCTCCCTCCCGCAGGCACCGGGGACGACAGGAATATTCCACTCTGGCCGCCCGGGCAAAAAAACTGTCCCCACGAAGCGTCATCCCGGGGATTCTGGTATGCAGAAGTCCCTTGACCCTGCGTTCGTCCATGGAACTGACCACGAAACTGCCCTCCGCCGTCTCTCCCGGCTTCAGCTCCAGCACAAGCTCCTCCGGTTCTGTCTTAAGCCCCGGCTGATCGTATACAAATCTTCCATTATAGCATTCGATTACTTTTTCTTTCATGCAAACCCCATTGCTTTTCCGGCATTTTGGTATATAATAGTCTGGTATCATTATAACACTCTTTGATTGCATCGTGCAACCATGAGGAAAATATGTGAGGAAAACAATATGGAATCCAAAAACAGAACGGACAATATGACTGAGATAAAAGAACAGTTTCATGGAAGCGACCTGGAGAAGATCGAGCGCTTCTTCGGTATTCCAAAGGAACAGATCACCGGCTTCGGAGCCAACGTCAATCCCCTTGGAGTCTCTCCAAAGATGCGGAAAAAACTGACGGAGAGCATCGACGTGATCACTTCCTACCCGGACCCGGATTACCGGAAACTCCGGGAGCATATCGCCGCCTACACCGGCTGCCTTCCGGAACAGATCCTGGTGGGCAACGGCTGCACGGAACTGATCTCCCTGTTCATACAGCTTCTGGACCCAAAGGGCCAGACGGCGCTTATCGTCTCTCCCACCTATTCGGAATACGAGCGGGAGGTTCGTCTGGCAGGCGGCAGCGTCTCCTACTACGCCCTGAAGGAAGCCGACGATTTTCAATTGGACACAGAGGAATTCTGCCGGATCCTGGCATCCGGTCCCCGGCTGTGTATCCTCTGCAACCCCAACAACCCCACCTCCACTGCCGTGGAACCGGACACCATGCGCCGTGTTCTTTCCTGCTGCCGATCCCACGGCGTTTTCCTGATCGTGGATGAAACCTATGCGGAATTCGCTCCGGACGGCGTCAGCGTCTCCTCCGTGGAGCTTCTGAAGGAATACGACAACTTCGTCATTCTCCGGGGCATCTCCAAGTTTTTCGCCGCCCCCGGCCTGCGGCTGGGTTATGCCATGACCAGCCGCCTGTCCCTGCTGGCACAGGTAAAAGAGCGCCAGAATCCATGGACGCTCAACAGCCTTGCCGACGCCGCCGGATCGCTCATGTTCTCCGATACGGACTACATCAACGAAACCAGGCGCCTGATCTCCTCTGAACGGGAACGCATCTATAAAGAGCTTCTGACCTGGAAGCAGATCAAGGTGTACAAGCCGTACGCTAACTTTATTCTGGTCCGTATCCTGAAAAAAGGAGTCACCTCCTGCGACGTGTTTGTCCACGCCATCAAAAAGGGGCTGATGCTCCGGGACTGCTCCAGCTTTCCCGGCCTGGAGGATGAGACGTTCTTCCGCTTCTGCTTCATGATGCCGGAGAAAAACGACGCGCTTCTTGACTGTCTCCGGGAAATCCTCGGCTAGAATCGGCGCGCTTCCCGGATGCCTCCGGGAAATCCCCGGCTAAACGGCGAAACTCCCGGCAATCCTTTCCGGATACCGGGAGCCTTCTGCTGTCTACTCTTCAAAATATTTCTGGTAAATCTCAAAAAACGAACTGGTCTCCACTTCCCCGTAATCCGCGAAGCTGACCCGCTCCCACAGCCTGTCCTGAAATTCCGACAGCGTGTCCTTCATAAGCTCTGTATAGATCCCCTGAAACTGCTCCGTCTTCTGCCTTTGAGCCACCTGAAGCTTGTTCGCCTCCGATTCTTTCTCCACATACGTATTCAGGCATTTCAGAATATAATATCCACCGTCCGCCCCAAAGACGTCGCTGATCTCCTCATTGTCCAGGTCAAACGCGATCTCTTCGTATTCGCCGCCCTTGTCCCCTCTGGCGATGAACAACGTCGTCTGGGACAGGCGGGAATAATTGGAAGCAAGCGTTCCGAAATCTTCCCCATTCTCCAGCCGCTCCTTAAGCTCTGCGGCAAGTCCCTCCTCTGGAAGAAACATCTGCTGGAGCTCAATAATCCTCGCTTCATCATCGCTGATCTCTACGCTGACCTCCTCCGTAACCTGCCGGTACGCCTTGAAGGCGAGACAGTAGTCCTCATACATGTCCCGGACCATTTCCTGATCTACCTTCAGAAGCTCTGTCTCCTCCGCGTTTAATGTAGTAAAATACTCTGCCGCCGCTTCTTCACAGCGGACGGTTTCTTCCTCCGTCAGCGCAATCTCCTGCTCCTGCGCCAGAAGCGTCATGCTCTTCACCTGCGCCAGTTCGGAAACCACCTGGTTTTTCAGATATTCCTCCATGGTCATGCCGCCCAGGGAATGCTCCCACATCTCGAGCCCGTATACCTTCTCATAACTGCCCTTCTGATTCATCAGATAAACCAGCGCCTCCGAAAGGCTGCAGGATGCATCTCCGATCCGGAACAGCTCGTCCGAAGCAAGCCCTGTGGTAACCACGATCCTGGTATTCCCGCATCCGGACATCAGCAGGCAAAAGGCCAGCAGCAGACCGGCTGTCCTACGTCCCGCTTTGTTTTTCATGCCTTACCTCCTCAAGAATCTCCTTCAGCACCATGAGCACGCCGTCCTTTTCATAGGACGGCACCACATGCGCCGCATGCGCCCGGATCTCCTCATTGGACAGCTCCGATGCGTAGCTTCTCACCGCCCGCTTCATCATGGAAATGTCGTTGTAGTTGTCCCCGAACACCACCGTCTCCTCCGGCGTAATGTCGTACGTCTCCTGAAGCCACTGAACCGCGCTCCCTTTCGTGGATTCAAAGGAATTGATGTCCACCCATCTGGCACCGGACACATTGATGGCAAACCGCTCCTTCCAGTGGTCGCTCAGCTGATCGAAAATCCCTCTGGCACCGCCTTCGCAGTACAGGCTCAGCTTGATACAGGCGTCCGCATAGTCCTCCACATGCTCCACGACTCCGCCGACTCCTTTGTATTCCTCAAATACGAGCCTTCGGAATCCCTCGTCCGGATCGTCGGTATAGTAGCCCTCCTTCACCGAGACCAGCAGCCGCTGTCCCGAAATCTCTCTCAGTTCCTTCAGCAGTTGGAGCGTATCCTCCCGCCCCATCCGCACTTCCTTCACCGTAATGCCGCCTTTCTGGATACAGGCGCCGTTGTCTCCCAGGTAATAGATCCGGTCTTTCAGCTCGTGAAACACCGCATCGATGCTGCTGGCCTGCCTTCCGCTGGCCGCCGCAAACTGCACGCCCAGATCCAGCAGTCCACGTATGACGGACATATACTCCGGGTTTACATAACTTCCGCCTTCCGGGACCAGTGTCCCGTCAATATCAGTAACAATCAATCGAATCATTGTTTTCTTTCTTCCTTTGCTGTAAATACTATATCAGTGTAATGGAAAACATCCAAAATCACAATGGATATTTTCTTAAATTTTAATGATTTTTTACTTTTCATCTTTCTGTATTTATATTAGAATAGAGAAAAGTCAAACGTGAATGAAAGGAGTAACCTGATGAAAAAATTTTTGAAAGCACTCACAACTCTCGGAGGCGCCGCCCTCGCCGTAGCTGGAGGTATCCTTGTGTACCGCAGGTTCTTTGACAAAGACAGGGAACTGAAGGAAGCCTTTGATGATGAGGAACTGTTCGAAGAGGACGACGAGGAAGTCACCGCTTTTGACAGCGAAGAGGAAATCTTCGAGGAAGAAGACCCCGTGAAAGAGACCGCGCCTGCAAAAGGACCGGAAGAGACAGCCGAAGTTCCCAAAGCTGAGGATAAAGTATCCGTCTCCGAAGAAAGCGAAGAAAAGGCATAAAACCTTTTGAAGAAGGAGGACACCGCTTCCCGCGGCGTCCTCCTTTTATTTCTTTACGTCTCCCAGCTCCCGGCCAGCAGAGCCGCCGCCTTCGGGATCGCTTCTTCCTTCATGGTCGCATAACCCAGGATCACTGTCGGTTCGTACGTCATGCCGCCGATGCAGTATTCCGACAGCGGATATACCCGGACTCCGGCTCTCTCCGCCCGCCCGGCCAGCTCCTGTTCGGACATTCCCCCTGCCATCTGCACCAGCACATGGACACCGGACCGTTCTCCAAAGATCTTCTTTACCCCTTTCAATCTTTTCAGCTCCGAAAGAAGGGTGTCATGTTTGCTTTTATATACCGCACGCATCCGATTCAGATGCCGTTCAAAATATCCCCGTTCTATAAAAAGCTGCAGCATTTTCTGGTCCGTCCTGGACACTGTGCAGGAAAAACACCGGCTCACCTGCCGGCATCGTTCCAGAAGCGGCGCTGGAAGCACCAGATAACTGATACGGATGGACGGCGCGATGGACTTGGAAAAGGTTCCGATATAAATCACCTTCTGGTGTGTATCCATCCCCTGAAGGGCCGGAATCGGTTTCCCCACATACCGGAACTCACTGTCATAATCGTCCTCGATGATATATCTTCCTTCCCGTTCTTCCGCCCACTGCAGCAGCTCCTGCCGGCGTCTGACCGGCATGACGATTCCTATGGGGAACTGGTGGGACGGCATCACATACGCCGTATCCGCGCCGCTCTCCCGCAGTTCCTGCACATTCATGCCGTACCGGTCCATGGAGACCGTACAGCAGTCATAACCCAGCCTGCGGAAGATCTCCCAGGCATGCCGATAGCCGGGACTCTCCATGGCGATCCGCCGTTCTGTTCCCAGTATCCGGGACAGCAGCATCTGCAGATAATCGTTTCCCGCTCCGATGACGATCCGGGACGGCCGGACATTCATGCCCCTGGCCTGATGTAGATAACGGCTGATAGCCGCCCGGAGCGCGTACTCTCCTCCTGGATCTCCCAGATGAAACAACTCCTTCTGTCCGTCCTGCAGGACTTCCCGGCTCAGCTTTCTCCATGTGGCATAAGGGAAACAGTCCAGATCAATCCCGTTGGGCGTAAAGTCGAACGCAGGTTCTTTCCCCGGGCGCTCTTCCCACTCCTCCGGCTCTGCCTCTTCCTGCTCCAGATGATACAGTTCCTCCATCCTGCAGACAAAATATCCTCTGCGGGGAACCGCTTCGATATACCCTTCCGCCAGCAGCTGGTCATAGGCCATCTGGGCCGTGCTGCGGCTCACATCCAGCTGCCGGGACAGCAGTCTCGTGGACGGCAGCCTCTCCCCGCACCGGATGTTTCCCCGCTGGATCTCTCCCTTCAGGTACTCGTAAATCTGTTCATAAAGGCTTTTTCCCGTCCTGGCATCAAGATTCAGGATCATCTCATACATGGGCATTCACACTTTCGTTCCATGGCCTCACAGGCGCAGGTCACCCCTTCTGCGGCAGCCGGAAGGAACTTTTCAGCGACACGATCCGGTTGAACACCAGCGCGCCCTCCCTGGAATCCTTCGCATCCACGCAGAAATATCCGTTTCTCACAAACTGGAAGCTGTCGTACGCCCTGACGTCTTTCAGCGCCGGCTCCAGCATGGCATGAGCGACTGTCAGAGAGTTCGGATTGATGTTCATGGTCCCGTCTTCATTGTAGACGCCCTTTTCTTCATCAATCAGGTTCTCATAGAGACGCACCTCCGCCTCCACCGCGCAGGGCGCCGGCACCCAGTGGATCGTCCCCTTTACCTTCCGTCCGGTGAAACCGCTTCCCGCCTTCGTCTCCGGATCGTAGGTGCAGTGCACTTCCACAACCTTTCCGTTTTCATCTTTGACAAAACTTTCACATTTCACAAAATACGCATGCATCAGACGGACTTCATTGCCCGGGAAGAGGCGGAAATATTTCTTTGGAGGCTCCTCCATAAAATCTTCCCGCTCAATATACAGCTCTCTGCAGAAGGGGATCTGCCTTGTCCCAAGGGCGTCATTTTCCAGATTGTTGGCAGCGTCCAGATACTCCACCTGGCCCTCAGGATAGTTGTCGATGACCAGTTTGATCGGGTCCAGTACCGCCATCATCCGGGAACGCTTCATCTTCAGATCCTCCCGGATGCAGTATTCCAGCATGGCGTAATCTACGGAACTCTGCCCTTTTGCCACGCCGCACAGTTCCACGAACATCTGGAGCGACTCCGGCGTAAAGCCCCGGCGGCGCAGCGCGGCGATGGATACCAGGCGCGGATCGTCCCAGCCGTCCACGACGCCGTCCTCCACCAGCTTCTTGATGTACCGCTTTCCGGTCACCACATTGGTCAGATACAGTTTGGCAAATTCGATCTGCCTGGGCGGATGGGGATATTCCAGCTCCCTTACGACCCAGTCATAGAGCGGACGGTGATCCTCAAATTCCAGCGTGCAGATGGAGTGGGTAATCCCTTCGATGGCATCCTCAATGGGATGGGCAAAATCATACATGGGATAGATGCACCACGCATCCCCTGTATTGTGATGGCTCATATGCGCCACGCGGTAGATGACCGGGTCGCGCATGTTCATATTGGGCGACGCCATATCGATTTTCGCACGGAGCACCTTCTCGCCATCCTGATACACGCCGTTTTTCATCTCTTCAAACAGCTTTAGATTCTCCTCCACAGAACGGTCCCTGTACGGACTGTTCTTTCCGGGCTCCTTCAGCGTCCCCCGGTATTCCCGAATCTCTTCCGCCGTGAGATCGCACACATAGGCCTTTCCCTTTTTGATCAGCTTGACCGCCGCCTCATACATCTGTCCGAAATAGTCCGACGCGAAAAACAGACGGTCCTCCCAGTCGGCCCCCAGCCACTGGATATCCCGCTTGATCGCGTCTACGAATTCGGTCTTCTCCTTTGTGGGATTGGTGTCGTCAAACCGCATATTGAATTTTCCGTTATATTTCTTCGCCAGTCCGTAGTTCAGAAGGATGGACTTGGCATGTCCGATATGCAGATACCCATTGGGCTCCGGTGGAAAACGGGTATGCACACAGTCGTAGACCCCTTCCGCCAGGTCTTTGTCGATCTCCACCTCTATAAAATTTTTGGAAACAACTTCATTCTCCATAACAGACTCCTCCTCATTTACATTCCTGCCGTTTATCAGCAACCTGAAATCATTGCACCTGCAGTTTTTTCGCTTCCATTCTCGTTATTATAATTTGAAAAAAGCGGAAATTCTATAGAATTTCCGCTCCACAAGCTGCTGACGGGAATCGGACCCGTGACCTCCGCACTACCAATGCGACGCTCTACCGACTGAGCCACAGCAGCTTATCGTATCGCTCACGCCTGCGACTTGATTATAATATCACAGCCTTTATTTAGTGTCAACATTTTTTTCATGTTTATCAGCTGTTTATCCAACTTTTTTCTTTTTTACCCACAACCCGCTGATATTCATGATTGATTATAGTAAATAGTCACAACACGTTTTCCATATGCGTCAAGTCCGGTCTGCGCATTAAACTTTTTCTCCGGTTCACAGTATACAAATTCCCCAAGTCCAAGCTGAGCTTCCCTGTTTTCCTTAATCAAAGTCGAATATCCATATACATGATAATCCGCGTTTTGGCATTCTACAGTCTCTGGTTCTGCAATCCGTATTCTTGCCTTTTTTTCCGGGTGTAAAATCTCCCACGCCTGCTTAATTCCGTAATAGCAATTCAGGTTATCTGAAGAAATCAGGATTTCCTCTCTGTCATCTGTTTTCAGGATCCATTCCAGCGCTTCCTTGTAATAATCCGTGTTAATGTATTCAAAACGTTCTGCCACATTTTTCCCTGCAAATACATTAAAATATGTTGTCTGGAAAGGATGCCCCGCTATAATCAGCCCGATACACAGGATTGCCTGCAGCAGAACTGTTCCCACTACGATTTTCTCCGCCACCTTATGCCTGCAGAACATATGTAGAACATAAACCGCCGTAAAAGCAAGCACCGGATACATAAAGAAAAAATGTCTGAATGTTACATTGGCACTTTTTATCATGAAAAATATCATAGGAATCCATATGATTATGAAAAAAATCAATACATACTTGATATGTTCCCATTCTTCTTTGAACTTCTTCAATATCAGATAAAGACCGCCTGCCTGTCCAATGACGAAAGCAAAAAGAAACACCGGCGGAGTCTGTACTCCAAAGCAGCCAAAGAAATAATGCCATGGAAGAGAATGCTCCAGATAGCGATACAACTCTCCACCATATAACTCCCATCCATGCCAACGCAGAAAACCGACTGAACTGGTAATTGTGTACTTGAAATATCCCCAAAAGGAATACCAGACAGCCGGCGTCACAGCTACAAAAGTTCCGATCATCACTGCGACTGCCAGGATTCCATTCAAAAAAATCCTTCGCTCTTTCTTTTCAGGGACCAGAAATTCCAGTAAGTACAGTCCTCCGAAAAGCCCTGCATACATCAAACCGGTAATCCTCATATTTATGCACAGACCTGCGACAACCGCCCACAGCACACTCCATTTCCATGTTTTCTTTTCCACAAACTCAATACCAAAGCAGATACAGATCGAGGTCAGCGACAGCATAATCATATCTTTATTATTAATGAATGAATTTCCGAACAAAAGGGGATTTAAGCCAATAAACGCCGCTGCCATCGCTCCAAATAAAATTTCCCCTGTCAGATACTTCCCAACCTTATAGGCTGCCAGCAGGCCAAAAAGAAACCAGACATACAAGTATATATGGTAAAACAGCATCCCGAGATCTGCTCTTCCTGCAGCCCTTAAAACGGATACCACTGCCACTGCAGGATAAAGCACAGATTCACCATGGTCAATCTCCACAGAGTCCATCAAATCTCCGATCAGGCTATCCATATAACGAAACAGGCGGCTCTCTTCTCCGAAAAAAACACGCACATATTCCTTCTCGTCCATTCTTGCAATATTGATTTCCGTATTCTCGTCTACATTAATGCCATACCCCTGAACTGCATACAAACCAGCCAACATACACAGTACAAATAAGATCACGATTACTTTCTTTTCTTTCCTGCCCATCTGTATTTCCCTTATAACAACTTTTTTTTCAACCTCTGAATCGTATTGTCGACTGCCTTTTCGTTCTTTCCGATGACGGCAGCGATCTGCCCATACGTCCTGCCTTCCAGATAGAGTTCCAGGACCAGCTTCTCCATGTCGCTGAGCCGCCTGTGAATCTGGTCGTACCGGCTCTCCAGATTCTCCTGGTCGATCACCAGATCCTCCGGATTCTGATCCGCCATAAGCCCGGCCTCTTCTTCCAGAGCCACATAGGAATTCAGCGGGGCGTGTTTTTTCCGTTTAGACGCCTGCACCGCCGTATACATCTGCCGTGTGATACAAAGCTCGGCAAAATTGTAAAAAGAACACTCCTCACTGGACCGGAACCCCCGAATCGCCCGAAACAGCCCGATCATCCCTTCCTGAATCAGGTCATCCTTCTCTCCGCCGATCAAATACAGGGTACGGGCGCGGCTTTTCACCAACGGCTTGTATTTATCCAGAAGATATTCTGTCACCTCTGTCTCCCCGGCCTCCAGACGATTCATCAGTTCCTCATCGGTCAGATTTCCATATCGTTCCTTCAAACTCAATTCAGCACATCCTCTGCCTTACAATCTCATACGCCAGCACTCCGGCCGCCACCGACGCGTTCAGGGAATCGATGTCCCCTTTCATGGGAATCGACGCCGTAAGATCACATTTTTCACGGATCAGACGGCCCACTCCTTCCCCCTCGCTGCCGATCACCAGGCCGATGGGGCCCTTCAGGTCCACATCGTACATGACAGTTCCGCGCATATCCGCACAGACAAACCAGATCCCTCTTTCCTTCAGTTCCTCCATGGTCTTTCCCAGGTTCGTCACCTTTGCCACCGGAGTATAATTCAGCGCTCCGGCGGAGGCTTTGGCCACCGTAGCGGTCAGGCCCGCCGCCCGCCGTTTTGGAATAATGACTCCGTGGGCGCCGGCCAGATTCGCCGTGCGGATGATGGCGCCCAGATTATGCGGGTCTTCGATATTATCCAGAAGAATCAGAAAGGGCGCTTCCCCTCTCTCCTCCGCCAGTCTCAGGATATCCTCCACATCCGCATACTCATAAGCGGCCGCGCTGGCAATGACGCCCTGATGCTTTCCTGTTTCGGACATCTGGTCCAGACGCTCCTTCGTCACAAAGCTGACAACGGTGTCCTGTTTTCTGGCTTCCCTCAGGATGCTGTTCACCGGACCGTCCTGGCATCCTTTCAGGACATACAGCTTATCAATGGTCTTTCCGGCGCGAAACGCCTCCAGCACCGCATTCCGTCCTTCGATCGAAAGTTCCTCATACCTCATGGCAGTCCTCCTGTTCTCTCCATTCCCATTTTGACCAGATCGATCATCCTTGTCATCCGGCCGGTCAGATACAGATAACCCATCAGCGCCTCAAAGCCTGTGGCATGGCGGTATTCGCTCATGGTCGCATGCTTCGCCATGCTGAACGTTCTGGCATTGCGCCCGCGTTTATAGGCATGGCGCTCCTCCTCGGAAAGCTCTTCCCGAATCGCCAGGATCATGGCCGCCTGGGCGGACGCCTTCACATAGCGGCTCGCCATTTTGTGAAGGTCGTTTGTCTGGCGGTTTTTCCTCTCCACCAGAACCGTACGGACGATCAGTTCATAAATCCCGTCTCCGATATAAGCCAGAACCTGGGGGGAACAGGTCCTGATATCCACTTCCGGAAGGTGAAACTGTTCTTTCAGATATTTCAGGCTCTCTTCCATTTTACTCCTTCACGCGTATCTTCCAGGATGATTCCCTTTTCCAGCAGAAGATTCCGGATCTCGTCCGCTCTGGCAAAATTTTTCGCTTTCCTTGCCGCCTGCCGTTCCTCAATCAGCCCTTCCACGTCCGCATCCAGCAGCTCTTCCTGTTTCTCCGTGATGATTCCGAGAATGTCGCACAGTCTCTGGATCCTGCCGCAGAACGCCTGCGCCGCTTCCCGGCTGCTGCCCTCTCCCGTATGAGTATTTACATATTTCACAAGGTCAAATACCGCCGCAATCGCGTCCGCCGTATTGAAATCGTCGTCCATGGCCCGGTCAAACGCTTCCATAAACGCGTCTGCCTCTTTGAGCTGCTCCCGCTCGCCGTCTGTCATCTGCTCCGCCGCCGCGTGCTCCGCAGTGTATTTCAGGCTGTCAACCGCCGTCTGAATCCGTTCCAGCGCATTTTTAGACGCTTCCATAAGCTCCGCGCTGAAATTCAGCGGACTGCGGTAATGAGCGTTCAGCATGAAAAAGCGGAGAACCTGCAGATCGTATTTCTCACTGATCTCCCGTACCGTGAAGAAATTGCCCAGAGACTTGGACATCTTCCGGTTGTCGATATTGAGAAACGCGTTGTGCATCCAGTATCTGGAAAATACCTTCCCGCTGCAAGCCTCGCTCTGGGCGATCTCGTTCTCATGGTGGGGAAATACCAGATCCTCCCCGCCGCCGTGGATGTCGATCTGTTCCCCCAGATATTTTCTGGACATGACCGAGCATTCAATGTGCCAGCCCGGACGGCCGTCCCCCCAGGGCGAAACCCAGTAAGGCTCCCCTTCTTTCTTAGGTTTCCAAAGCACGAAATCCAGCGGATCTTCTTTTTCATCTTCTCCGGACACCAGCAGGGACCGGTTTCCGCCCTGCAGGTCATCCAGGTTTTTGTGGGACAGCTTGCCGTACTCCGCAAAGCGGCGGGTCCGGAAATAGACCGTTCCGTTTACCGCATAGGCATATCCCTTTTCCATCAGATCCGAAATCATGGCAATCATACCGTCGATCTCCTGGGTAGCAAGGGGATGGACCGTGGCCGGCCGGATGTTCATCCCCTCCATGTCTTTTTTGCACTCCTCAATGTATCTTTTGGAAATCTCATCAGCCGAAACGCCTTCTTCATTGGCTTTTTTGATGATCTTGTCATCCACGTCCGTAAAATTCGATACAAAATTCACTTCATATCCTTTATGCTCCAGATAGCGGCGCACCGTGTCAAATACAATCATCGGACGGGCATTGCCGATGTGGATGAAATTATATACGGTAGGACCGCAGACGTACATGCGGACCTTCCCTTCCTCAATGGGCACAAATTCTTCTTTCTTTTTGGATAACGTATTATAAATGCGGATCATATCTGATCTCCTCCTTCTGTATTCTTTTTCAGACTGTCCAGTTCGGCGCGCAGTTTTCTGTTCTCCTCCCGAAGTTCCGATATGGCATCCAGAATCGGGTCCGGAAGATTTACCTGATCCAGATCCTTTCGCGGAATCCGGACGCTGTCCTTTTTCACGATCCTTCCCGGAATGCCGACCACCGTACAGTTGGGCGGCACCGGGCCGAGCACCACGCTTCCTGCTCCGATCTTGGAGTTTTCACCGATGGTAAAGGAACCAAGGATCTTCGCCCCCGCACTGACCATCACATTGTCTTCCAGCGTCGGATGGCGTTTGCCCTGCTCCTTCCCGGTTCCCCCAAGGGTCACTCCCTGATACAGCGTCACATTGTCGCCCAGAACCGCTGTCTCTCCGATGACCACACCGGTCCCGTGGTCGATAAACAGCCCCTTCCCGATGGTCGCTCCCGGATGGATCTCGATCCCGGTCTTTCTGGCCGTCCGCTGAGAGAGCCATCTGGCCCAGAAAAAATGACCCTTCTGATACAGCCTGTGCGCCACCCGGTATTTTAAAATGGCGTGAAAGGTCGGATACAGGAACACTTCCATATTGGATTTAATGGCCGGGTCGCGCTCCCGGATCACCTCGATCTCCTCTTTGATATAACTAATCAATCCCATAACTGCTCCTTCGGCAGAGAAATACAGTGCGCAGCCGTTCTTATTCATACAAAAACCTCCGTCCCGTATAGAGACGAAGGTTACTCTTCCCGTTCTCTGCATTTCTCTTTTCTTTATTTAATAGAATATGGGATTCCGAAGATTTTGTCAAGCACTAAACCATTTCCGACAGACAGATCCGAAAGCCGCCGAAAACCAAAGAGGCCAGCTCGCCCACCGTCAGATCCAGATCCAGATGCGCGGGCCTCTCCTCCAGACGCCGGACCACCTGCTCGCCCCTGAACGTCTCCCACAGAAAGTATCCGTTATTTTGAGGGATCAGACCATCTTTTACATGAAGATACCGTTTCTGGTCCTGACTGCTTCCCGCCAGTCTGAGCATCCCGCATACATCCGTAATCCTGGCCATATAGGGCGGGATCTTCCCATCCGGCGCTTCTCCCTCTTCCGCCGCCCGTTCCGCCCGCTCATTTTCCAGATAACGTGCATCCCTCCTGCAGAACATCTGATATCTGGTCGCCAGATACCGGTTCTGCCCGTCCGCATCCATCCGCCGAACCCGCTCCGGCAGTTCCGTATGCGGACAGATCCAGACAAAATCAAACGGGGAATAGATCCGTTCACTGGCCGGCATCAGAAATACAAACGGCAGTTTCCGGACCGCCAGATCCTGAAGCGCCCTCTCCAGAAGCGTCCGCATATGGCCGCGGTGCCTGCAGTCCTCCCGGGTGGCCACCGCCACGATATAACAGCCCGCCGTCTCGTAACCGTTTACGATCATCCGATAGGGATTCAGATGAAGCATGGACACGATCTGCCCCTCCTTTTCCAGGACCAGAATCTCATTATCACGGGTCTTATACTCATAGTAAAAGTCTACGAACCTCCTGCTGTCCTCCGGAAACGCCTTTTCATACAGGCCTTTCGTAGCACACTTCTGCTCCGGCTTCAGATAAAACGGAACCGGCTGTTCCTTCAGTTCTTCCGGCATCCTTCACACCCCTCACAGGACCGGACAGCCATCCTGTCCTCGTCAATATACGCGGTAATCGGCATCAGGGAACAAACCGCCTGTGCGCTGATACCTTCCCCTGTACCGGTAAAGCCCAGCCCTTCCTCCGTAGTCGCCTTGATATTCACCTGGTCCCTGTCCAGCTTCAGCGTTTTTGCCACATGGTCTACCATCTCCGGTATATAGGAAGCCAGCTTTGGCTTCTGGGCGACCACGGTAGCATCAATATTGATGATCTGATAATTTTTACGCTCCAGAAGGTCTCCCGCGTGCGCCAGAAGGCGAAGACTGGAGATTCCTTTATACGCCGGGTCCGTATCCGGAAAATGCCTCCCGATGTCCCCCAGCGCCGCCGCACCCAGAAGCGCATCCGTGATGGCATGCAGCAGCACGTCTGCATCCGAATGGCCCAGAAGGCCTTTTTCGTATGGAATTTCCACTCCTCCCAGAATCAGGGCGCGTCCCTCCACCAGGCGGTGTACGTCATATCCCAAGCCAACTCTCATCTTATTCTCCTTCCATATGCCCGCTGATTCGGACCCAGTCTCCGCTGACAGATGAAACATGCATTATTCCATGTTATTCTTTTTGACAACTTCCCGTATGACAAATTGCGGAGCCGCATTGGTACACATATAGATTCTCCCCACATACTCGCCAATTAAACCCAATACAACCAGAATAACACCGCCGAGAATCAGCAATATGGCAGTCGTCGAACTCCAGCCAAGCGGCGCAGAATGAACCGATACATACAACACTATAATATAGATCAAATACAAAAGACCGCATATAGAAGAAAACACGCCAAAATAAGTTGCCATCCTCAAAGGTTTCACAGAAAACGACGTAAATCCATTAATCCACAGAGACAGTAATTTCCCAATCGTATATCCTGATTTCCCCTCTTTTCTTTTTTGATGAGAAACCGGCACATTACAGATGTTTTTCGTCGAACGCAAAACCAGCCCAATCACATATGGATAACAATGCTCGTATCGAATCATTTCATCTATTACAAATCTGCGGGCAACAAAATAACTGGTTATCATCAGACATGCCGGTTTGTCCAGCATAAATTCTGTCATCTTCCCGTTTACCCAGCTTCCAAAATTGCGAAAAGAAGAATGCTGTTTATTCTTGTAAGACGCGTATACAACATCATATCCTCCCTCTATTTTATCCAGCAGTTTACCCACTTCCCCCGCAGGAGTCTGCCCATCATCATCCAGGCAGACAACAACATCTCCTGTGACCTGATGGAACCCCGCCATCAGCGCGGCGTGCTGACCAAAATTCTTTGCAAGATCGATACCTGTTACATTCTCATTTTGGGATGCTATTTTATAAATTGTTTTAAATGTATCATCCGGAGAGCAGTCATTAACCAGAATAATCTCATATTCATATTTCTCCAGTTTCTGCATTGCTTCCGCAATTTCATTTACTACCAGATTCAGCATATGCTGAGAACAGTAACACGGAATTACAAAAGACACCTTCATTACAGATCCTCCGTCGGGATATCCTCTTCCAGCAAAGACATAAAGATCACATCCCGATATTCTCCGTCCAGGTACACCATGTCGCGAAAAACGCCTTCCTTTTTAAATCCGGCTTTTTCATATGTCCTGTATGCAATATCATTCCCTGCAAGAAGGCGAAGATAAATACGATGCAGCCCCAGTTCTTCAATTCCATACCTGGTAAAAAGTCTGGCTGTCTCACTCCCCACTCCTTTTTTTCTGGCAGAATCTTCTCCAATAAAAACGCCGTATTCAGCGCTGTTGTTCCGATCAATATCCCTGTAATAAACGGAACCCACAGGTATTCGATCTCTCTTTGTCATGATAATATACTGCAGCACCTCCCCCCGCGCCACTTTCGTTTCCATCCAATGCTTATGGGTCTCATGCGTAAATTCACCGCGATAAATAAAATTTTTCATTACTTCTGGATTGTTTCTCCATTTCACAATAAGGTCTGTATCCTGCATTGTGATCTGTTTCAGAATCACATTATGACCAACGATTTCATTTCTTACCTTTTCCCTGTTCATTCTTTTGACCCTCTATCGTTTTTATACTTTATGCAATTTCCTTTTTCAAAATATGAATTTTTCTGTCTATATTTTAAATCATATAAGCATCAAATACAACTCTTTATTTTACAGGCGGTTACTGTATAGCTTTGCTCCGCTTTTTTCCAGGCAAACATAATTTCCTGATTCTATAATCTCTCCCAGAATTCCTCCCACAGCAGCCTGTTCTTCCCTGTTCCATCCAGAACCATGAGAACTGAACCTCCAGCTTTCATAAACACTGACCTCTTCCGGAACAAGCAGTATCTTATCGGGAATGTATTCAGGAAATTTTTCATAGTACTGTCTGAGCACTGATTCTCCATTATCAAAATTCCACACTGTATAAGCACCGCAGGAAGCCGGCGCATCTAAATAAACCCACGGATTCGTCCCAGGAGTTACGATTCTGTCTTTATCATCTGTTTCTTCCAAAAGCAAGTTTACCATCTGTTCATATGCGTTACCTCTGTTCTCTTCCGTGTAAATTCCCTTCATGCATCCACAGGAAACAGAATAGTTCAGACGTTCTATACTTCCGTCGCGGTAAACATCAAATATTCGGATAAGGAAAAGCACCATAAACATCCAGAACACCGATATTTTAATTGCCAAATAGCAGTTCTTTCTCTGATGCCTTTGAAAAACAGTCCACAAAAAGCAGATTCCCCATATATCCATCAGCAGGATGCTCATATTGATTACCCGCTCCCCCACATTTGAACCAAGCACCCAGGGAACTGCAAACAACAGTCCCGGGATAAGAAAATGATGTTCCATCCATTTCAATCTGTGCTCCGGGTATAAAAACTGCATCTGCAATGCCAGCAAAAAAAGCACAAGAACAACTCCGCCCTCAAAGTATGTCCTCACATAAATCGATTGTACAAAAAATTCTGCTGCCAGCAGCCAGGGGAGCAGTTTATGAATAACCTCGTTTTTCAGTACCCGTTTTCCATCCAGAACAGACAGAACAAAAGTCACTGCATATACCGGCCACGTATATTTCAGGAATACTGTCCCAATATATCTAAAAAGATTCAGAAACTGCTCCAATATCCCGTCTTTCTCTAAACCCGGATCCTGAAATATGATCGGCACATACTCCTGAAGCTCTTTCCATGGTATCAGTCTTCCAAAATATAATAAAAATACTACAGCAGCAAATAAAATTCCTGTGAACCACCAAAATACCCGCCGGCACCTCACAGCATCGTTTTTCAGCCTCCAAAAAATACCAACTCCCAAAAGCACGAAAAAAAGCAGAACCATATACGGCATACATACTACAGATACGGCGAAGTTAAAGCCGGATAACAGATAAAACAGTTTCTTTTCCTGCCCTCTCTCTGCCTTGCTCCACCACAGGACAGCCAACAGAAATGTAAGAAATCCCAGGTTATAATAGGACATTGTAATAATATTTCCCCGTGCATAAACAAGCACGCACAAAGACGTACTCAAAGCTGCCCCGAAGCTCCCTGTATTGCGAATCAGTATTTCCCATAAAAAAGCGGCAACGAACAATTCCAGGATTACAAACAGAATGCGGGAGCAAAGAATAATTCCTTCATTGTTTCCCTGAATAAACATATATATACTATAAAATGGGAGCATCAGCAAACCAAACAACTGTCCTCTGTTCCAATCATCTTTAAAGACCATTGCTCCGTCATAAAATCTTCTGGCTGCAGCCAGGTAAAAGGTTTCATCTGTTAAATCCATTCCGTAAAAGGATCTCCAAATCAAAACGCTGCCTGTTCCCAGCAATAGAACAGCGGTCAAAATAACTTGATTCCTTTTTTTAATAAATAAATCAGTCTGCAATACACGATCCCTCTTTTCATATTCCGTCTAACTATAAAAAAACAGCTCCTCATCATTCCCTGATAAGAAGCTGAAATAGCGAGAGGGGGACTCGAACCCTCGACACCACGGGTATGAACCGTGTGCTCTAGCCAGCTGAGCTATCTCGCCATATCTGTTTTATGTCTGTCTTACAACCGACTCCGTTATAATACCAGAACCGGAGCCGGTTGTCAACAGTTTTTTACAGATTTTTACTTGTTCTTACTTATCCTGCACTTCAATCTTCCGGATTTCCTTTGTCCGGATCTCCCTGCAGACATCCTCAATAAAGCTCTGAAGGTCTTTCTGGCCCTCGTCGCCCAGGAAACGGCTTCTGACCGCCACCTTACCTTCTGCTTCCTCCTTCTCGCCCACTACGAGCATATACGGAACCTTTGCAAGCCGCGCCTCTCTGATTTTATAACCGATCTTCTCCGCCCTTGTATCCACAGTGGACAAAATTCCGTTTGCCTTTAATTCTTTATCCACCTGCTCTGCGTAAGACAGATATTTGTCCGAGATCGGAAGCACGCGTACCTGCTCCGGACAGAGCCAGGTGGGGAACATGCCGGCATACTTCTCAATCAGCCACGCAAGCGTTCTCTCATAGCAGCCGATGGACGTCCGATGGATGATATACGGCCTCACTTTTTCCCCATTCTGATCAATATAATACATATCGAACTGTTCTGCCAGAAGCGCATCCCACTGAACTGTAATCATGGTGTCTTCTTTGCCATACACATTCTTCGTATTAATATCCACCTTCGGGCCGTAAAATGCAGCTTCTCCCACATCCTCCACAAACGGAATCTCCAGTTCCGTCAGGATTTCGCGGATGTGCTGTTCCGTTTCGTTCCAAACCTCCGGCTCCCCGATGTATTTTTCCCGGTTATCCGGATCCCATTTGGACAGATGATAGGTCACGTCTTCTTCCACTCCGAGCGTCGTCAGACATTTCTTTGCCAGTGCAAGGCATCTTTTAAACTCTTCCACCATCTGATCCGGGCGCACGATCAGATGCCCCTCCGAGATCGTAAACTGGCGCACACGGGTCAGGCCATGCATCTCACCGGAATCCTCGTTCCGGAACAGCGTCGAGGTCTCACCATAGCGCAGAGGCAGGTCGCGGTAGGATTTCTGGCTCGCCTTGTACACATAGTACTGGAACGGGCAGGTCATGGGGCGCAGGGCAAACACCTCTTTATCCTTCTCTTCATCGCCCAGTACGAACATTCCCTCTTTATAGTGGTCCCAGTGCCCGGAAATCTTGTACAGATCGCTTTTTGCCATCAGAGGCGTCTTCGTACGGATATAGCCCCAGTTGTTGTCTTCCTCGTCCTCGATCCATCTTTGCAGCGTCTGGATCATCTTCGCCCCTTTCGGCATCAGAAGAGGAAGTCCCTGGCCGATCACATCAACGGTAGTAAACAGCTCCATCTCCCGCCCCAGTTTGTTGTGGTCGCGCTTCTTGATATCTTCCAGATGCTGAAGATAGGCTTCCAGTTCCTCCTTCGTGGCAAACGCACTTCCATAGATTCTCTGAAGCATGGCTTTCTCCGAATCCCCGCGCCAGTAAGCGCCGGAAGAGGATGTCAGTTTAAACGCCCGGATTCCTTTGGTACTCATCAGATGCGGACCGGCGCACAGATCCACAAACTCTCCCTGCCGATAGAAGGAAATCTCCGCATCTTCCGGAAGTTCCTGGATCAGCTCTACTTTATATGCCTCTCCTTTTCCCTCCATAAACCGGACGGCTTCTTCTCTGGGAAGGGTAAACCTTTCCAGCTTCGCACCCTTTTTGATGATCTTCTTCATTTCCTTTTCGATTTTGTCCAGATCCTCTCTGGAAAACGGAGCCGCGTCAAAATCGTAATAATATCCGGTGTCGATGGCCGGTCCGATGGTAAGTTTAGCATCCGGAAACAGATTTTTTACCGCTTCCGCCAGCACGTGGGAACAGGTATGGCGGACCACCCGGAGCCCGGCCTCATCCCTTGCGGTCAGTATATTCAGCATACAGTCTCTGTCGACAACCGTCCGCAGATCCACCACCTCACCGTCCAGTTCTCCCGCGCACGCCGCACGTGCCAGCCCTTCGCTGATATCGCCTGCGATGTCGATCACGGTTCTGCTTTCTGCGTACTCCTTCACAGAACCGTCTTTTAATGTGATTCTCATATTTTTTCCTCCTCTTTCCAAAAATAAAACCCTGAACAGTCTAAAGACCGTTCAGGGACGATATACAAAGCTACCGCGGTTCCACCCTCATTGCATGCACCACTCATTCAGACGATAACGGTGTCGGCCGGGCTGTATTAAAGCCGCTCCAGGGTGGTCTTCAAATCCTCTGCTGTAAGGCACTCTCAGCGTCCATGCCTCTCTCTGAACAGTTTCTGAATCCTACTCTTCCTGTCTTTGTTTTCTCAGTTTTGATTTTCTATCATTATATCACGACCTGCCCGCTTGTCAAGCCACTGCTTTATTTTTTTCCACAGCACTGCTTGTACTTCTTGCCGCTTCCGCAGGGACAGGGATCATTTCTTCCGATCTTCGGTCCCTTGACAACCGTTCCTGACTTTTTCTGCTCCAGATACAGCGCTTTTCTGGTCGCCTCGTCAAAAATCGTTTTCCATTGAGGCAGTTCATACAGCCAGTCCGCTTTCGCGTCGACCATGTTTTTATACAGCTTTTCCTTGTCAAATTTCAGGCTGACCACCGTATCCTCCTCCATCTCTTCGATGGGATTCGGTGTTACCAGGCTGTCGTTGATTCCATCCAGAAAACCGGTCATCTCCATCACGCTCAGCCCGTACTTTTCCGCCAGCTCCTTCACACTTCCTTTTACTTCCTCATCCGGCGACGACAGCAGCTGCTCGTAAACTCCTTTTTCCAGATTGAAATAATTGGCCCAGAACCTCTGAACCGCGCCCTTGTCTTTTTTTTCATCGTATGCAATTTTCTGCCATTCTTTCAGTAATGCCATAATAATACCATCCTTTTTGTATTTCTAAATCAAGCCTAGAAATAATATATACTATATTTCCGATTTTTTCAATTCTTTTTTCAGACAATGAATCCCATTTTACCAGCTTAAAACTGTCCTGTCCTGCTTTCAAAATATGTCTCAACTGCCTTGTGATCTTCAATCTCATAAATGATATATGCATCGTCTTCCATCAAAACCGGCCATTCCTGAGGAATCGGAAGATCCTCCACTCTTCTTTTCTCAAGAATACATAAGATTGGTTCTTCCCTGTATTCTACCTGTATAGGTGTCAGCCAGTGCCAGATTTTCAATTTCCCATTCTCATAATCTCCTCGAACACTTCTTGTATGAAAATTCCCATTGGTCATCTCTGTAAGCCAGTCACCAACCCACATAGTACAATATCCATAATCATAATCATGAGTGAGAACAAATTCATAAACATTGCGTTTATCTTCATTTGATGTATCTGTTTTCAATTCATAATATCCCATTGCGCCAAACAAAAAAACAATGCCATATATCCCCCCCATTATTACAAACTGCTGAAACCCCGACCCTTTATCCAAAAATAAAAGCAACAAGATCGCAGGAACCGTACAGGACAGTACCCATCTTGGTTCTACAGTTCCCAACATGATATAGATAAAAGCACCAAGCGCAAAGGAAGTACCCACAAATGATACAATTAACTGTTCAATAGAATCATACCTGCCAGCACATATGAACATCCTCACAATATAGTACAAAAGAAAACACGCTGACACAACTGCAAGTGCATCACATACACCCCCTACAGACAAAAATTCTTGTTCTCCCCTATATCCCATCACCTGCAGCAGAGCATTCCATACATTCTGAACACTTTCAAAGGTAACAGTCTCCATAAACTTTACATCATCATGGGATCGGAAATAATATTTATCACTTAGTACCAGAAAGTTAACCACACATCCTGCACCTGCCGACAGCAGCCAGCAGCTGTTGGATATCAGTCCCCGGGGAGTATGAAATTTCTCCCATTTCCATCCCGCCTTTTCCGCTGCATTCCACAGTGTCCAGAATGAACTCAGAACCAGAGGAATATATGTAAGCTGAATGTGACGCATTCCCTCCAAGCATCCAGAAAAAGCAAGTACACATCCCAAAACAAAAACAAGCGTTCGTTTTCGCCTGCTCATGTTTTCATTCTGCATCTGACAGGCAAACCCAAGAGACAGAAAACTGATTCCAACAAATGGAATATAATATGCCTTCATAATCAGAAAATGCCATTCTCCACTAATTGGAAGCAACATTAAAAAAGCTGTCTTCCAAAATCTTCCCCCTGCTTTTTTGTCATCAATACTGTGAAGACAAAAATAATAGGAAGCAAGAAATAAACATGTTAATATAATCTGGCCCAGAATTCGAACTGTCAAAAAATCATCCGTAAAGCGAAACAGCATTGCATAAACAAGCTGCGTATTCAAAATCTCCAACTCCGTAGAATAGTGCCAATTCTTCGATAGAATGCCTCCTTCCTGCGCCAACATATGTGACAAAATCAATTCTGCTCCATCGTCTGAATTAATAAAATTATAATGATATTTATATGTGCACCACGCATTTACCACAATTGCTGCAAACAGCATAAACCGCCCAAACCAGACAAATAACCGTTCAACTTTTTTCTCTCTCATCTGTCAATTCCTTTTCACGTAAGTCAAAACCATATTTTTATTCATAACACCTCAATAAATATCATTTTTCATATCCAGAAACCGTTTCATTCCCCTGCACAGCTCCTTCTCCGAAAATGGTTCAAAAAATTCTGCTTTCTCATAGTCTCCCACCATATCCCGCGCATACAGACAGTCCGCCGCAAGAATCCATGTCCCTGCCGCTTTTGCCTCCAGCAATGGAAGCCCTATGGTTTCAATATAGGACGGAAACACCAGTACAGAAGAGGAGTAAAGCGCAAACAATTCCTCTTTTGATAGGACGCCCCGAAAAACAACCGGAAGATTTTTTTCTTCAGACTCCTTCCTGAGCGCACGGATCTTATCATTTTCCTCTCCTGTAACGGTCCAGATTACCTGATATCTCGTGTACCCCTGCCCCTGAAGAAGTTCACAGGCTTTCAGCAATGTCCGATGGTTTTTATAGATTGAGGCATTGGCCGGATAAAGGAATACCGGTTGTTCCCTGTTCAGTCGGCAGGTTTGTTCTTTCGGCAGATCCACTGGCGGAAATTTCACCTCCACTTTATCTTCCGAAATCCGACACTGCCGGACGATCTCCTGTTTCATCCAGCCGGTCTGCACCAATACTTTTTCCGCACTGCGAATGGATCGTTTCATCAAACGCCCCAGGATCTGCTGCGTAAACCAAAGCCGAAAAGATTCCTGCAGCTTAAATCGGTATTCGGAAAAGGGAAGCGCATTATGTTCATATACTGTCTGCGGCACACCTGCATGCGGCAGTTCAATATTCTGAAGAGACAGCACCTGGTCGATCTGATATTCTTTCACCAGACGATGCGCCCGTACATGATCGAAATACAGCCGGTGGAATGGACTTTTTTTGACCCAGGGATAATTCAACACCCGGATATGTTCTGTATCCGGCAATTCGAAAACACTCAGTACGAATACGTACTCATTCTCCGTGTCCCTGCAGAATTCCTCATAAAAACTCTTCAGAACCGTCACGGCCCCTCCGCTGTCCGCTGCCACATCGTAAACCAGAATCCTCATGCTTCCTTCACCTTCTGCATGGCGCGGATCAGCATCTCCTGGCCGAGGAAGGCGTCTCTAATCGTCTCATTGTCCCGTTTTCCCTGCAGCACCTGGAACATGTATTCATATTCCGCCCGGATGCCCTTGTCCTGCTCCAGCTTCTCCTTTACCGCCCTGCTGCTGCCGTATCTTTTTAACCGGATAAAATTGTCCATCTCGTATACGGAGCCATTGGACAGCACCCGAAGCTGTTCCTTGGGATACTTTTTAGAGCCCATGGAGGAATACACGATATTTCCGACAGCCCCGGAAGCAAACCGCAGGGTAAGCAGCGCGTTGTCATTCATGGGATACGCCGTATTTCCCGCTGCCGTCAGCCGCAGAGAAATCAGTTCGCTGCCGTCAAGATACTGAAGCAGATCCACAAAATGACACGCCTCTCCCAGGATCCGGCCGCCTCCCGCCGCCTCGTCATGAACCCAGTGGTCTTCCGGGATGTAACCTGCATTTGCAATAAAGTCGTATACCGCCGGAATCTGGTCTGTCTTCAGCTCCTCTTTGATCTGGCGGATCAGCGGCGCGTGCCTGCGGTTCAGCCCGCAGAACAGCTCCCCGTCAGAAGCCTCATAGGCTGCTTTGATCTGCTCCAGCTCCTCAAGCGTCAGGCAGAGGGGCTTCTCGCAGTAGACGCTCTTCCCTGCCTGCAGCGCCTCCACGATAAACTTTGCATGGCTGTTATGCCTTGTGGATACCGCGATCAGATCGATCTCCGGGTCCGCCAGCAGCTTCTTATAATTATTCGTCGTATAGGCAAACGGGGTTCCGTCATTTGCCTGAGCTCCCCCGACGCCCCCGGTGGTGGCCAGGCCGCGGAACTCATAGTTTCCATTGGCTTTCATGGCGGGCAGCATGGTACTGCGGACAAAATTCCCTGCCCCGATCAGTCCCAGACGGATCTTTTTACCCGAAACCGCCCGTTTTGCCAGCGGATTTCTGACGGTGTTTCTCCATTTCTCCTTATTTTCGCCGTATTTCAGCAGGACTCCGATATAACGCTCCTGCTTCGGATTTTTCGTAATCATCTCATAGGCGTCCGCCGCCTGTTCAAACGGAATCTCATGGGTGATCAGATCCGACACGTCCACCCGTTTCTGCGCCAGCAGACGGACAAATTCCTCGATGTTGCGGCCTTCCGTAAACCGCACATAGCCGATGGGATAATCAATTCCCTGCTCCTCGTATGTGGCGTCATACCGCCCCGCCCCGTAGGAGCGCGCAATCCGGAAGGAGAGCTCCCGCTCATAGTAGGGACGTCTGTCGATATTCATCTGCGTCACGCCGATCATGCAGATGATACCCCGGTCTCTCGCAATGGCCGCCGCCAGATCCATGGGGGCATTGCTGTCCGCTGCCGCGGCGATAATGACCTTGTCTACGCCCCGTCCGCGGGTCAGCGCTTTGCTCATATCCACCGCATGGTCGTCATCCGAATGGATAAACGCCCTGAGCCTCGTACCCGGCAGACTCTTGTCCACCACGTCATAGCCGATCACATCGCAGCCATAGGCGTCCAGAATCCGGCAGACAATATGGCCCACGAGACCCATACCGATGACCGCCACCGTTTCTCCCGGAACCACTTCCGCCTGATGGATCCCTTCCAGCGCGATCCCTCCCAGTGCGCAGAACGCCGCCTGACGGTAATCCGTCAGTTCTTCCGGAACTTTTGTGAACATGGTCCGGCTGACCCGGTTGATCTCGCAGTGATAGGCGGTTCCCACCATGGCCACCAGATCTCCCGCCTGCACTTCCGTCACGCCTTTTCCGCAGGCAATGACCCGTCCCACGCCGGAATATCCCATGGGCATGGGCTCCGCCAGCTTGTTGAACGCGCTCTCCATGGTGGTCACGATCCCGTCCGTGGACAGCTTTTCCAGCACCTTCTTTACCTGATCCGGACGCTCGATGGCCTTCTGGATCAGATTTTTTCCGCCGAAGGACGCCAGCCCTCTCTCCGTCCCGGCGCTGACCACCGTATACAGGCTTTCCACCAGCGCCATATTCTCCTTGACGGTCGGCATGGGCTGATCGATCAGTTTTGTGCTTCCATCCTTTACATTCAAAAACAGTTGTTTCATTTTCTTCTCCATTCTATCAGCGGTCTACGCATGCTACAAACGATAAGTCCCATCCAGGAAGCAGATGTGCCTCGTATCCAGGATGATTTTGCCCTTCAGCTTCTCCATGTTGTCCCGGATCTCGTCATGGCCCACCAGAAGCACCACCATATCCACGTCCTTCAGAAACGCGTCCAGATCGTGGTACTGATTGGGGACCACATCTTTTCTCACGTACGGGTCATACACCCGGATCTGTCCGCCGCACAGATGCCGCTCCATGCTCTCCAGCATCTGCAGGGTCGGGCTTTCTCTCATGTCGTCCACATTTTCCTTATAGGTCAGCCCATACAGGCCCACTCTGCCCACATCGGCCATATGATTTTCCCGCATGATGCCATGAATCCGCTCCAGCACAAAATCCGGCATGGAATCGTTGATCTTGCGGGCGGACAGGATGATATTCGCAAGCCCCGGATAATCTCCCACCAGAAACCAGGGGTCCACCGAGATACAGTGTCCTCCCACCCCCGGCCCGGGCGTCAGGATGTTGACCCGGGGATGCTTGTTGGCGATCCGGATGATCTCATATACATCCATGTTGTCCGACCGGCAGATCTTTGCCAGCTCATTGGCAAAGGCGATGTTGATGTCACGGAAGGTATTTTCCACCACTTTGGTCATCTCCGCAGTCCGGATATCCGTCACCACAATCTCCCCTTCGCAGAAGGAACTGTACAGCGCTCTCACCTTTTCCCCGATCTCCCGGCTGTCCGCGCCGATGGTGCGGGAATTGTGCTTCAGCTCGTACACCATGTTGCCGGGGATGATACGCTCGGGTGCGTGGGCAAGATGGATATCTTTCCCGGTCACAAGACCCCTCGCCTCTATAATCGGGCGGACGTGTTTGTCAATGGTTCCGGGAGACACGGTGGATTCCACCACGATCGTGGCTCCTTTGGGACACGCGTCCAGCACATGTTCCACGGCTTTTTCCACAAAGCCCGCATCCACTTTCTTACTTGCCTTGTCATAAGGCGTGGGCACCGCCACAATATAGACATCCGTGCGCTCGTATTCATGGGAAAAACGGATTCCTCCGGCCACTGCTTTCCGGAACAGTTCATCCAGCCCATCCTCCTCAAAGGTGGTCTTCCCTGCATTCAGTGTGTCCACCAGTGTCCTGTTATAGTCTGTACCGGTCACCTCCACTCCATGCGCCGCAAACATCAGTGCGGTCGGAAGCCCGATATAGCCCAGCCCTACTACGTTGATCATATATTTCCTCCTCACAGACTGTACGCTGTATTCTCAAAAATGCATCTTGATCTCATGCCGTCCTCCGGCGCTGTCCCATGCGATCTCCAGCACCTGGACGGTTTCCATCCTGCCGAATTCCGGCGCATAGGAACAGATCTCCCCCTCCGTCCAGATCCGCACCTCATCGGTCCTGGACGTCTGGATCTCACAGACAACGGTTTCCTCTCCTTTCGGCCGGACCAGAACCTTCTGGCCCTCCTGAAAGTACTCGTAACCCGGAGCCAGATGAAAATATGCCCGGGCATACCCTTCTGCCCAGTCGAAGACCTGCAGGCACTGCTGCTCCCGCCGGCCGCCCTCCGCCTCCCAGGCAGCCGTCCTGGGCTCCTGGAAAGCCACTCTTCGCTTCTGCTGGCGGCCGGTGCAGGTGGTGAGCCTCCCTTCCGCCCAGCGCTCTCCACAGGCTCCGGACACCACAGAGATCCTTCTTCCGACCCGGTGCTCTCCCCAGCAGCGGGACTGCTCTTCCCGGGCCATAACCACCGTATTGTGCGCCGCCGTGCTCCGAAAATACGAACGCAGCGGACCCTGGTACTGCCCGGTGCCGGAGTTGACGAACAGCGGCTTTCCGTCAAGGCTCAGCTCGAAGCTGAGGCCGTCGCAGTGCGCGTGCCCCGGCATATGCGGCGGCGCCATCTCGCCCGCGTCCAGATTGATCCGGATCCGCCCCTGCTCCAGACAGTAATAGCCTGCCTGCGGGAACTGCGTCTTCTGTTCCGGCACGATGCCGAACTCCGTCTTCAGGCTGTCAAGAAGGCTGTCAAGAGGCCTTGCCACGTTGTCGCCGGCGTCATTGAACAGCGGCGTCTGCCCCATGCCCCTCTCCAGCGACCAGGCCGCGTCCGCCATCTGCCGCATAGCCCTCTCCAGCTCCTGCCGGAATCCTTCCGGATCTTCCCAGGCCGGCTGTTCCTCCGTCCGAACTGCCTTTGCCACCCGCAGAAGATCTTCCAGGATGATTTTATGATACATCAGGCTCCGCTCATAATGCACGCCGTCCGGCAGGATCTGCTCTTTCATTTCCTCCCGGAATTTTTTCCCGTATGTCTTTGCAGCTTCCGGCTGCCGAAAATACAGCGAGCCAAGAAACAGCGTTTTCAGATTTTCAAAATAGTGATTCCCCAGCAGATGCAGCTCCTGCTTTTTCTTAAGATGCGCATACTGAGCGTACATGCTGTCGTTCAGCTCCTGGCGAAACGCCCGGTCCTCCTGAAAGATTTCTCCGAATCCGTCCATGCAGATCCACAGGTTCGTCAGCCGCAGAGAAATGGTATACGGATGCCATCCGTCTCCGGTCCCTTCCCGGTTGTCTTCCATCCAGCGCCTGCAGTAATCCCGGAAGCAATGGTAATACCTGTTGTTTTTCTCCCGTCTGTACGCTGCAGCCAGCGGAATCAGGAATTCCATATAGTGCAGATTGAAATTCCACAGATGGGACCTGGACGGATGCTCCCAGTTATGTCCGCCGGGGGCTCCGCTTTCGTAAAGCAGCGTCACCTGCCCGTTCAAAATCTCCTCCGTGTCAAACCGGTTCCTGTAGGCCGGCGCATGGTCCAGTTCCTCCATCCACAAAGGCAGCGGCTTTTCCGCCGGTGCCTGCGCCTCTGTCACCGCATGCTTCTCCCCGTCCAGTCGGTTTTTCACCAGATGATACAGCTGGCTCTTCTTCAGATATTTGATTGTCCAGTAATAATTCTCAATTTTTTTCCACATCTTCGATCACCTGATACAGCCGCTCTGTCAGTACGGAAAAGTCAAAATCCTTCGCTCCCTCTTTGGCATTTTCTGCCATGCCGGCATAGGCCTCCTCCGGCATACGGTGGATTTTCAGGATCTCCTCTGCCAGCGCCTCCGGCGTGCACTCTTCCAGCGAAAGGCCGCACTGATATTTTTCCAGAATGCAGTAGCCCATCTTCACGGTGGAGATGATCGGCTTGCCGCTCGCCATATATTCAAACAGCTTGTTGGAACTGTTTCCCCGGGACCAGTTGTACCGGGACTGGGAATAGTTCAGGATATTGACGGAGGAGCGGCTCAAAATATACGGAATGTATTTTTTCTCCACAAAGCCCTTGAATACCACATTGTTGATTCCTTCCTTCTCCGCCCGCTCCTTCAGAAGCTCCAGCTGGCTGCCGCCCCCGAAGATCAGAAAACGGATGTCCGGATAAGCCCTCAGAAGCTTCGCCGCGTCCAGAAGGTTTCCCACGTTGTTGACCGGACGGATCGTCCCTGTATAGACGACCCGGAAGCGGCCGTCCTCCAGATCCGGGTCCTCCAGAACATTCTCCCGGATGCTTTGGTAATACTCCTTCAGCTTCACTCCGTTGTTTACATAATAACACTTCCGCAGGTCGATCCTGCCCCCGTGCTCCGTGTCCCATCCCATCTCTTTGATGTGGTCCACATCGCCTTCTTTGGTAAATACAATGGCGTCCGCATGGACATACATCCATTTCTCCCCGGCGCTTAAAAGCTTCCCTGCCAGGCTGTCCATCCGGACCTTTCCAAAGGAAAAGATCGCCTCCGGCCACAGATCGCGCACCTCCACGATGGCCGGCACGCGGAATCTCTTCGCCAGAAGAATCCCCGCAATACTGGTCAGAGGATGGGCGCTGGAGCCCATAATCACGTCGGGACGCCCGTATGTTTTCGCATAGCCCCCCGCAATGCGCAGAAGGCCAAAGAAAAAGGACAGCATGTTTTTCACACGGGAAATGCCGTTTCCCTTATACCTGCTCGTCCGGACAAAGACAAAGGGAACCCCCTCCTCCAAAGTCCGGAGGTAAGGCTTCCCGTGCGTGTCAACGGTATCGCCGGTCTGGTGCAGCTCATTGGCCGCAAAGACCGTTGTCTCCATATCCTTCTCCTGCAGGCACTGGGCAAAATAGAAGTGCCGCAGCATGGGCCCTGTCTGCGGTGTCGTCGCATAATGGTTTAAAATCCAAAATCTACGCATGATTCTGTCCGTCCTCCACACCCTCTGTACTTTCCTTTGTAAACATGATCTTCAGCGTCAGAAACATCAGCCGGATATCCATCAGCACCGAATAGGTCTCGATGTACATCAGGTCCAGCTTCAGCTTGTCCAGCGGAGTCGTGTTGTATTTTCCATAGATCTGCGCATAACCGGTCAGACCTGCCTTTACCTTCAGCCGATAGATGAATTCCGGCGTCTCCTGACAGAATTCATCAATATACTGCTGCCGCTCCGGCCTGGGCCCCACGATGCTCATGTCTCCCTTTAAAATATTCAGAAGCTGGGGCAGCTCGTCCAGGCGGGTGGCGCGGATGAATTTTCCCACTTTCGTGATGCGGCTGTCGTGCCTGCTGGAAAACTGCGCGCCGTCCTTCTCCGCATCCACGACCATGCTGCGGAACTTGTAAATATCGAATTTCCTGCCGCCCACGGTCACACGCTCCTGTTTGAAAAGCGCCGGACCGCCGTCCTCCAGACGGACCGCCAGAGCGGTCAAAAGCATGAACGGAGAAGCAGTCAGCAGAAGCACGCCTGAGATCACCACATCCATCAGCCGCTTTATAATCCGCTGTTCAAAGGACAGGCCGTAGTTGCGCAGCAGCAGAAACGGCGTATCGAAGGAATGCACCTTGTCCGCCCCCCGCAGAAGGATATCCGTGATCTCCGGCGCCACGTAGATGCGGATGGAACGCTCATAGCAGTATTTCAGAAGCATATTCCGCTTCTGCTCCTCAATCCCATACAGCATCATGGCGTCGCAGTTCTGTACCTCCGCCTTCAACTTGTACAGCGGTTCCCCCGCAGAAACACATTTGGAAATCTCATACAGGTCTTTCCGGCCCGAAATCTTCCGGATCAGGTTGTCCTTCAGCTCCAGGTCGCAGATCAGCAGCAGCTTTCTGGGCGGAAACAGTTTCCGGAATATCCGGTCGGAAACCTGGTTCACAACGAGGATCACCAGAAAATCCGCCGCACTGACTGCAGCGATGGGCCATACGATGGGAAACGGAAACACTCCGAATACCATAATTGTCTGGATATAGATGATGGCATTGGCGATCAGCGTCCCCAGCGTCTGCGACAGGATCAGCTGTCCCTTCTGGTAATACGCGTATTTCATACCACCATACATATAGATGAAAACGACCAGATAGAGCATGTAAAACCCGATCATCATCAGGTTTCCTTTGTTTTCAAAGGGGGCTCTCAGCCGCACATTGTATATGGAAAACCAGACCATGGCATAGAATACGGTCTCCATCAGGATCTCAAGCCCCGCGATCCCCAGACGCAGCAGCCGTTTGTACTGATCGAATTTATCCATGGCAGTCATTACCTCATTTATCTATAATCTTTCAGTATTCTAACACTTTCTTCCTGCTTTTACAAGGATTGGAGCCTGTAAATGTGAAAACCGTGGATGGAATCGACTTCTTCACAGGATACCTGCTCATACAGGGCGGTCAGATATTCCAGTCCCCGGTCAAAGCTGCAGATGAGATAGACGTTCCCCTGTTCATACAGCGCTTCCCGCACACTGTCGATCCCCTGCTGCGCCAGCTTCTCCTCCCACAGGGGGCTGAAGCCGATCCAGTCTCCCAGGGACATGTAGTTCATCACGTACGGATCGCTTCGCCACAGGCGGACATTCCAGGTGCTCATGGCCATGGACGTCACATCATTGAAATAAAAGTTTTCCGGATGCTCCATGCAGTATTCTTTCAGGCCTTCTACATTCTGGTTACCCTTCCACGTCTCCAGGTTGGCCGACCGAACCGCCGCCGTTTCCCGGACCGCAGCAGCGCACAGCAATGCAGCAAGAAAGCAGGCTGCCGCTTTCCCGTATACCGCCGGCCGTCTCCGCTGTGACAGCGCTTCCCGCCACAACAGAAGCAGCGGCACGATCAGCATCAGATTCATGGTAATCACCACACGTTCCGGCACTCTTCCGCGGTAAATCAGATAGATCCACAGCACCAGCTGCACGCCCGGCACGCAGCATACCTTCAGGAAACGCTTCCATTCCCGCAGAAAGGCATACCACAGCACCAGAGCTCCGTAGCCCAGAAGCGTCAGCAGATGGCGGCTCCTGTATTTCCCCTGAAATACGTTTACAAGATAGGCTTTGACGCTCTCCTTCAGACGCGCAGACCGGTCTGTCCGGACGCGCACCTGCGCCCTGCGCGCCTCATAATAGGTTGCAAAAAAATCCGGCGTAATCTGGTCGTCTGCCGTGTAATTGTAGTAATAAAGGTTTTTCGCCCGGCTCTTGGTCCGGATGCCCAGGCTTTCGTACAGCTCCGGTTCCTCCTCAATACGCGGAAACATATAGTCGTCATAATCATAGATCCAGGAGCGGGTGTTGTTCTGCTCATAATAAGACCTCCAGGGTCCGCTCCCATATCCGATCACAAGCCCCAGTACATAGAGCAGAAGCGCCGAAGCGGCAGCAACCGGAACCCACCGATGGCCGGGAATCTTTTCTTTCCCTTCCCAGATCCGGAACAGCCAGAGGATGCCGCACACCGGCATGAGCATGCAGAATACGGCAAACCGAAGCTCCACCGTCAAAACGCAGAGCACGAACAGAAGCGCCAGATTTCTCAGCGAAAATATCTCTGTGGTCATATACCAGAACACCACCGTCACCGCCAGCACCGCAGCCGTCGTCGTGAAAGTAATCTGCGTCAGCGCCTGCATCCCCAGCACCATCGACCACAAAAGCAGCTCCAGGCATATGAGGAGTCTTTTCTGCCAGCCCTTTTCCTGTCCCAGCAGCCGGTAGAGCATCAGGCTCACGCAGCCGCTCTGTATGGCCAGAAACCCAAACGCGTACCAGTCCATATATGGGACCATCCGGTAAAGCCCGGACAGCAGCAGCGGATACCACCAGCCGGTAAAGATCATATGCGCATCGCTTCTTCCCAGATACTGTCCGGACACGATCTCCATCATGGTGCGGTCATCCACGATTCCGTACACCATAGGCACAATTCTCCATAAAACAACGAGATAGACAAGCGGGCACAACAGCGCCCACATGAAATTTCTTTTTCTGATACTCATACATCCCATCCTGATTCTGTTCTTTGATCCGCTTTCATTGTAAATTCTTTCCCCCATCTTGTCCAGACTATTGACACTATATTTTTCAGACTTTATAATAACGGTGACTTTAGCCGCCCGGAACGGTTATACTGTAACATATACCGCAGAAGAAATCATCTCTTTCTGATTTCTTTTTTCGCGGTCCGTGCCGTCCGTCCGGCGGCGGAATGGAGAGTATTATGGCAAAAGAATATGGCGGGTATCTTCCTCTGGAACTGCCCGAAGGAAACGCGTATTATCAGGGGGAAGATGTGGCAGCCCTGAATTCCGGACGCTATGCGATCGTATATGCGCTGCAGGAAACAGACTGGAACTGCATTTATCTTCCTTATTACATTTGTGACACGGTCAAAGAGGCCATCCGCCGGTATCTGCCAAAGATCCGGATTCGTTTTTACCATATCGACGAGTCGCTTCTGCCCGCGGATGTGACTCCTGGAAAACAGGAAGGACTCCTGTGGGTCAATTATTTCGGCATCCAGCCGGATGCGGTCATCGACCGGATGGCAGAGCAGTATTCCGGCCATCTGATCATCGACCACACCCAGGCGTTTTTCGCCCGGCCGAGAAAAGGCGTCTTTCAGGTCTATTCCTGCCGGAAATTTTTCGGGGTGAGCGACGGAAGCTATGTCATAAAGGAACATATTTCCCATCGTCCCCTGCCGCAGCACTATTCCAGCCTTCAGGCGTCCCACCTGCTGCACAGCCTGGAATTCGGAACCAACTACGCCTATGCGCTCAACAAAGAAAACGAACAGCGGCTGGGCACCATGGAGATGGGCGCCATGTCCCCGCTGACCTCCGCCATCCTGCAGGCCGCCGATTACGACACTGTCAAGAAGACACGAATCCGGAACATGGAACGGCTTCATGAAATCCTCGGTCCACACAATCGGCTCCACGTCACATGGCCGGCGCCCGCCATGTCCTACCCATTCCTCTGTTCTGATCCGGAGCTTCGGGCAAAGCTTCTGCCTTATAAGATCTATGTGCCCTGTCTCTGGACCGAGACGGCAGAAAATCCGGAGGCCAGCCCCTGGGAGGTATATCTGGCAGACCATCTCTGTGTGCTTCCGGTAGATCAGCGCTATACGGATGAGGATATGCAGTGGATCGGGAAAACCGTACTGGAACTGCTGAATAATACATGAAAATGAAGGAGAAAGGTGAGAACATGAACATCAGTTTTGTAATTCCATGCTACCGATGTGAAGACACGGTCGTGCATGTGCTGGAAGAGGTCAAAGAGAAAATGGCGGAAAAGCCGGACCGCTCCTATGAGATCATCACCGTCAACGACTGTTCGCCCGACGGCGCGCTGGCTGTCCTGCAGCAGTACGCCGCCTCCCACCCGTTCTTAAAGGTGGTGGACCTGGCCAAAAATTTCGGTCAACACGCCGCCATGATGGCCGGGCTTTCCTACGCCTCCGGGGAATGGATCGTCTTTCTGGACGACGACGGCCAGTGCCCGGTGGATCAGCTTTGGCAGCTTCTGGAGCCGCTGGAACACGGTTCTGACGTCTCCTACGCCCAGTATCGTTTTGAGGATCGGAAGGAATCCTTTTTCCGCGTCCTGGGCAGCAAGCTGAACGACGCCATGATGTGCTCCTTTCTGGACAAGCCGAAAGACCTGCGCGTCACGAATTTTATCGCTCTGAAAGCCTTTATCGCACAGGAGCTGCTTCGCTATAAAAACCCTTACCCCTACATCGACGGGCTGATCCTGCGTTCCACTCGGAAGATCTCCAGCGTACCCATGGAAGATCGGGAGCGTTTCTCCGGCACCTCCACCTATACGCTTGGTAAACTGATCGCGCTTTTTTCCAACGCGTTTACCGCGTTTTCCATCAAGCCGCTCCGCTTTGCCACCTGCATCGGCGTCCTGAGTTCGGTAGCCGGCTTTGCCATGGGACTTTTCATGATTATCCGAAAACTGCTCCATCCGCTGCAGATCCTGGCCGGATACAGTTCTCTCATGGCCGTCATCCTGTTCATCGGCGGCATGATCATGGTCATGCTGGGCATCTGCGGCGAATACATCGGCCGCATTTACATCAGCCTGAACAGCAGCCCCCAGTACGTGGTGCGGGACACCTGTAACCTTGACCGGCCGACACCCCCGCAGTAAGGCGGCGGGGATGACAAAAAGGAGGCATCAGATGGGAACTCCGGTATTATCAATCATTACGGTCTGCTACCAGGCGAAAGACCAGTTCTGTACAACTGCAGAAAATCTGCTTTGTCAAAGTTGGAAAAATTTTGAATATATTGTCGTCGACGGTGCTTCCAACGATGGAACGAAGGAGCTTTTTGATTTTTTTGCACCTCTGTTCGAACGCGCGCAGATCCCCTTTTCCAGCATCTCTGAACCGGACCGGGGGATTTACGACGCCATGAATAAAGGGACCCGCATGGCATCCGGCCGGTGGCTGCTTTTTCTGAATGCCGGAGACATACTGGCAGACCGCCTGATACTGGAACGGATCTTCCAGTCTCCGTCTGACGCACAGGTGATCTATGGTGATACCGACTGTATTTACCAAGGACATTTGAAACGCTACCCTGCCCTTCCTCTGGACCGGCTGACCTGTGAGATGGCTTTCTGTCACCAGTCCGCATTTATCCAAAGAGAAAGGATGCTTGCGCATCCTTATGACATTTCCTATAAAGTTTGTGCGGATCATCATTTTTTCCTGTCTTTATATCTGGAAGGGTATGCTTTCGACTATCGTCCATTGCCTGTCTCCGTCTATGAGATCTCCGGATATTCAGACCGGAATAAACTGCTTTCCCACAGAGAAAAACACCGGATGCAGAAGGAACTGGGCATTTTTCACCTTTCTCCCGGCTGGCTCCTGCAGGAACTCCGCTTTTATCTGAAAGAAGGAATCAAAGCGCTTTTCGGTCAACGGCTCATCGACCTGGTGCGTCGAAAACGTCTTGGCTGATCCCGTCATTCTTCTTTTCCCTCAGGATCGCGCACAGAAAGACCAGTCCTCCGAACAGAGTCACCAGCTGCGCCCGGTACGTATACCAATAGTGGATCTGAGAATGATTGGACATGACCAGATACCAGATATACGGATAAAGCGCCACCAGCAGTATGGGAAAATACGCTCTGACCGTTCTCTGATCCTTCAGCTTTTTCCACAGAACAAGCACCACCGCAATCAAAAAGACCACGATCACCACCTTGCTCCAGGTGATGATTCCTCCGTCCTGCACGTTCATCCATGCCTTCAGGTTTCTTCGGATCGTCCCCAGACGGTCCAGCGGCTCCTCCTCGTTTCCCTGCAGGCGATACTGGACCACGCTCATAGTCCTCCAGAAATACCGGACTCCCAATACCACAGTTGCGATCAGCCATTTAGCGATCCAGGTCAGTGCATACCCCAGTCCCCAGCAGACAGATCCCCGGAACAGAAAGCAGAGGTTTTCTTTTGCTCCCGCCTGTTCGTCTCTGACTCTGAGCCACAGAAGCAGGATCATCGGAATCCCCAGCGTGATGATCGGATAGGTCAGAAAATCGAAAAAATTTTCCACCATGCCCACCACAAAGAAAAACAGCATCACATCCGCAGGCTTTTTCCCGCCGTACCTGGACAGCAGTACAATCAGCGAGAGAAACAGCACATAAAAGGTCGTCAGGTACTGAAAACAGGTAGACACCGCCACCAGATACCCGCTGGCAATGGTCAGCACATAGATCATGGCGTTGGCAAACCGGGTTTTCTGCGCAATCAGCCAGGCACTCCAGAAAAAAAGCAAATAAAACAAAAGCATGCCAAGATACCGCAGTTCCTGCACCTGAAACACCGCCGTAAGCGGCCGCAGCAGCACCTGATAGCCATGCCAGTATCGGGGGTATTGATTGATACTGACCGATGCCTGAACCGCATTGTAATAATCCCGGTTCTGGATCAGGCTTTCATACATCAGCATGTCCGTGTGGTTGTCCACAATAGCGCTGTGACGATAGAAGGCGTACATGGGCCTCTCTCCCTCCGTCTCCATCACCTCCAGCGACCGGTCCACATTCTCCTGAATCCAGGAAACCGGGATACAGTAGACCAGCGCCATGGACAGGAAAAACACGGCAATCAGTATGGCATATATTTTTACAAACGGCTTTACGCTTTTTATTCTTTCCATCGTTCGGTTGGTTCCTTTCCTGACCAGTCTGCTCTGGCATATATGTTGAAGTCGTTGGTACTTCCATATAACTTGTATCCATACGCTTCCCACTCGCCAAGATATGTTCTGTTATTCGAAAAAACGAAAAATTCTATTTCCATCTCCTCTGCCAGAGGAATCAGAACATCCAGATCGATTTCTTCCTTCTGCGCTTCCAGATAAAGCATGTGATCATGATATACGGGAGCTTCCATCCCATTCCATATCAGAGCATTCCTTCCAAATGCCAGAGTAATCGTCGGATTGTACATCCGAATATATGGCATCACACGGTTGGAAACCATGGCATGGACATGATCCGGCAGCAGCTCGCCCACCTCAACCACATACTGGGGAATCTTATATACATTGGTGGACGGCTCGAACCACTCTTCTGAAAGGAGATTTTTTCCGCACAGCACAATCCCTGCCAGACAGAGCAGGAACGCTCCGTAACGCCGAAGACCAGTCAGTTTTTTCAGCAGAAGGCATCCCCCATAAGGGATCGTAGCCGCCGGCAGAAGCAGCCAGAGAATCCTCCAGTACACATTTTCTCCCAGAATCTTCATGAACAGAATTCCGGTCAGCGGACACCAGTACAGCAGCAGGAAGATGAGCGGCAGCGCCCCCAGCAGAAGCTTCCTTGTCGGGTCCTTTTCCTGCCACAGGATCCACAGCGCCGCAACTGCCAGAAGCGGAAACAGCCAGGCTCCCCCGAAGGTATCCATAAAATCTGTTTTTGCAATGTCAAAAAACTCCTGCATCTCTTTCCTCTCTCAATGTGTCAGACAGATATAGTAAATTCCAAGTACCACACAGGGAAAACAGGCGGCCGCGCCGCTCAGCAGATACCGCAGGCTTCTTTTGCGGATGTTCTGCAGACATACTGTCACTCCCACAAACACCGGCGTCAGCATAATCCCCATGGAGGACAGAAGACATCCTCCCAAGCAGGTGATGCCCAGCATGATCCATAATCCTCTGCCCTCTGCTTCCGCCGTCCGCAGGATCCAGTAAAACAGCATCGGAATCAAGATTGCCGCCAGCACGCCCTTTCCCACCCACGGCGTCAGCGTCAGGAATGTAATCCCCGCGATATGTTCTCCGCTCATGAACAGATGCAAAAGCACCGCCATGGCAAGAAACATTCCCTGCAGCTGCCGGTCTTTCGGAAAAAGCCGCCGGCCGATCAGTTCATATACCATCCCGGCAAGCGGAATCATCAGCCAGGGAAAGACCGTATGCGCCATGATGGTAGGCATAACCCCTGTAAGTTTCGACAGCCACGCGTAAAAAATGGGCCACAGAGAAAGCACATATCGTTTATCAAAATCCGTGATCGCACCGGTCTCCGGATAAACCCAGTAAATCAGATCCGACCGGACCGCTTCGTTTGCAAGGTTTACATAATAAGCATCGTCCCATTCCAGATACATATGGTGATGGATAAAGTAAAGCTGCCAGAGGATCAGTCCCAATGCCGCCACATGCCCCGGCGTCACACAGGATCTGACAGACCCTGCCGCCTGTTTTGCATCCGCCAGGATCTCCTTCCAGCAAAAACATCCGGCTGCCGCGCATGCCAGAACCAGCGCCGTATAGACCGCCACAAAGCCGGAAAACGACGCCATCGCCATGGTCATGGGCACCAGAACGAGTTCCATAAGCGCCCACCAGCACATCACCCCCGCCACGATCGAAAAGAGAAATCCTTCCTGCTTAAAATGAAGCAGACGCCGCAGGGCATATCCGGTCAGGCAGGAACCGCCAAAAAAAATGACCGCTGTCATTAAAATTTCCAGACGCATGATCCACCCGTCCTCTCTGTTATTCTGTAATTTGAAGAATCTGATCTTCTATATTATACCCGTATATTTCCTTCAGCTTTTCCGCATAGTCAAAATAATCATTGATCTGGTCCGGCCGGAGCAGAGACACATACGGATAGGTGAACACATGGACTCCAAGCCTGCTGTAGCCCCCTTCGTTCACCATCGCGTTCAGATTCTTTCCTCCCATCAGAAGCGTCAGCCCCAGGAAAAAAACCGCCGCCATTTGGGCGGTCCGGTCTCTGTCTTCCATCAGGCGGACCGCCAGCAGAATCTCCAGCACCTTGAAAATCACAGCAAATCGGCTGGCATAATACGCATTGCCAAGCATAAGCATATACATGCAGAGCCCGCACGTATACGCTTTCATGGCCGCCTCCGTTCCAGGCTCCGCTTCCCCATCTGCACCATATGCCCTGCAGTACAGAAACGCAATCACTCCGAAGGTAACCAGCCGCTCGCCGATGGCGAAAAAGCTCGGATCTCCCCCCTGCAGAAAGCGCTCCATATGATAAAGCGGAACCAGGCGGAGAATCAGCCCCTGCACTGCATGGACCTGCAGCACGAGTCCGCCTGCGGCGGACAGTCCCGCCAGGCAGAACATGGCTTTCACCGGAATATAAGAGACGGCAATCAACAGCATCCAGGCGCAGCCCGCCTTGTGAAAGGACATTGCCGCCAGCACTGCCGCCGTATAAGGAACCCAGCGTTTCTCCAGATAATACGGCAGCGCGATTCCCAGGAAGATGCAGATGGCCAGCCCCTGCCGCAGGCCGGATACCATATAGACCAGAAACAGGACCGGATACGCAAGAAACAGCCCCGCCACCTTCCAGGGCACATGTTTTTCCAGAAAACGGTGCAGCAGCAGCATATCCGCAAGCCCCAGCGCCGCCGCAAAACCCTGAAACGGAACATGCAGCAGCTTGAACGCCGCCGAGAGCAGCCTCCAGCCGATTTCCGGATAATAACCGCAGATGTAGCCATGCTGCAGATCCACGGTAACCGGTATGGTCTCATAGATGGCGTGATACGTCACATAATCCGTTCCCTGCCCGAACCGCAGGCACAAAAGAGTTGTCAGCATAAGCCAGCACAGCAGATAAAGCCGTTTTTCCCATTCCGGATACTTCCATTCTGCCAGGCAGCCGGCAGCCAACAGACACAACGCGATCAGATACAGATTCATGCTTTTCCTTCCAGTATATCCGCAATCCTCCGGCTGGCGAACCCGTCTCCGTAAGGATTGCTTGCAGTACTCATCTTCTCATACTCCGCCGGATCTTCCAGAAGCAGCCGGAAGTTCTCATAGATGACCTCCTCGTCCGTGCCGGTCAGCTTCAGCGTCCCCGCGTCGATCCCCTCCGGGCGTTCCGTCGTGTCCCGCATGACCAGCACCGGCTTCCCAAGGGACGGCGCCTCCTCCTGAATCCCTCCGCTGTCCGTGAGAATCAGATAGCTCCTTGCCAGAAAATTGTGGAAATCCAGCACATCCAACGGTTCGATGATCCGGATCCGTTCGTCTCCTCCCAGTATCTCATCCGCCGTCTCCCGGACCGCCGGATTCATGTGAATGGGGTAAATGGCCTTGATATCCGGATGTTCGTCACACACTCTTCGAATAGCGCGGAACATATGTTTCATAGGTTCTCCCAGGTTTTCCCTCCGGTGGGCGGTAATCAGGATCAGCCTGCTGCCCGCCGCCCACTGAAGCTCCGGATTGGTATAGTCTTCCCGGACCGTTGTCTTCAGGGCGTCAATGGCGGTATTCCCGGTCACAAAGATCGTCTCCTCCGCCTTTCCCTCCTTCAGAAGGTTCTGCTTTGACAGCTCCGTCGGCGCAAAATTATAAGAAGAGATGATACTCACCGCCTGGCGGTTGAATTCCTCCGGATACGGCGAATAAATATTGTACGTCCGAAGCCCCGCTTCCACGTGCCCCACCGGAATCTGCAGGTAGAAACACGCCAGCGCCGTTACAAAGGTGGTGGAGGTGTCTCCATGGACCAGAACCACATCCGGCCGCTCCTTTTCCAGCACCTCCCTGATCCGGTTCAGAATATTCGTCGTCACGTCGAACAGCGTCTGTCTCTCTTTCATAATGGACAGATCGTAATCCGGCTTCACCGCAAACGCCTCCAGCACCTGATCCAGCATCTGCCGGTGCTGCCCGGTCACGCAGACCACCGTCTGAATCCCGCTTCTGCCCTTCAGCTCATTGACCAGCGGGCACATCTTGATGGCCTCCGGCCTGGTCCCAAATACAAGCATTACTTTTTTCATCGTTTCTGTTCCTCTAATTGCTTACGGATCTGCTCCGCCAGCTTCTGATTGTTCTGCTCCACATGCACACGGCTGACAAACCGCTCCACACAGTTCTGCCACCGGTCATACTGCCCGGCCAGCATGCGGACCGCCTGCTCATAATCGTCCGACGCCTGTCCCACTTTGTATTTTTCACAAAAATCCTTCAGCGGCGGATTGGTGGACGTCACCACCGGTTTGCCTTCAAACAGGAATTCAAATATCTTGCCGCTGGCACAGTACCGGTTGTTCAGGTCCCGCTGATGGTAGGTGACCATGCCGGCCTGGCTGTTCCGGATAAAATATTTCAGATGGTCCTGATCCATCCTGGGCAGGATTTTTACATTGGTCAGACCCAGTCTTCGGATCGTCTCACGGACGATCAGTTCGTCCTCCTCCTCGCTTTCCCCGATGAGCAGAAGTTCATACCCGGAACCAAGCCCCTTCATCGCCTCCAGCATCTTCCCGGTAGTCCGGGTCATGTCGCATCCCGCCGTGGACACGATCCGGAATTTCGGCTCCGCGAAAAACTCCCGGCACTCGGCCTCCACCTGCCGCCGTTTCTCCTCCGAGGTATATTCCAGCCGGCGGATATTCTCATAGTTCAGCGGCTCTTTTTTCAGATTGAACATTTTGACCATGATCCTGGCCCGATACGCATTGGCGGCAATGACCACGTCGGCGCGTTTTGTAAAAATCCGCTCCATGACGCAGCCGATCTTCCCCGGAATCCCCGCCGCGCTTTTCATGTCGTACAATTCCCTGCAGTCCTGCACCACATAATCTGCGCCGGCCAGTTTTTTAGCCAGATAACCCGGCAGAATTCCTTTGCGGTTGTCAATAAAGATCAGATCCTGCCTTCCCAGCTTCTGCACCTGCATACAGACAAAGAGGATAAAACTGCTGTATCCCCGGTCCTGATAGAGGATATGGCTCTTTTCCAGAGGCCGCTCCCCGTCCGACGCCCGGGTGATATACGTAACCTCCCCCAGCTTCTTTGCCACCTTGATCAGCTCCCTGAGCCGCCCGTCGTATTTACAGTAATCATAGGATATCAATAAGATTTTCATGCATCCGCTCCCGTCTTTTCACGGATCAGGCCGATGATCCGCTGCTGGTCCTCCCTGGTCAGATACGGAGACAGCGGCAGCGCCAGCACTCTGCCGCACACATCCGTCGTCACCGGAAACGTCTCCCCATACAGGCAGCACTCCCGGAACGCCGTCTGCTGATGCATGCCCCGCTGATAGTAGATCATGGAAGGCACGCCGTGCTCTTTCAGATGCGCCTGCACCGCGTCCCGTTCTTCCCGGTTTTTCAAAAGGATGCTGTACTGTGCCCAGCCGGAGCCAAGCCCCTCCGGGATTGTCGGAATTTTCACAAACTCCTTCAGCCCTTTGGCGTATTCTGCGGCCAGCGCGTCCGTATCCGCCAGTTCGTATTCCGTAAACGCCCGGAATTTTACCTGCAGGACCGCCGCCTGAATCGTATCCAGACGGGAATTCATGCCGATCCGCACATTGTCATATTTATCGCTGCCTTTTCCGTGCACCCGATAAGAACGGATCAGCTCCGCCCACTCGTCGCAGTCGGTAAACACCGCGCCTCCGTCCCCGTAGCAGCCCAGCGGTTTTGCAGGGAAGAAGGATGTGGTCGAGATATCCCCAAAGCTTCCGGCACGTCTTCCGTGGTACTCTCCTCCAAAGCCCTGAGCGGCGTCCTCCAGAATGTACAGGCAGTACCGGTCCGCAATCTCACGGATCCGGTCGTAATCCGCCGGCAGGCCGAACAGGTCCACGGCGACAATCGCCCGGGGAGTGAGCTTTCCTTCCGCCAGAACCGCCTTTATCGCACGCTCCAGACTGTCCGGGTCCATATTGAACGTATCCTCCAGAATGTCCGTAAACACCGGCGTGGCGCCCTCATAGGCCGCCGTCTCCGCCGAGGAAAAGAACGTAAAATCCGGTACAAAGACCGCGTCTCCTTCCCTGATTCCCCACGCCATGAGCGCCAGCGTCAGGGCGTCCGTCCCGTTGGCGCAGGCGATGCAGTGCCGGACACCCACATACGCGGCCAGCGTCTCCTCCAGCTCTGCCACCTGTCTGCCGCTGATATAATTGGATTCCGTAAGCACCTGCCCAATGGCGGCGTCCATCCCTTCTTTCAGCACCTCATACTGTTTTTTCAGATCCCGAAACTGCATCTTACTCTTCTCCTTTGATCCTCTCGCACAGATTCCAGATCCCTTCCGCGGAATTAAAATTCTCCGGCACGATCTCCTCCGCCGGAATCTCAATGCCGAACTGCTCCTCGATCTCCGCAATGAGCGTGATGACATCAAAGGATTCCAGCAGTCCGTCATCAATCAGTTCCTTTTCCCGTTCAAAATCAATCTCCGGCTTTAACGCCGACAGCACTTCCATCAACGCTTCCATCCTCGATACCTCCTCTTCATTCCTCTCTCCATGTATTCCATGTCCATGTCTCCAGCCCGTCTCTTTGAAGCCGGGCGCCCTCCGCTTCACTGTACAGCCAGATCTTCGGCATTCTGCGGCTTAAGAACAGATAGATCCCTTCCGTCACCGAATAGGCCCCGATGTTGTGAAATACCAGATAATCGCCCACTCTGGCGTCCGGAAGGCTAAGCTTTTTCAAAAGGACATCCGCCACCGTGCACAGAGAACCATAGACCGTCCATTCCTCCTCCTTCTGTTCCAGCGGATGCTGCGGGAAGAAGGAAAGAACCGGCGTCTTCATGGCCATGTTCTGTCCATAGTAATTCACATGGTGGATTCCTCCGTCCACAATGCATACGTTAACCGCGTCATTTTTCTTCTGGTCTACAATCCGGGTTACATAATAACCGCAGGACGCCGTCAGAAACCGTCCCATTTCAAAGATGATCTCATAAGGCCTCTTCTCCCGGAACAGCTCCGCAAATTCCGCCAGAAGCTTCCGGTCCTCCTCCGGGTCGTCCTTTGTAAAATACGGCACCCCCAGACCCGGACCGAACTCCAGCACCCGGGTGGTAAATCCTTCTTCCTCTTCCAGCCTCTGGATCAGCCCCTCCATATACGCAAGTTCCGCGGCGATCTTTTTGACTGCTTTCTTCTGCGTCCCCGAAAAATACTGAAGGCCCGTGATCCGAAGGCCCGGAAATTCCGCCCTCTTCCGGATCAGTTCCGTTACATCCGCCTCGCTCATGCCGAACTGGTTGCCGCTGGTCACCCGAAGCAGGATCTCCACCCGCTTCCCCAGCTCCGCCGCGCACCGGTCCACCAGAGCCGCCTGGCTTTTCGATTCCGCCGTATAATGGACCACGCCCTGTTCCATGGCATAACGGACGTCCTCATACTCCTTGTTGACGCCGGACAGAACGATCTTGTCCATAGGAAGCCCGTTCTGCACACAGATATGAAATTCTCCCGGCGAACACACCTCATACCGGTCCACATGGGCGTCCAGCGCCCCCACCAGGAACGGATTGGCCTTAATGGCAAAGCAGATGCGGGCCGGCCGGAGGCTCTCTGCCACCCACGCCGCGCGCGCTTTCAAAACATCGGTATCAAACACATAGGAAGGCGTCCCCAGAGACACCGCCAGGTTTTCCAGTCTTCTCTCATCCAACAGTTCCTACCTCCTGCTGTTCCTTGTATTCCTTCATCAGCGTCTTTCGGTCGATCTTCCCGTTTTTCGTGATCGGCATGGTCTCCACCTTCCGGAATATATTGGGAATCATAAACCTCGGAAGCTTTTCTGTCAACTGTCTTATGATCTCTTTTGCGTCCGGCTCTCCCACATAAAAACCGATGATCTTCGTATTCGGCTCATCATAGATGCAGCAGACCCGGGAAATCCCTTCCACCGCCTGAAAGGCCGTCTCGATCTCTCCCAGCTCGATCCGGTGTCCCATATGCTTGATCTGAAAATCCTTCCGGGTGACATAATACAGTTCTCCCTGCCCGTCATACCGTCCCAGGTCCCCGGTCCGGTAGATCAGTTCCGGATACCGGTCATTCAAAGGATTCTGCACAAATGCCTGGTCCGTCTTCTCCCGGTTCCGGTAATATCCAAGCGCCAGCGCGGTTCCCGCCACGCAGATCTCTCCCAGCTTCCCCGGTTCCTCCACCAGCCGGTCCGATTCGTCCAGCAGAAAGACCCGTTCGTTGGGAAACGCCTCCCCGATGGGGATGGAGTCCTCCTCGGCAAAGGCCCGTTCCCGGCCGATCACATAATACGTACAGTTGCAGGTAATCTCCGTGGGACCATACAGATTTACATAAAGTGCCTCCGGCACGTACTGCCTCCAGTAGTTCAGATGCTTGACCGGCATCACCTCTCCGCTGAACATGACCCGGCGGATGCTTCCCGGCACCTTGTACCGGAATCCTTTCAGCATGGAAATGATGCACAGCGCCGAAACTGCCCAGGTCAGGCTGGTCACTTTCCTGTCATCCAGGAAATCCAGAAGTTTCTTCGGTACACTGAAAAATTTTTTAGGAATCACTTCCAGCGTGGCGCCTGTCTTCAGCGCCGGATAGATGTCCTTTACGGACACGTCAAAATCAAAGGGGGCCTGTCCGCCTATGACATCCTCCCGTTCAAACCCGAACAGTTCCGTAAAATATTCCGTAAAATCAATCACAGAGCGGTGGCAGACCACAACTCCCTTGGGGACGCCCGTGGAACCCGAGGTAAAGATCGCATACAGCGGATCCGTATCGCAGAAACCCTTTCGTCTGGCCGCCAGCCCTTCCTCATCGATCTCATGCTCCAGCAGCTCCTCCGCCAGAAGCACCTCCCCGTCAAAACCGGACAGATCCAGCTGCTCCGCCAGCGTCCGCGTGGTCACCAGCAGCCGGGCCTCCAGCGTCCCGAGAATCATCCGGATCCGTTCCGCCGGCTGTTCCGGTTCCACCAACGTATAAAAGCAGCCCGCGCAGACTGCTCCCATAAATACATTCAATGTCCGGGCTTCCTTTTCCATCAGGACCGGCACCGGCTGATTCCCTGCAAGCTTCGGAAGCAGGGCGCTGCCGATCCTTTTGGCGTTTTCCAGCACCTGTCCGTAGGCATAACTGTTTTCCAGATCCTCAAAGGCTGCCTTTTCGGGGCAGGACCGCGCGCTTGTCTCCAGATATTCCAGAATATTCCGAACCATGATGTCTCCTTTTCCTCTTTTCCTGCGGTTTCTCTATGACTTTCTGCTTTCCAGCACTTTCCTCGCGGGATTGCCGAACTGCTTCTCTCCCTCCGGCACGTCTCTGATCGCCACCGCTCCAAGGCCCAGATACGCTCCGTCTCCCACGCAGACCCGGTTTGTGGTCACGGCCATGGGTGCCACATACGTATGTACTCCCACCCGGCAGTGTCCGGAGATGCTGGCCTTCCCGCTGATGAGCGTCTCTTCGCCGATTCTGCAGTTATGCCCCACATCGCCCACCATACCAATCATGGACCCTTTTCCCAGTACGGTAGTCCTGGTATCTCCCGCCGCCAGCACCGCTCCCGCCAGAAGAAGGCAGCCGTCCTCTATGACGGTTCCCGCCAGATGCGGCAGCGTCCGGCACGCGCCGCTTTTGGGACGGTAGATATCCGCGTCCTCCGTCCCGATGACGCAGTGCTCCTTGATGATCACGTCATTTCCGATGCGGACATGGTCCCTGATGACCGTGCCGGCGCCGATCTCGCACCGGTCTCCGATGGCCACATCCCGGCCGATCACACAGAACGGCCCGACGTTCACATTTTCGCCCATCCGCACATCCCGGCTGATATAGCTTCCGTTCACCAGCTCATACTCCGCCTTTGGCAGCCGCTCACAGATGCGGTTCAGCACATCTCCATACAGATTTTTCGGCGCGTCGCTTTTCAGCTGTACGCAGGAGCTGTTAAGCGACAGCAGACAGTCCTGCCTGGTAATGAAGATGCTGTTTGAGATCCCTGTATAATCTTCCGACAGGTCCCCTTTGACAAATATGACCGAATGCCCTTCCGGCTCCTCCGGATCCGATACTCCATAAATCCGGAAATCCTTCTGCCCCTGCCGGACAAACCCGTCTCCGATCAGCTCACTGGCCCAAAGCTCACATATCTGAAACATCAAATTCTCCCATCATATCCGTACTTTGAAAACCCTTCAGCGGCAGTTTTACAGGACGGCCTTCCTTCTGGCTTTTGTAGACGGCCAGCACCAGCTCCAGCGCATTCCGCCCGGCCTCTGCGTCCACATAAGGCTTTCTGTCCTGTCGGATGGCCTCCATCATATCCGCATAGAGGCTGGCGTGCCCGTTTCCGTACACATTGCTGGTGGCCTCCTGAAGCCCTTTTCTGTCCTCGTCCGCAGACGTCTCATCCGCAAAATTCCATACGTCAATGTTGTTCGTGGACGTCCCGCCAAGCTTCACGGTTCCGTTTTCCCCGAAAATATACAGCGTCTCCTCCAGATTCCGCGGATACACATTGGTCGTCCCCTCAATGGTCGCCACCGCGCCGTTTCGGAACTTCACCACTGCCATGCCCACGTCCTCGGCCTCCAGATACGGATGGAACTGCTGCCTTGTCACGCCGTACACCTCGTCCACTTCATCGCCGAACATCCAGCGCAGCAGGTCGATCCCGTGGATGCACTGGTTCATCAGCGCCCCGCCGTCCGACGCCCATTTTCCCCTCCAGGGTGCCTGGTCGTAATAGCCCTGGTTCCGGTTCCAGCGCACATGGACCGAGCCGTGGGACAGCTTCCCAAAACGGCCTGCCTCCAGCGCCTTCCTCGTCTCCTGCACCGCCCGGTTAAACCGGTTCTGATGGCAGGCGGACACCTTCACTCCGGTCTCCAGGCTTCTGCGGACGATCTTGTCCGCATCCTCCATACTCATGGCGATGGGCTTCTCGATGATGCAGTTTACCCCATGGTCGATGCAGAACAGCGCGATCTCGGCATGGACTCCGCTCTCCGTGGCGATCCCCACCAGCTCCGGCCGCACCTCCTCCACCATCTTCCGATAATCCGTATACCGCGCAATCGAACGGTCGTCCGAAAGCCCGGCGTCTGCCAGAATCTGTTCCATCTGTTCCGGAACCGTATCGCAGACCGCCGTGAATTCCAGTCCGTTTTCCTTTACCGCCTTCACATGATTTTTCGCAATCCGGCCGCAGCCGATCAATGCATATTTCATTACAGTACCTCGATGTTCTCTCTGTTCTTCAGCTGTTTCATGACATTTTTTGTATCAAATACCGCCGCTGCATGCTGCTGTACAAATTCATAGTCTACATTGGTGTGAGCGGCGGTAACCATGACCAGATCCGCGCTTTCCACCAGCTCCAGGCTCAGTTCCGGTTCGCTGCTTCTCGTCGTTCCCTTATAGCAGTACTGACGCACCCACGGATCAAAATACACGACCTCGGCGCCGGTCTTTTCCAGCTCCTCGATCACGCGCAGCGCCGGACTCTCCCGGTAATCGTCGATGTCCTGCTTGTAGGCCACTCCCAGCACCAGCACCCTGGAACCGTTCAGCGCTTTCCTGAAACGGTTCAGAATCATCCCGGCGCGCTCCACGCAGTAGGCCGGCATCCGGTCGTTGATCATCATGGAGCTTTCGATCATGGACGTGTGAAACCCGTATTCCCTCGCTTTCCAGGACAGATAGTAGGGATCCAGCGGGATACAGTGCCCGCCCAAGCCCGGACCGGGATAGAACGGCTGGAATCCGTAGGGCTTCGTACTCGCCGCGTCGATTACCTCCCAGATACTGATGCCCATCTCGTTGCAAAGCATGGCAAGCTCGTTGATCAGGCCGATGTTGATGTTCCGGTACGTATTTTCCAGAATCTTCTCCATCTCCGCTATGGCCGGAGAAGAGACTTCTTTTACATCCCCCTCCAGCACGGCCCGGTACATGGCCGCGATCACTTCCGTGGCGTCCCTGCCGATGCCGCCCACCACCTTCGGCGTATTTTTTGTCTTATAGATCAGGTTGCCCGGATCCACACGCTCCGGTGAAAATCCGAGATAAAAATCCTCCCCGCACCGAAGGCCGGAACCCTTCTCCAGAATCGGGCGGACCAGTTCTTCCGTCGTCCCCGGATAGGTGGTGGACTCCAGCACCACCATCGTATTTTTTTTCAAATGCTTCGCAATCTCGGCGGTAGAGTCCCGCACGCAGCTCAAATCCGGCTCCTGATGGATGTCCAGAGGCGTCGGCACACAGATCGCGATAAAATCCACGTCTTTGATAAAGGCAAAATCCGAGGTCGCCGACAAAAGCCCTTCGTCCACCAGCTTCTTCAAGTCCTTGTCCACCACATCGCCAATGTAGTTGTGCCCCTGGTTCACCATCTCCACTTTAGCCGGCTGCTCGTCGAAACCGATGGTCTTAAATCCCGCTTTCGCCTTTTCCACCGCCAGAGGCAGTCCCACATAGCCAAGGCCGATCACGCCCACGGTGATCTCTCTTTCTGCGATTTTATCCAGTAACCGTTGTTTCACTTTTCTACCTCTCAATTCCGCTGTCCGCGCACAGAATCCGTTCCAGCTCATCCGTCAGGTTTTTAAAATCATACTGTCTGACCGCTTCTGACGCACGGCTGCAGTATTCCTCGTACTGCTCCCGATCCATTTCATAAAAACCATATACCGCATCCGCCATCTCCTGCGGGCTTCCCGCCTTTATGCTGACGCCGCACCGGTTCTCCTCCAGAATGTCAAAGTTCGTCCGGATGTTGGAAACCGTCGGCCTGCCGGACGCCATATAGTCAAACATCTTGTTCATGCTCAGCCCGTAGTCTGTGACCCGATCGCTGATTCCGGTCATAATGTTCAGATCTCCCTTTGAAAGAATGTTCGGGATATACTTCTTGTCCACCTTTCCCTTGAAAACCACGTTTGTAATCTGCTTTTTCCGGCAGTATTCCTTCAGTTCTTCCTCCAGATATCCGCCTCCGAACAGAAGGAACTGTATATCTTCCCGGTCCTTCAGACGGTCCGCGGCATCCAGAATATCATACATGGCGTTGGCTTTTCCCATGGAGCCGGTGTACAGCACTTTGAACGTGTCCGTTCTGTCCAGATCCGCATCCGGATACTGCTCCTCCTGCTCCTGCCGGCGATACGCGCTTAAATCCACCCCGTTGTTGATGTAGAATATCTTATCCAGCGAGACATCACCGTCCCATCCCTGGTCCACAATGTACTGTTTTCCGCCGTACATGGTAAAGAGAACCGCATCCGCTTTTTGATAGATCCAGTGCTCCAGGCCGTACAGGAGCTTCGTGATCAGCTGCTTTTCTTTTATGGCGCCGTATTCCACCAGCGTCAGCGGCCACAGGTCCGCGATCTCCACCACACACCTGCAACGGTATTTTTTTGCAAGCAGAATCCCCGCCACGCAGGTCAGCGGATGAACCGACGTGGCCATGATCACATCCGGCCGGTTAAACCGCCCCGTCTGCGTAAACAGCCGAAACGTATAGTCAAAAAAGTTCAAAATCCTCCGGATTCCGTTTCCCTCATAATTCCTCGCCTTCAAAAAGACATACCGAATTCCGTCAATCCGTCTGGCGCTTACGTTCCGTCCGTCCGTAATCAGATTTTCATCCGACAGATGCACGGAACTGGCGGCGAAAATGGTCACCTTATGTCCCTTCTTCTGCAGATACCTGGCAAAATGATACGGACGCGCCAGCGGGTACAGGCTGGGCGGCACCGCATAGTGGTTGAATAACCAGATGTTCATACTTTTGTCTCCTTTTTATGGCTGATCAAATGTACGATGGATTTCCTCTTGCCGCAAGGCACACCATATTTTATATATCAGCTTATTTTCAGAATGCTTCTCCAGCATGTTTCGAACAGGATAAAGAAGATGGATCATGATTTTCATCCACCATTGATACCGTATATGAAGCCTGCAGTAAGCTTTGCGGTATCCAAAATTCTTCAACAGATAATCCTGATAGTTTGTATCATGTACCATCGTACGCCATCCGCCCAAAATATACCGGATTCCAGGTTTCATATATCGTTCCAGTCCATAGTAAGCAAGCGCCGCATTTACCTGGGTATTCAGATATTCCGGATCTGTCTTTACAACTGAATATTCAACCCAGTCATCATACAGATTGTAAATACTGTATCCGATCATTGTGTCCGTATCTTTCAAAAATGCCCCCAGATATTCTGAATTTCCCAGATGCTCTTCGGTGATCCGGCCAAACTCTTCTTCCAGTTCGTTCCTGTCATTGCCCTCTTCGTAGGACTCATCATACGACTTCCATGCCTTTATCAATATATTTGCCATCTGTACTGCATACTCTGCCGGCACAATCACTTTCACATCTACCCTTTTCAGACCGCGCGTGATCAAACTCCGCCGATTCGACTTTAAAGACATGATATCAAATGGCGTATCCTTTACCAGACACCACCACTCCGTCTCTTCCTGACAGTCAAAATCTGTAGTCCATCTTGCAAACAGCGGATACCTCCCGCCTGCCAGCTCCCGCCATTTCTTTCTGTCCTTCATCCAGGAGACGTCCGGTGTCACATGCGGAGCCGTGGTCGGAATAAGTGCATGATTATAATACTCCCACTCCTGATTCATCTGTCCCTTCCCTTCAGCTGTTTTTCCTGCAGATCTTCTCGGCAATTCTCTGCTTCCTGTCGTAGGTCTCCTGATCTACCTGCCCGGTTCGCAGAAGATAATCACCGAAATCTTCCGCGGTTGCCATGCCGTCCGTATTAATATCTTCCTTCTTCAATACATTGCCCACCGTCTGCAGAAGAATCCGCAGGTCTCCCAGAAACGTAATCTGTTTTACATAACGCTGGTCATAGGCAAGCTTGTCCTCCCAGGAAATATTGTTCCGTCCGTTGACCTGTGCAAGGCCCGTAAGCCCCTGGGCAACCCTGTGGCGCCGCCTCTGTTCCCTGGTCATAAATACCATATCCCGGACAAGCTGCGGTCTCGGACCGACGATACTCATATCTCCCTTCAGGATATTGAACAGCTCCGGCAGTTCATCCAGGCTGCTGTCCCTTAAAAACTTTCCGAATTCTGTCAGACGGACTTCATCCGGAAGAAGCCTGCCATTCTCGTCCCGCTCATCCGTCATGGTACGAAACTTATACATCTTAAATATTTTCTCGCCCTTTCCCGGACGCAGCTGAGTAAAGAGCACCGGGCTTCCAAGCTTTTTCCGCACCTGAAGCGCAGTCACGGCCATCACCGGGCTGAGAATGATCAGGGCGGCCGCCGACAGCAGCACATCCAGCTCCCGTTTCACGCATCCAGCATAAATTCCCTGTTTCATCTATTTCCACAATCCTCTTATAATCCCGCAGATCCTCTCCAGATCTTCTTCTGTCAGCTTCGTATCGCTGGGCAGGCATACGCCCCGACGGAACAGGTCGGTTCCCACGGCTCCATTGTCGACATAGTCATATCCCGCAAATACCGGCTGCAGATGCATGGGTTTCCATACCGGCCGGCTTTCAATATCGCCTTTTTCCAGTGCAATCATCACATCCAGCGGCCTCACCGGACCGTCCGGTTCGATCAGGATCACACTGAGCCAGCAGTTTGCCCGCTCCCCTTCATGCAGCGGCATAAAGGTGATTCCCTTCAGGTCTCCCAGATGTTCTTTATAATATGCAAAAATATTCCGCTTCTGCTCCACTCTCTGCTCCAGAACCTTCAGCTGCCCTCTGCCGATGCCTGCAACAATGTTGCTCATACGATAATTATACCCAATCTCCTTGTGTTCATAATGGCGGGCGGATTCTCTTGCCTGCGTCGCCCAGAAACGCACTTTGCGGATCCGCTCCTTCGCCTGCTCTTCCTCCAGACTGCACACCAGCATACCGCCGCCGGAGGTGGTAATGATCTTATTTCCGTTAAAGGAAAATACGCCGTAGTCGCCGAACGTTCCCGTATGCTGCCCATGATAATATGAGCCCAGGCTCTCTGCCGCATCCTCGATCACCGGAACCCCGTGCCTGCGGCAGATGTCCATGATCCGTTCCATATTGGCTGGCAGCCCATAGAGATGCACCGGCATCACCGCCTTCACCTTCGGATATGTTTCAAAAGCTCTTTCCAGCGCCTCCGGAGACATATTCCATGTCTCACGGTCACTGTCAATAAATACCGGTACCGCCTTCTCATAAACGATGGGATTCGCCGTGGCCGAAAACGTCAGGTCCTGGCAGAAGACAACGTCCCCTTCCTTCACCCCAACCGCTTTCAGGGCCAGATGGATCGCCGCCGTCCCTGCCGACAGTGCGGCGGCGTCCTCTGCGCCGACGTACGACGCCAGCTCTTTCTCAAACTCATTTACGTTTTTTCCAAGAGGCGCGATCCAGTTGGTATCAAACGCTTCTTTCACATACTCCTGCTCGTAGCCTTCCGCACTCATATGCGGAGAGGACAGATAAATGTGCGCCATTACATATGCCTCTCTTCCACTTTGTTTTCTTCCATATGATAAGTAGGAACGATATCCATTACTTTTTCCTTAATATCAGGGCGGTCCTGTCTGGACCATTCATCCAGTTCCTCCAGCTGATGGCGGAACTGATCTTCATCAAATTCGATGGGCTTTCCGATATGGATCAGCTCGTTTTCCGTACTCTGCAGGCCCTCCTCGCTCATCAGAAGCTCCTCGTACAGCTTTTCTCCCGGCCGAAGCCCGGTAAACTGAATGTCAATGTCTTCATACGGTTTATAGCCGGAAAGACGGATCAGGTTCAGCGCCAAATCCAGAATCTTCACCGGTTTTCCCATATCCAGAACGAAGATTTCTCCGCCCTTTGCCTGGGCGCCCGCCTGCAGAACCAGCGAAACCGCTTCCGGTATCGTCATGAAATACCGGATGATATCCGGATGGGTCACGGTCACAGGGCCGCCTTCTTCAATCTGTTTTTTAAACAACGGGATCACGCTTCCGTTGCTCCCCAGCACATTTCCAAAACGCACTGCCACAAATTCCGTCTCCGACTGATGGTTCATCATCTGAATCACCATCTCACAGAGCCGTTTGGAGGCTCCCATAATATTGGTCGGATTGACCGCCTTGTCCGTGGAGATCAGCACAAAGCGGGATACATGGAACCGGTCCGCCGCCTGCGCCGTCTTATACGTCCCCAGCACATTGTTCTTGATCGCCTCGTTGGGGCTGTCCTCCATCAGCGGAACATGCTTGTGAGCCGCCGCGTGATAGACGATATCCGGACGATACCGTTCAAAAATATTGTGAATCCGATGGGTATTTCTCACAGAACCGATGAGCACCACCAGATCCAGCTGCGGATAATCCCTTTTCAATTCCTGCTGAATCTCATAGGCGTTATTTTCATAAATATCAAATATCACAAGCCGCTTCGGCTCATGCCTTGCAATCTGACGGCACAGCTCGCTTCCAATGGATCCGCCTCCGCCGGTCACCAGCACCGTTTTACCGGACACGTAATCCATGATGCTGTCGATCTGCGTATCCACCGGCTCTCTTCCCAGCAGATCTTCGATCTCCACATTGCGGAGCTTGGACACACTGACCTCTCCGTTCACCAGCTGATAAATGCCCGGAAGCACCTTCAGCTTGCAGCTGGTCTGACTGCAGATATCCAGAATCTCCTGGATCATCCCATGCGTCGCGGACGGCATGGCAATCATGATCTCGTCGATATCATATTCTTCCGCCAGACGGCAGATATCCTGCCGGTTTCCCGCCACCTGGACGCCCCGCAGGTATTTTCCCCTTTTTCCCGGATCGTCATCCACAAGGCAGCATACATTCTGTTCCACAAAACGGCTGTTCTGCAGTTCCTTCAGAAGCGTATAGCCCGCTTCGCCGGCGCCGACGATCATGGTATTTTTCTTTCCGGTCCGCAGCATCCCTTCCCGTCTGGACTGAACATAGCCCAGAATCCGGTACGTAAAACGGAATACCGAGATCCCCCCCGCCAGGATCGCGCAGTACATGAACGGATAACTCCGCGGAAAAGCCAGTCCCGCCACGCTCATACCGATCCACTGGGTCACTGCAGACAGAAGGCACCCGGTCAGAATATTTACCAGATCCGAGGCGCTGGCATATTTCCATATGCCCTGATAGAGCCTGCACATCCAGAAGATCAGGATCGTTACAAGGAGATTCGCCGGAAGATACCGAAAAATATTTTCTATAAATATGATCGCCTGCGGTTCAAAGAAAAGATTGTAACGCATGTAAATCGCCAGCGGCCCCGCCATGGTGATGATCATGGCGTCGACCATCATCAGCAGTATAATCCTGTATATAAGTTTTTTGCTTTTATTTTTAAACATCGGCTGCTCCTAACGATGGTAACTGGTCCATATTCTGTAATAGTTTATCACCTTTGACTTTATTTTACAAGCATTGCCCCAATATAACTATATCGTATTGTTTTCTTCCGTTTGCAGTTTTATAAACTTTTTCACACATCTGAATATTTTCCGATATGCACGCACTATGATCCATGGAGGATTTAAATCGCTGTCATAACGATCAAACATTTTGTCCCGTTCTACCTTTTCCGGAAAAACTAATGGAAAATCCATAGGGTAACTCTCTCCTGTATATCCTCCTCTATTTTGTGTATGTGTGGCGTTCTCTCCAAATCCTTCATTTGTAATCAGATTTACTTTCGGGACCGTACACAGCCCGCCTCTACCCATACAGGAGATCCACCATAGATAATCCCATGGGCATTTCCCTTTATCGAAATAATAATTCAATTCCCGTTTCACATAGTACCTTGTCCGCAACGAATAAATCTTCGCCAACGTTCCATCCTTCTGGATCCGATCCCATTCCGAACGACCATCGCAATAGTACCGCCATGCCCTTCTCCATGTCGCCCAGCCCCAAGTATATACCCTTGCCGTAAAACAACAGCTGTTTTTGATTTCATATCCGATTGCCAGGTTTGAACCAGAAACCATCATAATCCGAGGATCTTCCTGATATTTTTTCAGCATGTCCTCTGCATACTGAAAAAAATCCAGAGAAGGAATACAGTCATCTTCTAATATAATTGCCTGTTCTACATGCTCGAATACCCAATCCACCCCTGTGGGCACTCTGAAGTCACAGCCCATATTTTTTTCTGAATAATTCCTGTATATCTCGCAGGGCCAAGATACCTTCTGAAATAAAGCTCTCACCTGTGCTACCTTTTCTTCTTCCCCAATCAATCGTTCTCGGGGACCGTCTGATATAATGAACAGCTTTTCCGGTTTAATCTGTTCCAAACATCTCAGTATCCTTTCTGCCAACGCCACACGATTAAATACGATCACTGCAACCGGTACACCATATTGCTTTTCCATTTTTCTTCCTGTCAATATTCTCCATTCTGATAATTTGTACTATTGTATCATCTGTTTTCACAATTTGCAATAATTGCAGTTGCAGTTATCCCTGTACCTGCGTTATAATAAATGCGTCCCTGTATTATTGCATAAGAAAGGTAGCATTCATGTTAGTAGCAGATTTGTCGGACCAGCTTGGAAATCAGATGTTCGCCTATGCATCCGTAAAAACCATCGCCCTGCAAAAAGGATACGAATTTCGGTTTGTCCGTACTGAAAATACCCGAATTAATGACAGCGATTCCCGATATGGATGTGAAGTATATACAATATTCCCTCAGACCAGACACGAACTTCTCCCCAGTCTTCCCGCCGCCGTAGATAAAATATGGAGAGAAACCATCACTCCTGAATCCAACTGTGTCTTTTCCAAAGATACACTTAAAGTCTCCGACAACACCTATATGAAAGGACATTTTATTTCCTGTCTGTACTTTAAAGACCATCTGTCGGAAGTACGTCAATGGTTTGCCTTTTCTGAGGACATCCTCCGTTCCTGCCGTGGAAAAATTCGGAATATTCAGGAAGCACATCCTGGCAAACGACTGGTAGCCGTTCATTTCCGTGTTGGTGATGATTATCTAAAACAGGGATTTTTACTGCACAGTTCCTACTGGTTTCGGGCCGCTGAATACATACTTCAAAAATATGGACGAGATCAGGTAATCTTCCTTCCTTTTTATGATTACCAACCAAAATTCGGTGGAGTGGTCAATCGGTTCATGAAAAAATATCCCTGTCAGGACATGCGGGGATCCCTGGTAGAAGACATGTGCAGCATGTCACTGTTGTCTGACCTGATCGTCTGCAACAGCTCCTTTTCTGCCATGGCTGGCCTTCTCAATAATACACCAGGCAAACACATAATCCGGCCTTCAGTCTATCCCAGTGGTACCTCTTATATGCCTGTTGACTGTTTTCCTGACGAATGGACCATTATCCCTGCAAATCGGAGCCTGCGTTCCTGGTATTCTCACCGTTTGATGATATTGAAAGGAAGAATTCTGAAATTGGTACGCTGATTATTTTTCTCTCATGGAACGCAGAAAAAAACAGCCGGTTTTCCATGATTCCAGATAAAAAGTCACAAATGGTCTGGTATCCTTCCAGAAAAGCGGAGAGATCAGCGCCACAACAACCTGCGCCCCCAAGGTGCTGACTGCTGCCCCAAAGATTCCCCATATCGGAATGGTCAATGCATTAAAAACCAGATTAAAAATCCCGCCGCAGATGGTATAATTTTTAGAATATCTGTTTTTGTCTTCAGCCACACTCCATATATTTCTTGCTACACCGATCATGGCAAACATGGTGGACCAGATCAACAGCTTTAATGCCGGAACCGCCGACATATATTTGGCCCCGTACAGAATGTATACCGCCAGACCGCCAAAGATCTGCACCACTGCTCCGACCAGTATTCCCATGGCACTGATCCCGAAAAACAGCAGCTGCAGTTCTTTCCGATATGCCTGTTCATCATGGTTTTTCTTTTCCAGAATCAGCACCCTGGAAGAGTTTATAATCGCCTGCGGAATAAATTCCCACAGCATGGCGATGGTCATGGCCGCTGTGTAAAATCCAACCTCTGTCTCTCCCATCATTTTTCCCAGCATGACTTTATCCATCTGTGTATACAGTGCGATTGCCAGTCCGGCCAGCACATAATGTTTCCCTTTTTCAAACAGCCTTCCGGCAGTATCCATGGAAAATTCCAGCTTAAAATTTTTACTTATTCCAAAGATGACAGCTACGATTCCGCCGCACACCAGCGCTTGAATCGTCGTTGATGCGCCGAACCAGAGTACGGAAGCCCCAAGAATCATCAGGAACACCTTCCATATGGATACTACCGTCTGACCACAGATATTGGCAATCACATAATATTTGGACTTCAGCTCTGAGAGGAACCATTCATTCAAAAGCTCATACACTCTGCAGACAATAGCGAACGCCTGCAGAGCTGTGATGACCCACAGCACATAATTGCCCGGCTCCAACATCGCTACAAGCACCAACACGCATCCAAAACTCACACAGGACGCCGCCACCCGCATACAGAGCGCCGTTCCCATAATCTTTCCTTTTTGTTCTGGATATATCACCATCTCGTTCATAATAATGCTGTCCAGTCCCAACTGACTAATGGCGGTAAACAGATTGACCAGAGATGTTCCATATCCAATCAGTCCATAATTGGCCGGTTCCAGGTATCTGGCAGTCAACGCTCCTACAACCAAAGACAGCATCATGGAGTAAATATTCTGAAAAAGCAACCAGTTGGTATTTCCGATAAAACGATTATATCTGAATTTATTCCATATTTTATTGAACATTTTCCACCCTTAATTATATCATTACTTCGTCAAAACACCATGGATTCTTCTAGGGATATTCTTATAACAGTCATTTACCAGACAATACAACCGAACATCTATCTGACAGAGCAGCACCCGAAACCGGTCCCAGTTTGTAGCCGCCTTCCCAGACAGGAAACGCCTGTCTAACAGCTTTCGATACTCCGGCCGATACATTCTGGCATACTGCACCATATTCAAATAAGAATTCAGTATGGCATTTTTCATCCACTTTTCCAACTCCGGTTCCTGCTGCTCTGCTATTTCACACTGTTCTTTTAGAGTCGCAAACAAATCCCGAATATTTTTTTCCTTATTTTTCTGAGTAGTGATAGAATCCTCCCGGACTACATAATGATACAATCTGTCCGGAACTTCCACGATCCTTCTGCAGGCGAGCATGGCCCGTGGGGTAAATTCCACATCCTCATGCAGCCTTCCTTCCCGAAAATACAGACCATGTTCCTGAAGAAACTTTTTTCGGTAACTATACAGCCAGGCTTCCACGTTTAAGTTTCTTGTTTTATAGTGTTCCAGTAAATAGTCCTTTCCATTTTCTATACATCTTTCCGTTTTCAGAGGAATCCTCCGAATTCCTTTTTTTTGATCTTTATTCTCTTCCATTCCGTCAAAACAGATCGCATCTATCTCTCCATATTTTTCAAGAGCTCTGCATAATCTCTTACATAATCCTGTATCCACATAGTCATCGGAATCCACAAAAAACACATACTGACCGGCCGCCTGTTCGATCCCCGCATTTCTGGCCGATGACAGCCCTCCGTTTTTTTTATGATACACCTTTATCTGTGGATACCTTTCTGCAAGCTGATCACACATCCGGCCGCTCTGATCCTGACTTCCATCGTCAATCAACAGGATCTCAAGCTTTCCATCCATATTCTCCTGCCTGATAAGAGAATCTACACATTTTTCCAGATAGGATTCTACATTATAGACAGGTACAACAGCCGAAAAAAGTATCTCGTCTATTTGAGTACTCTCCACAGGTTCAGACTTGCTGCTTTGATTCTTCTTTTCCAGGTGATCTGTCCTCTCTTTCTGCATTCCTCCCACACCTCCTTCCAGACGGGATCCTTAAGCAGTTCCGGCAGACGCCGCTCCTCCGGGTGCTCTTTTTCATAGGCTCTGCACATCCTTGCAGTTAAATACAGCCGATCCCAGTACATACGGTAATAAATCTCTGCATTTTTTTCATTCCATACGTTTGTCTCTTCCAAAAATTCCTTTAAAGAACCGAACATGTTCAACTGCAGCTCAAAAAGATCCTTTCTGTAAGAATTACTCAGACTTCCGATACGGTCGTTTCGATAATAATATAAAGGAATATGAATAATCCGGCAGACACGATCCGCATGACGGAAATAATCCAGATTAAATAATAAGTCTTCGCCCAGACTCATATTTTCCGGGAAACGAATATTATTCTCTTTTATAAGTTCGGTTTTATAAAATTTGTTAAACGGGGGATTGATATAATCCCTGTAAAACAGCTGCATAAAGTTTTCATATGGAACCTCTTCCATCTTACCCTCATCTGCCCTGTCATAACAGCTTTTCAGCTCATCCATACGAACTGTAATGTCACACAGCAATGTCCCTGTTTTTCCTATACAACTCACATACAGTTCCACCATCTGTCTGTGCACACAGTCATCTGGATCCACAAATATCAGATATTCTCCCCCCGCCATCTCAATCCCGGTATTCCGCGCAGACGATACTCCCTGATTCTTTTTATGGCATACCCTGATCCGGTTGTCTTTTGCAGCATACGCATCACAGATTTTTCCGCTCTCATCAGTAGAGCCGTCATCCACCAGCAGAATCTCAATCGTTCCATATGTCTGTCCAATCAGTGAATCCAGACAGGCAGGCAGATACATTTCCACATTATACACAGGTACAACGATACTGACCAGCTTTTTATTATCTTCTGCCAAAACCATCCTTCCTTTCCACAATCACAGCTTTCTCTTTACCACAGACCAGAGCAGCGATACGATCTCAAGTCCGGTCTCATTCCTGCATAATAACACAAGTATTGCGTAAATACCAAATTCTATAAAAGCTGCAACAACAAACCGAAGAATCCCATTTGCAGCCGGAGCATACATCAGCCATGCGGCGCAGGCTGCAGTTGCCACAATCGCCGAAAAGGCAATCTCCAGGACTGGTCTGATAAAACTTCGCAGATGGATCGTCAACTTGGTTCGGTTAAAAATCGTCATGGTAATCACCGTCGTCAAAGAATTGGCAATAGCTGTGGCCAGCACAATCCCGCGAAGTCCCATAAATTTTGACAACATGATCGAAAGTACAATATTAAGACTTACAGTGCCAAGCCCTACCTTCATGGGAAGCACAGTATCATCGAGAGAATAACAGGCTCGAAACAAAAGCGCGTTAATGCAGTATGCCAGAAAACAAAGTCCATAATAAGTAAGTCCCTGCGTGGTCATCCTGACTGCCTCCGCATCAAAGGCCCCTCTCCCATAAGTAATTTGTACAATCAGGCTCGCTGATATCATAACAAACAAAGAGATCGGAATACAGAAAAACAGGCTGATATGAATGCCTTTTTCCAGCTTTGCCCCACCTTCTTCCCTACGGCCCCCTGCAAATGATTCCGCCAGTTCTGTATAGATAATTGTCGTCATCGGTATGCTGATCAGATTGGAAGCAAACTGATACAAAACTGACGCATAGGATACAGCTGTCACTGATCCTTCTTCCATGCCGGACAAAAGACTTCTGTCTACCAGATTATTCAGTTCACAGATCGCATTTCCAAAAAATATGGGAAATGCCTGCATACAAAGTTTACGGATCCTAGAGTCCCGAAAACCATATTTCCATGTAAGATTGCCATATTTTCTGCTTTTCACCTGCAGAAACAAATACTGCGCCACATAAGAAAACACAACGGCCGCCGCCATAGTCCACAATCCATAACGTTTCCCCAGGAAAAATACTGCTGCAGTCAGAATCAAATTGTTAAGCATGGCTGTAAAAGAAGAATATCCATACTGTTTTTCTGCATTCAGCAGGCTCTGAAGCAGCTGGTTAGACATATAAAAGCACATTCCCCAGATCAGAATCCGGAAGTAGGACACGCTCATCTCTACTTCATCAGGCGCATAGGATGGCAACATGATTTTCAGAATCAAAGGCGCCAGCGCATACAGAATCCCTGACAGCACAAAAGCCAGCAGGAAAATGTCTGTCATTGTCCTGCTGGTAAGTACCTTTGCATCCTTTTGGTCTTTCGCCCTCGCTCCAACGTAAATAGGAAGAAACGATACTGCCAGCGCCTCCGATATGGGAAGCAGTGCATTCTGCATCAGTCCTTCCGCCACGTAATAGGCATCCGTCTGAAGATTTGCACCGAAAGAAGAAGCAATCACCATAGATTTTATAAATCCCAGCCCTTTATTCAACAGCGACAGAAAAAACAGCATCGCTGCTGAACCCAGAATCGCTTTCTTACTGTTTTCTGACATGTGTTATCCTTCCTCTGTCTCCTGCATCTTTTTACCATATCTCTGGTTAAATACAGGTATTCCCAGCAGAACCGGGAAAAATGCATAAATTGGATTTAAGTGTTCACTTTCCATCATTCCATACGCAAAAAAGACAAACAACAGCAGAAGATACCTCTCATCCCGCTCCCGATACGCATACCGGACTGCCAGAATTGACAGGACAATTATAATCAGTCCGAAAGCAAGCCCCCGCAAAAATACCACATTGGCGAACAGCATGTCCAGATATTCACCAGATCCCGGAGTATAGGCACTGCCAAACAACGTAATTCCATGGTTCTGTACAAACTCCCAGGTAAGATACAGCCGGCTGCCCACTGTCCCGGTCCGTTCCAGAATCCCGTCTGCAAGTCTTTTAAAAAACGTTACCGCAAAGGCTGGAAGCAGCATTGCTCCGATCAAAGCTGATGCTGTAAGTCCCGACCATATCACATAGATATCTCTCTTTTTCCGCTTCCATATTTCGCTGACCGCTTCCAGGAACAGCATTCCCAATATCAGAAGTTCCGCCGTCCGACTGTTGGCCGTCAAATCCAGAAATACGACCAGCCCGGTCATCCCCGCATAATCATACCATCGAAAATGTCCATGACGCACATATGCCCATTCCATACAGATCATCATCAAACTTTTCCCCATGCCATTCGGATGGAACCATCCAAAAAATGTTCGGGGTCTGCCGCCAATTATCTCATTGACATGATTGGCAATAGCGCCGGTAAATGGGAGGAAAATATACAGCATCGCCGTGCCGATTCGTACTCCCAGATCCAGCTTCAGCAGCCGTTCCAATCTGATGTCCTTCACACAGCAGATCAAAAGGCTAATCGCCAGCACCGTGCGGTCACCAGTACTTCGGTAACTGAGCAGCGCAATCACACCCATACTTAAAATAAATAACCATTCTTTCCAGTCGTTCCCCTGCATGCAGATCCGGACTCCCGCCAGAAGCATCAGAAACAGATATGGGTATGTAAACAACAGCCCCGGATACTCGATCAGCTCCATGGCAACGCCGTAGAGGAGGAAGCCCTCTATGCTCAGCCAAAACAAAATTTCGTTAAATACTTTCCATTTTTCATTTGTTTTCCGCATATTTCGACTCCCCTCTGCTTAATTGTTGCTTTTGAAACTATTTTTAAATCTGTACACATAACAAATCATTATTTTTACGAGGCTTCTGGCATGATGGTGGGTACTTGACCATGCCCAATTAACATCTGCATA
>CAJUAA010000008.1 GCA_910584205.1 uncultured Lachnospiraceae bacterium
CAGGCAGCATTTATACAGGCTTTGTTTGAAAATATCTGCTGGGAAAGTTGAGTTAATCATTTAAATACATCATTCAGGAATTAAAAAGAATTGCAAAAGAAAAATTATAATAGTACAAAGCCCTTGTCACTCTCACAGTAACAAAGGCTTTTTCTTTGAAAATTTAACTGAATTGAGATAAATTTGAGATAAAACCGACATCCCAAAAGCTTGGAAGCATCAAACTTTCCTTTATTTCCGGGCTTTTCAGCCACTTTTACTTATCAATGCTTTTCATCGTGGGGAACAGCAGCACGTCCCGGATCGCCGGCGAGTTTGTTAAAAGCATAACAAGCCGGTCGATGCCATATCCGATTCCGCCGGTGGGCGGCATGCCGATCTCCAGCGCGTTCAGGAAGTCCTCATCCGTCGTATTGGCCTCCTCATCACCTGCTGCCAGCGCCGCTTCCTGTGCCTTGAACCGCTCTCTCTGGTCGATGGGGTCGTTCAGTTCGGAGTAGGCATTCGCCATCTCCCGGCCGGTGATGAACAGCTCAAAGCGCTCCACATAATCCGGCTTGTCCGGCTTCTTCTTGGTCAGCGGAGAGATCTCGATGGGATGATCCATGATGAACGTGGGCTGGATCAGCTTCTCCTCGCAGAATTCCTCAAAGAACAGGCTTAAGATATCGCCTTTTGTATGACGCTTTTCGTACTCGATCTGATGCTCGTCCGCCAGCTTCTTCGCCGCTTCCGTATCTGCCACCTGGTCAAAATCCACGCCTGCGTATTTCTTCACCGCGTCCACCATGGTCAGGCGCTCAAAGGGCTTTCCAAGGTCGATGATCTGGTCGCCGTAGGGTACTTCCGTAGTGCCCAGCACTTCCTGCGCCACATAACGGTACATATTTTCCGTCAGGTCCATCATGCCATGGTAATCGGTATATGCCTGATACAGCTCCATCAGGGTAAATTCCGGATTGTGTCTCGTATCCACACCCTCATTCCGGAATACTCTCCCGATCTCGTACACGCGCTCCATACCGCCCACGATCAGCCGCTTCAGATACAGCTCCAGCGAAATCCGGAGCTTCACATCTTCATCCAGCGCGTTGTAGTGGGTCTCGAAAGGACGGGCCGCCGCGCCGCCGGCGTTGGACACCAGCATGGGCGTCTCCACCTCCATGAATCCCTGTCCGTCCAGGTAGCGGCGGATGGCGCTGATGATCTTTGAACGTTTCACGAACGTATCCTTCACTTCTTCATTCATGATCAGATCCGTATATCTCTGACGGTATCTCAGATCCGTGTTAGTCAGCCCATGATATTTCTCAGGAAGGATCTGGAGACTTTTGGACAGAAGCGTCACCGAGGCCGCATGGATCGAGATCTCCCCGGTCTTTGTCCGGAAAACCTCTCCCTCGATCCCCACAATATCGCCGATGTCATATTTCTTAAAATCCTTATACGATTCTTCCCCTATGCTGTCTCTTGCCACATAAGACTGGATATTTCCCTTCAGGTCCTGGACATTACAGAAGGACGCCTTCCCCATCACGCGCTTCTGCATGACACGCCCGGCTACGCGGACCGTCTGTCCTTCCAGCGCGTCATAGTTCTCCTTGATATCCCTGCTGTGGTGGGTCACATCATATTTCGTGATCTGAAAGGGGTCCTTTCCCGCTGACTGAAGCTCCGAGAGCTTCTCCCGGCGCACCTTCAACAGCTGATTCAGATCCTGTTCCTGTACCTTCTTTGCCTCTGCCACTTTCCTTCACTCCTTAGCTTGCTCTCTGTATGCTGAGCACCTTGTACTGCACGACTCCTGCCGGCGCTTCTACTTCTACCACGTCTCCAACCTGCGCGCCCAGCAGCGCCTTGCCGATCGGCGACTCATTGGATACTTTATTCTGGAGGCTGCTTGCCTCTGAGGAGCCGACCAGCTTATATTCTTCCTCTTCATCATATTCAATGTCCAGGACACGGACTACGCAGCCGATACTGATCCTGTTCAGATCGATCTCCTCTTCCAGAACGACCTCCGCGTTCTTCAGAATCTTCTCAATCTGTTCGATTCTCGCCTCGATGTCCCGCTGTTCGTCCATTGCCGCATCATACTCCGCGTTCTCGGACAGATCCCCCTGTTCTCTGGCTTCCTTGATCTTCTGTGCAATCTCTCTTCTCTGAACCACCTTCAGATCCTGAAGCTCGTCTTCCAGTTTCTTTAACCCTTCATAGGTCATAATATTTTTTTTCTCTGCCATCCTCTACACCTTCCAATCCATTTTTACTGCCCATGGTATTCCTGAGCGACTGCCCGTCAGACGGAGAAATCCCGCAGGGCAGCAACCCCTCACATAATCATGGTATTATAACGTAATGATGACATAATGTCAAGATGCTTTTCCCACTCATTGGTATCCAGCACCAGATTTCCCGGCAGCTGTCCGCCCGCATCCGTCAAAAGCGTCAGCAAAAGCCCGTACTCCTCCATGGCCTCTTCTGCCAGATCTTCAAAGGCGTCCGGCCTTCCGGTGGCGATATAAAAAAGATTCAGATCCGGCATCAGATACTCCGCGATCTGTGCGATCTGATAGGCCGGACGATCCTCGTTGTCCACAAGGACCAGCTCCAGCTCCCGCTTCGAGATCCCCCGCTCCCTTCGGAAATATGCAAGGATCTTCGGGCTTTCCCTCATATAGGAAGAAAAGTTTTTTTTCTCTTCTTTTTTTTCGGTCTCCTGCGCCGGTTCCTTTCTGCGAAACCGCGCAAGAAGCCTTCCAAGCAGTCCCATCCGCAGCACCCTGTATCGTTCTTCTCTCTTTCAGTATATGTCAGAGTCTCCGGATTAAATCCTCCAGTTCGTCCAGACTTTTCACTTCGTTCACCCTGGCTCTGAGTTTTGCCGAATGGGGGAAGCCCGCCGTATACCAGGCCGTATGCTTCCGCATCTCCCGGATCCCGGTATAAGTTCCTTTGTATTCCACCAGCATCCTGGCGTGGCGCAGGATCATCTCCTTCACCTCCGAAAGCGACGGCGGCGCCGGTTCCTGCCCGGTCTCCATCCGACCGAGAATCTGCCGGAAGATCCAGGGATTTCCCTGCGCGCCCCTGCCGATCATAACGCCGTCACACCCGGTCTCTTTCAGCATCCGCTCTGCGGATTCCGGCGACACTACATCACCGTTTCCGATGACCGGAATCCGGACCGCCTCCTTTACCTGACGGATGATATCCCAGTCGGCTTTTCCCTGATAATACTGCTCTCTGGTCCGCCCATGGACGGCAATGGCGGCCGCGCCGGACGCTTCCGCGATCCTGGCGATCTCCACCGCGTTCACATGCCCTTCGTCAAAGCCTTTCCGAATCTTCACCGTCACCGGTTTTTGTATGGCCTTCACGGTTTTTGACACGATCTGTTCCACCTGCGCCGGGTCCTTCATAAGCGCCGAACCTTCCCCGTTGCCCGCCACTTTGGGGACCGGACAGCCCATGTTGATGTCCAGGATGGAAAAGGGCCGCTCCTCGATTCTCTTCGCCATCTCGCTGATGATATCCGGATCCGACCCGAAGAGCTGCAGGGAAACGGGAGGCTCCCGCCTGTCTATGGCCAGCAGCGATTCGGTGTTTTTATTTCCGTAACTGATCGCTTTGGCACTCACCATCTCCATACACAGAAGCCCTGCCCCCTGTTCCCGGCAAAGCAGACGAAATGGCAGGTCTGTCACGCCTGCCATGGGTGCAAGGATCAGATTGTTCTTCAGGACCACATCCCCGATCTTCAACGTCCGTACCATGCTCAGCCCTCTTTCAGGAAAAATACCCGATAATACATTTCCAGCGCCTGCAGAAGGTCCGATTTTTCTCTTTGTATCTGCCGGATCTTCCACTCGCTCCCGATCTCGTCATAGAGCAGGTCCCCCTCGTCTCTGGACACCTCCAGAAGGAGCGTTCCCTCCTCGTCATACACCAGAGTCAGCACGCCTCCCACGTCTTCTGTAAAAAGGACGCACATGATCTTCAGCTCATCCTGGATCTGGGACGGCAGATTCTGAAAATCCTCATTCAGATAATATTTCTGTTCGTAGGCGCTGGCGCCGCAGAGCACCACCCGTTCTTCATACATCGTTTCCACCTCTATACATATCCATACCGTCCGCGCACGGATACCTCGCCGGCGTAGACGTATTCCACGCTTCCGTCCGCCTTCCGGACCGCCAGCTCTCCTTTTTCATTGATCCCCTCCGCAATGCCCCTGCACACCTCCAGGTCCTTCAGGGGCATCGTCACGCGGACCTCCTGGCCGGAATGGACGCAGAACCCATTATATTCCTCATACAGCGCCGACAGGTCTTCGGTCTGCAGAAACGTCTCATAGAGCCGTTCCAGTTCTTCCAGCACCCCCGCCGCCAGCTCTGCTCTGGGAATCCTTTTCCCCAGCTCCAGATAAAGCGATCCTGCCGTCTCCCGGATCTCCTCCGGAAACTGCTCCTGGTTCACATTGATTCCGATCCCGATCACCACATAGTTGATGGAGTTGATCTCCGTATCCATCTCTGTCAGAATCCCGCACAGTTTTTTCCCGTGGGCCACCACATCGTTGGGCCATTTGATCCCTGCTTCCAGCCCGGTCTCCTTCCGGATGCTGCGAACCGCCGCCATGGCCATCAGAAGCGTGAGCATGGACGCATGCTCCGGACGGATCTTCGGCCGAAGCAGCAGCGTCATCATGACGTTCTCTCCCCTGGCTGCCGACCAGTTCCTTCCAAGCCTGCCCTTGCCGCCGGTCTGTTCCTCCGCCAGCACAAGCGTCCCCTCCAAAGCTCCCTGTCCGGCAAGCCGCTTGGCCTCTGTATTGGTGGAGTCCACACATTCCAGATAGATGCAGTTCCGGCCCATCCAGCGTGTGCGCAGCCGGCTCTTCAGCTCCTGCGCAGTCAGCACATCCGGAATCTCCCGAATCCGGTACCCTTTATTCTTTACCGACTCGATCTCATAGCCCTCTTCCTTCAACTGATTCATTACTTTCCAGACAGCCGTTCTGGACACGCCGAACTGTTCACAGAGCCTCTGGCCGGATACATAGTCCCCTGCTTCCCTCAGAATCCGCAAAAGTTCTGCCTTCATAGGAGCCCTCCCAGCCGGAGAAAGGACAGGATGGTGCAAACCAGCATGCAGACCGCCAGGAGCATCTCGATGGTACACGCCGTCATGCGGTTTCTCGACCATTCCCGCAGGCTGCCTGCCGCGTAGAGCAGCGTTCCCGCCAGAAACGCCAGCGCCACGCAGGCAGGCCGGCCGGGACGGTCCGCCCCCACCGTAAATGCCAGGCCGATGATCATGATGCTCAGCCATATGGTAATGACCCTGTATTGCCGTACGATGAACTTCATAAACTCTTCTCCCCGTTATGCGCCAAGCGTGGCTGCCATCACTGCCTTGATCGTATGCATCCGGTTTTCCGCCTCGTCAAAGACGATGGACCGGCCGGACTCAAACACTTCGTCCGTCACTTCCATGGCGTCGATGCCGAATTTTTCGCTGATCTCTCTGCCGATCTTTGTATTCAAATCATGGAACGCCGGCAGGCAGTGCATGAAGACCGCCCGGGGGCCGGCCAGCTCCATCACGTTTTGATTTACCTGATAGGGAAACAGATCCCGGATGCGCTCTGCCCACACCTCATCCGGCTCTCCCATGGATACCCACACATCCGTATAGATGACGTCCGCGCCTTTGACCGCCTTTTGCACATCCTCTTCCAGGGTGATCGATCCGCCGGTCCCGGCCGCGATCTCCCTGCACTGAGCGGTCAGTTCCTCTGCGGGCCAGTATTTCTTCGGTGCGCAGGCGGTAAAATCCATCCCCATCTTCGCACAGCCCACCATCCAGGAATTGCCCATATTGTAACGGGCGTCGCCCATATAGACTACCTTCACCTTCAGCGTTCCGAAATGCTCCCGGATCGTCAGAAGGTCCGCCAGGATCTGAGTCGGATGAAATTCATTGGTCAGTCCGTTCCATACAGGCACGTCCGCATGCTTCGCCAGCTCCTCCACGATCTCCTGGCCAAAACCCCGGTATTCGATCCCCTCGTACATGCCTGCCAGCACCCGCGCCGTATCCGCGATGCTTTCCTTTTTTCCGATCTGGGAACCCGACGGCTCCAGATAGGTGGTCCCCATCCCCAGATCATGGGCCGCCACCTCGAAGGAACAGCGGGTTCTGGTGCTTGTCTTCTCAAAAATCAGCGCCACATTCTTTCCCCGCAGCGTATCCATGGGAATGCCCTTTTTCTTTTTCTCCTTCAGCTCTGCCGCGAGTTCCAGAAGATATCCGATCTCCTCCGGCGTATAATCCAGCAGTTTTAAAAAATCTCTTCCTTTTAAATCCATGGTAAATCTCTCCTCCGCCAAATGGGGCTGGCGCCTTTTTGCGTCAGCCCCGTATCTGTCTTTTCTATCCGTTACTGATCCTTTGCAAGCTCCACTGCGGAAGTCACAAGCCCCGCAAGCTTCTGGATCTCCGATGGGATGATGATCTTCGTAGCCTGCCCGTCCGCCGCTTTCATGAACGCCTCCAGGCTCTTGAGCTGGATCACGGCTTCGTCCACGCCGACTTCCTTCAGGAATCTCAGGCCGTCCGCATTGGCCTGCTGCACCTTCAGGATCGCCTCCGCCTGGCCTTCCGCTTCCTTGATCATCTTCTCCTTCTCCGCTTCTGCCCGGAGGATCGCTGCCTGCTTCTCCGCCTCCGCATCCAGGATCGCGGATTCCTTATGTCCTTCCGCCACGAGGATCGTGGATTTCTTCTCACCCTCTGCCTTCAGGATCGCTTCACGGCGCTCACGCTCCGCCTTCATCTGCTTCTCCATGGCATCCTGAATAGCCGCCGGCGGGATAATGTTTTTAAGCTCCACGCGGTTCACCTTGATACCCCACGGGTCCGTCGCCACATCCAGAGACGCCCGCATCTTCGTGTTGATCGTCTCACGGGACGTCAGCGTCTGGTCAAGCTCCAGATCACCGATGATGTTACGCAGCGTAGTGGCAGTCAGGTTCTCGATGGCCATGATCGGATTGTCTACGCCGTAGGCAAACAGCTTGGGGTCCGTAATCTGGAAAAACACCACCGTGTCGATCCGCATGGTTACGTTATCCTTTGTAATCACCGGCTGAGGTGCGAAATCCACCACCTGCTCCTTCAGTGTGACCTTTTTTGCCACCCGGTCGATGAAGGGAGCCTTGATATGGATCCCCACGCCCCAGGTTCCGTTATAAGCGCCCAGACGCTCCATAACCAGCGCCGTCGCCTGGGGAACGATCTTGATGCAGGACGCAAAAATGATCAGTAAGACCAGAATCAGTACAGTTATCAATACAGGCATTGTTTAGTCCTCCTTTTCCTTTACCTCTGTTGTTACTTCTTCCACTATCAGTTTCACTCCTTCTATGGCACATATGCGTACAACGCTTCCCTCCGGTATCACGCCTTCTGTCCGGCTTCTCGCCGTCCAGCTTACGTCCGCAATCAGCACTTCTCCGCTCTGGGCAAGGTTATTGACCGCCTGTGTCACCACCGCCGTGCGCCCGATCAGGCTGTCCGCGTTGGTCTTTGTCCGGCTGCCCTTCATATAACGCACCGCCATCGGACGGGTAAGGATCAGAAGTGACAGCGACAGGACGACGAAGATCGTCCGCTGCACTGCCGGCCCCGCACCGAAAAACGTGGAGAAAAATGCCACCATGGCCCCGCCCGCAAACCAGATTGTCGTCAGTCCCATGGTCGCGATCTCAATGACCAGAAGGACGATCACCAGTCCCAGCCAGAACATTGCAGGATCCATCCACATTATGCATACCCCCATTCCTTGATTGTCAATTCACCGGATGCCCTGCTCCGTCCCTGCACCCGTGTTTTTTATTATACAACACTTTCCCGTCCTTGACCAGAGTTTTTGCGTATTTGGACGTTTTCATGCGCACAGCGAAAAAAGAGCCGCCGCATTCTGCGGCAGCTCCGTGCTTTTTCTGTGAGTGTAATCACATACATGATCTAATAAAATACATGGTTTCCGATGATAATCCCATCGATACCGCCGGCTCTGCGGAAATGCGTCACGGTACCCACGTTGGTCTCGCCGTTCAGCGCCGCCTGAGCCGCCTGGACACAGCTGGCTTTGGGACCCGCCGCCATAACTGCCGCCACCCGCCCGGTAGCTGCCGGCCCGAACTGTCCCGGAGCGGAGATGACCTCCTGGATGGTTCCCGGATAAGCCCCGCTTCTGACACGGTTCATGACCACCGCGCCCACCGCAAGCTGCCCTTCATAGGGCTGGTTGCCTGCTTCGGCCTGGATCAGGGATGCCAGCAGAAGCAGTTCGTCACCGGTCGCTGCGATGGCTCCCAGATTCGAGGTTCTTTTTTCCTTCTCTTCCTCCGCCTTTCTGGCCGCCTCTTCCGCCTGAATCTCCTCTATGGTCCTGGCCTCTCCATAATCATAGCTGACTTCCACATATTCCGCGGAAATATAATTGACGTCACCGTCGGAATAGATGATTTCCAGCCAGCCGTCCTGCTCCTCTCCCACCTCTATGGTTTCTCCCATTCCGATGAGATCAATGACCTGAGCTTCCGTGCTCGCCTCGTCTCTTACCTTCAGTGTCTGGGCCGTCACGGTTGCGACCTTTGCCGCATCCTGCTCCGCCCGCTCTTCTGCTTCCCTGCCAAATGCCAGATAATCGTTGCTGACCCATCCGGTCACATCGCCGGACTGGATCAGCGTCCAGCCGTCGCCTTCCTCCACGATCTCTCCCGCGTCGCCTTTGAACATCTTTCCGATTACGGCCGCGTCCGTGGACGCCTCTGTACGTACGCTGACGGACTCGTCAACCTTCGCCATCACTCTGCCGTCCCACTTATCTTCTGCAAGGATCTCCTCCACATCTTCTGCAGTCAGCTGATCCATCAATGCGTTCAGTGTATCTTCTCCCTCGTCGCCCAGACCTGCAAATCCGGTCAGGCACAGCCACAGGGCTGACAGAAGAAACACTGCCATTCCTTTTTTCCACATCTGTATTCCCTCCTATAATATTACAAAAATATTACATTTATTACGGGAATCTTATCAGATATTACGTTATTTGTCAACGGTTCATTACAAAATTGCATCAAAAATGCATCATAACAGAACAGCCGGGGGAATATCCCCCGGCTGATACACATACTGCGAACCGTAAAATCATATGCTCTCCGCATACGAAAGCCTACCGGCGCTGCCGGCAGACCTCATACATCAATATGGATGCAGCTACCGCTGCATTTAAGGATTCCAGTTTTCCATACATGGGAATACGGATCCGCACATCCGCGGCGCGGCTCAGCTCTCCGCTCAGCCCGTTTCCCTCATTGCCGATGAAAAAGGCGCAGCCCGTCCGGTAATCCTCCTCGTCATAGAAACGGGCTCCCTCCAGATGGGCCGCACAGGTCCGGACCCCCCGCTCTTTCAGAAGCGGCAGGATCTCTGCCGGACGGTCCACATACAGAAACGGCATCCGGTAGATGGAACCCATGGTGGAGCGGATCGTCTTGGGATTGTACAGATCCACCGACTTCCGGCTCAGGATGATTCCGTCCGCCCCGGCGCCTTCCGCCGTCCGCAGGATCGTTCCCACATTGCCCGGGTCCTGCAGATCCTCCAGGATCAAAAGGAACGGCGCCTCGCTGCCCAGCAGATCCTCCAATACATAGTGATACTGATCCACCACGCACAGAATCCCCTGGGGCGTCCTGGTATCGCTGACTGCTGCAAATACCCGGTCCTCCAGTATGACCGGTTCCAGACCGGCCAGAAGCGCCTGTCCGCGCTGTTCATACAGGCTTTCGGCCACGTACACCTTCCGGACCCTCTCCCTGGGCGCCTCCTGAAACATCTTCAGACCTTCCACCAGAAACACGTCCTGCGCGTCCCTGGCCTTCGCTTTTTTCCGGAGCTGCAAAAGCTCCTTCACCTGCGGATTGGAGGTGCTGGTAATAATCATTTGGACATATCCTCAGCCATCGACAGCATATAGGGTGAAATCTCCTTCTTCATGGCCAGCGCCTCGTCGATATCGAAATCCATGAACTCCCCGTTCTTGTAACCCACCACGCGGTTGGTCTTTCCCTGGCAGAGCAGATCCACGGCCAGGCCGCCCATCATGGTCGCATAGACGCGGTCCCGGCAGGTGGGATTGCCGCCCCGCTGCATGTATCCAAGGATCGTGGCGCGGGTCTCCATGCCGGTTGCCGCTTCGATCCGCCGCGCCATGGAGGTGGAATGCCCGATTCCCTCTGCGTTGATGATGATGTAATGTTTCTTACCCAGTTTCCGGTTCCTTATGATGTCATTGATGATCTTCTGTTCATCGTAATCATATTTCTCCGGAATCAGAATATCCTCCGCCCCGTTGGCGATACCGCTCCAGAGGGCGATGTATCCCGCGTCTCTTCCCATGACCTCGATGATGCTGCAGCGCTCATGGGAGGTGGAGGTATCACGCACCTTGTCAATGGCGTCCATGGCCGTATTGACAGCCGTGTCAAAGCCGATGCTGTAGTCCGTGCACGCAATATCCAGGTCGATGGTTCCCGGCACGCCCACCGTATTGATCCCCAGAGCCGCCAGCTTCTGCGCGCCCGCAAAGGAACCGTCTCCTCCGATGACGACCAGTCCGTCGATGCCGTGCTTTCTGCAGATCTCCGCTCCCTTTCTCTGGCCTTCTTCCGTCCGGAACTCGGAGCAGCGCGCCGTAAAGAGAATCGTTCCGCCCTTATCCAGCGTATCGCTGACAGACTCCCGGTTCAAATCCTTGATGTCCTCTTCCAGAAGCCCCTGATAGCCGCGGTAAATGCCTTTTACCTTCTTTCCGTTGGCGCATGCCTTGCGCACTACGGCCCGGATGGCCGCGTTCATCCCCGGCGCGTCGCCGCCGCTTGTCAAAACTCCGATCGTGTTAATCTCTTTTGCCATGGTCTTTTCCTCCGCAAACATATTCGCCTGTCTTTTTATTACAGAAGCGGTCCGCCCCTGTGCCCGCGCTGCCGCTTTTATACAATTTTAATTCATTTTGGAGACATTTTCAATATGCTTCTCCACTGCTTTTACATTTTTCTCTCCAAACGGCCCGTACAGCCGTTCCAGAAGCTCCCGGCGCACGCTTACGTTCCGGTTTGCCGGAAGCACTTTCTTCTTTTTTTCCTTTTTCAGATAGATTACCACCGAATCTTCCCCTTCGCTGTCCATCAGCGCCCGGTACAGTTCTTCCTGCCGGCGGCCGTATTCCTCCATATCCTCGAACTGGATCCACAGCTCCTTACGGACGGCCTCAAAGGGCACGATCTGCTCCAGGATCAGCTTGCTGGCCTTGTCCTCCTCCGCGGAGATGCGTCCGCTGACGAACACCTTGTCGTCCACGTTCAGGAGCCTGGAATTCCGCTCGTAATCTCTCGGGAAAACGATGACCTCCACCGTTCCCACCAGATCTTCGATGGTGATAAACGCCATCATCTTGTTCGTCCTGGTGGCCTTCACGGTCTTGCCGGTAATCATGCCGCCCACGGTCGCCCGGGCGCCGTCGCGGATCCGGCCCGCCTCCCCTTCCTCCGGCGGCAGGAAGTCCGAGGTCACGTGGGTAATTCCCCGACGCCACTGTTCCTCATAAGCCTCCAGCGGGTGGCCGCTGATATAGAAGCCCAGCACCTCTTTTTCAAACGCCAGAAGTTCTTCCTTCTCATATTCCTCCACGCGGGGGATCTTCACCCGGAAGGACGCCTTATCCTCCTCCGCCGCAAAGTCAAAGAGGCTCATCTGGCCGGCAAATTCGGTCTTTTTCCGCTGGGCCGTCTCATCTGCGATCTGTCCGTATACCATCATCATCTGTCTCCGGTTTGTCGGAAAGCTGTCGAACGCTCCTGATTTGATCAGGTTTTCAATGGTCCGCTTGTTGATCTCCTTTCCGGAGATCCGCTCGATGAAATCGCTCAGGTCCACAAACGGGCCGTTGGCCCTGCGCTCCTCCACAATCCCTTCAATCACCGGTTTTCCGACGCTCTTGATGGCATTCAGTCCATAGCGGATGGCATTGCCGGACACGGAAAACACCCCTTCGCTCTCATTGATGTCCGGCGGCAGGATCCCGATCCCCATCTGCCGGCAGGTCATGATGTACTCGGACACCTTCGACGCCCGGTCGATGACCGACGTGATCAGCGCCGCCATGAATTCCACCGGATAGTAATACTTCAGCCACGCGGTCTGATAAGCCACCACCGCATAGGCCGCCGCGTGGGATTTGTTAAACGCGTATTTCGCAAAATCGATCATCTCATCGTAGATCCGGTTGGCCACGTTCTCCGGAATCCCCCGGGCGATGCAGCCGGGCACCTGTTCCGCTTCATTTCCATAGACAAAATTCTGCCGCTCCTTCTGCATGACGGCGGCCTTTTTCTTGGACATGGCCCGGCGCACCAGGTCGCTCCTGCCCAGCGTATAGCCCGCCAGCTTCTGGACGATCTGCATGACCTGCTCCTGATAGACGATGCAGCCGTAGGTCGGCTCCAGGATCGGCTCCAGCTCCGGACAGTCGTAGGTGATCGTCTCCGGACGGTTCTTTCCCCGGATATACTGGGGGATGAAATCCATGGGGCCCGGACGGTACAGGGAGATGCCTGCGATCACATCCTCCAGGTTTCCGGGCTTCAGATCCTTCATGAAGTTCTTCATGCCCGTGCTTTCCAGCTGGAACACGCCGTCCGTGCGTCCGGTTCCAAGAGAAGCGAACACCGCTTTATCATCATAGTCTATATGCTCGATATCAATATGAACCCCTTTGCCGGTTTCCGCCAGCCTGACCGCGTTCTGGATCACGGTCAGCGTCCGAAGGCCCAGGAAATCCATCTTCAGGAGTCCCAGCTCCTCCAGCGTGGTCATGGTAAACTGGGTGGTCAGGGAACCGTCCTGGGCCCGGGACAGGGGCACGTACTCATCCACCGACTTCTGGCTGATGACCACGCCCGCCGCATGCATGGACGTATGCCGGGGCAGTCCCTCCAGACGCCTGGACATGTCCACCAGCTCCTTCACCTGCTCATTGGTCTCATACAGGGTCCGGAACTCCGGATTGCTTTCCAGCGCCTTGTCCAGCGTAATATTCAGCTCCTGGGGCACCATCTTGGCGATGGAATCCACAAACGCATAGGGAAGGTCCATGACCCGTCCCACATCCCGGAGCACGCCTCTGGCCGCCAGCGTACCGAAGGTGACGATCTGCACCACCCGGTCCTTCCCGTATTTGCGGACCACATAGTCGATCACTTCCTGCCTTCGTTCGAAGCAGAAGTCGATGTCAATATCCGGCATGGACACCCGTTCCGGGTTCAGAAACCGCTCGAAGAGCAGCTGATACCTGACCGGGTCGATGTTGGTGATGCCCAGCGTATAGGACACCAGGCTGCCTGCCGCCGAACCGCGCCCCGGCCCCACGGCGATGCCGTGATCCCGGGCGTATTTGATAAAATCCCATACGATCAGGAAATAATCCACATATCCCATCTTCTGGATGATGGACAGCTCATAGGTCAGCTGTTCCTTCAGCGTCCCGTCGTCCTCCGGGTAACGCTCCCCAAGTCCCTGAAAACAGAGTTCATTCAGATACTCCCAGGAGGTCCGTCCCTCCGGCACGTCGTATCTGGGCAGCTTCGTCACGCCGAACTCAATCTCCACATGGCACCGGTCCGCGATCTTCTGCGTGTTCTCCAGCGCCTGCAGGGCATAGGGGAACAGCGCCGCCATCTCCTCCGGGGATTTCACATAATACTGGCCGTCCTCATAGCGCATGCGGTCCTCGTCCGCCAGGCGCTTTCCGGTCTGAAGGCAGAGAAGGATATCATGGGGCTTCGCGTCTTCCTCCAATGTATAATGTACGTCGTTGGTGGCCACCAGCTCCATCTGAAGCTCACGGCTCATCCGAAGCAGCGCCTGGTTCACCTGACGCTGCTCGGGAATCCCGTGATCCTGCAGCTCCAGGAAGAAATTGCCCTTCCCGAAAATCTCCTCGTATTCCCGCGCCGTCCGGCACGCCTCCTCGTACTGCCCCTTCATGATCCAGCGCTGCACCTCCCCGGCCAGGCAGGCGCTGAGCGCGATAATTCCCTTATGATAAGTTCTCAGGACCTCTTTGTCCACTCTGGGGCGGTAGTAAAAACCCTCCGTAAAGCCCAGCGAGACGATCTTCATCAGGTTCTGGTACCCTTCGTTGTTCTCCGCCAGCAGGACCAGATGGTAATACCGGTCCTCGCCGCCCGTCACCTCTTTGTCAAAACGGGACCCAGGCGCCACATAGACTTCGCATCCGATCACCGGATTGATTCCCTGCGCCTTTGCTTCCTTATAAAAGTCGATCACGCCGTACATAACTCCGTGGTCCGTAATCGCCGCGCTGTCCATCCCCAGCTCCTTTACCCGCGCCACATATTCGCTGATCTTGTTGGAGCCGTCCAGCAGACTGTATTCTGTATGCACATGCAGATGTACAAAATTCATCTTTGTATTTCCTCCGGCTGTTCTTCTGTCTTTGCTGTTTCCTGCTTTCTCTATTATAACCGATTCTTTCCGGTTCTGGAAGAAAAGTTTAAAAAAGAACCACGCAAAAAAACGCCCGGTCTCCCGGGCGCTCTGTACGCGATTCTGTCCTGCCTGATCAGCCGTTGATCATGAAGGCCAGCAGTTTGTCGATATCCTCTTTCTCATAAGCGATGATCTCCAGCTCCGGAATCTCGCCGTTGGAGAAAATATTGGCAAGAGACACATACTGACACAGCTTGGACTTCAGGTTCAGCCTGTCTCCTTCTCCTGTCACCAGTTCTACCTTACCTGCACAGCTATCTACTACTTCAAAAAATTTGTTCACGTCTTTAATGTTCTGTACTTTCATGTTCTTAATCTCCTTTCCTTCTTTACGATACCTATTATACTCAAGCCTTCCAAAGATTGCAAGTGCTTTTTTTCCTTGATTTTCCGGGTTTTCACGCCGGCTTCCCGTTTCTTTGTACACCTTGGCCCCAAAAATGCGCGGCCTTTTTCACTTTTCGGCATTTTTAAATACTTTGATATTCAAAGCAATTGCCGCTGACATGAAAAATCTATAATTTCCGGATGCTTTTTTCCGTAATTTCGATACGTCCTTCCTTCAGAAGATGTCCCACCGCCCGCTTAAAGGCGTTTTTGCTCAGGGCAAACTCCCGTTTGATCGTCTCCGGAGACGCCTTGTCCGTAAACGGCAGCACGCCGTCGAACTCCTCGATAACCTTCATGACCTCCTGCGCGTCCGTCTCTATCTGGAGATAGCTTTTGTCCCGGATACTCAGATCCAGCTTCCCGTCCGGCTTCACCTTCGTCACCCGTGCCTCGATCCGGTCACCGATCTGTGCCTGTCCGAAAAATTCCCGCTCCGGAATCAGCCCCGAATAGCAGTCGTCCACCGCCACAAACGCGCCGAAATTCCTGCTGATCTGGTAGACGGTCCCCGAGACCTGATCGTCCGCCTTATACGGGCTGTCCGTCCTCAGATACTCATAGACGTTCATGGTGGCGCACAGCCTGCCGCTCTTGTCCGTGTAAAGCCCTACCAGGCATTCTTCCCCGGCATGCACCTTTCTCGTCTGCTGCCGGAACGGCAGGAACAGGTCCTTCTCCAGCCCCCAGTCCAGAAACGCGCCGATCTTCGCCACCTCTTTGACCGGAAGCCGGGCGACGCCGCCCAGCATAAGCTTCGGCTCCGTCGTGGTGGCGATCAGGCGGTCCTGGGAATCCCGGTACAGGAACACCCGGACGCTGTCCCCTGTCCCCGCGCCCTCGGGCACCTGCTTCTTCGGCAGGAGCACCCGCTCCTCCGACTGCTTCGACTCCGCCAGATAGACGCCGAATTCCACCTGCTTGACGATCATCAGTTCCTGCATTTTTCCTAATTCCATCTATTCTCTCTCCTGTCTGAATTCCACGACCGCGTAGGGTTTCCCGCTGTCGCCGCCGAGAACCACCGTATATCCATTCTCACACGTTCCAACCCTCGGACAGATCCGGTCCCCCAGCACCGCCGACCGGTGGTATTCCGCCCGCATCTGGCGGACTGTAAAGCCCTCCGGCAGATACTCCCCCGCAAGCTGCACGTACTGTCCGTTGTTCACATGATGATTCACGTCCAGATGCCATACGCGGATCGGAAACGCCTCTCTTTCCTCCATCTCTTTCGGAATCCGGATCTTCTCCTCTTTTCCCGTACCCGGAAACGTCGGGTCCAGCTGATAGGCCCGGCAGAGTTCTTCATCCACAAGGGCCGGACGCATCCGCCTGGTGTCCATAAGCACCCATGTGGTATCCGCATAGGCTGCCAGTTCTCCGTCCCTGTCCAGAAGCCGGAAATTCCTCTTCCCCGTCATCCTGCCGAACTCATAGGGCCAGGTGCCGATCCTAATCCGCTCCGCCAGAGCCGGCCGGCGCAGGACCACGATCCGCCAGGAACGCAGCACCCACATTCTCTCCCTCTGTTCCAGATAATCCATCCCCACGCCCAGATCCTCGGAATGGAATGTGCTGCAGTCCTGAAACGCGTTCAGGATACCCGTCAGCGTCATCCTCCGATCCGGGTCCACTTCCGTCAGCCGTACCCTGCTGTCATATTCATACATGAAACATTCCCTCTTCTCACACGCTTTTTTGACTATCTTACATTATAAACAGAAAATCCACAAAAAGCTACCTTGACTTTTTATTTCCAGATGCCCCGTCCATAAAACAGAAAAAACAGGCAGATCCCCGCCGCCAGAATTTCCATCCACTCCCGAATACCCCAGCCTCTCTTTCCGGCAATGATATATATAATAAGAAAAATCAGCCCTGCCCACATTTTTGAAACCCTTCTCTTCCGTCTGTCCATATTTCAATGCCATGCTTCTATTAGTCACATTATAATTCTATCAGTCAATATTTGCAATGAACTTTTTATCTTAATATAAGAAGGGGTGATACGAATGAAAAATATTGATTATGCCGCCATGGGCGGACGGATCCGGTATGCCCGTCTTGCCGCAGGGCTGTCCCAGTCCGAGCTGGCCGAACGATGCGGCCTCTCCGTCTCTTTTCTTGGACACATCGAACGCGGCAGCCGGAAAATGTCGCTGGAAACGCTGGTGGCCGTATGCGAAGCGCTGAATCTGAGCGCGGACTATCTTCTTCAGGATGAACTGCCCGGCAGCGACCCGGTCATCGGAAATATCATCGCTTCTGTCAAAAAACAGGGGTCTTATCAGTATGACCGTTATCTGACCATCATCAAGGCGCTGGCCGAGATTTCCGATAAACTTTGAACGTCCGCCATCCGGTAAAAAAGAGCCGTCCGATCGTTCTTTGATCGAATGGCTCTTTCCAACGTTCTTCCGTCACATACTGTCAATGGACAAAATCCCTATGATCTCCATCAGACTCTCGATGTATTCCTCCTGATCCAGGCTGCGGGGAATCCGGATGGTCGTCAGTATCGTAAAGGACTGGATGTCCGCCCCCGACTTGTCCACCTCAAATACATCCACCTTGCAGCCGTCTGCCTTCAGCCGGCGTAAAAGCTCCGCCGATGATCCGCCCTCCACCGCCTCCACATTGAGGATCACATAGCGGGAATGCTTATACACCCGTTCTTCCACAGCCGGCAGGATATGAAGTCCGCCCAGCAGAATAAACGTGGCCAGAACCGCTCCGTCCACAAACCCGATCCCCACCGCAAGGCCGACGCAGGCGCAGATCCAGATACTGGCCGCCGACGTCAGCCCTTTTACCTGATGCCCAGAGACAATGATGGAGCCCGCACCCAGAAACCCCACGCCGCTTACCACCTGGGACGCCAGGCGCGCCATATCTGAAGCGCCCGGAAACCGGATCTCCATGTACTGTCCGGTCATCATGACCAGCGCCGCCCCCAGGCATACGGCCGCGTCCGTCCTCGCTCCTCCGCCTCTTCTCTTGGCGCCCCGGTCAATTCCGATCACCGCCCCCAGGACGATGGCGGCCACCATTCGGATTATGATATTTTCTGCGGTCCATGCTGTCATATCTGCAACAAACATTGGCGTATCTCCCTGTCAAACCGGTTTCTTCTGTCTGGTTTTATCTTAACACAGATATACGCTGTCCGCAATCATGAGAACGGCCGGAGTTCAGAAATCTGTCCCCAGCGCTCAGGCCCCGTCTCTGCGCTTTCTGGCATCCAGGAATACCGCCACGACTATGACCGCGCCTTTGACCACGCTCTGCAGATTGGAATCGATCTGGAGCATGGTCATGCCGTTTACCAGAATTCCCAGAATGAACGCGCCGAATAACGTGTTGACCACTTTTCCGGTACCGCCGGAGAAGCTTGCCCCGCCCAGGATCACGCAGGTGATGGCATCCATCTCATAGGCGTTGCCGACCGACGGGTTACCGGAAAGCATACGCGACGTCAGTACCACTGCCGCGACTCCCGTACAGGCGCCTGCAATCACATACCCCAAAGCCGTATAAAGCCGGACATTGATGCCGGACACCTTTGCCGCCGCGCTGTTTCCTCCGATCGCATAGATTGCCGTACCATATTTGGTGCGTTCCAGTATGACATAGATCACAACCGTCATAAAAAGGAAAATAAGCGCCGCAATGGGAATGCCGAGCACAGAGCCTCTTCCGATCTCCTTGAACGACTCATAAAATCCGTTGATGTTTTTACTGTCCGTGGTGATCAGCGCCAGCCCCCGCGCCATGGACATCATGCCCAGTGTGGCGATAAAAGGCGGGACATTTCCATACGCAATAAAATACCCGTTGATCACGCCCGTCAGGGCCCCGATGGATATGGCCACAAGAAAGACGACCGGCAGCGGCATATTGGCCCGCACGGCCAAAGCCGCATAGACGCTGCACAAAGCCACCACGGAACCGCCGGAAAGGTCCGTGCCTCCGCTCACAATCGGAAACATGATTCCCAGAGCAATGATACCGATCACCGACTGCTGCCGGATGATATTCACAAGGTTGGTTCCTTTCAGGAACGTATTCCCTTTCAGAACGCACATAACCAGAAACAGAGCAAGCAGAATAAAAAAAGCGCTGTATTCTTTGAGCACCGTCTGCAACCCACTTTTACTTTTTATCGCATTTTTCATCACATTCTCCTCCACTAATCCTCTGTTCCCGTTGCAAACTGCATAATTCTCTCCTGAGAGAACTCCCCGCGGCTGATGACCCCTTTCACTTTCCCGTCGCTCATGACCAGAATCCGGTCGCTCATCCCCATAACCTCCGGCATCTCGGAGGAAACAATGATCACGCATTTCCCCTTTTTGGCCAGGTTGGACAGAAGCCTGTGGATCTCGGATTTGCTTCCTACGTCGATTCCTCTTGTAGGTTCGTCAAAGATAAGAATATCCGGGTCCGTCAAAAGCCACCTTCCGATCAGCACTTTCTGCTGATTCCCGCCGGAAAGACTGGAGATCAGCGCATGTACGCCGGGAGTCTTGACCGCAAGCTTCTCATTCATCCGTTCCGTCGATTCCACCGTCTTTTTCCTGTCCACAAAGATGCCTTTCCCATGCTGCGGCAGCGAGGCCGCTACGGCATTCAGGCGTACGCTTAGAGGGAGAAAGCATCCGTTTCGTTTTCTGTCTTCCGTCACCAGGCTGAAGCCATGGGCGATGGCGTCCTGCGGGCTTTTGATCCGCACTTCCTTCCCGTCTATATAGACCTTCCCGCTGTCTTTTTTTCTGACTCCGAACAGCGTCTCCACCACTTCGGTCCTTCCCGCGCCCATCAGCCCTGCCAAACCCAGAATCTCCCCTTTTCTCACTTCAAAGCTGACATCCTCAAATTCGCCTTTCCTGGTGAGTTTTTCCACGCGGAGCCAGACATCTCCGATCTCGCATGGTTCCTTCGGAAAAATACTGGTGATCGTGCGGCCCACCATCATCTGGATCAGTTCGTCCCTGCTGATCTCGCCGGCCTGCTTTGTACCGATGTAACAGCCGTCCCGAAAGACCGAGATCTCATCCGAAATCTCAAAAACTTCATCCATCTTGTGCGTAATATAGATAATGCTGATTCCTTCCTGCAGCAGTTTTCGGATAATCCGAAACAGATGCGCTACTTCCGACTCCATGATCGCCGAAGTAGGCTCATCCATAATGATCAGCTTTGCATCATAGGAAATCGCCTTTGCAATCTCACAGAGCTGCTGCCTGGCGATACTCAGGTTTTTCATTTTTTCGTCCGGATCAATGGATATCTCAAGCCGTTCGAAAAGTTCCCGGGTCTTCTCCTTCATCAGTTTGTTCTTTTTCAGCAGCGTCCCTTTCACGCACAGCTCCTTTCCCAGAAAGATATTCTCATATACTTTCAGTTCCTGAACCGTGCTGAGCTCCTGATGAATCATGGCAAGCCCGTCTTCCAGCGCCTCTTTAGGACTTTTATAATGTACTTCTCTCCCGTTAAATCTGACGGTCCCCTGATCCCGCATATAGATTCCCAGCAGGATCTTCATCATGGTTGATTTTCCGGCCCCGTTTTCACCCATCAGCGCATGCACCGTGCCTCTGCGCACTTTCAGTTCCACATCTGTCAATGCGGGAACTCCCGAGAACGCTTTGCTGATTCCTTCCATCTCCAGTATATAATCCAGCTGCTGTTCCAAAGATCCAACCCCCTTTTCTCCGCCATTTTTACATGGCGGCTGTCTCCTTTGACCGAAAACAGCCGCCATACAATAAACCTCCAATACACAATACCGCAAATGGTTCCGCCGAACCTATTTCCAGAGCGCCATGTATTCCGGCTCATTTTCTTCATTTACCAGAATATCTTCAAGTACCACATCCTCCGGCTGCTCCCCTTTGCACAAAGCCAGCGCCGCGTCCAGCGCTTCGTATGCAAGTCCGTGTGCGTCCGCATAGAATGTCAGCGTCATATTTCCTTCTTCAATCTGCTCCAGTCCCATCTCCAGTCCGTCAATTCCCGCAACGACCACATCGTCTCTGCCGGCCGCCTGAAGAGACAGAATCGCTCCGATCGCCATCTCGTCACATGCCGCACAGATGGCGTCAAATTCAATACCGGACGTAATCCAGGTCTCCACAATCGTAATGGAATCTTCCCGAAGCCAGTCGCCGTCCTCTCTTGCCACCAGTTCACAGCCCGGATTTGCCTCCAGCGCTTCCATGGAACCCTCTTCACGCTCGGAAGCAACCAGCGTTCCTTCCGTTCCTGCCAGATAGGCGATCTTCCCGGAACCGCCGATGGCGTCGATCACTGCCTGCATCTGATTTTTTCCGGTCGCAAATCCGTCCGCTCCCACAAAGCAGTCCGCGTCTTCCGCATCCTGCTGCAGCGCCACGTATTTGATGCCCGCGTCTTTTACCGATCCCAGAATCGACAGAGACGCCTCATAATCCACCGGCTTCAGACAGACGCAGTCCACTCCCATCTCAATCCATCCTTCCACAACCGCCTGCTGCGTCATTGCGTCGGATGCGCCGTCGCCGATCAGGACTTCCACTTCCGGATGCTCTGACGCCCACTGCTCCACGTTGTCGATCACAACCGATACCCAGGTGTCATTCAGGTCGTTGACGGTATAGCCGATCACGTATTTCTCACTTCCGCCTTCCTCCGCAGCCGATTCCCCTCCGGATGCGTCCGACGGTTCCGTCGGCTCCGCCGGATCTGACGCCCCCTGCGACTGTCCGCTGCAGCCGGTAAGCAGGCCCGCCGCCAGCAATGCCGCTGCCAATAATGCCGTCAATCTTTTCTTTCCCATAGTAACCTCCAATCTTTCTCTTTATTATTTGTGTATTGGTTCTTTATTATAACCTCTTAAGAAACCTCCTCAAGCTTCACCGGGCGGTTTTCCTGCCATGAGATTCTGGCAGCCTTTGCGATTCTGACCGCCTGCAGTCCGTCGTACGCGGTCACCGGGGCTTCCGTATCGTTGTGGATCATATCCAGAAAAACCCGATGCGCCTGCGCGAAAGCGTCCGCATACCTTTCCAGGAAAAAATACACCGGCTTGTCCTGATGTACCCCTTCCTCATTTCGCACTACCACAGTCGTCTCCGGAACATTCGCCATATGGACGGTCCCTTTTGATCCATGTACCTCTGTGCGCTGATCGTACCCGCAGTTGGACTGCCGGCTGAGATCGATCAGGCCCACAGCGCCGCTTTTGAATTTAAGTACGGCAAACGCCATATCGATGTCTCCCAGTTCTCCCACCTTTGGGTCTACCAGCGCATTGCCCCCTGCGTAAATCTCTTCTACTTCCGAACCTGCATAAAAGCGGGCAAGATCGAAATCGTGGATCATGGAGTCAAAGAAGATCCCTCCGCTGGATTCGATATACGGATAAGGAGGAAGCGCCGGATCCCTGGAGCAGAGCCGGATGATCTGGGGCGTACCGATTCCCCCGCCTGCTACAGTCCGCTGAAGCTTCTGCTGATTTACATCAAACCGGCGCATAAACCCCATCAGGAATTTTACGCCCGAAGACTGTATGGCTTCGATCGCCTCATGGATCTTCCGGATACTGGAATCCAGCGGCTTTTCACAATAGATATGTTTTCCTGCCTCACATGCCCGTATAATATAGGCACAGTGCGTCGGCGTGGGGGAGCAGATAAAGACGCTGTCCACCTCACGGTCTGAAAATACGATTTCCGCGTCCTTTCCCGTCTGTTCAATTCCCATGGAAAGGGCCCACTGTTCGCTCTCCTCACTCAAATACGGGTCCACAATATATTTGATGCGGACATTTCTCTGGTACCGGACCAGCATCTCCACATGGACTCTCGCAATCCGCCCGGCACCCAGAATCGCAACTACGTCTTTCTTCATATCAGTACTCCTCCGGATAAATGACCACCTTCAGCGCTTTTCCCGCACGCAGCAGATCCAGCCCTTTCTGGTACTCGCCAAGAGGAAGCGTATGCGTAACGATCTCATTCAGAGGAAGCAGGCCGCTCTCAATGATCCTTGCCGTCTTTTCAAAATAATATTTTCCGAGAAATCCTCCATAGATCTGCGCTTCCTTCCGAACGATCTCCGCAAGGCGTATGGGCGGCATCGCCGTCTCATCATGGCCGAACATGATGATCTTCCCGCCTGCCCGGATCACGTCCAGCGCCGTGGGAAGCAGCTGTCCGACCGCTTCGATGCAGTGATCCACTCCCAGGCCGTCCGTTTCTTCCAGACAGGCTTTCTTCAGATCCTCTTCCATCGGGTTCACCACTCTTGTAGCCCCGCACGCAAACGCTTTCTCTCTTCGGTACTCGTGCGGTTCGGATACGATCACCCTGGTCGCCCCGTTCGCTTTTGCCATGGCCGCAAACAAAAGGCCCATGGGTCCTGCCCCAAGGATGCAGACGGAATCGCCGGCCTGGATCTTCAGCTTTTCAATCGCGTACCCGACGCAGGACAAAGGTTCCGCCAGCGCCGCGATCTGCCAGGGCGTATCCTTCTTAATCTTATAAACCGAATGAGCCGGAACGCAGGTATAACTGGTCAGTGCGCCGTCCTGAAAAAGCCCCCGGGTAATACCATGCTCAAACCAGGGCGTTCCCTGCTGGCAGTACAGAGACGTACACATATCCGGCCGGTCGCTTCTGCAGTGCCTGCAGTGTCCGCAGGGCGGATGCGGGTCGATGACCACACGGTCGCCCGGCTGCAGCCAGTCCACACCCGGACCAACTTCCGACACTTCCCCGCAGTATTCATGGCCGAAGATAATATCCGGCTTTGCAGGGTGCAGCGGCGGGTCCATCAGTACATGGAGATCGGAACCGCAGATACCCACGCCCAGAACCTTGATCAGTACATCGTCCTCCTGCCGGATCTGCGGCTTCGGACGGTCCTCGTACGCAAACACACCCGGTCTTTTAAAAATAATTGCCTTCATCGTTTTCTGTCCCCCTTTCATGCAGCTGTTACATGACTGCTAATCCCTAGTTTCTACCCATTTCCATTTTAAATACTTTGTTTTTTCTCCATCGGCACCGTCCGGTCTTCCGATCCGCGTTTCCCATACCCCAGCATGTCCAGATGTTTCGCAAAATGCCGTTCCAGAGCTGCCTGATACGCCCCCTTTTGTTTCCCCAGCGCCTCCAGAATGCGCTCCCGAAGTCCATCCCCTTCTCTCAGCATAAATCCATAGGCAATGTGGAGCAGCTGTCTGGCATCCTCCTGATCCATATAGTCCGGCAGCCTCTCATCCGGCATTTCTTCCAGGGGCCGTATCTTCTCCGGATCGCAGTGCACTTCATAATACCGGCGCGCTTCCGCAAAATGTTCCAGCGCCGTCCGATGCATCCTGCGGTAAAGTTCCGGATCTGTCTGCGCAATCACCCGCACCGCTTCCAGCCAGCTGGTTCCCGAAGTCTTCACATGGAATCTGCCGCCGGTTTCTTCCGACAGGGCGGCAAACACCCGGAACTTATCGCTTCCGGAATGCAGGCTGATCTTGTGTCCGAAATAATCCGCCACCCTGCAGTGCGCTTTCAGATCCCTGCGGAACGCCTCCGGGTCCCCGATATAGTCCACCGCCTTCTGGAATTCCCCCACAAATCTGGGCGCCACGCCGGTCACCCTTACCTGCTTTTTATACAGTTCACACGCGACAAAATAATGCTCCGCCGGTTTCGTCGTATGCGCGGTTTCATCCAGTGAAATTTCCAGGTCCACCCGCCGGCCGGTTTTCCGGATCAGCCGATATACCTCTTCCGCAAGTTCCACTGCCGGGCCGTAGATGAGCGCCGTTTCTTCCAGAAGTTCCCGGTCGAAACAGATTCCCAGGCCCATGGCTTCCGAATCCGGGAGATAGGAACCCTCCAGTCCCTCTCTGTATTCCCCGGGCAGCGCTTCGTATCTCCGCCTGCGTTCTTCCACGCCGGAAGGCGCTGCTCCAAGAACAAGCGAACAGTCCAGCGTAATCATGGACATGCCGTGATCCAGAGCCGCAGCCACTTCCTCTCTGGTCTTCAGATGGTCTCCGTCCGCTCCGTATCCGTCTTTGTACCCTTTTTTGAATACGGCCCACGCGGCAGCGTCCAGCACCTCTTCATACGTGCGGCCCGTCAGCGTCAGTTCCCGAAGGCTCTGCTGGGCAAGCACCGGTTTCACACCGGTTCCTTCGACTGCCGACAGGTGGCTCTCCCCGGCGATCCCCAGACGGTCCCCAAATCCAAAAGACGCCAGTTCTCCCCCCACCGCCTGCGGAACCGTATAGGAGAATTCTCTGTTCAAAGCCAGCCGGTTTTCATGGTTCATGGGGCAGATCTTTACGCCGCTTCTTCCGCCGGCCGTCTCTCCGGTGAACCGAAAGGCTTTGCACCCGTCAACAATCAGCCGCTCTTCGCCGTCCACGATCCCGCAGATGGCTCGAAGCCCCTCCACAGCCGCATAGGTATGTTCCTTCAGTTCCAGACGGGTTCCCGGAAGCGCCGCCCTGATTTTCTCCGTGTACCGCTTCATCTGTATCCCCTTTTTCTTCTATAATAAATATAATTTATAACCGTTCAAAATATCCGATCCTCGGCAGTTCGGCTACGGATTTCCATCCGTCGCTCAACGGCTCTTTCAGGAACGGCGCCAGCTCTTCCGGAGTCCTCAAAGAGATCTTGTCCACCGGCGGCACGGTTCCTGCCGGATACGCTTCCAGAATCTGATCATGAAGAAGCGTCAGATACTTCAGGATCGCAACGATGGGGCGTTTTGCCTTGCGCGCCGTCGCCTGAGACGGAACCCCTACGATCCCTTCCGGAGTCGCGGAACGCTCGATTGCCGCATGCCCTTCTCCCTCGCTCCAGCGGCACGGCCTTCGGAACGGCTCCACGGATTTGTCCATATGCCCGTCCGGAAGCAGCGACTCGCCCAGTTTATCCTGCACATAATCCATATTTACCATATCCGCAAACATCAGAAGCGCCACGGAAGTCTCCGCTTCGTCCGCATGGATAAAATGCGTCTCCAGGCTCAGTTCGCTGCTGACCGGATAGAAAAACTCGCGGACCGCCCTGTGCCAGTCAATCACGCGGAAAATACCCGGCAGCTGGTAACGCTTGCAGAACTCCTGGATGGCCGATTCGATCATCCACAGATGGCCGTGGTTGTTGATAAATATAATCTTGCGGTATCCATCGTCCCAAAGTCCCAGCATGGTATAGATCAGCGTTTCCTTGACCACCTCTTCCGGCATAATGACCGTTCCCGGCATTCCCATATGGTGATACGGATGCCCTCCATAGTTCAAAGGCGTAAACGCAAGGTTTACTTCATGTCCCTGCTTCTTCGTATAGCGCCTTACCCCCTCGATGATCTGTGAACACATAAAGGTATCAAGGCCTGTATTGTTGTGCAGCCCATGGTTTTCCGTACAGCCAATGGGGATAAATACGATATCGTTCTTCCTGCGCTTTTCGATCTGCTCTGCCCGGGGGGTATTCTGAATATAGGTTCCGGCCACTCCAAGTTCAGAAGGCGACGGAATTCCGTATTCCGCAAGCACCGCGTCCAGTTCTGCCTCGGTCATATCCCATACTTCTTTTTTCATCCTGCCCACTTCATTATCTTCAAAAATAACTGCAGGATCTTCGGTGGGAATCCATTTCTTACCCGATTCGTTGAGTGACAATTTCACTTCTGCTTCCTCCTTGCATATGATATTTAGAGAAACGTTTTTCTATTTCAATAATAGCATCTGATGTATTTCTTGTCAACAACTAATTTTTTTATGCTTTTTTGCCATGTTTTTTTATTTTCTATTGCTTTATTTCATGATTTTAACTATAATAAATAAAAAAACGTTTTACAGGAGGTTTGAAATGAAAAGACCAGAAACCGCAATGACGCTCATACATGAAATCATCGGCGACGCGCCTTTTTTATATGAAGGCAGTTTTACAGACGGAATCACCCATGCGGAAAAGCTTGGTTATGACTGCGTGGAGATCCATGCCTCATCTGCGGATGAATTAAAGGACCCCTCGCTTTTTGACGCGCTTGAATCCTGCCGGGTCCGCGTCAGCGCCCTTGGCACGGGACGGCTGTATGTCAATGCCGGGCTGTCCCTGACAAGCCCGGACGCCGCGAACCGTTCCGAAGCAGTCCGGCAGCTGAAGGGCTTTATCGACTGCGCCCGGAAGCTCGGCTGCCTTGTGATTCTCGGATGTGTGCGCGGCAACATTCCGGCTCCGTCGGACCGGCCGGAAGTCCTGAGGCTTCTTGGCGAATCTTTAAAAGAACTGGATCAGTACGCACAGGCGCATTCGGTCTGTATGGTGTTTGAGCCTATTAACCGTTACGAAAACAATTACCTGTGCAGTACTTACGAGGTCGCGGATTTCATCCGTCAGTATGAGCTGGCGAATACGCGGATGATGATCGATACTTTTCATATGAACATAGAGGAAAAAGACATCTGCCAATCAATCATCGACAACCTTCCCTACATTAAATACGCCCATTTCGCGGACTCCAACCGTCTCTATCCAGGACAGGGACATATAGATTTTCCTGTGATTCTTGAAACTCTGCTCTCAAATGGATATAATGGGGTTATCAGTGCAGAATGCCTGCCACTGCCCACAAAAGACGAAGCAGCCAGAGGCTGGCTGATGTCCATGAAGGAGTTACTGGAACAATATGCCGAACGAAACAAAACCAATTGGGATTAAGGATGTAGCAAAGCACGCCAATGTATCGATCTCCACGGTATCCAATGTACTGAACGGGACAAAAGCGGTAAGCAGGCCGCTTCAGGAACGCGTCATGCGCGCAGTGGAAGAGCTGCACTACGAAGTAAATATGGTTGCCCGGGGGCTGAAAAGCGGCAGAACCAACACCATCGCCGTGATCGTATCTTCCATCACCAGCGTCTTCTTTCCGCCTCTCCTGAAAAGCATCCAGACAGCGGCCAATCAGAAGGGATATACCGTAAGCGTCTTTGGCACTTCCGGAGACATCAAGCGGGAACAGGAATATATACAGGCGCTCAAATCCCAGTGGATCGACGGGATTCTTCTCTCTTCCTGTGTCGATCCCGCCGATCAGAATATGACAGAGTATATTGATTCCCTCTCCTCCCTGCAGATCAACGGGCACGCCATCCCCCTGATCTGCCTGGAATCAACGGTCGGAAAAAAACTGGACGCCGTGGTGGTAGACGACAAGGAAGGGCTGTACACCGCAACCGGGCATCTGATCTCCCTGGGGCGCAGAAACATCGCCTACATCGCCGCTCCCACTTCCTATTCCATGGGAAAATCCAGGCGCAGCGGTTTTCTGGCCGCTCTGAAAGACCATGAGATCCCCTGCAACCAACGTTTGATCGTGGAGGGGGATTATTCGCCCATCAGCGGTTATCGCTGCATGCAGAGCCTGCTGCGCACAGGAGAACCCATCGACGCCGTAGCCGCCGGCAACGACCAGATGGCAATCGGCGCGATCCGCGCCATACTGGACGCGGGATACCGTATTCCGGACGACATTGCCGTGATCGGATACAACGACAATTTCCCCGCTTCTCTTGTGCAGCCGTCTCTTTCCACTATCCGCGTGCCCAAAGAAGAGATGGGGCAGATGGCTTTTGACCTGTTTCTCCGGCGCAGTCAGAATCCGGAGGCCTCCCGCATTCTGACCTGCTTAAACGGCCAGCTTATCATCCGCAATTCCACCGTTTCTTCGGCCGTTACCACCTGGATGCTCCAGGACTGGTAACACACACAGGCACGGGCCGCTGCAGAGGGGGTGCCGCGAAACGCAGCACCCCCGGTTCTGTTACCTGTTCTGTTTTTTTACCGTCTTCTTTCGAACCGCTTCCCTCGTCTTCTCAGCCAGATGAGCCGCTGTCAGCCCAAAACGCTCCTCCAGATAGTCCTGCGGCCCCACTTCGCCGAACTCGTCCTCCACCGCAACGTATTCTACGGGAATCGGGCACCTTCTGCCGAGCACCTCCGAAACCGCGCTGTACAAACCGCCGATTTTATTATGGTTCTCCGCAGTCACTGCCGCTCCCGTCCGCTCTGCATAAGCAGCCACCAGCTCTTCATCCAGCGGTTTTACGGTAAAGAGATCCACGACCGCAATCCGTATCCCCTCTCTTTCCAGTATTTCTGCCGCTTCCAAAGCCTTTGCCACCATGAGGCCGCAGGCAAATATCACCGCGTCCTGCCCTTTTTCCGTCACGACAATTCCTTTCCCGATCTCCGGGCGGACGCCTTTTTCATACACTTTCGGGCTGCTTTTCCGCCCCACCCGGAGATACTTGACCCCCGGAAGGTCCACGCACTGCGGCAAAACGCCCTCCAGCATGGCCTCATCGGTTATGTCGAACACATACGCGCCCGGAATCGCACGATACAGCGCCATATCTTCAAACGGCATGTGCGTGCCTCCGTTAAAGGCGGCGCAGACGCCGGGGTCCGTCCCGATGACCGTCACAGAATTGCCCGCATAACCGCCTGACAGGAAAATCTGGTCGTAGCAGCGGCGGGATGCGAAGCATCCAAAGGTATGTACAATCGGCTTCCATCCGACAGCGGACATTCCGGCGGCGATCCCGATCATATTCGCTTCCGCGATTCCGCAGTTGACCGCCCGGTCCGGATGTTCTCCGGCCCATCCTGCCATATTGATGCATCCCATCAGGTCTGCATCCAGATATACAACGTCCGGGTCCGCTTCCGCAAGACGCTGTATGGTTTCACCCAGCACTTCTTTGAACGCCCGGCCGTTCTCACCATCATATATCACTTTCATCTGTCCATTCTCCTGTTTTACGTTCCGCTTTTTCTCGGTTACCGTCCGTTGTTTTTCGTCAGTCTTCCAGTTTCTCTTTCAGCCCCCTGATCCATCGGTCGCAGGTTTCCTCCGACACGGTCATGGAATGGTTCCCCATGGTACGCTCCACTTCCTCAATTCCTTTCCCTTTTACCGTATCCAGGATCACAGCCAGCGGTTTCTCCCCGGATGCCCCGGTCAGGACGTCATACAGCTGTCCTGCCTCGTGCCCGTCAACGCGGACCGCATCGAATCCGAAAGCCTCGAATTTTTTCCGCAGATCGCCGGTGTCCAGAACGTCTTTCGTATAACCGTCCAGCTGCTTCTTGTTATGGTCAATCAGCCAGACCAGATTCGTTATTTTTTTCGCCGCGGTAAACATGGCCGCTTCCCATACCTGCCCTTCGTCCGCCTCACCGTCGCCGACGATCAGATAGGTCCTGCAGTTTCTGCCCTTCAGGCGGTCCCCCATGGCCATGCCGACCGCAAGAGAAGTTCCCTGTCCGAGAGACCCCGTCGTCATGTCGATTCCCGGTGTTTTCTTCCGGTCACAGTGACTGGGAAAATTTGTTCCGGGCCGGTTCAGCGTCCGGATTTCGTCATATGGGAAAAATCCTTTCAGCCCCAATGCCGCATAGACCGCAGGGCCCGCGTGCCCTTTGGAACATACCAGCTTGTCCCGCTCCTCCATCTTCGGATTCTTCGGGTCATAGTTCATGACAGCTCCATACAGGACCGCCAGCACGTCCGCCACGCTGAGAGAACCGCCCACATGGCCGAATCCCCGCGCCCCGAACTCTTCTACCGCGCCGATTCTGATCTTCAGCGCAAACTGCTGCAATTCTTGTTTCCTCCTGTCATCCAGCATATCCTCTGCCCCTCTCCTTTCTCTGTGCCGCAGCCTGTGCGCGCCGCTCTTTTCCGCACTGTTTCATACCCTCAGCCCTCCCGGCAAAGCTTTGGAAGCGTGGAGCCCCCGTACGGCATGACGATCACCGATGCATCCGGTCCGCAGGTCCTCATGGCGTCATCAAAGGCGTCCTGAACATTCCCATATGGTTTCATAAACAGCCTTTCCACAAGATCCGGCGGCAGCTCCGACACCAGGCTGATATTGGCGCGGGCAAGCACCATGGCGATCGCCGCCGCCTTGTGGCCGCCCAGCCGGAACTCTTTCTGAATTCTCTCGATCAGCTCCTCCGGTTTCCCCGCCTCCGTCATCCATTCCTCAAAGGTTTCTTCTCCCAGGCCTTCCCTGCAGGAACCCACAAGGATCACCATGCCTCCATCCCGTACGGCATGGGCCGCATTGTCCAGAGCCTTCTGTGTCTGATACAGATTCACGTCCTTCGGAGCGCCCCCCTGGGACGCGATGACGATATCCGCCTGTTTCCGGATCTTTTTCTGATACAGCCGGTCCAGAAAGGCGCAGCCTTCCCGATGGGCTTCGATCAGGTCCCCCGCCGCCGCAAAGACAATTTCCTTCTGTTCATCCAGCACCACATTCAGGATAAAATCCACACCGCACACTTTTGCCGCCTCCTCAATGTCGTTTCTGAGCGGATTTGTGCTGATATTTCCCGCACATGCGGACGGATTCACCATCATCCTGTGATTGGCCTGGATCGCCGCCCTTGTGGACACGCCCGGCATGACCGCTTTTGCACCGCCGGAATATCCCGCAAAGTAATGGTACTCAATATTTCCAAGACAGATCCGGCGGTCCGCCTCTGCCACAACGCGCGTAATTTCCACCGGCGTCCCCTGTGCCGTCTTTCCCATACATACACAGTCCAGAGGATCGGAATCCACACAGCGGACACGGGAATATACCTCCTCTCCCGCCAGCCGTTTCTTCTCCTCTTCCGTATGGCGCCTGTGGCTTCCAAGGGCAAAGACCACCGTAATCTGCTCTTCTTTTACGCCGGCTTCACAGAGTTCCTCCAGCACCGCCGGAAGGACGACAGCCGAAGGCATGGGCCTCGTCACATCACTGGTAATCAGTACAATCTTTTCTCCCGGCTTTACTATCTGTCCAAGACGCGGGCTTCCCGTGGGAGACCGCAGCGCCCTGCGCACTTCCGCCGCTCCTTTCAGGCCATATGACACCTCGTTCGGCATCAGAATATCCTGTATGTTTTTTTCCGGAATCTCAACCTCCTGTACCGTCTTCCCCATTCCAAGTTTTAGAATCATGTGTTCTCCCTCAACAGATTTTTCCGAATGGCGGCTCCATGGCGCAGCGCTTTTACCACCGGAAGCTCTTCTCCGGTCAGAAAACGGATCAGCGCCCCTCCGCCGGTGCAAATATAAGAAACCGCATCTGTCTTCTTATATTTTGCGGCAGCGGCAATGCTGTCGCCCCCTCCAACCACAGTGTAAGCCTTTGTGTCTCCAAGGGCCTCCCATACCAATCTGGTTCCGGCCTCTGTGGCATCTTCTTCAAAAATACCCATAGGGCCGTTTACAAATACGGTCCTCGAACTGCAGATGCAGTCACCATACGCCTGCGCCGTCTCTGTTCCGATATCCGCCACACCTGCCGACAGGGGAATCTCGCCTGCCTTTGCTTCCCTGCGCATGCCGTTTTCCGTATACGCCACGTCCACAGGCAGAATGATCTTTTCCTGATACCGCGCATAAATCCCTTTTGCTTTTTCGATATAATCTCCATAATTTGACCGCATGATAAAATCCATGCTTTTTCTGCCGATCTCTTCTCCTTTTGCCGCCAGAAGAATATTGGCCACCAGCCCGCCCGTCAGAATGCGGTCCGCGGTCCCGGCCTTCAGCACCGTCTCCATCATCAGAAACGCATCTGCGATTTTGGCGCCTCCCAGCACAAATGTACATGGGCGTCCGGGATGTTCCATCAGCTCGGATACCACACAGTATTCTTTCTCAAAAAGCCTTCCCATGGCAGACGGCAGCACCTGTTCAAAGCCGCAGAGGGAGGGCTGGTCTCTGTGAGCCGCCGCAAACGCGTCGCACACATACAGGTCCGCCAGCGGCGCCAGCGTCCGGACCAGAAGTGTCTGCGCCTGCCTGCTGTGCGGAAGCCGAAGTTTCTGCTCGAATAACGTCTGTTCTTCCGAGACATACCGTACGTTGTCCAGCAGGAGGATCTCGCCCGCCTTCAGCCCTTTGATCCTCTCAATGGCCGCCGGACCGCACACATCCGGCAGAAACTGCACTTCTTTTCCTGTCAGTTCAGACAGCACCCCGGCATGGGGCTTTGTTGTGTAAAAATTCTTATATTCAATGTCGCTTCCCTGATGAGCCAGAAGCACCAGCTTCGCCCCTCGGTCCGAAAGTTCCTTTACGGTCGGGACGCACGCCTGGATTCTTGCGGTGCTCTTCAGTGTTCCCGTTTCGCGGTCTACCGGCTGGTTGATATCGATCCTGCACAAAACCGTCCGGTCCTTTACATCAAATTCATCGATTGTCCGAATCCCAAATCGCATTCTGTTCGATCCTCCTTTCCAGGGGAAGAGAATCCTGTCTGCCGGATTTTCTTCCCCAACCTTTCAAAGTCCCGTCAACGCTTCTTAAAACATCCGATCTTCAGATATTCATTTGTCTTCGCCGTTGCCTCTGCGCCGGTCTTCTGCATGCTGCATGCCGCGCGGATTCCGTCCATGGTCTCAGGAATGGTAACGCTTTCCTGCGGAATATGGACCGCGAACATAATGTCGTCCCCGCTCTCCACGATGCTGTCCTCCCAAAGTCCGATTTCGTACATATCCCCTCTCGGATTGCCCAGATCCCGCGCATACTTGAACAGGGACGCATTTCCAAGGAAACCGTCGTCTATGCGTACGACGCGGATACGGGGATGCTTTTCAAACGCCTCCAGCGCCATCTCTTTTGTAATCTTCTTCTTTCCCGAAGCAACCACCGTGATGATGTGCCCATGGGTGACCGGCGTATGGACCAGAATGCCCGTCGCCTTTACATGGGGCATGATCGTCATCAGATCCAGCGCCTGGTGGGACGGAGCCTTGTCCATCTGCAGCGCGTTGGTCAGCCCTCTGTGATAATCACCCGGATCTGCCACCCGGCGGATAATCGTGATCGCCACCCGGTCCAGGCCATACGCCCGGTCCAGACAGTCGGCCGCACGGATCAAACCTGTCGTATTGCAACTCGTAAGCTTCAGGTAGTCTTTCCCCACCCCTTTTTCATAGTTGGCGTATCCATGGAAAAATACGTCCGCCACAGAATTGCTCTCTCCGCCCTGGAAAATCGCCTTTACTCCCTTCGCCTTATACAGTTCTTTATTCTTCGCCCCGATTCCTCCGGGAGAAGAATCCAGCATGATATCCACCTTGTCGACCAGTTCTTCAAAGGTTCCGGATACCGGAATGCCCAGGGCGTCAAATCCGGACCTGTCCGCCCCCGCTACCAGATACAGATCGTACGGCATCCCTTTTTCATACAGGGCGCGGACGGCCAGCGTAGGCGCCAGATCCGCCACGCCCACCAGCTCCATATCGCCCTGCAAAGCGACTCCGTCAGCCAACCGCTGTCCGATGGTTCCATACCCTGCCACACCGACTCTTATTTTGCTCATCCTTGTTCCTCCTGATTATATTTTGATAATATTTTTGTTAATTCATTATAATTTATTTATTATATTTTGGCAATCTTTTTTTCTGAAATTTTCGAAAACAGTTGCAATTCTTTTTTTTAACTTGTTATAATGAATATGCCAATGCCGCATCTGCGATCAAAATACAGGAGAAAACTCATGAGACTGAATCGGCTCAATGAAATGGAACAGTATATTATGGAAAAAGAAACCGTATCTCTGGAACATCTGGCAGAACATTTCCAGATTTCCATCAATACGGTACGAAGAGATTTAAATGAACTGCTGAAGCGGGGACGGATCAGTAAGGTATACGGCGGGGTCTCTGCCGTTTCTCAGGCAGCCCCCCTCCCCATGTCCGTCCGCTCCGCCAAAAATAATGATGCCAAGCAGAAGATCGGGCGGATTGCCGCGGAACTGATAAACGACGGAGACACCCTCTTTCTGGATTCCGGTTCCACAGTCCTGTGCATGCTCCCGCATCTGGCATCCAGGAAAAACATCACCATCATCACCCATTCCTTAAGCGTCATGTGCGAAGCGTCCAAATATCCGTCGCTCCAGCTGATTTCTCTGGGCGGGCTTTACAATCATACCACTTCTTCTTTCGTAGGCATCTCCACGCTGGAAGCGCTTTCCTCCATCACACCGTGCGCGGCCTGCATGGCGGCCACCGGAGTGTCCCTGGAGCACGGCCTTACAAACACTACTTATTTTGAGGCCGAGATCAAGAGAAAGGTTGTGCAAAACTGCGGCCGGGTCATCCTGATGGCCGACCACAGTAAATTTAATTATTCATCCACCATCTCTTTTTATCGCTTTGAGGATCTTTCCGCGGTTGTGACGGACAGACAGCCTCCAAAAGAATACATGGAAGCAGCGAAGCAGCATCATACCGCACTGCTTTATGAGGATTTCTCCTGACACAGCAGCAAAGGGCAGCCTTGAAACGAACACCCCTTTGATACAGGCTGTATATTTCGGCAAACCCATCCACGACAAAAAACCCGGTGGAAAATTCCACCGGGACTTTGAAGCAGGGCTACAAGGATTCGAACCTTGAAATGACGGAGTCAGAGTCCGTTGCCTTACCGTTTGGCGATAGCCCTTCGTATTCAACGAATGTTATTATACGCCATACCTCGCAAAAAAGCAAGTACTTTTTTTATTTTTTCCAAAAAAATTTTTCCGAAAATTTGCAGCCGCCTGTTTCCCCTCCTTACGAGTCTCTTTCGCATTTCTTATGAATTTCTTTCGTAATTTTAGAAAACCTTTATCCCGACGATACACTTTCGTCACAATCTTCTGTTATGATAATACTCGTAACAGGAACACATCAGTATTTCATTCATAACACTTTAGGGGGCTCGAGAGAGTCCCCACTCCCTCGGATTGACAGGCTTCTGCGGATGCAGGAGTCTTTTTTACGCGATAATTCAGGGGACCCGAAAGGGTCCCCGTTCTTCCAAAGATATCTGTCTACTGTTCCATCTGCCGTCCCAGGAAGCACGCCGCAACCGAAGCGACCTTCAGTTCCACTTCGCCCATCCGGTTTCTTGCATCACGTCCCAGAAGAACCACCGCGCCGATGGCATCCCCCTCGCTGATGACCGGGCAGATGGTCTCTGCAGCGATTCCTTCCATCTCTTCCCGGATCACCGGTATGAACCTGCGCTCAGCCGCCGAGGCCTGAAGGCTTTCCCGGTCCTGGATCAGCTGTTCCAGCTGAGGGCTGACCGCCTTTCCGTAATAATCTTTTTTCGCCCCGCCTGCCGTGGCTACGATCACATCACGGTCCGTCACGCATACCATATGTCCGGTTGTCTGTGCCAGGCTCTCCGCATATTGCTTCGCAAAAGCGGACAACTCCCCGATGGGAGAATATTTTTTCAGGATGATCTCTCCCTCCCGGTCTGTAAATATCTCCAGGGGATCTCCTTCCCGAATCCTCAATGTACGGCGGATCTCTTTTGGCACGACTACCCTGCCAAGATCATCGATCCGACGCACAATTCCTGTTGCTTTCATATCATCTTCCTCCAATGTCTTAAAATACGATGTCGATTCCGATTTTCACAGATCATCTGCATCTAGTATTTGTAAGAATTGGATTTATATGCATCAACTCTGTCAATCGCCCGGATGCATTTTGTTTAAAAGCTCAGTCTTCACTTCATATAACCGGTCAGACAGATCCACATAGACCTCATGCGGATTCACAAGCCTCTTCGTCTCATCCCACAGCGTATTCTGCTCCTCGATACAGTGTTCCCGGATATCCATGACAGACGGCGACTGGTAGACGCAGTTTCCCTGGTCAAAGATCTTCACCATCAGTTCTTTCATGGTATAAGTGCCTCCCTTCAGGTGCGTCTTTTTCCAGGTCTCCAGCGGGTCGAAAATGATCAGGTCTTTCGAAGTATCAAATTTGTCGTCAACCAGGCTGATCAGATCCGCCTTCAGCTTCCCGTTGGCCTTCTCATAAATCCGGTATACCGTTTTGTTCCCCGGGTTCGTGATCTTTTCCGTATTCTCGGAAAGCTTGATCTTGGGAATGAACTCGCCGTCTCCGATCTTCACCGCCGCCAGCTTATAGACTCCGCCGAATGCCGGGCAGTCCTTGGAGGTAATCAGGTTCGTTCCCACGCCCCAGGATGTGATCTTCGCCCCCTGCGTCTTCAGACTGTCGATCAGGTACTCGTCCAGATCGCTGGACGCAGAGATAACCGCGTCATGGAAGCCCGCTGCATCCAGCATCTTCCTTGCTTCTTTGGACAGATAGGCCAGATCCCCGCTGTCCAGACGGATTCCATAACGGCCGTTGAGTTTCTTCGCCTTACGCATTTCCTTGAATACCCGGATCGCGTTGGGAACTCCCGATTTCAGTGTATCATACGTATCCACCAGAAGCGTACATGCGTTGGGATACAGCTTCGCATAGGTCTTAAACGCAGTATATTCATCCGGGAAACTCATGATCCAGCTGTGTGCATGGGTTCCCAGCACCGGTACATCAAAAAGCTGGCCTGTGAGCACATTGGAAGTGCCGATGCACCCTCCGATCATCGCCGCGCGCGCACCGTAGACTCCCGCATCCGGCCCCTGGGCACGGCGCAGGCCGAATTCCATGATCCCGTCTCCTCTGGCAGCATTCACAACTCTTGCCGCCTTTGTGGCGATCAGGCTCTGATGGTTGATAATCGTCAGGATCGCCGTCTCCACCAGCTGCGCCTCCATGATCGGAGCAATGACCTTCACAAGAGGCTCCCTGGGAAAGACCACGGTGCCCTCCGGTATGGCGAAAATATCTCCGCTGAAATGAAAACTGCTCAGATACTCCAGAAAATCCTCATCAAAAATCCCGACGCTCCTCAGATAAGAGATATCCTCCTCTGAAAAATGCAGGTTTTTGATATAATTAATGACCTGATCCAGTCCCGCCGCGATGGCAAATCCGTTTCCGCAGGGGTTGGTGCGGTAAAACGCGTCAAAAATCACGGTCTCCTGAACCGGATTCTTGAAATAGCCCTGCATCATGGTCAGTTCATACAGGTCCGTTAAAAGTGTCAGATTCTGTGTTGTGCTCATTTGGAAATTCCCTCCTGTTTTCCGTAACCGATGATCAATCCTGTATATCCGTTTATACCGTCTACCCTTCCTTCCCGCGTATACTGCCGAAAAGTACAGGGCCCGGTACAGCCGATACCTGTGTCATACTGGGAGAGCCAGAGTCCATAAGACCCCAGTTCCTCCATCCGAAGGCCGCCCTCCAGGAGCCATCCCGCCTCCGCACGAATCAGCGGTTCATATCCGCTGTCCCGGATTCTGCTGCAGAAAGCCCGGATACATGCCGTCCGCGCGGAAGGGTCCAGGCCGTCCGTTCCTCTGGTACATCCCGGGTCGGCACCGGCGCAGCAGACGGCGATCGGCCCTCTCAGTCCGTATCTCCCGGCCAGCCGGACCGCCGACTCCGCTTCTTTCACGGCTTCCTCTTCGGAAGACGCCTGCATGATCAGACATATCCCGGTTTCCATTCCTGCCGCCTGTGCCGTTTCCAACTGGGTTTCAGCTTTTGCCCCGATGGCCAGCCCGTCTCCTTCACCAAAGACCATGCAGCGGATCATGGCAAAATCCACTCCCGCCGCAGCCGCTGCCTTCCAGTCAATCTCTCCATTCTTTTCTGATACATCAATTCCGGCGCTGCTGATCTTTACGCCGTTCTCGTCAAACTCGTGGCAGATCCCCTGTATCACCTGGATCCCTGTCACTTTTTCTCCGTATTTGTCAAAATAAAAGGTATTTCCATCCAGAACCTGCCAGCCATAATACCGGTATTCTCCGGTCCCGATTCTGACCTCCTCCGTCACCGGAATCTTTTCCCGGATCTTCACCGTCCTAAACTCGACTGGTTTTCCAATACCGCCCGGTATCTGATGGGCCATCTGCGCCGGAGACGCTTCCATCACCTCCGCTCTCCGGTAACGTACATGATATTCATACTGCATTCCGCCGTATCCGTCGTTCTGTTCCGAGCATTCCACCTGTATGACTTCATAGTCCTCATACGAGCCTTTGAAATTCAGAAGTTTCAGTGCCAGCTCCTGATTCTTTTCATCCAGCGTTATGTCGCCAAGGCTGTATTTGTACTCATACCAGATGCCGTCTTCATAAAAATATTTCACATTTCCTGCATCATCCACATATTTAACGGGTATCTTCTGTTCCCGTTCCACTACCTGATACGTCCCCGGGTCCTTCTCGTCCACGGTGGTTTTCACATATCCGGGCTTCAGGATCTCCCTTCTTTCGGAAGGCACATAGTCCACCGTATCCGTCTTCGGAACACCGGGGAACAGGCCGGCCGGCGTTTCATCCGCTTCTGCTGCGGCATCCCCTTCCTTCCGTTCCCCCGCATCCCTGGATGTTCCGGTTTCCTTCCCTTCCAGGGGATGATTCTCCAAAGGCACGTCCATATCCGATACGGCTTCGTCTTCCTCTGTCCCGGCTGCTCCGCCCCTTTCCGTCTCCGGAAACTGTCCTTCTGCTTCCATAATCGTTACCGTACCGGCGGAAGCGCCCCGGCAGGTTTCCGCCCCCCATTCCGTCAGGGTCTCTTTTCCGCTTTCGCGGTCCATGATGGACGGCTCCGCTTTCACACAGAAGCCGACCAGACCGCCGGCTATGCAAACAGCCCACAAAAAGCGGGCTGTCTTTCCTCTCATTCTGTCTCTCCTTCCGGCGTCTCTGCCGTGTCATCCACAGACTCTTCCGCTCCTTCCGAAGACTCTTCCGCCGCCGGTTCCTCCGCTCCTTCCGCAGAGACATCCTCCTCCGGTTCCTCCGTCGGTGCGCTGAAGACCCTCTCAAAAGTCAGCGACTGGATCAGTTCTTCATTTACCGTGATCTGCGCCGCCTCCAGAAGGGGTGAATACCACGCGTCGTAGGCGTCTCTCTCCCTCTGAGACAGCTCGTTCTGTTTTGCGGTCTCCGTAGCATCCGCGTCAAAGGTGCTCTCCATACAGACAATGTAATAATTGTTTTCCGTCTCGATCACACCGGAAAACTCTCCGTCGGAAAGAGCATCCGCCGCACGGACCAGTTCTTCATCCAGCGACGTACTGTCTTTTCCATAAGTCGTGGATGTGGCGCTCATCTCCTCCGCCTCAGCCGCCGCCTGCAGGTCGCCGCTCTCTTTTGCCGCGGTAAGAATACGCTCCAGCTGCTCTTTCTTCTCTGTAAGCTCTGCTTCCGTAAGCTCCGTCTCATTTCCATCCTCATCCACGGAAGGCGCGATGGAACTGGACACATAGGAAATCCGCTTCTGCGCCACAGCTTCCGGGTCCACTTCCGTGTCAATGGTCGCCGCCCGGTCGTCATAGACTTTGGACTGAAGCGCCATAAGCTCCAGAAGATGCGTCACCGTCGCCTCGTCCGCAGTCATGGCCTTCAGCGCTTTGCTGTCATTGGCCGCCAAAAACGCCTTTGCCGCTTCCGAAGCATTGGTTTTCTCCTCATCTGTAAGCGTGATCCCCAGCTCCTGTGCATGAGCTTCCACCACATAATATTCCTTCAGCGTCTCCACCACCGTATCCCGGACCGTATTGCCGTAGGGCACGCCCAGTCCCATCAGATCCTGATTCATGAAGTCTTCGCCGAAATACATGCCGTAAAATCCCTGCATCTGCGTCTGCTGATACCTAAGATACAGGTTGACCTCTCCCAGCGGCACGGATACGCCGTCCACATTCATTGCCTCCGCAGTCCGGTCCGGCCCGCCACCCGCGGCACATCCGGTAAGCGCTGCCACCATCATAAACAGCAGGGCGAGAACGCCCGCCATGTTCTTTTTCATATCAATAGCTCCTCCTGATCGTATGATTTTTCTTTTGATTATAAGCCCTTTTTATATTCAGAGCAACTCCTTTAATACAATTTTCACATCTGCCTGGTCCAGCACTTCCTCATAGACCGTAATTTCCGCCGTCTCCTCCCACATTTCCATGATCCGTCCGCACTCTTCCTCCCACGCCTGTTCCGTCAGATGCGCCCGCCAGTACTCCGTGCCCTCCGCGTCGTAGTCACTGGTATGCTGCACCACAAACCATCCCTCTTCCGTCCAGACCGGGTCCGATACTTCTCCCACCGCAAGGAGTCTGGCAGCGTCCAGCATCCGGGGCTCGTGCCCGTCCCCCTCGTTGGTTTTTCCCATAGTGGCTTCAATGGGCGTCAGTCCCTCGGCTTCGGCCTCCTCCTTCAGGCTTCCGCTTTCCCTGGCCCGCTCCGACAATTCCTTTGCCAGCAGGGTGCGGCGCTCCACCTCCTCCTGTGAAAACGGCTCCAGATTCCCCTCGGCGTCCTTCAGCCCGGTAGTGGAGAGAAGCACATAGCAGATCCCCTCTCTGTGGGCATCCTCCTCGGCGATCTCCGGTTCGTAATCCGCCACCGTCGCTTCCGCCACCGCCGCGGACAGTTCCTGTCTGGAAAGCATGGCAAAGACGAACTCCTCATCCGCGCCCGCATATTCCAGCAGGGCCTCATGGTAGGTCTCCATAAATTCCTCCGACCGCCGCCGGATCTCCTCCGTCTTTTCCTCATCCGGCAAGACGCCGTATTCCTCCGCATGCTGGCACGCCAGACAGATCCCGCAGATGTGGTCCAGCACTTCTTCCTTCAGGCGGTCTGCCAGCGTGGTACCGTCTTCTCCCGCCTCACGGCTCCACATATCGTCCCCGTAGGTTTCCAGATACTGTTTTTCCCACAGCATCTGGTTCATGCGCAGATAAAAGTTCCACACCCGCAGAGAAACCGCTTCTCCGTTGACCGTCAGCGCCGTCTGTTCCATATTGGACCGTTCTGTGTCCGTCTGTTCCGGACTGGCCTGCGCAGCCTCTGCTGCCGCGCCCGGGTCCGCATCCGGAGCGCCGCCTGCACACCCCCACAGCAGCAGGCAGGATACCAGAAGGACCGCTGTCAGCTTCTTTTTCATATCATCCATCCTCCATTATTCCAGAAGAACTTTCATCTTATCCAGAATCTGAGCCGTCAGCTTCAGAAGATCCTTCTCCTGCCTGCCGCTCCGTTCCTGGATATGGTATACAAACTGTACCGGCTCCGCTTTCTTAAAGGCCATGTCCTTTCCCATACATTCCAGCAGATCCGGTATTCTGGCCGGATTGATCCGCGCCTTCTCATACATCAGGAAGACGATCCGGTCTGTCCGGCCCTGAATCTCCCGGATATACAACTCATGCGCCTGCCCCCGGAGCCTGGTGATCTCCAGCAGGTTCAGGACCGACCGGGGCGGCTCTCCGAAACGGTCGATCAGCTCTTCCAGCATATCGTCCCGCTCTTCCTCGTTCTCGATCACGGCGATCCTGCGGTAGATGTCCAGCTTCAGCGCCTCATTCCGGATATAGGAATCCGGGATATAGGCGTCGATCTGAAAATCGGCAACGGTCTCAAATTCCTCTTCCGTTCCCCGGGCGTCCCCTTTCATCCGAAGCACCGCCTCGTTCAGCATCTTACAGTACAGATTATACCCCACCGCCTGCATGTGTCCGTGCTGCCGCTGGCCGAGAAGCGTCCCCACGCCGCGGATCTCCATATCGCGCATGGCGATCCGAAAACCGCTGCCCAGATCCGAATACTGCCGAATCGCATGAAGTCTTTTCTCCGCCACCTCTTTCAGCATCTTGTCTTTTTTATACAGAAGGAACGCATAAGCCGTCCGGTTGGCCCTCCCGACTCTTCCCCTGAGCTGATACAGCTGGGAAAGGCCCATACGGTCCGCGTCGTGGATGATGATCGTATTTACATTGGAAATGTCCATGCCGGTCTCGATGATCGTCGTGGACACCAGCACGTCAATGCTCCCTTCGATAAACTCGTACATGATCCGTTCCAGTTCGTGCTCCTTCATCTGCCCGTGGGCGAACGCCACGCCGGCCTCCGGCACCAGCTCCTGAATCCGGTGAGCGATATCCCGGATCGTCTCCACCCGGTTATACACATAGTAGACCTGGCCGTCCCTTGCCAGCTCCCGATGGATGGCGGCGCGGACCATCCCTTCGTCGTACTCGCAGACATAGGTCTGCACCGGCACCCGGTCCATGGGCGCCTCCTCCAGCACGCTCATGTCACGGATCCCCGCCAGGCTCATGTGCAGCGTCCGGGGAATGGGCGTGGCGCTTAAGGCCAGCACATCCACATTGGTTTTCAGCTTCTTGATCTTTTCCTTGTCCGCCACGCCGAACCGCTGCTCCTCGTCGATAATCAAAAGCCCCAGCTCCCGGTACTGTACGTCCTTCGAAAGGACTCTGTGGGTTCCGATGACAATATCCACCAGCCCTTTTTTCAGATCCTCCAGCGTCTTCTTCTGCTGCGCCGGCGTCCGGAACCTGCACAGCAGATCGATCCGGACCGGAAATTCCTTCATGCGCTGCACAAAGGTATTATAGTGCTGCTGGGCCAGAATCGTCGTAGGCACCAGATAGACCACCTGGCGGCTCTCCTGCACCGCCTTGAACGCCGCGCGGATGGCCACCTCCGTCTTCCCGTAGCCCACGTCCCCGCAGATCAGGCGGTCCATGATCCGGCTGCTCTCCATGTCCCTTTTCGTATCCCGGATCGCCTTCTGCTGATCTTCCGTCTCCTCATAGGGAAACAGCTCCTCAAATTCCTTCTGCCAGACCGTATCCGGGCCGTAGACGTAGCCTTTTTCCGCCTGTCTCGCCGCGTACAGCTCCACCAGGTCCTTCGCCACCTCCTGCACGGCTCCCTTTACCTTCGACCGGGTTTTCTTCCAGTCCTGCCCGCCCAGCGTGTTCAGCCGAGGCACCTTCTGCGCTTCCGTACTGCCGTATTTCTGGATCATGTCCAGCTGCGTGGCCAGGATGTAGAGGCACGCTCCCCTGCTGTACTCGATCTTCATATAATCCTTGACCGTTTTGTCCACGGCGATCTTCTCGATTCCCCGGTAGATGCCCAGCCCGTGATTTTCATGGACCACATAATCCCCCGGCGACAGATCGGTGAAGCTGCTGATCCTGCGTCCCTCGTATACCCGCTGCTTTCTTCTCGTCTTCTTTTTTTCCCTGCCGAATACATCCGTCTCGGAGATGACCGCAAAACGGATCATCGGATATTCGTATCCCCGGAACACATTGCCGTGAACGACCATGATCTCCCCGGGCTGCGCCACACGCTCCGCTTCCTCGCTGTAAAAGGCGTTCAGCTCTTCCGCCAGAAGTTCCTCCGCCAGGCGCCGTCCCCGTGTCCTGGAGGCGCACATGAGGACCACCCGGTATCGTTCCCGTTTCCATCGCTTCAGATCCTTCACCAGCAGTTCAAAATGATGGTTGTAGGACTGGACCGACCGGGTATCCAGACGGAACCGCCCTGCCAGTTCCATCCGTCTGTCCGTAGTCTCCAGTGCTCCAAAGGCCGCTCCGCGCATCTTCCCGAGCCAGTACATGACCTGCTCGCAGGAGAAGATCTCCTCCTCCTGCCCGGGATCGATCTGCCCTTTGTCCATCCGGTTTTCATAATTCTGCCGGTACTCTTTCTCCACCGTCTCGCCCTGCTCAAACAGACGGTTCACCTCGTCCAGAAACACCAGCGAACGGAATTCCTGTATATAGGAAAGAAGGCTCACGCCCTCGCAGCGGTGCTCCTTCGGGCTCAGCTCTGCCGCCGGATAGAGCGTCAGCTCCTCCAGATTCTCCATGGAACGCTGGCTCTCCGGGTCAAAACTCCGGATCGAATCCACCTCATCGTCCCACAGTTCGATCCTGACCGGATATTCCTCCGTCAGCGGATAGATGTCCAGTATTCCGCCCCGGATCGCAAACTGTCCCGGCATATCCACCTGGCCGACACGTTCATAGCCCATCCGCACCAGCCGCAGCTTCATGGCGTCCATCTCCACCACGCTGTCTGTACCCACGGTAAACATCAGGTCCCGAAGCTTTTCGGGCGGAAGCAGCGGGTCCATGCATCCGTCCAGCGTCGTGACGATCACCGCCTCCTGTCCGGACAGAAGCCGGTTCACCGCCCGCATCCGCTGTCTTAAAAGCTCCTTCCCCTGAATATCCGCATGAAAAAACAGAAAATCCTTCGCGGGATAATAGAACACCTCTTCTCCAAGCGCCTGATATTCCTCGTGGATTTCCTTCGCCTTCCGTTCATTGTACGTAAGAATCAGTTTTACCTGCCATCCCCGCCCCAGACTGTACATCAGATGCGTTTTCTGCGATTCCACACAGCCGGTAAACAGCAGGATTCCCCGCTTCTTCCCAAGCTGATCCTCCGCCTCCTCAAACGCCTGAAGCTCCCGCAGCGGTTCATAAAAAGTATCCATGTACACTCCTAATTAAAATCATTCATGGCTCTGTCCGGCCCTTCCGAAAGGACCGCAGCCGCCGCCATCACCGCCCTGTTGCATGCTTCCTGCATCTTCTGCGCATCCTCCGGCGAAAAGTGCCCCAGCACATAATCCGCCAGATCGTATCCTTCCGGCTTTTCGCCCACGCCCACCTTGATTCTGGGAAATACCTGCGTCCCCAGATGCCGGATGATGTCCTTGACGCCGTTGTGTCCGCCGGCGCTTCCCTTTTTCCGGATTCTCAGCTGGCCCGGTTCCAGCGAAATATCGTCATAGATCACCAGAAGCTCACACTCCGGGTCTACCCGGTAATATTCCACCGCCTCCCGGATGCTCTCTCCGCTCAGGTTCATATAGGTCTGCGGCTTCATCAGGAGGACCTTCTGCCCCTCCACCATGCCCGTGCCGCACAGCGCTTTATGCTTTCTCTGCTCTACGGCGATCCCGTACCGGTCCGCCAATCCGTCCAGCACCCGAAAGCCCGTATTATGCCTTGTGTTCTCATATTTTCTGCCCGGATTCCCAAGTCCCGCAATGATATACATATTCCGTCCATCCTCTGTTTTTCTCTGATCCCATGTGTATTTTACATGACAGAGTTCCTTTTGGCAACCCCGCACCCGGACCCTCTCCCAAAAAAGTACCCTGATTTTTGTCCGCCCAAAAAGAGACGCCGCTTCCTGCGGCGTCTCCTCTTTTGTACTACTCTTCTGCACCCTCTGCCACCGTTTCTTTATACCGGTCCAGTATCATGGTCTGTATAAAGTCCCTGGTAGCGGAATTGATCGGATGAGCGATATCGCGATATTCCCCATCGGAGGCTTTCCTGCTCGGCATGGCGATAAACAGGCCTTTCTCTCCCTCGATGACCTTGATATCGTGAACTACAAACTCCTCGTCGATGGTGATGGACACCACCGCTTTCATCTTCCCTTCTTTTGCAACCTTACGAATTCGCACATCTGTAATTTTCATAATAAAACCCCTTTGCACACCTGCTGAATCCTGAACCCAGGCCTACATTATATATCTTTCATTTTTCTCGATGACCACCCGGACGCCTTCCTCGCCCACGTAACGGGAGTTGGCGCGGATCGTATCCCTGCTCTCCACTATACAGTTCTCGATATAGGTATTGTCACCAAGATATACGTCATTCAGAATGATGGAATTCCTGATCACACAGTTATTCCCCACGAATACCTTTTTGAAAAGGACCGAATGCTCCACCGTCCCGTTGATAATGCACCCGCTGGCCACCAGACTGTTCTTCACATTGGAACCTGCATTGTATTTGGCCGGCGGAAGATCCTGTACCTTGGAATACACATCCGGATATTCCTGAAGGAAATGCCTCCTGACATCCGGCTTCAGGAAGTCCATGTTGGTCTGATAATAGGACTCCACGGACGAAATACTGTTCCAGTAGCTGTCCATCCGGTAGGCGTAGATCTTTTTCACATTCTTATAACGGATCAGGATGTCCCGCACAAAATCATAACGGTCCTCCTGCGCGCACTTCTCGATGAGTTCGATCAGCTGGCGCCTGCGGATGATATAGATGCCGCAGGACACCAGTGTGGCATCCGTCATCATGGGCTTCTCTTCCATGTCGATCAGCCGTCCGCTTCCGTCGTCCTTGACCACGCCGAACCGGCTCATGTCCGTGCCTTCCGGCATCTCCTTACATACGACCGTAATGTCCGCTTTCTTTTCAATATGGTACTCCAGCACCTTATTGTAATCCATTTTGTAGACACCGTCGCCGGAAGCGATGACCACGTAGGGTTCATGGCTCTGCTTCAGCCAGTCCAGATTCTGATAGATGCAGTCCGCGGTTCCTCTGTACCAGAAATTATTGTCCGCCGTCACCATGGGAGTGAAAATGTACAGGCCTCCCTGTTTTCTTCCGAAATCCCACCATTTGGAGGAACTCAGGTGCTCGTTCAGGGAACGGGAATTATACTGGGTCAGTACCGCCACCTTCTGCACATGGGAATTGGACATGTTGCTCAGTGAAAAATCGATGCCCCGATAGCTTCCGGCCACCGGCATGGCCGCTATGGCGCGCTTGCTCGATAATTCCTTCATCCTGTGATTATTGCCGCCTGCTAAAATAAGACCTATCGCTCTCATTATCTCTCACCTGCCTTAATCAATGTCTCGCCGCTCGCAAGTATTCCGCCCGGATAATCCAGGCTCTCCGTCTTACCGGAGACCGCAGTGTTCCGGCCGATCTGTACCCCAGGCGGAATCACCGTATTCTCGCCGACGGTCACAAGGCCGAAAGAATATACCTTCGGATTGACCCGGTTGGGAACATCTTCTCCCACGCCGAATATACAGTTCTCGCCGATGGTCACTTCCTCCGCAATGATGGACCGGTCGATCTGGCAGCCCGGGCCGATGACCGTGTTCTTCATGACGATGGAATCTCTCACCACTGCGCCCTTTCCAACCGTTACGCCCGCACCGATGACGGAATTGATGACCGTCCCCTCAATGGTGGAATTGCCGCAGACGATACTCCGCTCGATAAATCCGTCCTCCGACACGTACAGCGGCGGCACCGCATCGCTCTTGGTGTAGATCTTCCAGAACTCCTCATACAGGTTGAACTCGGGAATGATATTGATCAGCTCCATGTTCGCTTCCCAGTAGGAGCCCAGCGTCCCCACGTCCTTCCAGTAGCCGTTGTACTCATAGGCAAAGAGGCGTTCCCCTTTCTCAAGGCACTCCGGCAGGATATGCTTTCCGAAATCGCAGTTCGGCACGTCCCTCATCCGGATAAGCGCTTCCCTCAAAAGCTTCCAGGTGAAAATATAAATCCCCATGGAAGCCAGATTGCTCCGCGGGTTCGCAGGTTTTTCCTCAAACTCGCTGATCTGCCCGTTCTCGTCCGTGATCACAACACCGAACCGGCTTGCCTCCTCCCATGGAACCGGCATGCACGCAATCGTAACCGCCGCGTTATTCTCCTTATGGTACTCCAGCATCACTTCATAATCCATCTTGTAGATGTGGTCACCGGAAAGGATCAGCACATAATCCGGATTGTATGTATCGATATAATCGATGTTCTGGTAGATGGCATTGGCCGTACCGGAGTACCAGTCGCTTCCTGCGCTCTTTTCATAAGGAGAGAGGACGGTGACTCCGCCGTTATTGCGGTCCAGATCCCACGGCATGCCGATACCGATATGTGTATTCAGGCGCAGCGGCTGATACTGCGTCAGGACACCTACCGTATCTATCCCTGAGTTGATACAGTTGCTGAGAGGGAAATCAATAATACGGTATTTACCGCCGAAGGCAACTGCCGGTTTTGCCACTTTTGCAGTAAGTACACCCAGTCTGCTTCCCTGCCCGCCTGCCAAAAGCATGGCTATCATTTCTTTTTTAATCACGTTATCACCTCTTGCTGTAACATTATAATGCTTCGACGACATCATTATATCATACCTTTTGTAAATAGTGAACATTTTAACGCAAAAATGTTCCCGTTTTTTTAACATTATGCGATATATTCCGACTGGAAACACCCGTTTCTTCTGCTTCTTTCGTTATATTTTTTCTGTTTTCCCGATCGTTTTCAGCATTTTTTATAAGCGCCGCCATTTTTCCCTGCCCGGGACATTGATTTTTTCACCGGGTGCAGTATAATAATAGAAACAATCATACGGGAAAAGGAGAGATTTCATGTATCAGATAGATTTTCAAACACCCATACACGTCCATTTTATCGGCATCGGAGGCATCAGCATGAGCGGCCTGGCCCAGATTCTTCTGAAGAAGGGCTTCCCCGTATCCGGCTCCGATTCCGCCAAGTCCGCCCTGACCGAACAGCTTGCAGATCTGGGCGCCCGCATCGTATACGGACAGAAGGCGGAGAACATCACCGACGACATCCAGGCAGTAGTCTACACGGCGGCCATCCATCCGGACAATCCGGAATACGCTGCCGCCCGGGCAGCCGGCATCCCCATGATTACCAGAGCGGAGCTTCTGGGACAGATCATGCGCAACTTCGAGACTGCCATCGCCGTGGCCGGAACCCACGGCAAGACCACCACCACCTCCATGCTGGCGGCCATCCTTCTGGCGGCCGAAAAGGACCCCACGGTCTCCGTGGGCGGGATTCTGCCCGAGATCGGCGGAAATATCCGCACCGGCAGCTCCGGCGTCTTCCTGACTGAGGCGTGCGAGTACACCAACAGCTATCTGTCCTTCTTCCCCACGGTCAGCGTCATCCTGAACATCGAGGAGGACCACATGGATTTCTTCAAGGACCTGGAGGATATCCGTTCTTCCTTCCATCGCTTTGCCGCCCTTCTCCCCGAAGACGGCCTGCTGGTGCTGAACAGCGGCATCCCCGCGCCGGAAGAGATTGTAAAAGACATAAAGGCGCGTGTCGCCACCTGCGGTCTGAAAGGAACCGAGGACTATACTGTCTCCGGAGAGATTTCCTGGGATGACAGAGGCTGCGCATCCTTCGCACTCTGCCGCAGAGGCGAAACCATGGGGCCGGTCACGCTGCACGTCCCCGGACGCCACAACGTAGCCAATGCCCTGGCCGCCCTGGCCGTATCCCTGGAGACCGGCATTCCTTTTCCACAGGCCGCTTCCGGGCTGTCCGCCTTTCACGGCACGGACCGCCGGTTCCAGTACAAGGGGGAGGTGAACGGCGTCACCGTCATCGACGATTACGCCCATCATCCCACCGAGATCCGGGCAACGCTGCAGGCGGCCGCCGCTTATCCCCACCGGGAGCTCTGGTGCGTCTTCCAGCCCCACACCTACACCCGGACAAAGGCGTTCCTCACGGACTTCGCAGACGCCCTCTCCCATGCGGACCATGTGGTGCTGACGGACATCTACGCCGCCAGGGAAGTGAACACGCTGGGAATCAGTTCCGGCATGCTGCAGGAAGAACTGCTGAAAAAGGGCACAGACTGCTCTTATTTTTCCAGTTTTGCGGAAATCGAAAAATTTTTATCGAAAAAATGTATGCACGGTGACCTGTTGATAACTATGGGGGCGGGAGATGTGCTGAAAATTGGTGAAAATCTGCTTTCCAGATAAAGTTATCCACATTATCCACATGTTTATCAACATCATAAGTTGTATAGGCATGTGGATGTTTTCGTGGATAATACATTTACATAATATTTTACAGGACTTTGTCGAAAAATGTCCGTTTTTCCCCGTTTTCTGCCATTTCCTGTCGAAAATGGTTTCCCATAATCCCTTCTTTCCACAAAGTTATCCACATTATCCACAAAGTTACACACCTGTGTTTTCCAGACCCCGTCCGTCCGCCGGGCCTGTTTTCTTTTTGGAACGGGTGTGCTATAATCAAAAAACAGAGTACAGATATACACAGAACAGGAGTTCAGACATGAGCCAGTTTATCCTGAAAACGGAGATTCCCGCCGGAATGACCGGGGTCCCCAACCTTTTTCTCGACTATTATATGCCCGCGGCCAACGGAGAATATGTCAAGGTCTATCTCTATCTGCTCCGGGCCCTTCACCATACCTCCCGGGAACTGTCCGTCTCCTCGCTGGCGGACGCCCTGGACCATACGGAGAGCGACATCCTCCGGGCGCTCAAATACTGGGAAAAGCAGAAGCTGCTGCGGCTGGAGTGCAGCGCCTCAAAGGAACTCCAGGGCATCTATCTGCTGGAGATCCCCATGCCGGAAGGGCAGACCGAACCGCTCATACCGGAAGAGAGGTCTTTGTCTCCCGCTTCGGCTCCGTCTCCGGCCGTCCCCGCCCGGCGCTCCTACAGCCGGGAAGAGATCGCCGGCTTCTCGGAGCAGGCACAGTGTCGGCAGCTTTTGTTCGTATGCGAGCAGTATCTGAAGAAATCCCTGTCTCCGTCGGAGATCGAGACACTGCTCTACTTCTACGACCAGCTGCATTTCTCCGCGGATCTGATCGAATACCTGGTGGAATACTGCGTCTGCAAGGGAAGCCGGAGCATCCACTACATCGAGACGGTCGCCCTGGCCTGGGCGGAAGCCGGGATCACCACGGTCTCCCAGGCAAGAGAGCGGACCACCACCTATACAAGAGGGTGTTTTGCCATTATGAAGGCATTCGGCATCGGCGACCGCAACCCGGTGGAGCCGGAACTGAAATACATCGAAACATGGCTCCATACCTACGATTTTACCCTGGAGCTGGTACTGGAAGCGTGCAGGCGGACCATGGAGCGGCTGCACCGGCCCAGCTTCGAATACGCCGACCGGATCCTGAAGAAATGGACGGAACAGAAGGTACATACCCTGGCGGACGTGACCGCCCTGGACCAGGCCCACAAAGGCCGCTCCGGGCAGAAAAAAGCGGACAGGCCTGTGAAACCCACCGGATTTTCCAATTTTGAACAGAGAGACTATGATTTTGACGAGCTGGAAAAACAGCTCCTTCAGAGCCAGTAGGAGGAAGACATGCCGCTGACGAACAAGCAGTACGACGCCATCATGCGCATCTATGACCGAAGACAATACAGGAATTACCGTACCCAGTGCGCCCGCCGGGAAGAGATCCTTCAGAAGATCCCGGACATCGGGCGCATCGAGGCGGAGATCACCGCAAAGAGCCTGCAGCACGCCGAGCAGCTCTACGACGTGCAGGGAGCGGATCCGAAAGCAGAGCAGAAGCAGATCCTCTCCAGCCTGCAGCAGGAACTCCTCCTGCTCCGGGCGGAGAAGGAACGGCTCCTTCAGAAAGCCGGATATCCCGCCGATTATATGGAAATGCCCTGCACCTGCCCGGACTGTCGGGACACGGGTTATGTGGGCCGCAGAAAATGCCGCTGTTTTCAGAGGGAGGAGATCCGGCTTCTCTATTCGTCCTCCCGCCTGGAGGACATTCTGGCAAAAGAGAACTTTTCCACCCTGTCCATGGAGGTATACGACGAGGAACAGCGGGCGGCCATGCCCGGCATCCTGAACGTCTGCCGGGATTTTGTGGACACCTTTGCGGACAGTTTCAAAAATCTGCATTTTTACGGGCCTGTGGGCACCGGCAAGACTTTTTTGTCCAACTGCATTGCAAAGGAGCTGCTGGACCGGGGGTATTCCGTCGTCTATTTTACGTCCTTTCAGTTTTTTGAGCAGTTCTCCGGCTTCGGGAACGGGGAACCGGGCGGAAGGACCGCGTATCAGGAACCGCTTCTGGAAAGCGACCTTCTCATTCTGGACGATCTGGGCACGGAACTTGCCAACACCTTTACCGTGTCCCGGCTGTTCCAGATCCTCAACGAACGGGCGCTCCGGAGGCGTTCCACGATCCTCTCCACCAACCTGTCCCCGAAGGATTTCCGGGATATTTACAGCGAACGTGTGTTCTCCCGGATTACCAGTTCCTATACGCTTGTGAAATTTACGGGAAGCGACATCCGCATCCGCAAAAAAATTGCCCGTTCCCGTCAAAATCCCTTGACGATGTCCGGGGAGAGATGATATAAAGGACTCAGCAGAATCTTAACTCAGTGTTCTTATACACAGCATGGAGGATTTTAACATATGAACATTCAACGCAGCGAACGTGTTCTGGAAACCATCCCTGTAGGCGCTCTCGGCATCATTCCTCTGCCAAGCTGCCGGGAACTGGGAGAAAAGGTCAACGACTACCTGGTGCAGTGGCGCCGGGAAAGCGTCAACGAGCACAAGCATACCATCGCCTTTCAGGGCTACGAGCAGGATTCTTATCTGGTAGAGGCGAAGGTGCCGCGCTTCGGCTCCGGGGAAGCCAAGGGCATCGTACAGGAATCGGTCCGGGGACGCGACCTGTATCTCATGGTGGATGTGTGCAACCACAGCCTGACCTATTCCCTGTGCGGGAAGACCAATCATATGTCGCCGGATGACCACTATCAGGACCTGAAGCGGATCATCGCCGCCTGTGCCGGCAAGGCAAGACGGATCACGGTCATCATGCCGTTCCTCTATGAAAGCCGCCAGCATAAACGCTCCACCCGGGAATCCCTGGACTGCGCGCTGGCGCTCAGGGAGCTGACCCGCATGGGCGTGGACAATATCCTCACCTTTGACGCCCACGATCCCCGTGTGCAGAACGCGATTCCGCTGAACGGTTTTGAGACCATACAGCCCGCCTACCAGTTTGCCAAGGCGCTGCTGGGCAACGTGCCGGACCTGCAGATCGACAGCGACCATCTGATGGTGGTCAGTCCCGACGAAGGCGGCATGAGCCGCGCAATCTACATTGCCAACGTTCTGGGCGTGGATATGGGCATGTTCTACAAGCGCCGGGATTATTCGAAGGTCGTCAAGGGACGCAATCCCATTGTGGCCCACGAATTCCTCGGCAGCAACGTGGAAGGGAAGGACATCATCGTCATCGACGACATGATCTCCTCCGGCGAAAGCATGATCGAGGTGGCGGGCAAACTGAAGGAACTGCACGCAGGCAGGATCTTCCTCTATTCCACTTTCGGCCTGTTCACCAACGGCATGGAACGTTTTGACCGCGCTTATGAAGAGGGGCTGTTCTACCGCCTGCTGACCACCAATCTGGTCTATCAGACGCCCGAACTTCTGGAACGGCCTTATTACATCTCCTGCGACATGAGCAAGTATATCGCCCTGCTGATCGACACGCTGAACCACGACGCTTCCATCAGCAGCCTTCTCGACCCGTTTGACCGTATCCACCGTCTTCTGGAAAAGTACAGGAACGGACAATTATAAAACGACACCCTGTTTCCGGAAACGGAAACGGGGTTTTCTACCGAAATGAGGACCTTATGAAAAATTTCATCTTTATCTCACCCGGTTTTCCGGGCAACTATGAAAATTTCTGCACTGCCCTAAAGGCCGACGGCGTCAACGTACTGGGCATTGGAGATACGCCCTACGACGCCCTCTCCCCCACGCTGCGCAGCGCCCTGACCGAATATTACCGGGTCGAGGATATGGAAAATTATGAAGACATGTTCCGGGCGGTGGCCTTTCTCTCGTTCCGCCACGGAAAGATCGACTGGCTGGAGAGCAACAACGAATACTGGCTCATGCAGGACGCCAGGCTTCGGGAGGATTTTCACATCACCACCGGACTGATGCCGAAAGACATGTCGCTGATCAAATTCAAATCCTGCATGAAGGAGGGCTACAAACGGGCCGGCATCCCCACTGCCCGCCACCATATGGTCAGTGATTTTAAGAGCGCCCTCGCCTTTATCCGGCAGGTCGGCTACCCGGTCATCGTAAAACCGGATTCCGGTGTGGGCGCCTCGGACACCTGGCGGGTCAACGACGAACAGGACCTGAAGCGTTTCTTCTGCAACCTTCCGTCCGTTCCTTATATTATGGAGGAGCTGGTGCCGGGAGAGATCTGCTCCTACGACGCCATTGTAAACAGCAAAGGAAGCGTCCTTTTCGAGACCGGAAACATCTCCCCCATCTCCATCATGGACTGCGTCAACGACCACCATTCCATCCATTTCTACATTGTGGACCAGCTGGCGGAGGATCTGAAGGCGTGCGGGCGCGCCTGTCTGAAGGCGTTCCGGGTCCGCAGCCGCTTCGTCCATCTGGAATTTTTCCGCCTGGCCAGGGATCACGACTATCTGGGCAAAAAGGGACAGATCGTCGGGCTGGAGGTCAATATGCGCCCTTCCGGAGGCCCCACCCCGGACATGATCAATTTCGCCTACAGCGCCAACTGCTATCAGTATTTCGCCGATATGATGGTCTACGACCGCCTGCGGAATAAAAGCCGGGCGACGCCGTGCTTCTGCGCCTTTGTGGGCCGCTGGAGGGAGGTACCCTACCTCCATTCCCATGAGGAGATCATCCGGTCCTTCCAGGAGCAGCTGAAGACCGCAGCGGAGCTTCCGGAGGTCCTTGCCCACGGCATGGGGAATTATATCTATCTGGCCAAATTCGAGACGAAGGAAGCCATGGAACAGTTCTTCGCCTATACGCTGGCTGAAGAAGGCATGGAGCCTCCCGTGGAGACCGGTGGGGGCAGTGAAGCCGCTCAGACGGACGAAGGAAACGAAGCCGGACCGAAACAACCGACAAAAGATTGACAGAAAAATAACGACAGAAAGACAGGACAGAATATGCAGATACAGGAAATGAACTGGTACAGCGAACGGCTGCACCGCAATATGCCGCTGAAGATCTACGGCCACGCGGGGAAACCCTGCCTGGTCATCCCCTCCCAGAATGGAAAGCACAACGATTTTGAAGGTTTCGGAATGGTGGGCGCCTGCTCGCCCTGGATCGACGCCGGAAAGCTCCGGCTGTTCTGCGTGGACACCATCGACTCCGAGACCTGGTCCTGCGACTGGAAAAGCCCCCGGGAGCGGGTGGAGCTGCATGAGCAGTGGGTCCAGTATCTGATCCAGGAGGTCTATCCTCTGATGGAGCAGTACGGCGCAGGCATCCGTTCCATGACCATGGGCTGCAGCATGGGCGCGTTCCACGCCGGAAATCTCTTCTTCCGTTTTCCGGACCGCTTTGACGCTACCATCTGTATGAGCGGCGTCTATGACGCCGCCAACATCCTGGGCGGCTATATGGACGATCTGGTATACCTGAACTCCCCTTACCACTGCCTGCAGCAGATGCCCGCGGACCATTACTATATGGGGCTTTACAACCGGAGCAGTATCTTCATCTGCGTGGGACAGGGCGCCTGGGAGGATGAGCTGCTGGCCGATACCCGAAAGCTGGACGGCGTGCTGAAATCACGGAATATCCCCGCCTTTGTGGATTACTGGGGATACGACGTCAATCATGACTGGAACTGGTGGCAGAAACAGGTTGCTTATTTTCTGGGGAAAATCATGTAACCGCTGTATACAAAAACCGCGGGGAACGGCAGACGCCCGACGCCCGCATAAAAACCGCAGGGAACTGTTCCCTGCGGTTTTTATCTTACCTTTTCTTCCCATTCCGCTTCCTTAAATCCCACCAGCACCTTGTCTTTGCAGATGAGCAGCGGGCGCTTTACCAGCATTCCGTCGGTGGCGAGCAGCTTCAGCTGCTCCTCCTCGCTCATGTCCGGAAGCCTGTCCTTCAGCTGCATGGACTTATAGAGCATACCGCTGGTGTTGAAAAAACGTTTCAGCGGAAGGCCGCTTTTCTCATGCCACGCCTTCAGCTCCTCCGCGGTCGGATTCTGCTCCTTGATGTTGCGGTCCTCGAATTCTACCTTGTGAACCTCCAGCCATTTCTTCGCCTTTTTGCACGTGGTGCATTTGGGATATTCCACAAATAACATGTTCATATGATTCCCCCTCCTGTCAGCGGACAGCCGGCGCTGCCCTGAATGTTCGAGCGGATTTTGCCCTGCCCTCATTATACGATGAACGGGGCAGGATTGCAACGGAGGGAAAACACAAAATATTCATTTGACATTTGCCGCGGATGCTCCTACAATAGGCACAGAATCTATTTTGGAGGTAAGATTATGAAAAAATTAACGGTATTATTTTTGTGTATGAGCCTTCTGGCGATGACGGCAGTCGGCTGCGGTTCCAAAGAGGACAGCGCGGCGCCGGAAGAAACAGCCGGAACAACGGAAAGCCTGGCTGACGAAGCGGAGGCACCGGAGGAATCCGAAGCTCCGTCTGCAGACGGGGAGACAGAGGAAGATCCCGAAGCTCCGGATTCCGACCTGCTGACCGGCCTGCATCATGTGGAGATCGAGATCGCCGACTACGGCACCATCTCTCTGGAACTGGACGCCGACACGGCTCCCATCTCCGTCACCAATTTTGTAAATCTCGCCAAGGACGGCTTCTATGACGGACTGACCTTCCACCGGATCATCAGCGGTTTCATGATCCAGGGCGGCGATCCTCTGGGCAACGGAACCGGCGGATCGGATGAGACGATCAAAGGCGAATTCTCCAACAACGGCGTGGAAAACGATATCTCCCACGTCCGCGGCGTGATCTCCATGGCAAGGTCCATGGACCCGGACAGCGCTTCCTCCCAGTTCTTCATCGTTCACGAGGACAGCACGTTCCTTGACGGCGATTATGCCGCTTTCGGACACGTGACCGAGGGAATCGAGGTCGTGGACCAGATCTGCAAGGATACGCCCGTACAGGACGACAATGGAACCGTAGCGGCGGCCGACCAGCCGACCATTACATCCATCAAAGTAATTGATTAAAACCGAAGCATAAGGAACCCGGCCGCGTCCCATACAAACGGAACCGGCCGGGTATTTCTGACCTGCAGGGCATCATCTGTCGTCCAGACTGTTCAGCAGAAGGAAGTCGGAAAATCTTTCACTGGAAGAATACATCAGATTTTTCTGTGAATCAACATGGAAACCAGCATGGCAGCAAACCCCAGAGCAAGATAGACCAGGGCATACAGTATAAACGCCGGTTCCCCCATGTCAAAAAACAGCCATGTTCCCACCAGAAACAGCGCCGCCGAGAGAATCGGAAGATACCACAGCCGCTTACCGTCTTTCCCGGCAAAAACGCCTGCAAGAACAGAGTATACAGGATTGACGCCATAAAATAAGAGAAAGCACACCGCCATTCCCCCGTCCCCTTTTATAAATGTAACTGCCAGCCACGGCAATAACAGCATGATATCTGCAGACCAGAAAATCCAGCTGATTCCACTCTGTTTCATGATCGTTTCCTCCTTCTTGTAAATGCCTGTTTTCTTTTGCTTCCTTCCCGATCCATGCAGCCATAGAACTTTCGATTTGACAGGACGCAGTTGCAAATTACCTGTGAATGATATATACTTTTATACGGTCTATGTTGTTTACTTATTATTGATGCTACAGAAAACGAAAGGGAAAACCATGCAGGATAAACGATGGAACACGTTTAAAAATCATCCCAATATATGCGTTTTTTCCTGTTCCTTTCTGGCTGGATTTTACTGCTCATTCCTCATGTTTCTGGCGTCCAGCTCTGACGCTGAAGGGATGTCAGGTTTGATGTACCTGGTCATGGGCGCTGCGTTTGGCATATTTCTCATCTATCCGGCCGCCCTTACGCTGCAGAACGCCTGGCAGCTTTGTTGCCGCCGTTATCTGGATGAACGCCTGAATACAGCAAAGTTCACAGATATGATTACCGTCTTATGGGGAGCCGTCTGTATTCGCTGCTATCTGATGATTTTTAATATTCCCATGGCAGACTGGGTGACCACACTGCCCTTCTGCGAAACTCATGGCTTCGCTGCCGGATTCTTTCCCATAATCGCTGCTGTTAATCTTGCAGCACTTCCCGGCTGGGTGTCCCTTCTTATGTTCCGAAAGAAAAGCTGCCGCCGTTTTTCCGCGTTCCCGCCGCAGCCGCTTTATTCCTGAATTCCGGCTTCTGCATTCTTTTCAGCATCCTGTTTGTAAAAAAGAGCGTTTTGATGGCACTGTACCCCTTCAATCTGTTCCTGCTGTCTGCAAAGACAATACGGCAGCTGCACAGGCCGCAGGGCTGAAAACGGTTCTTCATGCTTCCCCCCGGCCCCTCGCCTGTCATTTTTCCAGGCCGAAAGTTACAGTGCATCCTTCGGACAATTTTTCACACACTCAAAGCAGAGGATACATTCTGTACCATTCTTTCGTTTTCGAGAATTATCTGTAACATCTACTTCCATTGGACACACCCTTCTGCATTTGCCGCAGGATATACATTTGCTTTTATCACATGTAATTCGGAGCAGTGAAAAATAACTCATGGGTTTTAAAAAGATTGTGACAGGACACACGTATTTGCAAAACGCACGGTTATCTTTAAATGCAAACGCCAACAGGGTTCCAATAAGATAGTATAGAACATTCCCCGCGATAAACGCCCGAAACATTATTTTCTCCATGTTACCGACGTGGGCAAAGAACAGTGCCGAAACAAATATAAGAGAAACCGCAAATGTAAGATACCTTATCCACCCAATCTTTTTCCCGGTGTTTCAGGAACTTTATATGGAAGGAAATCAAGCACCATTGCCGTCCAGCAGGCATACCCGCACCAGCCTCTTCCAAAAAACAACGGCCCAAAAATTTTCGCAACCGCATAATGAATGGTCGCAGCTTCAAATACACCCGTAAAAAGATAATACCAGAATCCCTCAATCTGCATATTTTCGCCGCAGATAAGCCCCAGATAAACCAGCATATAAAGTCCAACCAACAACTGTGCAGCCCTGCGGGCGTATTTGTATCTTTTATGAAACAGGAATATCCCAAAAGAAATTGACATTCCGATATAGCTGAAGTTAAATAAATAAAATATATTGTCCTGTGTGAACCAAAATACGACCGCAACCGTTTCAAACACCGCCAGCATAAGAAGCGGCATAAATTTTTTCTTCATTCTGCTCCCCTGGAATCCGACAGGAACCATACGGCCCATATCGAAAAAACGGCACCCCGCAGGGTACCGTTTTCATCTGATTACTGTTGATCTGTCCGTTCTCACGCCTTCCCTTCAGAACCAAGAACGTCTTTGATCTTATGCATAACGACCGCCTTCACGTTGGCACGTCCAACCTTCAGATACTCACGCGGGTCGAATTTGGACGGATCGGTCCACATCACTTCGCGGATACCTGCGGTCATGCCGAGACGAAGGTCGGAGTCGATGTTGATCTTGCAGACTGCGGATCTTGCTGCCTGACGAAGCTGCTCTTCCGGAACGCCGATGGCATCCTGCAGCGCACCGCCGTGCTCGTTGATGATCTTCACGTATTCCTGCGGAACGGAGGATGCACCATGGAGAACGATCGGGAAGTTCGGGATTCTCTTCTCGATCTCCTCAAGGATGTCGAAACGAAGCTGCGGTTTGGTACCCGGTTTAAATTTAAACGCACCATGGCTGGTTCCAATTGCGATCGCCAGGGAGTCCACATTGGTCTTTGTTACGAACTCTTCCACCTCTTCCGGCTGTGTATAGGAAGAATCCTCAGCGGATACTTTTACATCATCCTCGATACCAGCCAGTCTTCCAAGCTCTGCCTCTACCACAACGCCTCTCTCATGCGCATACTCCACAACCTTCTTCGTTAACTCGATGTTGGTTGCGAAATCATGATGAGAACCGTCGATCATAACGGAAGTAAATCCGCCGTCGATACAGGATTTGCAGATCTCAAAATCAGCGCCGTGATCCAGATGAAGCGCGATGGGAAGGTCCGGAGCTTCCACAAGAACAGCCTCAACCAGTTTTACTAAATAGTTGTGCTTTGCGTACTTTCTTGCGCCTGCGGATACCTGTAAGATAATCGGGGAATTCAGCTCGATGGCTGCGTCAGCGATACCCTGAACGATCTCCATGTTGTTCACGTTGAATGCGCCGATGGCATAGCCGCCTTCATAGGCCTTTTTGAACATTTCTTTGGTGGTAACTAATGGCATAGTTGGTCATCCTTTCTCTATCCAAAATTTGGCACGTCCGTGCCCATACTCCTATCTTACTACATTTTCCCGAAATCAACAAGAAGTTTCTCGTATTTTGAAAAGATTTTGTAAAGATTTTCAGGAGATCACCGCGTTTGCCCGGATGAATTCCAGCGCACGCTCCTGACGCATCTGTTCTTTTATGATATCGCGGCTGTATACAGCCTCCACTGCCGACGGATCGCTGTAGCCGTACTCCGCCGCCAGCTCTTCCACCTTCGCCTGGCACTCTTCCTCCGTGACTTCCAGCTGCTCCGCAGATGCCACCGCCTGGAGCGCCAGTACCATACGGACCCGGAAATCCGCCGTCTCCCGGTACATATTCCGCAGCTGCTCCTCCGTCATCTGAAAAGTTTTCAGATAGTCCTCCAGCGTCATCTGGTAGAGCGCCGCATAGGTTTCATACTCGGAGATCATCTCGCCGATATAGGCCTCTACGTCCGCGTCCTGCACGTCAAATTCGCTTCCGTTCAGAAGCGCCATGATCAGGTCATATTCCACCTGGACGTCCGCGTCCTCCTCCGCGGCGGTCTGAAGTTCTTCCCGGATGGACGCCCTCATATCCTCCTCGCTTTCGTACTCCAGGTTTTCCCTGATAAAATCATCTCCCCATCCTTCGACCTCATAGGCCGATACGCTTTCTACATAGACTTCAAAATATGCCTCTTTTCCTGCTATCTCCTCATAATAATCTTCCGGAAACGTAAGGTTTATCTCGCATTTTTCATCGATCACGGCACCCACCAGCTGCTCTTCAAATCCAGGTACGAACTGCCCGCTTCCCAGCTCCAGCGGAAACTCCGCCCCCTGCAGGGCGTCCATGGTCTCGCCGTCCACATAGCCGGTGTAATTGATGACGACCACGTCGCCCATCTGTGCCGGGCGGTCCACTTCGGTCAGTTCCCCGTAATCCTTTTTGACCGCCCGAATTTCGGCCTCCACATCCTCATCGGTCACTTCCTCCACGTTCCGGACCGCCGAAAGCCCTTTGTATTCCCCAAGACGGACGACCTTGCTGGTAAAGTCCTCACAGGACACCGGTTCCCGGACAGCAGAAGAAACAGAAGGTGTCTCTTCGCCCTCTGTTTCTTCCGCTGTCTCCTGATCTTCTGCCTCCGCTGCCGTATCGTTCCCGGCGTCCGTCCCTTCCGCCGTACCGTTCTTTCCGCATGCCGTCAGGCATACTGCCAGCACAGACAAAAGAAACATCATGATTTTTCTTTTCATTCTCAATACCCCTTCTTCTCTGCGGCGGAATCTTTCTCCGCCATTTTCAGAAGCAAGTATATCATGATTCTTCCGGTATTTCAACCGGACCGCCGCGGCCGGCCGATCGTGCAAAATAAAATTACAAATATTGCATTTTACCACAGATAATGCTACAATGGGACAAGAAAACAGAACAGAAGGAGTAGGGAATACAATGATGTGGAAAGTATTGATAATCATCCTTGTCATTCTTGTCTTGATTCTGATCGCCCTGTATTATTTCGGCAACAAGATGCAGAAAAAACAGGCCGAAAATCAGGCGCAGCTGGACGCCATGGCGCAGACCGTCAGCATGCTGATCATTGACAAGAAACGATTGAGAGTAAAAGATTCCGGCCTTCCCGCCATGGTCATCGACCAGGTGCCGAAGTATCTGCGCCGGTCCAAAATGCCCATCGTAAAGGCGAAAGTCGGACCAAAGGTCATGAACCTGATTGCAGATGAGAAGGTCTTCGAACTGCTTCCGGTAAAGAAGGAAGTCAAAGTCGTCGTCAGCGGCATCTACATCACAGCCATCAAGAGCGCACGAGGCGGCATCGAGAAGCCCCAGCCGAAAAAAGGCTTTTTCAAACGGCTGTTCCATAAATAAGTACATGACAGAGCCCCCGCGGAACGTTTCCCGCAGGGGTTCTTTTTGTCGATTTTTCCGCGTTCATGAGCTCAATCTCCCGATCCGGCGCTTCCCGCCGGCCGGCAAAAAGAGGGTCCTGTACAATTTGTACAAATCGCTCCCTGCAATTTCCGAGGATTTGACACTTTTGAAACATCCGGTCAGATGTTACAATAAAACCATCATTTTAGTCCGGTCTGACAGCGTTTTAGCCGGAAATCAAAGTATAAAGCAAGGAGGCGGTATTATTATGTTAACACCAAAACAGAACATGCTCGAGGTGATCCGGGGAGGAAATCCCGACCGGTTCGTGAATCAGTACGAAGCGGTACAGCTTCTGTTCCACCCGTTCATGTTCGCAAGCCCGCTGCTGCAGCCGGGGCAGGAGAACGTGAAAAACGCATGGGGCGTCACCAACACCTTCCCCAAGGGAGTCCCCGGGGCATTCCCGATACATACCCCGGACAAGATCGTCGTACAGGATATTGAAAACTGGCGGGATTACGTCCATGCCCCCCTCTCTGAAATTTACACAGGATCAGTGGGATATGGTAAAGGCGCAGTATGACGCTGTGGACGGCGACCAGGCCTTCAAGGCGGCTTTTGTAGCGCCGGGCCTTTTCGAACAGACGCACCATCTCTGCGAGATCACCAACGCCCTCATGTACTACATCACCGACGAAGACGAGATGCACGACCTGATCAAATACCTGACCGAGTGGGAGTTGGAGCTGGCGGAGGGCATCTGTTCCAATCTTCATCCGGACGCGCTGTTCCATCATGACGACTGGGGCGGACTGGACAGCACCTTCATGAGCCCGGCCATGTTCGACGACTTCCTGCTGGAGCCCTACAAGGAGATCTACGGCTATTACCGCAGCCACGGCGTGGAGCTGATCATCCACCACTCCGACAGCTATGCGGCAACGCTGGTTCCGTCCATGATCGAGATGGGCATCGACGTATGGCAGGGATGCATGGCGACAAACAACCTTCCGGAACTGATCCAGAAGTACGGCGGAAAGATCAGCTTTATGGGCGGCATTGAAAACAGAGCCGTGGATTTCGAAGGCTGGACCGATGAGAACTGTGAAAAAGTCGTCCGTCAGATCTGCGGAGAATGCGGAAACAAATATTTCATCCCGTGTATCGCACAGGGCGGCCCTGGCTCCGTATATCCGGGCGTCTATATGTCTCTGGCAAACGCCATCGACAGGCTGAACGAAGAGCAGTACGGGATCAAAGCGGAAGAGTCCACCAGGCTTCCGTGGCAGATCCTTTTCTGATAAAACAAAGATTGTCTGCATCAGCCGATGCGGTATGTTTTTTTACTTAAACTGGCCAGGAGGTATTTCCCATGATCATTATTGGAGAAAAGATTAACGGCTCCATTCCTGCCGTGGCGGAGGCAATCGCCAAAAGGGATGCGGATTTTATCAAAGCAAGGGCCAGGGCACAGGCGGATGCCGGCGCGTCGTTCATCGACTGCTGCGCTTCCGTGCCGGAAGCGGAAGAGGTGGAGACGCTCCACTGGATGATCGACTGCATCCAGGAAGTCACCGACCTCCCCATCTCCGTGGACAGCCCAAGCCCGCAGGTACTTGCGCAGGCATATCGGTTCTGTAAAAAACCGGGTATCTTCAATTCCGTCTCCGGAGAAGGCGACAAGATCGATACGATCTTCCCGATCATGGCACAGCCGGAGAACAGAGGCTGGCAGGCCATCGCCCTGCTCAGCGACGACACCGGAATCCCCAAATGCGCGGCAGACCGCCTGCAGGTGTTTGACAAAATTATGACAAAGGCAAAACTGGTAGGAGCAGCCGTGCAGGCGGCGCTGGACGAGGGATGCGATCCCATGCAGATCCTGAACGAGGGTATGATCAACACCATGTCCGTCGTCGGCGAGAAATTCAAAAACGGCGAGATCTTTGTACCTGAGATGCTGGTGGCCGCACGCGCCATGAAAAAAGGCGTCGAGGTATTAAAACCCCATCTGGCGACCGGCTCCACCGGCGCGCAGGGCAAGGTCATCATCGCCACCGTGGCAGGCGACCTGCATGACATCGGCAAAAATCTCGTAGCCATGATGATCGAGAGCGCAGGCTTTGAAGTGGTGGATCTGGGCGTGGATGTGGCGGCCGACAAAATCCTCGAAGCATGCAGGGCAAATCCGGACGTGAAGATCGTCTGCCTGTCCGCTCTTCTGACCACGACCATGCCGGCTCCGAAGGATACCGTGGCGGCTCTGAACGCGGCGGATTTCCGCAGCGGCATCAAGGTCATGGTGGGCGGAGCGCCCATTACCCAGGACTTTGCGGATGAAATCGGAGCCGACGGATATTCGGAAGACGCGGCAAGCGCAGCGATGCCGGCAAAGAAACTGGCAGCTGCATAAAAACTTTCCTGCCGTATTCGCAGGGCAGCAGAAAGCCGCCGCAGGACGTGAGCGTATCTCTCCTCCTGCGGCGGCTGTTCTTTTCTATCTATTTTATTCCCGTTTTTTACCGCTCTTTTTTTCCATTCCCTAAAAGCAGTGACCAGTAACTCTGCATCCGATCAAATCCCGACGCAGCCTGATTCATCACTTCTTTTCGGACACTTTCTTTTTGACTGTTTCCGGACGTATAGTCTACAAGCGTTTTTTCCAGTCTTTTCCACACCGTGTTCCAGTCCGAAACGCCCTGCTTCAGCTGTTCAAACAGCAGTACGGATTCCTTTTTAAAGTTCTCTTTTTCCTGATCCGTATGCGTGACGCTGCCCAGGTATGTTCCGGCCTCCCTCTCTTCCACACTTCTGCCCGCTGCGGCCTGCCCATATCTGTGGAGCAGCGCAGACCCCTGATACTTCCCGGCATATACATCCGCAGTAAACGCCTGCATTTTCTCAGACGGCGACTGATATCCTTCCAGAATCCTGGAATTATGAAGTTCATATTGATCAATCAATCCGCGGAATTCTTCTTCCAGTTTCTCATCACTGATATATGTTTCGGAAAAATACTGCAGGGCGGCAACGGAAGATTCCAGATCCAGGCTCAGTGTCCCGCTGGTTTCTTTCAAATAGTTAAAACCTGCGGCATCATTTTCTTCTGCTTCTCCATGTACATGAAAACTGAGTCCTGTCTTGTACAAAACGCTGCTCAGTCCGTCCATTCCTCCGGTAATACGGCCAAGCACATGTTCCATTGCCTTCACTTCCTGATCAGACATGTTTTCATAAAAGCCGCTGTCACTGAGTTTTTGGCTGAAAATCAGCCACTGATTTCCTGTGTTTCCCCAAAACGGATCATCCGGATCCGTCTGCTGAAGCTCCTCCTGACGCTGTGCATTCTCCACATACATATTCGAAAACAGCGTCTCCACGTCTTTCATATTCTCAAGGGCCGCCTCGCTGCACAGCCACGCCCGGCCTTCTTTGGAAACGGATACCGAATCCCGGTCCGTCCTGCCCTCACGAAGTCCCGCTGCCGCCTCTGCAATCCTGGCCGTCATTTCCTGCTGCCTTTTTTCACTTATCTGCATCCCGTTTTTTCCCTGGGCCATTCTGCCGTACATCCGTTCCGCATACGCCCCCATAAAGATGCTGCATCCTCCAATTGTCATTGCATACACTCCTTTCCCCGGACCCCAAAGGAGGCGCGGCCGGACGCCTTCCCTCCTTTGGAACCCTTTGAATGCTTATAAAATTCCATTACTGATAAAATGTCACAGCCGGAGCGCCCTCCGCCCCGCATGCATAGTAATAATTCAACGGACTGTAAAAGTCGATCGCCTTGCCCGTATTCAGGTCATACACCAAAATATGGCTGAACGTCTCAAAATCATCTGCCGTAAGAGATCTCGGCGTCATTTTTCCAAACGTATCTACAAACGAACGCTCGTATTCATGATCCGGCCCCGACTGATATGCAGATTCCATATATGCAAAACCTGTATCCACATCACAGTATACCAGCATCACATTATCAGACGTTGCATAACTGGAACTGTAAGAAGCCGGCCCCACAACTTCCTTGATATTCACATTGTATACATCATGGCTTCTGTGAATATAACCGCTGCCCCATGAAAAATCTTCATTTCTTGTCCATTCCATCTGCGCATTTTCCTGATTCATCCTGGATATATTATAAATATAAGTTCCGTCACCATATATATCGCCATTTGTATAACGAAGAATAAGTCTGAAATCATTTGTAATCTTAACGGTAGACGCAATACTGCCGGACGGATTCGCCGCATTGATTTTTAATGTATAAGCATCTCCTGCCGTACCGTCATTCGCATAAACAACAAATACATAATCGTCCGCAGGAAGACCATTAATCCCGATCAGATTTCCTGCGGTTCCGCAGATATTAGTCGGGGTAATATCCCCTGTTTCATAGTCAACAATTTAGAGCCGCACCTCATAGTTCACATTTTCAGAAGACAGCTGTGCGATCATAAATTTGCTGGCTGTTGCACTGAAAAAATACATATCCATATTGTCATCCTCTGTCAGTTCTCCAGCAACAACAGCCCTTGGATTGTCTGGCAGAACACCGGCCGCACGCTGATTCATTCTTTCAGATATATGCAGTATTTCATTTTCTGTATCAGTGATCAGATTTGTCTCCACATCAATCTGCATCTCATGTGTATGATCTTCAAATTCCGGCATGGAAAAATCGGACAGATCCACGTCCTTTGCTGCCATGGTTTCCATCGTTTCAACAGAATCTGCCGTTCCTTCCGCCTGCACCGTCAATGTTCCCATTACAAATACTGCCGCCGCAAGCATCGCTGTTATTTTCTTTGTTCTTTTATTCATAGTCTCCTCCAAAAATTAAATTATGAAAAGAAACACATGGCCATCCTTATTTTTCTGCATCCCTCCTTCCCTGCTCCTTCAACGGTCCATATATTTCTTATCAATCCCATAAATTATCAGATGTATCAGATAATTTTAGTATATAAATTCAAAGCTACCCGGAGATACATATAAATTTCTTTAAAGCAGCTTTCTCAATTCTTCTGCGTCTTCCTCAGACAGCTTTCCATTACCAATAAACGCGGAAACCAGGCGGCTGAATGAATTATCATAACAGACTTCTACCATTTTTTTGGTCCAGTTATGAATATGTTCTTCTTTTGTATATATGGGATAATACGCATTGTATGCCGTCCTGCTCCGCTCTGTCCCTACCAGCCCCATTTTCTGCAAACCAATCAGGAAAGTATTCAAGGTCTGTACTTTCCAGGTTTTCTTCCACTCCGTTGTCGCAACATTCATGATTTCTCTGAATGTCATTGGCTCCCCGGATTCCCAAAGCAGTTCCATGATCTGCAGTTCTGTATTCGTTAAACCATAGTTTTTTTTCATATTGTCATTTCCTTTCTATAAAAATTATCAATGCGGACATACCGGAAAACTCTCTATGCTTATTAAGTCCCCATATTTAACACTTCCGCAGTAAGAACACATACTCCCGTTATATTTATATATTTTACATCCTCCATAATTGTTTTTTTCATGATCCTGCAGTATACCTGTCACATAATTATGAAAACACAAAGCCCTGGTATTTGAGTTATATTTATCCAAAACATGCAAATTCCCTTCACTGTCTAAAAATGAACAATCATATACTGGCTCCAACTCTGACTGTTCTATAAACCTGACATCCTCACCTGCCTGATGTTCATCGTATATGGATATTACTTTAGGCTCCTCATACGCAAAAGCAGTAACTCCTCCTGCCATACTTACAGCCCCCGCCACTAATACGGATAAAATCAGCTTCCCCTGCCTGTTTGCTTTCAATTCCAGAATCCTCCTTCGATATGCTTTTTTATTCCTGCTGCCGGCAAGCCCTGTCAGGAGCTTACCTTTTTCCACATAGTTTTTATCTGCTGCCAAACCGAGAATTAACTCCCCGTATTTTCTGCGTTCCTCATCATTTTTCCCCTCCATTACTACATGATCACAATACATTTCACTGACATTGGTCAGTTCACAGAATAACATATAACTGAGCGGATTGAACCAGTGAACGGCAATCACCAGCACCCCCATAAATTTTACAAACAAATCTCTGTGCATGATATGGACAAGTTCATGCTTTGCCATATATCCATACCGCTCTCTGTCAGCCTGCCCTTCACCCCATACCGGGAATACAATCATCGGATGGAGGATTCCACTGGCCATCGGCGCCCTGCAGTAAGCGGAGCAGACAAACTTTACGTTGCTTTTCATCTTCAGTTCGCACTTTATCTCTGTCAGCAGCTCCATCCATTTCCGGTATCCTGTCTCTTCCCTGCCGTCATCAGAAAAATATATATGTTTCATTTTCCGGTACTGGAATTCATGCTTTAAAAGGACCGCAAATGAAATTATCACGGCTGCCAGCATAACAAGCCACATAAATTTAAGCTTTGATGACAGGCGTATCATGCCCTGATTTATCACAATGGCATATTCTGTATAAATCCTGACCGGCAGAAAACGATCTTGTTCCGGAAGCCAGGGATACCACCGGTACGCCATGCCTGTGACAAGATACTTACATTTTGAAAACGGGATCAGATAAAACAAAACCGCGATTTTCAGAATCCGATACTTCCATTTCAGGGAAATGAGTTTCTGAGCCAACAGGCTCATCAATATGTAAAGAACAAATACCACACTTCCTGATAATGACATGACAAAAAGCAAATTATGAAACATGTATGAAATCCCTCTGCCTGTATTCTCTGCTTTTTAAATCCCGTTTCCAGTCCTCATATTAAAAGCTTATTGTTTTTATCAGATTTTTCTAATATATTTAAATAAATTATATTCCCTTCTTCCTGATCTGTCAATTATTTCCAAAATGGTTTTTATTATTTTTTTCTGATATTGTTTCCCGGTATGATTTAAAAGTTTGCAAACCGCCGAAACAATGATATAATCGTATTATAGCTTCTGCAGACAGCAAAACCGAGGTGATACGCATGCATCAGGTATATTTTATCAGGGAAAACAGGAAGATCGAAGTACCGGAAGGGACCACGGTTCTGGAGGCGCAGCGGCTGGCCGGCCTTCGGCCGGACGCGCCCTGCGGCGGAGCGGGAACCTGCGGGAAATGCCGGGTCGTCATAAACGGGCGGAACGTACAGACCTGCCGGACAAATGTCAGGGAAGATCTCGAGGTGGATACCGCTCCCTCCTCTTCGTTTGAGGATGCCGTCATATTGACAGAAGGATTTTCCCGGCCGGTAGCATTCTGCCCCGGAGTCAGTGTCCATACGATTGAGTTTACGAAAACCGTGCCCGGAGACAAACGGTCCGACTGGGAACGGATGCTTCAGGCGCTCGAAGACGCCGGGGTGCCGGACACGGAACAGTTTCTGCCGGACCCGGAGCTTTCGTCTTCTCTCTATGAGCGCTGCCGGCAGGGCGGGACATGGTACATCGCCCATACAGACCGGGAGATTCTGGATATCTGCGACGAAAAACGAAATTTCTGCCTTGCCGCCTTTGACATCGGGACCACCACGCTGGCGGGCTATCTGCTGGATGCGGCAAACGGACAGGTGCTTGCCGTGGAGAGCCGGATGAATCCTCAGGCCCAGTACGGAGCGGACGTGATCATGCGGGCGGACTATGCGCTTGCACACGGAACCGGGGAATTAAGCGGATGCATCCGCCGGGAACTGAACGAGATGCTTGGCTGTCTCGCCGGACGGGCAGGCAGAGAGACAGCCGATATTCTCCAGATCAGCGTAGCGGGAAATACGTGCATGCACCATCTGTTTCTGGGAATCTCTCCCGCTTCTCTGGTCCACGCTCCCTATACCCCCGCGATCAGCCGGTCCATGGTCTTCCCCGCCGCACAGTACGGGCTGACGGCCCATCCAAAAGGACAGCTTCTGATGCTGCCCAACATCGCCGGATATGTGGGCGCGGATACCACCGGCTGCCTGCTGGCGGTACGGCCGGATCGGAAAAAGGAGATCACCCTCCTTCTGGACATCGGCACCAACGGGGAGATGGTCCTGGGCAGCCGGGACCGTCTGGTCACCTGCTCCACAGCGGCGGGCCCTGCGTTGGAAGGCGCGAAAATCGAGTGCGGCATGCGGGGAACGGACGGCGCCGTGGATCACGTCTTCTATGAAAACGGTGTCTGGCGTTATACGACCATAGGCGGACAGCCCGCTGTGGGACTGTGCGGCTCCGGCCTTCTGGACCTGACCGCACGGCTTCTGAAACACGGATTCATTGACGAAAACGGAAACCTGGAAAGCGGCCAGAAGAACCCGAAGACGTTTTTCCTGGTGCCTCCGGAGGATTCCGGAAACGAAAAGGGCGTCTGGCTGACCCAGAAGGACATCCGGGAGGTACAGCTGGCGAAAGCCGCCATCGCCGCCGGAATCCGAATCCTGATGAACACCCTCTCCATAACGGAAGAAGACATCCGCTGTCTCTATATCGCAGGCGCTTTCGGCAACTACATGGACCCGGCCAGCGCAGGAACCATCGGACTGATCCCTTCCGCTCTGACGGACCGTATCCGACCCATTGGAAACGCGGCGGGGGAAGGCGCCAAGATTGCCCTGTTAAATGCAGAGGAATGGAAGCTGGCCGACCGACTGGCCGGTGAGGTGGAATTTGTGGAGCTGGCCGCGCTGCCGGAATTTCAGGACTGTTTTGTGGATGAACTGGAATTTCCGACACAGGGCTGACCAAACCTGCCGTACAGGAAATAAAAACAGGAACACGATACGCACCCGTCCCGTAAAAAGCAGGAATTTTCCTGCCGCGGCCGCTTTTGCCGCCGGACGGTGGAATGGAGAAAACAAATGACTGATATGGACAGGCTTATGGAACTGGCAAAAGCAGAAGGCTTTTCCCAGGCTGCGCCTCTGGACTGCCGTACCATCGAATTAAAGCCGGAGGTCCGTAAGATGTGCGAAGCCAACACCTGCCATATGTATGGCAGATGCTGGAGCTGCCCGCCGGGATGCGGCACTCTGGAAGCATGCCGGGAAAAAATCGCGGACTACCGATACGGCATTCTCGTACAGACGACCGGGCAGCTGGAGGACGATCTGGACGGAGAGACCATGATGGAGACCGAGGCGCTGCACAAAGAGCATTTCTATGGGTTTGAACGCATCCTCAGGAAACAGTACCCGGACATGCTGGCCATCGGCGCAGGCTGCTGCACAAAATGCCAAAAATGCACGTATCCAGAGGAACCGTGCCGTTTTCCAAAGGAAGCCTTCTCTTCCATGGAAGCCTATGGAATGGTCGTCACGCAGATCTGCCAGGCCAACGGACTGGCTTATTATTACGGCCCCTGCACGATCACTTACACAAGCTGTTATCTTTTGGGCTGAATTTTCATACATACAGGGGGCCGACATGGAGATATTGGAACAATTACAGCAGGCAGTGGAAAAGGGACACCCGGGGGAGGCGGAAAAGCTGACGGCAGACGGGCTGCCTGTTCACATCCTCAATGACCTGCAGCAGATCTTTGACCGCTTTGACGAATGGGATCAGCAGATTAACGACCTGATCACGCAGAACGAAGGAATCGAGAAGGTGCTGGAAGTTACCTCCGCCTTTCTCGGCAATCCTCTGGTACTCATGGGGCTGGATTTTTCCCTGATCGCGGAAGCCGGCACCTCCCAACTTCCGGAACGGGCAAAGCTTTTTCTGGACGACGGGATCAATGTGGAATTCATGAACGCACTTTTGCAGGACGAGGGCTACCGCGCCCTGACGCAGTCCAGCAGAACCACTTTGTTTCCCGCTTACCTCAACGGCTTCTCCTCCCTGAACCGCAATCTGTATCTGGAAGGGCAGCCGACTCACCGTCTGGGGATGATCGAATACCGGACCCCTGTCACGTCCCGGGACATCTGCGTCCTGGAAGCGCTGGCAGGACGGCTGGAATACCTGCTGGCCCATACGGATTTTCATTCTGCCGCCGGAGATCTGGAGCAGATCTTCCTGAAGATTCTGTCCGACCGGACGGCTGATTATATGCAGGTCAGCCGTCAGCTCTCCTCTCTTGGATGGACTGCAGACCACACCTGCCTCTGCCTGGTCCTGCAGGTCACCTATCTGAATCAAAAACAGCTTTCCACCAAAGCCATCTGTCATTTTATAAAGAAGAATTTCCGTGATTCCATCAGCTTTCTGTACGAAGAAGAGCTTGTGACCTTTTTCAACCTGTCCAGGCTTGGAATCAGCGCGGAGGACGTGGCGGACAAACTGATCTACTTTCTTCGGGACAGCTATCTGAAGGCCGGCTACAGCCGCGCCGTGCAGGGACACATGCATCTGCGCCGCCAGTACATTCAGGCAAAAACGGCGCTGGACGTGGGCAGCCGGCGAAAACCGTACCTGTGGATCCATCATTTCGATCAGATCGCCCTTCCTTATATCATCGAACAGGCCACCAGGCGTCTGCCCGGAGACATGCTGTGCCATGAGGGCCTGTTAAGGCTGCGGCAGATGGACGAAAAGAACCACACCGAATACATTCCCACCCTGAAAACCTATCTGGAGCAGCACTTAAGCGCCACCCAGGCGGCAAAACATATGTTCATACACCGAAGCACCTTTCTCTACCGGATCGAACGAATCCGGGAGATCCTGCAGTCGGAGCTTACCGACCCGGAAGAACTGTTTTACCTGGAGCTGTCCCTTCGGCTCCTGGAACAGGAGGATGAGAAGGGATAGGAGATTTTCCCGGTACATTTGACATTTTCTGATCCTTGTACTAAAGTATTATGTAGGATATTGGATTTTACAAATGCAAGGAGAATTATATGAACCAGAATATCAGCTATCTGAAAAAATTAAACAACGAATCGGTCGTCCAGCGGGTCATCAACTGCCTGACCGACGCCATGATCAACAAAGAACTGCGTCCCGGCGACAAGATTCCCACCGAGCTGGAGCTGTCGGAAACGCTGGGCGTCGGGAGGAATTCCATACGCGAAGCCATCAAGATTCTGGTCTATCTGGGTGTCCTGGAAATCCGCCGGGCGGAAGGCACTTTTGTATGCGAAGGGTTTACCGAAAGCATGATCGACCCCATGATCTACGGAATCATCCTGGACAAGGCGGATTCCTATGACAACCTTATGGAACTTCGGGAAATGATGGAATCCGGCGTGGTCCGGCTTGCCATGACCAAATACACGGAAGAGGACATGCACAATCTGGAAGAAAAGCTCTCCCTCATGAAGGCGGAGATCGACAAAGGCCCGCAAAACACCCAGGCGACCTTTGAGGCGGACAATGCTTTCCATGACGCGGTATCCAGCATGGGGCACAATCCCCTGATCGACAAGATCAACCGGGTCGTCCAGATGCTGACCTGGTCCATCCGTCTGGAGACGGTCACCCATATGGTGGAAACCGGCCGGGGCCAGGAACTGTATGAAGCGCACGAGAAAATCTGGCAGATGTTAAAAGAGCGGAATCACAGCGATCTGAACCAGAAAATTCGGGGTACTTATTTTGAGAATGAGATGAAGAATGCATGAATCGACCGTACAGATTTTTCAATCCGGAAAACAGCATCATTCGAGCAGGAAACAGCATCATGAAAAAATTTATCATCCGTCCATCAGCGCCCATGTATGAGATGCCGGCTCCTCAGCTTAAGGAACTCCTTGCAGCAAACATTACCCCTGAACTTCCTGGCTTTACCTACAATGGCACATATATCTGGTATGCGCCCTGGAAAGATCATTGCAGGAAAGTGATTCGGGTTTATCCCCTCAAAGGATGCTCTGCTGTTTTTCTGTGGGGACTGTGTTTTGATTTTCTGCCTGTTTTCAGTTCCGGCGGTTATCTCCGCTATCAGCGCACGGATAAATCCGTGGGCCTGCATCTGTTCTGCTGGCCTCCGGGGCACTGGAATCCTGTTCCAAAGCAGAACGTTTCCTGCCGCTTCAGCCGTTTCGGCCGGAATCCGAAGGATGTGAAAACTCAGGTTCTCCAGGCATTTTATGAGGCTCAGGGTCTTTTTGTCCCCTGGTTCCAAAGCTGCTGCGATTTGCCCGGCGCCCTGGCTGAAGCCCGGCGTCAATGCACCGACCCGGATTCCCGCACCAACCGGCCGGCTCCTGACTATGTATATGCCTTTCTTTTGGCAGCCAACGGTGATGTTCAGGCCGGGATGGAAGCGCTGGAGATGTACTGGAAATGTCAACTTGACCAGGACTTTCCTGTGACGCTTTATGACAAGCTCCGGGCCAGACTGCAGTCCTGCGCCGGCTGAACCGAATCATATACATGGGCACAAGCCCCTGACCGGATGCCGAACATCCTGGCCTGGTTTCATTCAGTTCCCCGCACATGAAAAAACCGCCTGCGTTTTAAGCAGGCGGTTGTGTAAGGATATCCTTTTCCCGGCATTGGGAAAAGGGTTTAGTTATCTTCTGTTTCATCGGTTGGAATGTCCCGGAACAGAATCCGCATATAGTCGCGGCGGGCGTAGAGAATACGATCCACATAGACCTCATTCCCATAAGCGCGGTAAAAGCTCATATAATTTCCGCTCACAATAAAGCGGTAATCACTCTCCACTTCTGCAATTGAGGACAGCAGAGCCCCCGCTTCTGCATACGTCCTTAAAATGCGGAGACTTTTTGTAATCCGGCTTACCGTAGCCAGAGCCGCAGACGGATTGTCCAGTTTCTCCGCGATATAAGCCTTAATTTCGGCCAGATCGTTTTGAGCCTCTTCGGATAAGTGCAGGTTATTCATTGGCAATCCCGAGATTTTCCTCCACAGCCTCTAATGTCAGCCAGCCTTTCTCCTCGCCAGACTTCCGTCCCTTTGCAAGCTCATTCATCAACCGGAGCGTCGCCTGTGTTTTTTCAAAATCCTGTATATCCAGAATCGCATATCTGCCCCGTCCGTTTTTCGTCAGGAAAACCGGAGCGCCTACCGCTACGTCATGCAGTACCTCGCTGTAATTACGCAGATCAGAAATCGGTTTAATATTTGGCATATTGTTCAGTTCCTTTCTTAACCATAGTATATCCCAATCTGCTGTAAAATTCAACCGCAGTTTTTACAACTATGTTTTTTCCTGTTTCGCCAGAGACGAGGCCTTATATACCGGATGTGATTGATGACATAAGCGATGACCTGGAAATCGGCTTAAGGATGGTTTTCAGGGCAATTCCCAGCTACTACTGAATGCTGTGAATCTGTACATTGAAAGACGAAAAAATACCAAATGCATTCATAGGGACTTTTTGCGCTCTTTTTTATATGTAAAGAACATACCGTTGGATGAATTATCAAGTGTATACAAGGCGTTAATTTAAGATTCTCACCTTGTACTTTCGACGCATATGTCGTAACTTTATTATCAACTTTCTGCAGCACTATTGATAATTTGAGAAATTCATGGCATACTATACAGGAAAGTAACGACGCAATTGTCGCAAGTACGAGGTGCTATAATGATTAAACGAGATTATTATTTGAATCGCATGATTCATCATATGTGGAATGGCGAGGTCAAGGTAATCACCGGCATCCGCCGCTGCGGAAAGTCAGTGCTGCTGTTTGATTTGTTCTATGAGTACCTTCTCTCACAGGGCGTTCAGGAGGATCACATCATAAAAATCGAATTGGACCAGAGACGTTACTACAAGTTCAGAAATCCAATCACGCTTTGTGAATATATCGAGGCCCTTATTGCTGAAAAGAAAGAGGAAAAGTTCTATCTCTTTATTGACGAAGTTCAGCTTACTGCCAGGGTTGTTGACAAAGAAAATGGCGGAATCACAGTTTCCATCTATGATATGCTGAATGAACTCAAAGCATATAAGAATCTGGATGTATATGTGACTGGCAGTAACTCGAAAGGGCTGTCAAAAGACATTGCTACAGAATTCCGCGGTCGTGCTGCCCAGGTCCATGTATTCCCTTTGTCTTTTGAAGAATTTTACTCTCATACGGGCGGTGATGAGCGAAAAGCTCTGGATACCTATATGCTTTACGGCGGTATGCCGCGCCTGCTGGCGTTAGCAGATGAAAAGGATAAAAAAGATTACCTGTCCTCCCTGTACAGCGAATTGTATGTAAAGGATATTGTTGAACGCAATGGTATCGAGCGTGAGGATATCCTGAATGATATTCTGGATTTCCTCGCTTCCCAGATCAGCTCTTTGACCAACCCTGCAAATATTGCCAATGCGCTGACCAGCATGAAGAACGAAAAGGTCAATTCCACTCTGGTTTCAAACTATGTGCAGCACATCATTGATTCGTTCCTTATTTCGATGGTGAAGCGCTATGATGTGAAAGGAAAGACATACTTCAAGTATCCTAACAAATACTACTACACAGATATGGGCCTTCGTAACGCCCGATTGAACTATCGCCAGTATGATCCCGGCCACATTATGGAAAACATCATCTACAACGAACTTCTGCGCCTGGGGTATTCTGTTGATGTTGGTGTTGTGACTGACCGTACCGGCGGCGCAAATATGCAGAAGGAAATTGACTTCGTTGTAAATGACGCCGATAAAAAATTCTACATTCAGTCAGCATTCCAGATGGATACGGATAAAAAAGAATCCTCTGAACTTGCATCGTTGATACTGACAAAGGACTTTTTCAAAAAAATCGTTGTCCGCATGGATATTCCTCATAACTTCTATGATGACAACGGCATTTTCCATTGCAATCTGACAGACCTACTGCTTGGTCGTGTCGAATTGTTTTAAGCAATAAACCATGCTGATACCGTTCATACTATTCAGGAGCCGCCCTTCCGGGCTACTCCTGTTTTTTTACTTATTGGACTGCTTATGTCCAATAAGACATACCTTCTGGCACTTCCCGCCATATTCTTACATCGCTTGCGTCGCAACTTTCTGGTAAAGTGGTGCTTTTTCCATACCCGCAAACAACCGTTACAGCTTATGCCCATTCCAACAATATTCTAATCCTCCAGCCGGGATATATCACTGCTCCATCCACTCATTATTGCCGGAGAAATAACTGCAATATTTTGATTATACGATCTGTTTTCTCTGTTATAGTGCAAACTATCCTCACCTATATAGATCACGGAATCATTCTTAATATCTTTTGCTTTCAGTTTTCCGTCCTTCACCATCTGCTGTTTTTTTGCACGAATTCTTTTCAGTAATACAGATGCGGGCTCATCCTCCGGGTTCTGCGGAACCAGTTTTCCGCGAATTGCCAGATCCAGTATTTTTTGACGCAATGCTTTTGTATCCATTATTCCTGTACTCCTTCCAGCAGTTTTTCCAGTTCCGCTACGGCAGAGGCAATATTCTCTGATTTCTCTTTGATTTGTGCCAGCAGCTCCTCTAAGGTAACATCTTCGCCTGCATTCTGCATTTTCATCCACGTAATATCCAGACTGGTTTTATCCCTGGCCATAATTTCATCATAGCTGTATTTTCTCCAACGGCCGTTAGGATTTTCCTCCGAATACAGTTCCTTTCGATCCGCCATATGCCCGGCGCAATAACATTCTTCAAACTCTTTAAAGTGTTCCTTTGTCAGAGGGTTTGTCTTTCCAAATGACGGCATATCTGATCGAAGATCATAAAACCAGACATCTTTTGTATTCCCTTCATCTGTTTTCCCTCTCGTAAAAAACAGCACATTTGTTTTTACTCCCTGCGCATAAAAAATTCCTGTAGGCAGTCGAAGAATCGTATGAAGGTTACATTTTTCCATCAGGTCCCGGCGGATCTTCTCTCCATCACCGTCTGCAAACAATACATTATCCGGAAGTACTACAGCGGCACGGGCTTTTCCGTCGGTTCTCAGACTCCGATAAATATGTTGGAGAAAATTAAGCTGTTTGTTACTTGTTGGAAATGTAAAATCATCACGCGTGGTACGTTCTCCACCTTTTTTGGTTCCAAAGGGAGGATTTGTCAACACCAGATCGTAATTTTTCAGTGCCTTTCCTGCATTTGACAATGTGTCCCCCAGCATGATCTCCCCTTCTATCCCATGCAGCATGGCATTCATCAACGCCAGACGGTGGGTATCATGTACCAGCTCACATCCTGTAAACGCTTCTTTACGCTCAAATTCTGCCAGATCAGCATCCAGATCCCACAGATTATCTGTATGATCACACACATACTGATGCGCTGCTATCATAAACCCGAATGTTCCGCATGCCGGATCGTTGCACCTTTCTCCCGGCTGCGGTTTCATCAGCCGCGTCATGACATCAATCAGTACCCGAGGTGTAAAATACTGTCCCGCACCTGATTTCTTTTCACCTGCATTCTTTTCCAGAAGCGCCTCATACATATTCCCAAGTCCTTCTTCACGGGCTGAAAACCAGTCCAGTCCATCAATCGAAGTAATGATTTTTTCCAGATTCTTTGGCTCTTCAATGTTTGTGAACGCTCCCTGATAGATCTCGCATACCCGCCCTGTACAGCTTTCCCCCAGAAAGCCCAACAACTCTTTATAGAATTTTTTCAGCTCTATACCGCTTTTTCCAAGAAGGCTGTCCCAACGATACTGTTCCGGTATCTGATTTTCTACACCGGTCTCGTTAGCCATTTTCAGGAACAGAATATAAGTTAATTCCGTCACATACTGATGATAGGTAATACCATCGTCACGCAGCACATTACATAGATTCCATAATTTTGATACAATTTCCTGTGTTGTCATATATTTTCTCCTTATGTGCCATATCCAGAATATTTTTCTGCATAATTGACATTTCTCTGTTGTATGCTATAATAGAAATAAGTTAACTCGTGAAGGATCATGGCTGGGTTCCCGAATGGGAGTAGGTAGATACCAAGAATTCCTTTGCCCCTGGGGTTAACTTATTTTTTTGCGCTGATTTTCAGCCGTTCGATCATATGCTCCGGATCCTTTTTTATCTCATCTACGATCAGTTCCACCGCCTGCATGGAATAGCTGTAGGATGGCTGCGCATAAATCTTATGTACATAGCAGTACTTTTCATTCTCTTTTAAACCAAATACTTTATTAAACAGGTCAAAATGATAGGCATTCATTTTGATGTCCAGACCGGCTTTCTGGAGCTGACGGTTAATTTCTTTCAGAGCCGTTTTCATTGTATACTTATGTGTATTGTTGGGGTCTTTTAATTCTTTAATAATTTTCACTCCCGCTTCCGCATCTCTGTCCAGATGTACAAAAGAAGTCGCTTTATTCCTGTCCTTTGTAATATAATGATAATGCTCAATCTTAATTGCAAAAGACTGATTATTTTCCTGAATCATCGGAACCAGCCTGTGATTTGTTTCCAGAATTTTCTCTGCAATCTCTTCCGGGTACTTGGCTCGGATTGCGTTTTCATCCAAAGATTTCATACTGACTGCCAGTGTCAGAAAATTCTGAGGCACTACCTGTGTCATGTCAACTTCGTGAAATTCCTGCATCTTTTCCACAAAGTTCAATACACATGCCTGAAACAATGGAATATAGATCATCTCATATTCTTCTGTTATAAAATGTGTGCTCGTATTTCTAAGTTCAATAATCTTAATGAGGTTTCTACGCAGAGGACCTTTCTCATTGGTAAAAATTTTCTGAATGCAGTTTTCCAGAGTAATCGTTCTCCCCGGATTGTCCTTATAATAAATACTGTTCTCGCCAAATTTGCAGATCATGTGCGCTTTCAGCATTAACTCCCATGCATTACATATGAAAAAACTAAAACCCTCCACCCGATATTTGATCGTCGGCTTATTGTATATTTCAATCGCCATCACAAAGGCTTCTTTTGACTTTTCAATCAGTTTTTCATAAATCATGCGCTCCTGCCCCCATCGTCATACAAATATTCGTTCAGCTCCAAAACAATACTTTCCAGATCATTCTGGAATATTTTATTTATCTTTTTGAAACCGCCCTGTTGTCTGAACCGTCCATCCTCATCAAAAACAGATAGATTCAGAACAGATTCATCCAGCAGGTATTTCTCCATTCTGACAAGCCAGCTTAATTCCTGCTTTGAGAAATTGTGCATTTTCTTCAGCTTGTCCACTGCTCTTCGAATCCGTGCTTCATGATTCATCAGCGTGGATCCTATGGCATATCTGCGGATCAGGCTGATCATATCTGCTGTATACTCTTCATTTGTCACCTGTGAAACAGCCGTATTCAACTTCTTCTGTGTAAAACCTTCCCGATCGAGTTTCAGACACAGAGACTTCAGCCCTTCCCTTGTCAGCTCTTTCGGTCTGGTACAGATAATATTCAATGCAGCAATCTCATTCAGATTTGTTGTAATATAATCAGAAAATGCATCCAGATAATCTTCCGGGCGATTACTGGATCCATATCCTCTTGTATGTGACAGGAGTTTGTCTTCCTCTTTTGATATGACTATTGCTCTCAGGTCTTCTCTGGTTTCCTGCAGCATGCCAAACAGATCATGATACTTCAGAAGTCGATTTTTGGCTTCCTGTGGGGTTTGCTGCCTTATTTCTGTAATCAACTGTACGGGATCCAGCCCTCCGGACAAATCTATAAAGTGCTCCAGTGTCCGACTGCTCATCGTCTGTTTTCTTCTCTGAAGCTTCGCTATCATCTGATTCACCTGATTTTGAATCTGTTTCTCACCTTCCAGTAATTCCAGTCCTTCCAGAAGCTGCGTAAAAGTAGTTGTCGGATGAACGACAACCGGCTTCATCGTGTTCACAGGTTCCAGAGATTCATAGACTCCTACCGGATCATAAATTTCAAAATGAGTCTTATGAATTTCAGGGCAGAGACGTGTCGCCCGCCCCAGCATCTGTTCAAACAAAATACGGGATTTCACGCGCCTCATGAATACAAGTGTTGTAATTTCCGGTACGTCAATTCCAGTTGTCAAAAGATCAACCGTTACAACGACACTGGGAAAATCTTCATTTTTGAAGCGTTTAATCGCTTCCTTTATCAATTTTTTGTTTCCTTCTCCTGCCTTTCCGGTAATTTTCATGATCGCCCTGTGATCTACCCCGGTCTTTTCATAGATTTCCCTCAGTAATTTTACAATCAAATCTGCATGAGCATCATTTACCGCATAAATTAATGTTTTTCCCTGCTCCTTCGGATTTTCCGGGTCAATGTCTCTGGCAATCTCCTCCAGAACTGTCCGGTCAAAATTTTCATCTACAATTCTGCGGTTAAAGCTTTCAATCTCAAAATCCAGCTCATCTTCCAGAAGTTCACTGTTTACAAGTTCCCCCGTCACCGGATCCACTGTAGTAATCTGATCGCCCTGATGATAATGAATTCCTTCTGAACCCAGCCTGGTAGTCAGTTTGTGCGGCGCGTCGTGGTCAACCAGATAACCTTCAATCACTGCTTCCCGATAGGTATATTGAAACACAGGAAAACCGAAAATTCGTGTAGTCTGCAGCGCAGGGGTCGCAGTCAATGCAATTTTGACCGCGTCAAAATATTCGATTACCGTACGATATCTGCTCTGATAATCTTTTTGATCGCGATACAACAGGTCTTCCTCTCCCATTTCCCGGTCCAGCAGGTATCCGCGGTGCGCCTCGTCACATATGACCAGATCGTAATCTGTAACCGATGGTATGGTCTTTTCTTCGTTGTACAGAATCCGTTTTACCATTCCCTGCACCGTTGCAATCTGAATACGTGTTTCCTTATCAGATACTTTATCCTCCAGACCTTTCATATTATAAATATCATCCAAAGTCATCAGTTCTTCCAGTTTCACTTCTTTGAATACGTCTTCCGCCTGTTCTCCCAATGCTGTACGATCCACCAGAAACAGGATTCTCCGAAACCTCTCTGTTTTCAAAAAACGGTAAATCATCCCAAGAACCGTTCGGGTCTTGCCGGTTCCTGTCGCCATGGCAAGGAGCACTTCCCGTTTTCCCTCTATGATCGCTTTTTCTGCTGCCTGTATTGCCCGAATCTGATATTCCCGCAGATTCAGCCCGTCTTTATCCCGCAGGAAATCACAGGACATGTTCTGCAGCTTTTCATTGCCCTTTTCCATATCTTTTTCCAGCCGTTCCAGCATGCCTTCCGGACTCATCCATCCCTGAAGGGCTTTAGGAACATTAGACAGTGCACGAAGATCTAAAAACCAGATACCGGACTTTGTCTCATACTGTTTCAGATACGGGCGTCCATTTGTTGCAAAAACAAACGGTACTTTATATCCGTTCCACTCTCCCATCTGATATCCGGCGTCTTCCTTTCGGATATTTTCTGCATAGTATTTCCCCTGATAATCAATCACGGATGGAATATCTTTATACTCGGCCTTTGCCTCGATGACTCCAACCATTCGCTCTCCTGCAAACAATGCATAATCTATGTATCCGCTGTAGCCAGAACCGGAGCGCACAGGCCATTCAGCAATCGCTCTGTTATGTCCTTTCTCCGGCCGTGTCCCTTCAGAATAACGCAATGTCTGCGTATCTGCTTCCCAGCCTGTCTTTCGAAGCTGCTCATCTATCAAATATCTGGTTTCTGCCTCTGACCTTTGACGCTGGCTCGCTGCTGCACCAGCTCTCTGTCTGCGCTCTTCTTTGGGAATTTCCGGTGATGCAGACGCCGTCGTTTCCGCCTGCTGTATCAGTTCCGCTTCTTTTTCTTCTTCTTTTTCTCTGTCTGCGGAAGCTCCCCCGTCTGCAGACAGAGCAGGCATGACAAAGTCCCGATGTACATATGTATAATCTCCATAAGTCTGCATAAACCATTCGCAGAGGCTGTATGCCATCTGAATCAATGCTTTTCCATCTTCTACAGAAGCATAATTTTCATGGACCGCCAGATTTCGTTTTTTCCTCAGTTCATGAAGAATATCCGCCAGATCAGACGTCAGAAACCCTTCCCTTAATAATACATTGATGCGTTTCGCCGCCGTATTCTCCGCAGGCATGGGTATTCTGTCATAAGTAAACATCAGCTTTACGATCATTTCTCCGATCATTCCCAATTTCATAAGACAGGAATTGGAGTCTGAAAAACAGTATTTTTCCGCCAGCTCTCCAAAGTTCGCCAGTACCTGAAATTCACTTTTTAAGAATTCGAAATTTGATGCCATCCTGCTTCCTCCCGAAGTCCGAACTTCTCATAATTATTATTATATGGCATATCCTTTCTCTTTACAGTCTGCTTTTTTCGACATGCAATATCCTGTGAAAAAATCCCCTTTCATTAAGAGAATAAATTCTCCACGCCTGTATCCCAATGTATCAACAGAATCGCTTTCCCATACCGCAAACAGCCCCGCAGAAGATCTGCGGGGCTGTTTGCGACTATATATTCAACTTTCAGGAAGGGCTTAGTCCATATGAGATCCGCCGTTGATGTCGATCTCTTCGCCTGTAATATAGGAAGCTTCTCTGGAAGCCAGGAACAGGATCGCATTGGCAACTTCCTGGGTCTCGCCGGGACGTCCCATGGGGATGCCGTCGATGACTTTGTCCGCGTCCGCCTTCGGAAGGGATTTCCAGATCTCGGTGTTAATCAGGCCCGGGCATACGCTGTTGATGGTGATGCCTTCTGCGGAGATTTCCCTGGACAGGTTTTTGGAAAACGCCAGCACTGCAGCCTTGGAAGCCGAATAGTGCGCTCCGCCGAAGACGCCGCCGCCTCTCTTGCCGGATACGGAGGACAGGTTTACAATCCTGCCGTATTTTGCAGCGCGCATGGGCTTCATGCATGCCTGGGTGCAGAGGAACAGGCCGAACATATTCACCTCGAAGATTCTTCTCATATCCTCCAGCTTCATATCCTCCACGGTCACTTTCTGAGAGATGCCCGCGTTGTTTACCAGCACGTCGATGCGGCCGTATTTCTCCATGATGGTATCCACCATCTGCTGTACGGACTCCGGCGAGGTCACATTGACTGTAACTCCCATGGCCTTTCCGCCCTCTCCCTCAATCACCGCCACCGTATCCTTGATTCCCTCTTCGTTCATATCCGCGATGATTACTGTTGCTCCCTGCTTTGCAAACGTGCGGGCGATGGTCCTGCCGATTCCTTTGGGAGATCCGCTTCCTGTTACGATAACTACCTGATCATTAAATTCAAACATGTTCTTATCCTCCATTCATGGTTTGCTTTGATCCTCCCCGATGTTTCAGGGGTCGGAAGGATTTCCGGCTGGTTCTGAATTCTGGAAATCCTCCCCTTCCATATTTTATCTTGTTCTATATCCTATGTATATGATAGGATGTTATCTGGTTGATTCCGTTACATACGGAACGTATTTGGGATGTATACCTACCGGGTCAGCTCCTCCGCCAGCTCCACAATATGCTCTGCCGTAATTCCGTTCATGGCCAGCAGTCTCTCATAGGGTGCAGACTGGCCGAACTGATCCTGGATACCGACTCTTCTGACCACTGCCTTGCCGGTCTCCGCCACCACGTCGCTGACCGCGCTGCCAAGGCCGTTCAGGATGTTGTGATCCTCCACCGTGATGATCTTTCCGATCTCATTTACACAGGCCATCACTGCATCCTTATCCAGCGGTTTGATCGTATGCATATCCAGCACTCTCGCCTGAATTCCCTTCTCCTCCAGCATCTTTGCCGCTTTCAGGGCGATGCAGACCGTGTCGCCGTTGGCGATCACCGCCACGTCTTTTCCTTCCCGGAGGACATTTGCCTTTCCAATTTCGAACTCGGTATTCTCATCATAGATGACCGGAATCGCGTCTCTGGTAAATCTCAGGTAACAGGGGCCGTACATCTCGGCCGCCTTTGCCACCAGCTTCTTTGCGGAATAGTAGTCCGCCGGCATGATGACCGTCATATTCGGAAGGGTACGCAGAACGCCCAGATCCTCGATGCACTGATGGCTGGCGCCGTCGTTGGCCGGAGTTACGCCGCCGTGGGAGCAGGCGATCTTTACATTCAGATTCGGATAGCAGATTTCCTGACGGATCATCTCACACATCCTGAGAGAGCCGAACACCGCATAGGTAACGACAAAGGGAGTCTTTCCGCAGGCCGCCATGCCTGCCGCCACGCCTGCCGCATTCTGCTCCGCGATACCCACATTAAAGTACTGCTCCGGAATCTCTGCCCGGAACTGACCGGTCTTGCAGGATTTTCCGATATCCACATCTACCACATAGATTTTATTGTCTCTTTTTCCAAGTTCTACGATTTCCTCGCCAAATCCGTCTCTGGTTGCCTTTTTTACTTCGCTCATCTTATACTCTCCTGTTATGATTCAATCTTTCTGCTTTTTTTGTTATTATAAAATCATCTGTCCGCCATGGATGTCATCCAGGCTGTTCCATTACGCCAGCGCCAGAAGCTGCTCATCCAGCTCCTTCATGGCCTGCGCATACTGCTCGTCATTGGGCGCCACTCCGTGCCATCCGCACTGATTTTCCATAAAGGATACGCCGTTTCCTTTGACCGTGTGCGCAAAGATGCATTTGGGCTTTCCGTTTCTGGACACTCTCGCCTTATCCAGCACTGCCAGGATCTCTTCCATGTTGTGTCCGTCCACATCGAACGTCTCAAATCCGAACGCTTCGAATTTCTTCCCAAGGTTGATGTTGGGCATGACCTCGTCGGTCGTTCCGTCCAGCTGCAGGTTGTTGTTATCCACGAATACCACCAGATTATCCAGTTGGTACTTGTTTGCCGTCTGAGCAGCCTCCCAGATCTCACCCTCCTGGCATTCTCCGTCGCCCAGCACTACGAATACCCGATAGTCCTTCTTATCCGCTTTTGCCACGATGCCCATGCCGACGCCGCAGGCAAAGCCCTGTCCCAGGGAACCGGTGGAAATGTCGATGCCCGGGCATTTCTTCATATCCGGATGGCCCTGAAGAATGGAGCCTTCCTGACGCAGGGTATCCAGCTCCGCTTCATCGAAAAAGCCTCTGGCTGCCAGCGCCGCGTACTGGATCGGGCACACATGGCCTTTGGAGAGGACGAAACGGTCCCGGTCTTCCCATTTGGGATTCTTCGGGTCCAGGTTCATCTCCCGGAAATAGAGCGCGGTCACAAAATCCGCCGCCGACAGGGATCCGCCCGGATGGCCGGACTGTGCCTTGTGGATCATGGAGATCACTTTTTTCTTGAGTTCGATACACTGTTTCTGTAAATCTTTCACACTTGCTTCCTTCATTTTTACACCTCTGATTTCAGTTTTTGTTACAGGCAGATGCCGTTATTCAGTTTCTTCTATACAAATGCCAGCGATACTGCAGGCACATAGGTAACGATTAAAAGTACAATGATTGATGCGATCAGCAGCGGTAGCACCGCTTTGGAAATATCCTTCAAGTTCACATCCGCCACCCCGCAGGCCACGTACAGGTTGACGCCTACCGGCGGTGTGAAAAGTCCGATGGCCAGGTTTACGATCATGACCACGCCCAGATGCACCAGATCGATGCCCAGGGCATTTGCCACCGGCACGAACAGCGGAGTAAAGATATACAGCGCTGACGTGGAATCCAGGAAGCATCCGGCGATCAGAAGGATGATGTTCACGATGATGAAGAAGATGATCGTGCTTCCTCCCGTCACCTGCTGAAGCGCCGTGCTGATGGCCACATCCAGTCTCGCTCTGGTCAGTACGTAGGCAAACAGGCTGGCTGCCGCCGTAATGAACATGACCGTCGCCGTGGTGGATACGGAATCCAGAAGGAGCGTGTACAACTCCTCCAGCCGGATCTGCTTATAGATGAAGATTCCCACAAACAGTCCGTAGATGACGGACACTGCCGCCGCTTCTGTCGGAGTAAAAATGCCGCCGTAGATTCCGCCCAGGATGATGACCGGCATCAGAAGCCCCCAGAACGCATCCTTAAATGCATCCCAGCGTTCCTTACCGGACGCTTTGGGCAGTGTCTCCAGTTCGCTTTTGCTTCCCACCAGAAGTGCCGTAACCATCAGTCCCAGCCCCATGAGCAGTCCCGGAAGGACGCCCGCCAGGAACAGCGTTCCGATGGATGCGTCCGCAATGGAACCATACACGACAAAGGTGATGGAAGGCGGAATGACCACTCCGATGGCGCCGGAGGCTCCCATGAGCGCCGCCGCAAAGGCCGGCTTGTATCCTGCCTTGATCATGGCCGGGATCATAATCAGCCCCAGAGCCGCCACCGTCGCCGGGCCGGAGCCGGAGATCGCTGCGAAGAAACAGGAGACGATGACGCATACGATGGCAAGGCCGCCCTTTAAGTGTCCCACACAAACCTCCGCCAGCCGGATCAGTTTTCCGGAAATTCCGGCCTTCTCCATGATGTTCCCGGCAAGGATGAAGAACGGAATTGCCAGGAGCACGAATTTACTTGTGGAGGAGGACACGAGCCTTGGCAGGCTGCTCATAATGGTGTCCAGCGGCCTTCCGGCACCCTGAGCGATCATGGCCAGCACGCTGGACGCCCCCAGGCAGACCGCAATCGGCGCGCCGATCGCTAACAGGACCGCAAATACGAGAAACAATACTGCTGCAACCATCAGTGCTCACCCTCCTTCTCCCCGGTTCCCCGGATTTCCTCGATCAGTACCTGCACAAACCGTACCGTGGCAAACAACGCCCCGATGGGTACGAAGGAACCGAAGATCCATTCTGGCCACTGCATGTTGGCCGTCACCTGCTGAAGCTGTCTCTGGCTTAAGACCATCAGAATGCCATAGTAAAAGATCGCTCCTGTAAACGCCACGGCAAACAGATAACCGATGATATGCAGGATTCTCCGAACCTTCGGACTCACCACGTCCGTCAGGATCGTCAGTCCCAGATGCGCTCTCCTTCTGGCCGCGATGGCCGTGCCCAGCAGGCTCAGAAGTACGAACAGGTATGTTGTAATTTCCTCCGAAAAGGAGAAGGAAGCGCTGAATACGTATCTGGCCACCACATTGGCAAATGCCAGGATCGTCATCACCGACAGGCAGACAGCCGCCACAATCTCCTCAATTCTGTCTAATATCCGCATGTATTACCCCTTTCTGCATGCCCTGCTAATCGATCTGAAAAGCCGTACAGGCTTCTTCCCCGTATTTTTCCATGAACTTTTCCCGGACCGGCTGTACCGCTTCTTTGAATACTTCCAGTTCCTCCGGCGTCAGTTCCGTTACGATCATCCCGCCGTCCCGGAACTTCTGTACAATCTCGGCTTCCTCCTGCTCCACCTGGTCTCTTCCCCAGTCGCAGGCTTCCTTCGCCTTTTCCCTCAAAAGTTCCTGGGTCTTTGGCTCCAGGCTGTTCCAGATCTCGGTGTTCGCCACAAACAGATCATTTTCGTAGGTGTAATTCCACAACGTCATGTAATCCTGTACCTCGTACATTTTGGCGGAATCCGTAATGCTGACCCCGTTCTCCTGTCCGTCGATGGCCCCCTGCTGGATGGCGGTAAATACTTCGCTCCAGCTCATGGAGATGGGATCGGCTTTCAGCTCCCGGAAGAAATCCATATAAACCTCGCTGCCCGGCACCCGGATCTTCAGGCCCTGTACGTCCTCCGGCGTATGTACTTCGCGTTCACTGTTGCTGATCTGGCGGAATCCGTTGTGGAACGATCCCAGATACGTAATTCCCTTTTCCGCCAGAACCTTCGCATAATAGTCTCCCCCGGTCTCGTCAATCACGGTTCTGGCCTCTGTGTAATTGTCAAAGCTCCACGGAATCGTCGCGATGGACATCTGGCTGTCCAGCACCGACATGACGGATGTGGCATAGGCCGCCAGATCCGCGCCTCCCACTGCGATCATCTCGATCCTCTTTGTGGAGTTCCCCCCTGCGAGCTGATCGTTCGGAAATACCGCAACGGTAACTCTGCTGCCGGACTCTGCTGCCACCAGCTCCGCGAATTTCTTCGCCACTTTGGTGTCGATCTGAATGTCCGTTCCATTGACCGCCATCACCAGCTCGATCTCCTGGTATGTGCCGTCGCTTCCCGCGGACGCCTGCTCCGTCCTGGAACCGCATCCTGCCAGCATTCCGGATGCCAGTACCGCCGCAAGGATCAACCCTGTCGTCTTCTGCTTCATCAAAGCATTTCTCCTTCCTTTTTATTCTTTCATCCTTTGTAGGATGTTATACATAGTATATATCATATTGCCTAATGGATGTCAACATGTTTTCTTATATTCGGCATAATATACAATTTTGACATGGCGTTTTTATGCGAAATGCCAGATAAAAACAAGAAAACGGTCTGTGCTCCGTCCATGCAGGCACTGAGCTCTCCAGTACCTGCACCGACAGACCGCAGACCGGCCTGTGCTTTTCGATGTGCTTTTTACGATTCTTCCGCTCCCCAGTCCACAAAAATCTCTCTGACCCAGCTGCACAGCTTCTCGCTGCTCTCATTTGCGATCCGCATCACTTCTTCGTGACTGTGCTTCGTCTTCGCGATCCCGGTGGCCATATTGGTGATGCAGGCGATTCCCAGCACCTTCATACCCAGATAGTCGGCCGCGATCGTCTCCGGCACCGTGGACATGCCGATGGCGTCCGCTCCCAGCCGTTCATAGGCCCGGATCTCCGCTGCCGTCTCATAGCAGGGGCCGGAGAAGATGGCGTAAACGCCTTTTTGATAAGAAAGTCCCAGCCTCTCTGCAGTCCGCTCTGCTTTCTGCATCAGTTCTCTGGAATATGCCTCCGACATATCCGGGAACCGCACGCCGAAACGCTCGTCATTTTCGCCGATCAGGGAGTTATTGCCCAGCATATTGATGTAATCGGTCAAAAGCATCAGGTCGCCGGGCGCAAAGTCCCGGTTGATCCCGCCGCAGGCGTTGGTCACGATCAGATTCTCAATGCCCAGAATCTTCATCACATAGATGGGATACGTCACTTCCTTCATGGTAAAGCCTTCATAATAATGAAAGCGTCCCTGCATGGCGGCGATGATCTCCTGTCCGATCCTGCCGATCACCAGATTGCCCGCGTGGCCTTCCACATGGGACTGGGGAAAGTTCGGGATCTCCTTATAGGGGATCACGGTCCGCTCCTCCATCATGTCCACCAGACTTCCCAGGCCGCTGCCCAGGATGATGCCGATGGTTGGACGCAGCGCGGTCCTGCTCTCAATAAACTGTGCGGATTCTTTTACTTTTTCGTAAAACATGGATCTTCTTCCTCCTACTATTATTTTTGAAACTCTGTTTTTCACCGGATCACCAGCGCCCGCTCCCCAACCACATCCTCCAGAAGCCCCCGGACGATACGCTCGGTCTGGGTCCTGGCGTTCTGGATCAGGCTTTCCATGTCCGCTTTTTCTGAGACGTCCGCCTTCGCCGCCGCCACCATGTCGATGACGTCTTCCTTTTCCGTCCGGTTAAAGAGCGCCCACTGTTCGTCATAGAACTCAATGGAATCTTCGTCGATCTCTATGGACTGTACTTCACACTCCGGCAGGGTGATCACCACCTGGTCTTCCTGAATGTCGATCTCCGCCTGCCGGATATCGATCCCGGCCCGGACCCTGGCCGTGTAGATCATGGAAAAACTGTTTTTCGTAAGGAACGGAATCTTCCCTTCCGAATACTTGATCAGCCCTGTGTAGGTCAGCCGGGCGGTGGTCAGTTCGCTGACTGCTTCCAGCTTCCCGCTGACAAATGCGGAGGTCAGTTCCGGTTCCTTCGGTGCGGTGTAACGGGCATACCCATAGATTCCCGCGCCCATGCCTAAAAGCAGCACCAGAATCAGCAGAAAACATGTCTTTAAAAATCTTCTCATTGTTACCTCCCCGTATTTTTCTTTGATTATATCATGCGCCGCATCCACTGAAAACTCCTGCTTTCACATTTGTCAATGATTTATCCATCCACTGCCTGCGATTGCTTCTGATCTCCGGCGTTTTCTGCTTTGACAGTTCGACTTTTTATCTTTTCTATTTTGTCTGTTTTGAAATTTATATATATATTGACATTACATATTATATGTTATACAATATACAAAAATCAAACATACGAAAGGAGAGCAAAGATGGTATTTCCACTCAGTCCGCCCATGTTCGACCTGCTGATCCTTTCCATTACGGAAAAGGAAGATTCCTATGGCTATCAGCTGAGTCAGAAGATCAAGAATGTCTCCGGAGTCAAGGATTCCACCCTCTATCCGATCCTGAAGCGGCTGCAGGAGCAGGGATACTTAAGCGTGTATGACCAGCCCTTCCAGGGGCGGAACCGGCGGTATTACCGGATCACGGAATCCGGCCGGCAGAGATATCAGGAGCTTATGGCGGAATGGCGACTTCACAAAGAAGCCATTGATCAGATTTTGAAAGGAGAACACGAAGAATGAACCGGGAACAATACATGGAACGCCTTCGGCACAGGCTTAAGAGGCTTCCAAAAGAAGATTATGAGCGGGCAGTCGCCTATTTTACCGAATATTTTGAGGAAGCGGGAGCTGAGCGGGAAGCGCAGGCCATCGAGGATCTGGGAAGTCCGGAGCTGGCCGCCGATCAGATCATCCGGGATTTTGCGGTGGAAAATGCCGCCGAACCAGTCAGGGATGTGAAAAAGGGCTTCTCCGCCCTGTGGATCGGAATTCTGGCCGTCTTCGCCGCACCCGTCGCCCTGCCGCTGGCGCTGGCTTTTGGGGCAGTGCTTCTGGCCTTTGTACTGGTGGTGATCGCGCTGCTTTTCTCCGTGTTCCTGATCGCGGTATCCGTTACCATCAGCGCCATCCCCTGTGTCCTCGTAAGCTTCTGGCTGCTCTTTACCTCTTTTGCGGACGGACTGGCGACGCTGGGATGCGGACTGATCCTGCTGGGCGCAGGCATCCTGATGACTCTGTCAAGTTTCTTCTTTACCAGATGGGGACTGCATGGCATGACCCGTCTGTTCGGATCGATCGTGAAAGGCGGTGCACGTTATGAAAAATAAGAAAATATGGCTTTTCCTGTCCCTTGGATGCATCCTGTCGGGTATCTTCTTTTTATTTGCCGGCACTCTGCTGGGGGGCATTCCCGGCTTCTATGTGGACCGAACCGGCGTCCATACTTCCAGAGAAGCGGCGGATCAGAGAAGGAATGTGTTTCAGAATACGGTAGAACTGGACGCATTTGACCGTATAGAGCTGGATGTCAGCTATGTGGAAGATGTGGCGCTTGTCCCTTCCGACCGGTATGCCGTTGAATACCGCACCTGGGGAAGCTCAGAGGAACCGGTCTGCAGGGTGGAAGACGGACGGCTGCTTTTCCGGGAAGGTCCTTTTTCCGGCAGCGACTCCCGGATCTGGTTCCTGTATGCCGACCCGGGATCCGAATATACCAGAGAGCTGGAACCGGGTCCTTATTATGTAACGATCGAATATCCCGCAGACCAGACCTTTACGGATGTGGTGATCCGAATGGAATCCGGGGACCTGAAGCTTCCCCGGCTGCAGGCGGATACGCTGGATATCCGGGATGAATACGGCGACGTCTCGCTGGAAGGGTATACCGGAACCGCGCTGAACCTCTTTCTGTCCAGCGGGAACTTGACCGCAGGGACCGTCGCCGCGGAACAGGCGCAGCTGGAGAGTGAATATGGAGGCGTCGACCTGGACGGCTATACCGGCAGCTCACTGGAGATCCATATGTCCAGCGGCAATCTTTCCCTTGGTTCCATGGAGGCAGAGCGAATGGAGATTCACAATGAGTATGGAGAAGTCCTGATCGATCAGGCTGCCGGAGACAGCCTGACTGCGGATTTAAGCTCCGGGTCTTTTCTGACCAACGGTCTGGACATAAAGACTTTAAAAGTGCAAAATGAATACGGGACCGTCCGCATCCGGCTTCCTGAAGACCTCTCCGGATACGGGTACCAGCTGAAGACGGAATACGGCTCCATCCTGCTGGACGGAAAACGACTCACGAATCATGACGAAGATGAAGATGAGAATGAATGTCATTATACATCCGCCGGGACAAACGGGAAGACCGTCGAGATCTTCTGCGACAGCGGAGAGATCCTGATTGATCCGGCTCCGTAATCGGGGGCCGGGGACTGCGCAGTATTTTCATATGCTTTCTGTACAGACGAATTCGTCAATGAATAAGCGGGGAGGTGATGGCTCTCCGCTTATTCCTTGTACATGCACCTGCTTCTGTTCCATTTACCGTTCACGTTCTCCCAAAAGCCGCTCACGGTTTTTCTCTATTTTTCCCAAACATCAATCCGATATAAACAATATGACTTTCAGGAGCGTTTTTGTCCGGGATAAGGGTGCAGAAATGTATATTACAGCAAAACCATTCAGAAAGGAGACAAACAGCATGTCCATACAGATCAAACCAGGTTATACCAATCCGTTGGCAACAATGAAACAGAACAAACCAAAATCAAAATTATCAAATATTCATAAATCCGGCGGAAATTCAGATAAGGTAACCAGCCTGCAAAGCAGGCGGCAGCAACTGCAAAACGAAATGCTCCTTATAAAGGCGGTTGGCGCAGATGCCGGAAAGAACACGGAAAAGTTAAAAAATATGGAGGAAAAGCTGACGGAAATATCCAATGACCTCAGAACAGCCAGGGCGGATTCCAGCGCTTCTTCTTCCCCGTCTCTGAGAGAACGGCTTTTATATGGCAGTTCCCGGAGCTGGCAGGCTTAATGTAATCATGGGACCTGTGTCCGGCAGAGGCGCATCCCTGAAAGTCATATCAGACCATGTCTCCCGGTGCGCGCAGCAGCACACTGATCCTGAACTGCCTGTCCGTACTTGACAGCTCCATCGTCCCCTGATATTTTGCCGCCACAATCCTGATATTCGTCAGTCCAATCCCCTCCTCCACAGGCCCGGACGCCCAGCTGTTGGCAGACTCAATCATCAGGAAACGCCCATGAGTCTTTGTGTCAATGGAAATCTCCCTGTCCTCATGCGGAACGACCATGCACGCCTGTATGGCATTATCCAGAATATTGGCAAAAATAACGTTCAGATCCATATCATCAAAATAAAAATTCTCCGGAATCCTCACATTACAGCAAACCCGAATCCCGTTACCCACCCCATAATTCACTTTTTCCTTCAGCAGTATATCCAGGACTCCATTTCCGGTAGATGCCGGTTCTGCCAGCGACCGGCTCCTGATATAAAGTCCGTCGATATATTCTTCCGCTCTTTCGTAAGCCCGTTCCCTGATCAGCCCCGACAGCACCAGCAGATGATTATTGATGTCATGCTGAAATCGGGAATATTCCCTGTTTCTTTTCTCTGCCTCCTCCACATAGGTCCTCTGCCCTTCCATCTGCATCTTCATGATCGTCATATCGTTTTCCCGGCGTGCCTGGTCAATAATCAGGGAGAAAATTTTTATCATCAAAAGGAATATGGTCATGGCACCGCTCAGAATGAAAAAAACAGCGATGCCGGTATCCATTCCAATCGCTGAAAAATACTGTTCCAGTTCCCTGCTGTCCAGCTTCAGGCCCATCCTCACCAGCAGGACGATAAAACCGCAGGGAAACAGCAGTACATAAAGGTAAGAAGAAGCCGGCCACTGAAGCGCGTCAGAATATCTCCTTCTGACCAGTTTCAAAATTCCAAAATACACTGCGGACAGCAAGGCAGAAATAACGATCTGCAGCATTGTCCCCCATATTTTCGACTCCGCGTTTCTGGAGACCCAGTACATGCACACAGCCGAATATCCCTCGATAAACCTATACAATGTCCCGGTAATGACCAGGGGCGCCGCAGCCGCCCTCCACGAAATCTTCAGAAAGCAAACAGAAAACAGCAGCAAAAGCAATATGTGGATGAGAAAAGTATCCGGCGTCCCCAGAAAAAACTTTGCCGCAATGAAACATTCATTGATTCCTATCCACAGCAGCGTAAGCCTGTACCCCCGCCTGTTGGTGACTCCGCACAGAAAATCAATCTCCAGATATTGAATCCACCCGTTAAACAAAAGCCACCATCCGCAAAATACCAGGTCCAAAGTCCCCGGCTGGTTCATCGAATTCCCTCTCTTCTGCACATTTCCAGAAGTCTGCGATCAAACTCCTGTTTTTTTCTTCTGGACACAAAAATCCTGCCGCCTCCTGCCATGGTCACTGCCTCGCCGTTCCTGTCCAGTACATGGCTCATATTAACGATATAGCTTCGATGGCACCGAAAAAAATCGCCTCTTAACTGTTTTTCCAGAGACCCCAGAGTCCCTGTATAGGAAAATCTCCCATACAGGGTTTCAATAAAAATTTTGTAGTCGTATACTTCACAATATAAAATGTCTTTCGTAAAAATCTTTGTATGCAGATTGTTTTTCGTTAATAAAAGAACGCTCTCACAATTCGCCTCTGTGCGCTTCACCGCCCTGCCCATTGCCCTGAAAAATTTCTCATCTTCCACAGGCTTCAAAATATAATGGACAGCGTCCACATCAAAGGCCTGAAATACATATTTTTCGTATGCGGTAATAAAAATAACCTGTCCTCTGCACCCTCTCTCCCGCAAATGCGCAATAATCTCCATACCGTTAGAACCGGGAAGTTCAATATCCATCAGTATGATGTCCGGATTTCGACCGGTGGTCAAAAGTTCTTCCCCGCTGGAATACGACTCTATGGATGCGTTCAGATGCTGATCCGCCAGATAACGATGCAGCAGCTTTGCAATATGGGCAGAAAAACAGGTTTCATCTTCACAGATGGCAATGCTCAACATGGTGTATCTCTCCTTCTTTTCCCTTTCCGTTCAATCTCTTCCTGTATATATCGTCCGGTTTTTACGACCTGCAATATCCATCAGCGTAAATGGTTGTTTTCTTTTCGTCAATGGCTGTTTCACACACGTTCTTTATTCATATAAAAATCAGGAAGGAATTCAAAAATCAAAGAATTCCTTCCTGATTCCTGTGTGCCTTAAATAAGAATCCTCATTCAGGAATCGTATGAAATCAGTGTTCCCCGGCTTCCGCCGCCCGGATCAGCACCTTTTTTCCTTCAAAGGCAAATCCGTATTTCCGGATCTTCTCCGCGTCCAGCCCTTTTGCCTCCAAAAGCGCCGCATAGTTCTGCCGCTCGATCTGTGCCAGCGCTTCCCGGGCCGTATCCTCCAGCGTCCGCTCTTCTTCCGGATCATGGACCTTAAATTCCAGAATCGCTGCCGAATCCTCCGGATGGCGGGGTTCCATCATTACGTCATATCTTCCCAGTCCGCTTTCCCTGTTGGATGTAATGACATAACGGTCTGACAGTTCCACCATAAGCCCCGGTTTATCCGATCTCCCGGCCCTCATCCGCAAGATATTCAAAGAAATCAAAATCGGCATACTGCCTGTGCTTCACCCGGTCCGCACAGGTGATTCCCACCATGGTTCCGGTAAATTCCCCATATTCACAGTATTCATCGGAAAACTTCGTCGTATCAAAGGCCTGGCCGATCCGCTCATACGTCTCATTGTCATAGCTCCATTCAAACCAGGAGCTTCTTCCCTCAATATAGAGGCGCAGATAGACCGGCACATCACGCACCGGAATCCGGGTATTCAAAAATTCCATCTTCTTCCCGTTTTCCAGATAAATAATGGACAGTGCGCTCCTCCCCAGCGTCTCGCTGTAATATTTGCGCAGATTGATATAATTCATATTGTCATAATAGAGAATCAGTCCCGCGCTGTGCTGGTGTACCTCCGGACAGAATTCCATCTTTGTGGTGATACGCGCATGGGTGCTTGTCAGCTTTCTGGCAAGGATGCTGACTTTATGAAGAGACGTCCTGGACGCCTGACCGCGGATCCTCACATGGCCCGGTCTTGCCTTCACGTCCGCAAACCGCTTCGGCATCATCCGGGGCGCATAGTACCAGCAGCCCAGCTCTTCCCCGTCAAAATCGTCAAAATCCGGCGTCTGCGCAAGAGGACACTCCGGAAGAGACGGCTCCGGCACCTCTGTTTTGGCCAGATTGCCGCCGTCCGCCATGCGAAGCCAGCCGTCTCTGGTCCACATCATTTTCTGAATGGCTGTCTCTCTTCCCAGCGTACAGCGAAGTTCCGGAACAAAGGGCCTTGCCGCAATGTGCACCAGATAGGCCTCCCCATTGGGAAGTTCCACATAGCTTCCGTGACCGCATTTCTGGAGTACCGTATCCGGGTTAAAATACTTTGGCTTCAGATGATCCGGATCGTGCCGCTCATAAGAATTTCCCGGGGCGGATGTGACGATGGGATTGCAGGGGTCCTTTTCGTAGGGTCCCCATACGTCCCCGGCGCGCCCCATGGTCACGCAGTGATTGTAACCCGTCCCGCCTTCCGCACACATGATATAATAGTACCCGTTCCGTTTTGTCAGATGCGGTCCCTCGATGCAGCCCCTGTCCGTGCCGCCGTACCAGATGCGTTTTGGATATCCGACAATTTCTTTCTGCCGGGGGCTGTATTCCACCATGCAGATCGCGCCCGGTTTCTCATAGCCCTCTCTTGTCTCCCATTCCAGGGAGACAATCCATTTGCGCCCGTCATCATCGTGAAAGATAGAAGCGTCAAAGCCGGAGGAATGCAGATAAACCGGCTCGCTCCACGGCCCTTTGATGTCCTTTGCCGTGATCAGGTAATTATCCACATCAAAATATCTGGCATTCATGGAATTCATCACCCCGTAGATCACATAAAACAGGTCCTCTTCCTCACAGTAAGTCAGGCAGGGCGCCCAGATCCCTTTTGCACTGGGCAGCTTTTTCAGATCCACCGCCTCATCATCGGTCAGCACATGAGTATACAGTTCCCAGTGCTTCAGATCTCTTGAGTGATACACCGGAATCCCTGGAAACCACTCAAAGGTAGATAATAGTCCTCTCCCTTTCTGCAGATGCAGGGATCCGGATTGAATCCCGGCAGAATCGGATTTCTGATCATATACTGTCCCCTCCTGTTATATTTTAATTGTCCTTGTACTTTCCCTGTGCAAGCTCTGCGACCACCTTGTCATAATGTCTGTCAAGATCAAAAAAGACCATGCAGACCACGCTGATCGCCGCTGTAAGCGCCGGAACCCATGCAAAAGACACGGTGACTGCCGCCAGCGCCGACGCACTCTGGGTGGCAAGCTCCGACTGGAAGCCGCCGGCCCCCAGGTTCCATCCCATGGCCGCCGTACCAAGACCGGATCCGATTTTCATACAGAAGGAAGAAGCTGCATTTCCCATACCTGCCGCACTGCATCCGGATTTCCACTCGCCGTAGGTGATCGCGTCCTGCAGACATCCGAACATGGTGGAGCCCGCAAATCCGAATCCGATTCCCTTCAGGACGGAGGTGACACAGATAAATCCATAACTGGTACTCATTCCGCCCATGGCGCATGCAACCGCCACAATGGCCATACCGGACATGTTCAGATAACGCTTGCTGATCTTCTTCATCAGAAACGGTGTGATGAACAGCGTCACGATCTGTGTCCCGGACAGCAGGTTTGCCACCATTGCATACTGGTTTTCATTGCCCATGTTGTACTTTGTGAAAAATAAAACCGTGCCGAAGAAGATGGACATCATGAAAAACATAAAGAACAGATTGCATACCATCAGAAGCCGGTATTTGTTTGTCACCATGGCTTTCAGGCCCTCTGCGAAGGATACGGACTCTTTTTTCCCGGCGTTTTCGTCTGCCTGCACCGTCACGCGTTCCCTGCATGTAAAAAATGTGAACATATTCAAAGCGACAAACAATACCATCAGAATCGCAACGGTCATCGTCCAGCCTTTCTGGGTATAGGCGTCTCCGCCGCCGAAAAATCCCGTCATCTTCAGCACCACTGTGTTGACGGTCATGGTCCCGAACGTGGAAAGCAGGTTCCGGAAATTTCCAAGAAGTCCTCTCTCGTACTGATCCGTTGTCATCAGTCCCTGCAGGGTGGCATAGGGCACGTTTACGCCGGTATAGAAAATCGTCGAGACCAGATTGTAGGTAAGGAACATATACACAAGCTGCGGCGTTCCCACCAGGGACGACGGCACGCTGAACATCAGCACCGTACATACCGCCAGCGGCACGCACAGCCTTGCGATCCAGGGACGCGCTTTTCCGTATTTGCTGTGCGTATGATCCACAATATACCCCATGGCAAGATCGGAAAAACCGTCAAAAATCTTGGAGACTGCGATGATCGAAGCCGCCACAGCGGGGTCTACATGGAGTACAAGCGTATAATACACGACCAGAAATGCACTGATCGACGAATATACAAGGTTGGCCGCATAATCACCGGCGCCGTATCCAAAACGTTCGATAAACGTTAATTTTGCATTGGGATTCCTGTCTGTTTTCATTCTCTTCTTCTCCTTCTTTTTCGTTTTGCATCTGCGGTTTACGCTTCTTCCAGCGGAAACCAGCCAAGGTCCACACATCTTCCAAAGTCCCAGCAGTCCCAGCCGACCCAGCCCGCTTCGTTGACCGTGTCTGTGAGAAGCTTGTAATTCCAGTAAAAATAGCCGTTTCCTTTGCGCCATGCATTCAGCTGCGCCTTTGCCACCGCCCGGTAGATCTCCTTTTTGCGCTCCGCACTGATCGTTTCCTCCGACATCCCTTCCATGCCGTTTAAGACGCTCTGGCCGCCTCTGGTGTCATGTCCGGCAGCCAGGGAGTTAAAAAGGCACCACTCGCCGCAGATGACCGGGAAATATTCCGCCATCTCTTCAATGTCCTCTGCAAGGGTATGATTGACATAGTCGAGGTAATGCTCCAGCTTCTGCTCACACCCTTCCAGCTCTGCAATCATCAGATACTGATGCGTGTCCAGCACCACATTTTTGTATTTGTCCTCCTGCATGAAATCCTTCCAGAGCTTCAGTTCAAATCCGTCATGAAACACGATATATTTTTCCTCCGGCAAAAAGCGGCGCATCCGGTCGTAAGCCTCCATATAGTACCAGCGCAGGAACTCTGCGGTGTTCGGCCCGGACCCGGCTGCCTTTTCCTGATCCGCCGCCGGATAGCGGTTCGGTACGTCCATGGATTTCCAGATCCCTTCCAGCGCCGGCTCGTTGATGATCTCGATGCCCCACAGCCCTTTTCTCCATCCGTAACGCTCCGCCAGCCGCTCCAGCACGGTCAGTTCAAACTCCACCTCTTCCGGCTCCTGAGACCATCTGCACACGCCGCTGATCCCGCCGTTGTCAAAGCCGTTCTGACTGTCCGGCGCCGTATGCAGATCAATCAGAATCTGAAGGCCGTATTTCTCCGCCCAGTTAAACGCCTTGTCGAGCTCTGCGACGCAGCCGATGAACGGTTCCCGGTCTCCGAAGATAAAATACGGCACCGGAATCCTCACCGCATCCATGCCCATGGCCCGGATCCTCGTAAAATCGCGCTCCGAGATATATTCCGCCCGGTGTACCCGGATCCTCGCCTCGTACACTTCCCTGGACAGCTGCGTGGGCAGATAGTATTCGTCCTCTGCCGTCGTCCCCTCAAACAGCGCCGGACTCATCCATTTCTCCAGTACCAGCCAGTTGCCGAGATTTACTCCTTTTACGTACATGACCAACCTCCTATTTTAAGTTCCGCATCTGCCCTCTCTTCGCCCCAGCGTCTGGAAGGTTTTTCCCTCTCTTCGTTCAGCAAAATCCTTCCGGGGCTGCTTTCTGGCAGATACTGTTTTTCAGAAACCACTTGCCACTACCATTTATCCTAGAACAGTTTCCGCCGGATATATATCATTTTTCTCAGTAGTTTATCATAATTCTCAGTTATTCTATGGTATTATATCTATGGGCCATTTCCTGCCAACAGATTTTTTCAAATCTATTCCCTCCGAAAAATTATTGTAGTATAATGAAATCAACGAAAAATTCCAGTTCAATGATGAGCCGGACAAAGCAAAAAATCAGAAGTTACAGAGTCAGGAGTGGTAAAAGAATGTTTTATGTTATTTTCGATTTCATAATGGCAGTAATTATGTTTTTGTTTGGAACATGGTTTTATAAATCAGATGGGAAAGCTGCAAATTTCTTATCAGGTTATAATATGAAGCCAGAAAATGAGCGTAAAAAATATGATGAAAAAACCATGTGTAAGGCTTACGGATACAGAATGATCGTTATGTCGTTACCATTTGTCCTGGGAATAATGATAGATATTCAATATCAGGGAATTGGTTGTTTGATTGCATGGTTTGTATGGTTTGTTATGTTTATCTTATTACTTGTTGATAGATCCAAAAGAGAACGTTAACTTCCAGTTTAAGCAAAGTTAAGCTGCGAAAAAATTTGAACGGGACGAGGAAAAAGACCGCTATGCCGCAATCGGAACGGAGTGAGATACTACTGTGATTGAAAAAGATGACTGGCGTTTACGGAATGATGTGGAACATTTGAAGAAAGCAGCGATCAATCCAACGGATGGTGAAGAATTATGCAGGCATGCCCCTCATTTGAAACGTTGTGAATTTTGCTTCCAGCCGGTGCAGGATACTCCGCATCAGCGGTGGTTTGTTTCTGCAGACTTATCCGGCTGCATTTGTGAAGAATGTTATAATGATTTTAAAGATGATTTTGAATGGAAAAAACTGGATGGCTGGGATGTTGAATGGTTTGTCTGATATCCTGAATGGAGAGAAATTCTCAGTAACACTTCATTATCTCAGGAAAAGGATTTTACGGAACAAAGTAAGGGAAAATTCTTCCAGACGCCGGGGTGAAAAGAGGGCAGATGCGGAATTTAAACCAGAAAGGAATGCAGGATGAAAAACAAAAATATAGATAGATGCTCGTGGGCAACAACAGACTTGTACAAAGAATATCATGATAAAGAATGGGGGAATCCTGTCCATGATGATGATAAATTATTTGAAATGCTGATCCTTGAAGGTATGCAGGCCGGATTATCATGGCTGACAATCTTAAAGAAAAGAGAGGCTTTCAGAGAAGCATTTGACCAGTTTGACTGCAGAAAAATAGCATGCTATGACGAAGCAAAAATTGAGGAACTAATGAAAAATGAGCAAATCATTCGTAATCGATTAAAAATCAGGTCAGCAGTAACGAACGCGCAGCAATTTATAAAGATCCAGGAAGAATATGGCAGTTTTGATTCCTTTCTATGGTCTTATGTCGGCGGCAAACCTGTGAATAACCATTTTCAGTCTGAAGACGAATTACCTGCAAAGACCCCTCTTTCAGATAAAATCAGTAAAGATTTAAAAAAATATGGTTTTAAGTTTGTAGGAAGTACGATTATATACGCCTATATGCAGGCAGTAGGAATTGTGAATGACCATGTAAAACGATGTTATTTGTATCAATCCTGAAATTTGTGACAGCCAGATTCATATTTGCGAAGTGGAGAAAACCGGAATTTCATGGAGGTGTATTCTTGAAAAACAAACTGCGGAAGATCACAGTTGCAGGACAGACTTTTATCTATTGGTATTCCATCAGCGAAAGTTTCATCCTGAATATTTCACCTGAAAATATCAAAACTTCAAAAATCATGTTAAAATTTATTGCAAATGTACCAGATAAAGACCCTGTCATGTTCTGGGTATTCTATAAAATTCATGCGGTTAAAAATAATGTTGATACTTCCATTCTCCTGACAAGCCCAAAAAACATAGCTGAACTGATCTCTTTTCTTCTCAATGATAATGAAAACCTTTTTATCAAAGGACAAACCCGTATGATAAATAACGCGATGCATTTGTTAAATAAGATGGACTATACGAACCTTAACCCTGTTTGGGAACGCGAATGGTAAACTCATTTTGTCTGTAGGAAATCAATGGGCGAAATCATGTGTACAAGTCCAGGTGACAACGATAACTTTGATTATTTAGCAATGCACATTAGTGAGAAAAAGTATTGGAACATTGTTAAGCAAAAAAGTCACAGGGAAAAGTGATTGCATTTGCTTTATTCTATAGGGAAAACAGCAATACATATCGAATAGATATGTTGATTATCTCAAAATTTCAGATTATTATATCACCAGATGATGGGACAAGAAAAATGTTACATTCCTCTTTCGGTATTTTGGATGTGAATTGGTATTTATTAAAAATACTTCCTCCACTTTTTAATGTTAATTTACGAATTGAGTCATTTTTATTTAATCAATATTAACGTTTACAGTAACAATTTAAGATTATTTCTGATTTTATCATAAAGATAAACGGAAGAAAATCAGTATTTTTTTTGGGGGACGATATATGAAAACGTATCAAGTAAGTCTGAACGGTAAGCAGTATGGTATGTTGGAGAAAATGCTTTGTTCAAGTCGAGCCGGTCAGTTGGCAAAGAACCAGCACATAAACGGATATGAACTTTTTTCTGATATGTTGAATGAAATATATTTGCCTGTAGCAGATGGATGGAGTACATTGGAAATTTGAGGAAGCTGTTTCGCCGGAAGCCGCCCTCTCGCTTGGCAGGCAGGCCGAATACCACTATGCCTGCCTGGTACAGGAAGCCAAAAAGGAACGGACCTTACCGGAGACCGTCCGGAACACCAATTCAAATATCAGTCTGTGCAAGGACTATATCTTTTCGCATCTCCATGAGAAAATCCGGATCTCAGACATCGCGAAGGAACTGTACCTGAATCCCAACTATCTGTCCGATCTCTTCCGAAAGGCAGAAGGGATCACCATCAGCGGCTATATCCTTCAGGAGAAACTGAAGCTGGTAAAAAACATGCTGATCTATTCCCGTTACTCCTACAACGAGATCGCCAGCTATCTCGGTTTTTCTTCCCAAAGTCACCTGGGTATGCGTTTCAGGAAACATACCGGTATGACTCTGCACCAATACCGGGAAACATACGGCCGTAAAGAGTTTCAGGACGACAGCCGCACAAAGAGAAAGGGATAACCGCATCTCCTGCCGGTTATCCCTTTCTCTTATCTTGTTGATTCTGTTCCGCCTTCAGATGGAACCATGATCCTTTTATCTGTTTTTCATAATCCGGTAAACAGCGATCCCGTTTGTATTGCCGTTTAATGCCAGCCCTCCGCTGACGATCTCCGCTCCGTTTTCTACAATATAGTCTGCAAATCTTTCTCTTAAGGATTTTCTCTCTACTGCATGTTTCATCATTCTGTTTCCAGATACTGCTGTTGTCATAACTTTTTCCTCACTTTTCCTTCTTGGATTTATTTGTTCTTTTCTTTGCTTTACAAGTGCCATCATACCGTTAAAAACAAATCCTTTGCAGTAGGAAATTTGACCATTTCCAAGTCGATATTGACTTTTCCGGATGATTTCTATAGAATAAATCCGGTAAAAACAAATGCAGGAATCTGCAGAAAAGGCGGAAAACATCCATGAGCCATGCATTTTATGAAACCATGAAAGAGACCAAAAGCCTGGGAATCCAGCTGGGATTCTATTCCGTTCCCGGCGGCTATCATCCTCCGCACTGGCATGACGAGCTGGAGATCCTGTACTACTTAAACGGCGGCACCGAAATCTGTGTGGAACACAAAACCTTTCAGCTTCCCAAAAAGCAGATCATCGTCATCGACTCCCGGCAGATCCACAGTACCCATACTTCGGACGCCACGGCCATGTTTGTCTGCATTCATATATCCAAAGCAAAGCTGCTGGAATATGTTCCGGATGCCGAGTCCCTTGCCATCCGCTGTCTTCCGGAAGATATCACAGAAAAAAATTTTCCTGTCTATCTTGAAATCTGCAGACTCGCCGGGTCCCTGGTACAGTTATACATGGAAGACTCCCCATTTTCTGCCCTGGAGTCAGAGGGAATCATTCTCCAGATGTTCGCCCGGCTTCTGAGACATTTCTCTGTCCGTAACCTTCCGGAGCAGCCCGGACAGCCGCTCTCTTCAAGGGAACGCTTCCGGGAGATCATCGCCTACATCAACGAACATTACGCCGAACCCCTGACCCTCGCAGAGATCGCGGAACATACCGGTCTTACACGGGAATATTTCTGTCGTTTTTTCAAAAGGAATATGGGAATCTCCTTTCTGGAATACGTAAATGAAGTGAGGTTATCCCACATCTATCATGATCTTTTTCACACGGATCAGTCCATCTCCCGGCTGATGGAAAACAACGGCTTTACCAATCAGAAATTATTTAATCAGAGTTTTAAGAAGCGGTATGGACGCACGCCTTCTCAGGTGCGGAAGGAAAGCCTCTCATCTTCGCTTTCCCCCTGAATGCCCGGTTTTCGCCGCTTCCGACGACCGTTTTCCGCTGCCAAAGCCAGCAGACAGGCTGTTGGCTCGCCAGCGGTCATGAAATTATGAATTTTCCCCGGAACACATTGCACTTTTTCATCATTCATAATAAAATATGACCAAAAGCAGCCATACATTAAACACATGTCTGCCTGCCGGAAGGCCGGAACCGTCCCTGGACAACAGAATTCCCGGACAACGCAGAAACCCGTTCAGACAAGGAGGAACAACATATGTACAAATTATGGGAAGCATTAAAAGAAGCAAAAAAATACCGCTGGGTGGAACTCTCCCACTCGCTGAACAACGACAGCCCCTACTGGGCCGGTATCCCGGAAGGCTCCGTGGAACTTGGACCCGTCTGTTATGACTGGGGCAACGAGATGCTGGACTGCCTGATCCAGACCTTCAAGTTTCCGGGACAGTTCGGCACTCACATTGATTTTCCGGGACATTTTGTAAAAGACCGGGAGTTGTCTGAGCACTATGGCGTCAAAGATTTGATCTTTCCCCTCTGTGTCATTGATGTGACGGAAAAAGTGAAAAAGGATCCCACTTACGTGGTTACTTCCGCCGATATCAAAGACTATGAGGCAACCTATGGTCCGATTCCGGACGGCGCTTTGGTTGCCCTCAGAACTGACTGGTCGAAAAAATGGCCGGATATGGACGCCCTCTCCGGTACGGATGCCGAAGGCGGAGAAAATTTCCCCGGCTGGTCCATGGACGCGCTGAAATATATCTACGAAGAGCGCCATGCCGCTGCCAACGGCCATGAAACCCTGGATACGGATGCTTCCGCAGAAGCCGCAAAGGCCGGCGACCTGGCGTGCGAGCGTTACGTGCTGGACAGCGGAAAGCTGCAGGTGGAGGTACTCACCAACCTGGATCAGGTGGCTCCCGCAGGGGCGGTCGTCATTGTATCCTATCCGAGAATCGAAGGCGCCACCGGGCTTCCGGTAAGAGTGTGGGCGATCACAGAATAACCAGGAGAACAGAACCGGCTGCCGGAAACCCGGCAGCCGACTGCGCTTCATCCAAAACCGTCTTTTTAATGGAGCTCTGCGATCAGCTCATCCAGACTCAGCTCTCCCAGAATCATTTCGTACTCTCCTGCGTCATATGCCTCGCATTCCTCCTCGGACGCTTCCTTTCCGTCAATGTAACTGATCCCGTACATGCCCGCCGATTCCAGCTCGTCTTCATCCGGCATCCCGTTCTGGTTCACATCGTCGAAGTTCATGGTTTTGATTTCCGTCGTGATATCCAGCGTATGCTGACTGCCGATCTCCATGTACGTGGTGTAAAGAATCGCTCCCGCGTAATCGGAATTGTAATTTCTTATATTATTTTTCTTCGGCGCATACTCGTATCCAGCGTTTCCCATGGCTCCGTATGCCCAGTGTTCCATCAGCGCGTAAAGCTTCCCGTCCTTCCAGGTATACAGGCTTGTGTAATAGCCGTTCACCCCTGCCGCCAGCTCGGGAATCCCATCATCGTCCACATGGATCAGCCCATACGCCTGTTCCCCTGCGCTTTCCAGCTCACCAAGCCGGGCTGCCGCTTCGTACGCTTCCGCATAGCTTCCGAACTCTCCGTTCTTCTTCCCGCCCGATATCAGTTCGCGGATGCCCGAAATGGTAACGGCATCCGCCCGTTCCGTGATCTGGTCAGACAGCTGCTCCTGCAGGAAAAAATGCTGGCTGCCGCCCCCATCCGCCGCGTATCCGTAATAGACAGCCGCAAAGCTGGTGTCCCCATACGTTTCTATCAATACAATATCTGTCTGTCCGTCATAATTGACGTCATAAAAAGAGACTGCGTCCAGACTCCGGAATGCCTCTCCTTCCAGTTTCTCCGGTACATATCCCCGCAGTTCTGTCATCACCTGCCCGTTCTGCACGATCTGCATGTGAAA
>CAJUAA010000009.1 GCA_910584205.1 uncultured Lachnospiraceae bacterium
AGGCGGTTTCCCTCCGGATCATGGACACGGATCAGCCTGCCGCGGAGGTCGTAGCGGTAAGTGAAGCCTGCTCCGTCATCGGCCTTCGGGTCGTAGGATTCCGGCATGACCTGCCGGAGCATGCGGCCTTCCGCGTCATAAAACCTGCGCTCGGTCCCCCCGTCCGTGTAATGGATCCGGATGCAGTTCCCGTCTTTGTCATAGTCATAGAGGGTGCCTGCCCCGTCTTCGCCTTTCTGCGCATAGCTGACCGGATGGATGGTGCGGATGATGTCTCCGTCAAAGTTCCGGTACTGTCTGTGATGCTCCTCCAGCGGGGTAATGGTATCCACCAGCCGTTCCAGAAAGTCATACCGGTACCGGTATCCGCCTGCCTGTTCTTTCCACTGCTTCGCGGGATAGTAGTCGGTCAGGTTGCCCATCCGGTCGTAGAACCAGCGGCTTTCATTCCCTTCCCCGTCGATCCGCACGGTGACGAAGTTCCGGGAGTTGTAGCTCATCTCCACGGTGCCGTAGGTGTTTTCCACGGACATCCTGCGCCCCACGACGTCGTAGCCGTAATCGGTCTCCTCGCCCTTCGGCGTGAGGATGCGGGTGGGATGGGCGCTGTTCCTGTCATACTGCTGGAGCGTGACGTTGCCAAGGGCGTCTCGGATGGAGGTGCACCTGCCTTTTTCATCGTACGTATAATGCGTCTCCCGGTACTGGCCGTCTGTGATCTTTTCTTTCCTGCACAGCAGGTTGTGGTCCGCGTCATACTGGAAAAGGGTCTCTCTTCCTTCGCTGTCCCGGTCGCAGACAAGGTCGTGGGCTTCGTCATAAGTGTGGTATGTTTCGTATCCGTCCGGCGCGATCTCCCGGATCAGGCGGCCGTGTGCATCGTACTCCCATTCCGTCACGGCGCCGGTGCGGCCGGTCTCCCGGGTGCGCAGGTTGTCTTCAGAATATTCGTACACGGTACAGGTCCCGTCTTCATAGAGGATCCGGTCCGTAAGCAGGGCCTCGTTGTATTCATAGACTTCGGTTCTGCCGTTTTCGCTGTAGGTAATGGTGTTCCGGCGGTTTCTGTCGTCGTAGGAGAAGTCCTGACGGACGCCGTTTTCAAATTCCTGTCTGATGATCCTGCCCCGGCTGTCGTATGTATTTTCCAGATAGCGGACGCCGTTCTGATCCGTGACGGAGCGGATGCTTCCGTTTTCGTCGTATTCGTAGTGGGTGATGCCTTCGTCGGTGTGCACCACGTCCGTCAGCAGGTCTTCGGCGTACCGGTACTGGGTCCGGCGTCCGATCTCATCCGTGATCTGCAGGAGCCGGCCTTTTCTGCTCTCCGCCTCCAGCACGTTGTTCAGAGGCGTTACGATCCGGGAAAGTCCGTCCTCCGTGTAGAAGAAGGCCAGGCGCTGGCGATTCGGGTATTCCACATAAGAGAGTCTTCCTTCGCTGTCGTAGACGCATCTGGTGTGCTCCATGATATCGGTCAGGATGTGGACGCTCCGGTTTTCATCGGTCTCCAGTGCGAAGCGGGAGGTCCCTTTACTTTGATTGATCCAGCGTCCGTCTTTCGCCTCGAAGCATACGGAATGCCCGGTGATGGTGTACAGGTGGACGCGCCTTTCTTTTTTCGTGTCACGGTAGAGGCGGCTGGCATAAGGGAACTGCCAGCCTTTTCCCAGGACGGACGTCTCCTTGCAGGTGGATCGGTAGGTGCGTTCCAGCCGCAGAGCGGACGGGATGCAGGCAAGAATGAAATCCGTCGTATGGAGCACATAGCTTCCGGTGGCTGCGTCCACCGGATCGGCGATATAGCTGGACAGGGAGTTGGCGAAGGCATTCTGCGCCAGGCTCTGCATGGGATCGAATTCCCGCCCGAAGAGACAGCTCACCGTCCCGTCCAGCCCGGTATCCACGAGCGTCCCGGTGATCACCTTCGCCGTCTTCACCATGGCGGCGCTGGTATTCTCGTTCACGATCCTTCCCACAATCTTGTCGGTAATCCTGCTTCCCGCCTGTCCCTGCAGGGCGCCGATGCCCAGGTTCAACATTATCCCCATGGGATCGATCGTTCCGGTGACCGCCAGCTCGTTCATCCCGCTGCCCAGCACGTTGCCTCCCATATGGATGACCGTCTGCAACCTTCGGAGCTCTCTGCTGTTGCAGGCGATCTTCCCGATCCGCCCGATTTCCTCTGCCGCCTTGAACGCCTGACCCATGGCTTTGCCGGAGACGATGCCGAAGGCGATGTCATTGAGCATCTTGGCAAAATTATAGGCAGCCTGTTTGTTTTCTCCGAATACCGCTTCAAAAGCGGTATCACGGATGAAGTTGAAGGATTCGCTCAGATCCCCGGACCGGCTCTTCTCTATGTCTTCGCTTCCTTCCATGATCTCCGCCACTCCGAAGCTGACGGCCACGGCTCCGGTTCCGTAAGTGGCGAGCATCGCGGGACCGAGAAGGGCCGCCGCCGCACCTCCGGTTGCAGCCGTTGCCAATGCAAGACCAACGACGACTGTCACCGTCGTGACGGTTGCGAGAACCTTGGCGATTCCGCCCAGAACCTTCTCTTTTCCCTCCTCGTACTTCTCCACCAGCTGGCTGGCTGCGTCGCCGTTGATCCTGTCACGGGCGTCCGCATCGTTCGCAGTTATCTGTTTACGGATCTCGTCGGCAGGCGGGTCTGCGGGCGAGGTATCGGAGGCGTCCAGCTTCACGAACGCGGCAAAGATCCGGGCTTCCTCATCCAGCTCGATCCGGGAACCGCCGCCTTCCTCTCCGATCTGGAAGGTCACGCTTTTTCCTTCCATGTATACGAGACCTGCCGGATCCCCGCCTTCCTCTGCAGATTCTCCGATGGACAGGTTTTTCTCCGCATGGATCGTGACGGTATCTCCTTCGATCCATGCGTTTCCCTCCGTATCCAGACGGACGCAGGCAGTCTGATCCTGATCCGCCGAGATGCTGGCGCCGGACGGCGTCATCAGAAGCTCCGCGCCGTTGACGTTGGAGAAGGACTTGTTGTCCGGGTTCTGCGCATACCCTCCGCCGGACGAAGACATTCCCTTCGCCGGTTCCGTGCGGACGGCGTGGACCGCCATGGCGTCGCTCTCATCATCCCCCGGGAAATAGATATGTACCTGACTGCCCACTTCCGGCATACAGTAGATGAAGCTGCTCTCGATGGCATAGGTGAAGTATCTGGTATTGGGAGAATTGTCGTATTCCGGATCAATATGGAAGTGCACGCGGACGCAGTTTCCGGAACGCGCCATTACGGTGGCTGGTATGCTCATGCCGTAGATGTTCGGATTTTTATACGGTACGCTGACGGTTCCTTTTTCCCGGCCAAGATCGTAGATGCGGATAAGTTCCCCATCCTGTGTCTCATAGTGGATCCGGGTGACCATCGTGCGTATACCGTGGAAACGCACCCGCTGCGCCAGACGCAGGGCGTGCCTGCTCCGGACCGTCCAGTGCATATGCTCCTGCGGCAGAAGATCCAGGCGGCGTCCCACATGGTAATAGCGGTCCATATCGTTTACTTCGCTGTATGCTCCTTCTTCCAGCGTAAACTCATCCGGATCGTCCGGAATGCCGAAATATGCCCTCCCGTGGTCCGACCTGCAGTCCGGGATCAGGAAAGAGTGAAAATGGCTCGCCAGGCGGCACAGGAACTCCCAGTCGCTTTCTTCATACTGGAGCAGGAAATCCGGAATCACCGCCCCGCCCGTGACGCAGTCCATGATCTCCGCTTCCGGCTGGTCCTGAAGCACCTTTTTCATGACCTGTTCATAGGAGGCGTCCAGGTTCTGAAAACTCTGGCTGACCGGCTTAAGGCTCCAGTCCATGGTATGGGAAAGCGCCGTTATTTTCAGCATGCACAGCCCGCGCTCCCGGACCATCTCCGCTCCCGTGATCTTTCCGCGGAACAGGATCCCTTTTTCCTCCACAATCAGTTCTGCTCCGTCCATGATGCCGTGGATCGAAGCCTCCAGCCCTTCCTCTTCTGCGAGAAAGCTCACATATACCGATACATGGTCGTTAAAAGAAGCGTCCAGCGTAAATTCCTCCGCCTGGATAATTCCTTCCATGGGAAGCTGTATCCGAAGTCCCTGATATGTGATCTCCATCCTGTTCCTCCTCGTATTATGGTTCCATTCCTGCTGCTTCTATACGAGCAGCATCTTCCGTTCCTTTCGCTCTGTCCCCTCCGCTTTGTATCCGGTTCCGGATACCTGCCGCAGGATGGACGTCAATGCATGATAAATCTCTGCATTGCTGTACTCTTTCCCCTGTCCCAGACGGACGTCCAGATAAGCTTTCACCGCTCTGTAGGGCATCGCCTCCGTAAGCTGCAGGCAGCTCATACAGAACGCCGGATCCCAGGCGTTCTGCACGGGATACTCCATCAGCGATTTGGCAAAGCACTTCAGCGCCTGCGGCCAGATGCTGTGCCGTTCCGGCGCGGCGAAGGGCGCATGGATGCGGTCCAGTGTATCAAATTCTGTACGGTAATCATAAAAGTCCATATAGGTATCCCGGAGCCTTGCTCCAGGCTGAAGTTTGAAGCGCGCCAGTTCGATCTCATATCCTGTCTCCGGCTTTTCTTCACTGATACGGATCTGCGACCGGTACTCATACTGCCCGTTTCCGGAAGAACGGTCCGTAAAGTGTACGCACAGATAAGCCGTTCTTCCGGACGCCTCATACGGGATCCGGCATGGTTCTTCCAGGACATAGGGCGTGTGTTTCCAGAGAAGCACTCCGGGATCGATCCAGATCGTCCCTTTTTCCGCGGTCAGGCCGCAGCCCCACAGGATCCCGTCGCTGCAGGCCTGATACCGGATCCGAAACAGGTCTCTTGGATAATCTCTCAGATTCTCCAGCATTTCCCTTTTCAGTATTCGTTTTGGCTCAAACAGGGGATATATATTTTTAAACATCTTGATCCTCCTTCTCCGGCACCGCCTTCAGTATATGGCGATCTCATCGGCCGCCATGGTACAGTCCAGTCCCAGAATCCCAAAATGATGCACATAAAAAATTTCCAGACGATACGGGATATCCAGAAACAGGTCCCGCAGAAGCCCCAGCTTCTGTTCCAGTTCACGGGTCTTTTTCCGTTCTGTATAGATAAGGATCTCATCCGGACACGCTCTGTTCCGGTAGACCATGCTGTCTTTTACCAGCCTGTGAACCATATCTGCAAAGAGCAGAAGCGAACTCCCGGTCCGGAAGCTCCGAAGCCATCCGCCCAGCAGGATCTCCCGTTCTGCAGCGGGAAGGCTTTCAAACGCCTGGCAGACGGATGTTCCATAGACTCCCGCACGGATATCTCCTGCCAGCAGCTTTTTATGATATTCCTCCCGGCTCATCCCCCTGCGGACGTCATTTTCCGCCAGCTGGTGCAGTACCAGATTCGTCAGGCTCTCCCTCAGATCCGGTATCTCTGTCAAATCCGGCTCAAACAGCCCTCTGAAGATGTCGTGAAAACGGACGCAGGTATTGACTTCCAGCTCTTTTTCTCCCAGAGGCCCCTCCTGATTCAGATATGGTACCGCCATCTCCATCCAGGGGCTCCCGTGTTCTGTATGGCGGAATCGGAGGTCTTTGAGTGACATCCCTTCTTCTGCGGCGCCAAGCGCCGCCTCCCACAGATACATCACAGCAGCTTCCCTCCGCATTCGTATTCCGGGTAGAGCCGCTGCACTTCCGATACCAGAAAGCTGGCGATATCTCTCTGAAGCCACGCATCCTGCGCCCCCGGTTCAAAATACAGCAGGAGCTTTTTCTGTGCGCCGGTATCCCGGATCTCATCCTCCACAAAGGGGTTCATGGAATAGGTCTGGGACCTCTCCGGGAACTGATCCAGCACTTCGCAGTCCTGATATTTCACATATGGATCCATGTGAAATCCCCCGATAAAACGGGCCAGCTCTGCTTTCGTCCGGATGTTCTGCCCCCATTTTCTCTGATACCGTTCGGAGAAGGATTCCGCCCTCCGGTTCTCCATCACCGGCCAGGCGTAACAGTCGATTCTGCTGTCCGTACCGTTTTGAATCATATGGACCTTCCACTTTTTGGCTTCTTTTGCACTGCTGACGATATGGATCTTCGCCCCTCTCTGGACGACGCTTACAAGTTCGCTGTCATCTTCCGCCAGATACGCATTCTGGACGCCGTATTCCTGAATGGAGATGACATGTTCATAATTTCTGTGATCCTCACAGGGCACCGGAAAGCCGATGCTGTTCAGGGAAAGCCTTCTGACATTCCACACCGGCACCGGATCATACCGGATCACGGAGCTCCACGTCCCGAACTGGATCTCGATCTTCTGAATCTTCTCCAGTCCGGTAAGCCCCTCTTCCAGTCCGGTAAGCATCACGTCCGCCATTTTATAGAGATACGGCGCATTCACCGTCTGCCACGGGATTCCGTTTTTCAGGAAAAGCTTATACAGTTTCGCCACCTCATCCAGATACGTTATATTCCTTCTGAGCCTGACCCTGATCTTCCATGTCCGATCCGGCTGTTCGGTCTTAAGTGTTCCCTGAAACTCCGGATCTCTGCTCCACAGTTCCTGAATGTCCAGATAATCACACTGCAGCAGGACGGTCATGAGCGGAAAGCCGCCCTTTTCGGCCAGCGCCTCCTTAAGTTCTTTGATGCTGCAGCTTCGTTCTTCCAGATCCTCCGAAAGCATCGGCGTCATCAGATGATGCGACACATCCACGTATCCCTTTTCCACCAGGCCCGTCCGGATCAGGCAGCGGTTCACATCACAGGAGAGCTCCTCCTGGATCCGGTCCTCCAGATCCTCATACATCTTCCGGTTCGTCTCATACAGCGGCAGGAAGACCCCCTCCATCAGTTCCTTGAACGCCGCGCGCTCCTCCAGATTCCGGATGTTCTGAATCTCCCGCTGTATCATCTCTTTCATCTCTTCTGTCCGGTCCATCCTATTTCCTCCCGTCGAAGAAGTTCTGCTCCCAGGTGTCGTCCTCAAAGTCGAAGAAGGCCTCTGCGCCGCGGTACAGCTTCTCTCCCTCCCGCAGGACGGGGAGCACCGTGAAGCCCCACCGTTTTCTCGATACCCAGACAAAGAACTTCATCTCGCCTTCCAGAATGATGTCTGTCTCTTCCTGAATGACGGTTCCGCCGTATTCCTGGTCGATCGCTTCCTGGGTCGTCTCCGTGAACTCCGCCGTGTCATAGATAAAATAACAGGGGCGAAGCCGCCTGCCCTCTCCGTCGTTCAGGTACAGATCCAGCTGCTTCCCGATCATGAACCGGGAGATGCAGCCGATATGGTCTTCCGAATCCAGGCTTTTCACCAGAATCTTTTCTTTGTTTTCATGGGTATAGGCCATGATCTCATAGGGAAGCGCGCCCACCTGATATTCCTGCGCCACCTTCATGTAACCAAGCCTGCAGTTCCGGATGTAGGACAGGGCCCCTTCCAGACAGCACATCTTGAGTTCGGTCCCGTCCGCATCCTTCTTCGCGGTCCGGATCAGCTTCCCGGGCACAAACTGTTTCAGCGCCTCCAGAAAAAGCCCGGACCTGCAGGACTGCCCGGTCAGCTTGATCATCTCGTAGTCCTGCAGTTCTCCGCATACGAACTTCTGTTCCAGAAACCGCTCCATCAGCCCGTAGATGTCAGGACGCAGCAGTTCCTCCAGCTGATTGAGCCAGACCGGAAACTCCAGCTCCTGCCGGATCTGACGCAGCTGTCCCTCTTCCAGCACGGACAGCCTCCACCGGTCCAGAAAGACGGAATCCTCCGCTGCGTCTTTTCTGGTGGTAACGTGAAGCTCATAGCGAAACCGTGTCTGGAAAAATCTTTTCTTCACCTGTTCGGCCAGGTCAAAGAGGCAGTAGTAATTGTTTTTTACAAAGAAATATTCCTCCCTGCCGCGTCCTTCATAGTCTTTGAAACGTGTGGGCAGGTACTGCTCTGCCTGCTGGTATGCTCTTTCCAGATCCTCCGGAAGTTCCCGGGACGGGCCCGGACCTCCGGTTTCGTATCCCAGTTCTCTCACGATGCAGGTCTTTAAAAGCTGCAGGATCCGGTAAGTCAGGTTATTGCCTCCGAAATTGGTGTCTCCGTTCTCATAGCTGGTCCGGATATCCACCAGATACGACACTCTGCTGTTTTCGATCCGGAAACGCCCGGAGGTCAGGTCCGTAGTCCCGCCGCCGCAGTCGATGACCAGCGCGCGGTACGTCCGCCCCTGCTCATATCGTCCCTGATCGATCAGCTCCTGGATACTGTGGAACAGCACCGCCATGCCTTCATCCAGCACGCAGTCCACCTGATACTCCGGCAGAAGCTCCTTGAACAGCGACTGGAATTTTTCCTTCTGGCGGACCGGGGACAGCAGCTGGATACTCTGAAACCGGCACTTGAACTGCTGCATTCCCAGATCGATCAGCCAGAGCAGAAAAGCCCGGAGCATCTCTTTTCTGGAGAGCTGGTACCGGTGCCCGCTCTCCAGGATCACGCTCTCCTGACGCTCTGCGTCGCTGACCCAGCGCTTGATGTCGTGGAATACCGGCACGTCTTCATCCCGGTAACTCCGGCTGCCAAGCTTAAGCGCCTCATATCCGAATACATATCCGGGAGCGCCGTCCTTCTGCTCCGTGACTCCGATGACGCTGGGGATCACATATCCCCCTTCTGCACTGGCCGTCTTTACAGATCCGTCCGGCAGGCAGACGCCCATGGTCGTGTTGGAGCTTCCGAAGTCCAGCACCAGCGGAAATACGGTCTTTGCAGCCGGGCAGAGCCGGATATCGAGAAGCGGGATCCGGAGCCCCTGCACATACCCGGGTTCCGGAGCCGGATTCCCCATGTAGCAGTCATAGAGATATTCGGATACCTGCTCTTTCGGAAAGTACAGGATGGAATACCGGCGTTTCTGAAGTTCCAGAACCGGCACCTCCCTGCTTTGAAACAGGTAAAAGCGGCCTCCCCGCTCCCGGATGTGAAAGCAGGTATAGATCTGATCCTGTTCGTCCACCAGAAGCAGATTGCCTTCATATAACCGGCTGTCCGCCTCGATCCGGTAATCGTCCAGTTCGGTAAGCCCCAGCCCGTCATACAGGGTGATCGTTCCGGGAATGCGGATGCTGCCGTCGGAAACGGAAGTCCCCGGACACCGGTCGAGAAATGCCTGCAGTCTCTCAAGGCCTCCCTCACATGCCTCTTCGATATGCCGGTACTCTCTCTGTCCCCGGAACCTCATGACCAGGCGGGCAAGGCCTTCCCGGTCGCTCTCCAGGCCGGAGGGAATGACCAGGCGTTCCTTCCTGCAGATCTCCCGAAGCTGGTACAACGTCATCTTCTGAAGTTCACTTTCCCGGTAGGTCCCTCCGGCGGACTGCTCACTCCGGTCTGGATGCAGCGTATAGGTATATCGGCTCATGGTCCCACCTCTCCTTCCAGCCCCGCGCGGGCGGCTGCGATCTTTTCCTCCAGGGCGGCGGCGCGGTCGGAAAGCTCCAGCCGTTCGTAGATGGACTGCGCCGTCCGATAGTACGTAATCGCATTGTCGTATTTTCCTTCCGCCAGCAGTTCATTCCCTTTGTTCTCCAGATCGATGGCGTTCTTCTGGTCATTGCTCTTCTGCTCGTTCTCCAGCTCCCGCTGTTCGGCCAGAAGCGCCTTCTCCTGTTCTTCCTCTGCTTTCCTCTCCGCCTCTTCTTCCTGCTTTTCCTCCGCGATCTGCGCTTCCAGCGCCTCCTGCTTTTCCAGCGCTTCCGCCTTGATATCCGCGTCATAGAGCGCCGCCGCCTTTTTCCGCGCTTCCTTATACGCCTCGATCGCCCCGTCCCGGTCTCCGGACTCCTCCCGGCGGGTCCCCAGCTCCATCAGGTCCAGAAGCTCCAGATGTCCTTCTGTCTCCTCCAGCCTGGATTCTATGTAGGCTTTTCCCACATTTCCCGCCTCCCAGGACAGGTCCCTTGCCTTCCGGTACAGTTCCTGAGCCTTCTGGTATTCCTCTTCCCGAAGGGCTTCGTCCGCCAGGCAGATCTGCTCCGACAGCTTCTGATACTGTCCGGATTCTTCGGAAATCTCTGTATTTTTCAGACCGTCCGCCAGCTTTTTTGCCTCGGTATATTCTTCCGCTGCCCGTACGTAATTGTCGTATTTTATATATGCTTCGCCGCTCTCCATGCACTGCGCCAGGCTTTCCTCTCTGCTGCGGATGTTCCGGTGCCGGAGCCACAGCCCGAGGCTTATACCGCCCGCGGCCAGGAGGAGCGGGACCGCGATCATCAGTACCGCTTTCACCGACACCTTTTTCTTCGGGGAGCGGTACACCTTGTCGATAAAGGTCACTGCCAGCGTATAGTTGTCGATCTGGTATGCTTCCTGCTTTCCGAGGATCAGGTCCTCCACCTGTTCGAGAATCTCCGTCGGCTCCTTCGCGTCTTTGGAGATGTCCAGAAGCTCCTGATCCCCGCAGGCTTCCCATACGCCCCGGCTCATCAGATACAGGGTGTCTCCGTCCGCCAGCGGGTGTTTCTTTGATATGGAGAGCTCCGGCGTTCCGCGTCCTCCCAGACAGGAGTAGAGGTTATTCCGCTCTTCATGGGCGGCTGCTCTGTCCACGGACAGCTTTTTTTCCCGGATCAGATTCCCGGTCAGAGACTGATCCTCCGTCCGGAGAAGAATCCGTCCGTTTCTCAGAAGATAAAAACGGCTATTTCCCGCATGACAGTAACGTACCTTCTGATAGTCGGTCACCACCATGACCACAGATGCTTTCAGATGTATCCCGCCCTGTTGTCTGCGCAGCTCCCGATGGGCAGTGAGCATATATTTTTTCAGCTTCCTCCTGCTCATGGTCGGCGCTTCGCTGAAACTCCGGATCAGGCTCTCTACCACCGCCTGGGCGCTGTTGGAGAGCGGTTCCTCATCCAGACTGTCCGCCAGTACGTAGCAGGCATGCTCTTCCATCTCCGCATATCCGAAATAATCCTTGTTGGTAAGCTCCAGCCCTTCTTCTGATATGAAATTCGTCCGGAATTCAGAGTTGATCCGTCTCATTCGTTACCTCCGCCCTCACAAGCAGGATACTGCCGTTTTCTTTTTCCCCGCCTTCCGCCTGTTCCGCCGCACGGGCGATCCGCTCTGCACATCCTGGCAGCCCGCCCCCGGCAAGGAGCAAGTCCTCCATCTCTCCCATGGAGAGCTCCTGCCAGATCCCCCGGCTGGCCATCAGGATCACATCACCGCTTTTTATACGGACCGGAAGTTCCCCCGTCTCCACCTGCCGAAAACCGTCCATCCCCAGGTAATTCCATACGGTTTTCCTCTCCTGGCTCCACACAGCTTCTTTTCTGGACAGTTTTCCCTCCCTCCAGGCAGCCGCCGCCAGTACGTCGATCGTATGGCCGCTGCTGATAGGGATGAGCTCCAGGCCGCGCATCAGCGCGATCCGGATGTCGCCCGCCAGCGCATAGGAGACTTCTTTCCCGTTCAGGAAGACAGCCGCCATGCAGGCGCCGCCCCTGCGCTCCCCTATGGTCCTCTGGATTCTCAGATGCGCCTCACGAAAAGCAGTACGGAAAAAATATTCCGGGTTGTTCAGTACACGATAGGACTCATACAGGTCCAGTACGGTGTCGACCGCGATCTGCGCCGACACCTTTCCGGTGTTGGATCTTCCGATCCCGTCGGCCAGAACCGCCATCACGCCCGCTTCATTTTGAAAGACCTGTACACAGTCTGCCTGCAGTTCTTTTGATCCTGTGGTCTGACAGCATCCGGTCTCCGGCATGGATACCGGCAGTCCTGTACTGTCTGCGGGCAGCTTTTCCTGACGTCTGCCTTGTATGTTCTCCGGCGCCTGCGGGCAGCTTCTGACTCCGTCCACCATGGACAGCCAGAACCGCACAGCCGCCAGTACTGCCAGCAGCCCCAGAAGGATCAAAAGCTCCATGTCTTCCATGCCCCCTGTCATCCTTTGGTATCATTCCATTCAAAATTATCACCGCACAGGGGCAGGAAAAGAAAGCGGCTCTTTCCCATCTCGATGGTGTCATACGGCTTCAGCTCCGTCGGCACATAGACTGCTTCCTCATTCAGATAGGCAAGTCCGGAAGAATCTCCCGGCAGGATCACGGTATTTCGTTTCTTCCTGTCATAAACAATGACTGCATGATTTTTCCTGTTGATCTCATTGTCTCCCAGGATCTGAATATCCATATCGTCTCCGCGTCCCACAAAGTTCTTCCCATTATGAATCTTGTAATCCATGCCGACCCTTGCTCCGCTGATGCATACCAGCCATCCGCATACCGGTTCCACCTCTTCTTCCAGAATTTCCACCGGCGGCTCAAATCCGGCAGGCATCTTTTCTTCCTCTTCTTCTGAAAGCTTCATATTGCAATATGGGCACAGCTTCCCGTACCGTCTTGCATTGTATACATGTCCGTTTGGACATCTTACCAGCCCCATGGCTCTATCCTCCTGATCTTTGTTCTCTTCCGCCTGTCATGACAGCAGCAGCCTTGTATTTGCAATGTGGATAATATCTCCCGCTTCGACTCTGCAGGGACGGTTCGTCACCTTGTAGCAGCAGCCATCCTCCGCTTTCTGTACCCGGACTCCGTTGGCAGAGCCCAGATCCTCCAGATACCATCGGTCCAGACAGAAGTTGAGAGCCGCATGCTGAAAATCCACGAACGTACTGTATTCACAATCCTCCAGATCCACATCCACCTGTTCTTCTTTATTTCTGCGCCCGATCACCAGAGAGGTGCATCCTGCCATGGTCCATAGACGTACCGGCTTATTCTGTTCGTCCAGAAGAAGCAGCGCCTGTATCTGCGGAGGGCTTTTATCTTCATCCTGCGCCGGACCTGCCGGTCCGTCTTCATATCTGCACTGACGCACGAGATCTGCCGCGGACGCCGCGCCGCACAGAAAAAACACCGTGAGATACCAGGGCAGATACCTGAAGTCCGGCTGCAGCTTCCAGGCGATCACTGCCGCCGCCGCTGCCAGCAGAAGGATCACACCGTCACAGACTGCTTTGATCATCCGTTCTTTCTTCATTTGTTTCCTTTCCCTCATCTGATCCGTTCAAAAAAAGATGCAAACCGTTCCTCTGGTTTCATGGGACCTTCTGTCCCTGCTTTTCCCTCTTTTTTATCCGGCTGTTTTTGTCTCTGGTATGTCTCCATCCCTTTTCCCGGCTGAAAACCAAAAAAACGTTCGAATGCGCTCTGATCCGGAGAAGGCCCTGTCCGCTCTTCTCTGTGCTGTTCCTCAGAATGCTGCCTTTTCTCGTCATAGGCTTTCCTCTGTCCGGGATCGCTCAGAATCCTGTACGCCTCCTGAATCTCATACATCCGCTGCTTTTTCTGCTGATCTTCACCCACCACGTCCGGATGATATTCTTTTGCAAGCCTTCGATAAGCGGTTTTGATCTCTTTTTCCGACGCGGAAGGAAGTATCCGGAGCACCTTATAATAATCCATCCTGTTCCTTCCCTTCTGTCTAAAAAGGACTGCCGCAGAATGTGGCAGCCCTTTTGATGCTTCTATACGCTGTAGCCGCCTTCCACGGTTATCTGCGCCGTTTTATCCTTTTTCTGTTTGATGATCAGATGGAACGTTCCGACCCCTTCCACATCTCCGTAGTCCTCCCGGTAGTCTACCACGAACGCATTGGAAAACGTGTATTTTCTGACCACCTGAGAAGCCGCAATGACTTCCACTTCCGCCTTACGGTAGCAGTCCGCTTTCTCAGCCGGCACCAGCGACCACAGCCCCAGCTGTCTGGTAGCGTCAAAGGGATCTCCGTCCACGGCGGTCAGGATCTTGCCTGTGATCTCCATCGTACTTCCAAGGTCTGTGGAACGCGCATTGGAATCATGCGGGATATCCGCACCGAACTTTACGCCGGTAATACTTGTAGTCCCCAGACTGATCTCATTTGGTCCTTCTACTTTTAATGTAAATCCCATGTCTTATCCTTCCTCTCTTTTATGTCCTGCTTCTATTCTCCGCTGAATCCGCCTTCAAACTTCAATGCCGCCATCTTGTCCTTCTTCTGTTTCAGCAGAAGGGTAAAGACTCCGATCCCGCTTTCATCGGTGAAATCCTCTTTATAATCCACCACAAATGCGTTCGGGACCTGGATCCGGCGCACGACCTGCGAAGCGCTGATAACGTCCAGCTGCACGTTCCGGTAGCAGTCGGAATTCTCTGCCGGTACCAGCGACCATCTGGCAATTTTGCCGGTATCGTCGGCCGCTTCTCCGCTTACCGCTGCCAGGATCTTTCCTGTGATCTTCATCGTACTTCCAAGGTCTGTGGAGCGCGCATTGGAATCATGCGGAATATCCGCACCAAACTGCACCTTTTCAATGCTGGTCTCCAGCAGACTGATCGTTTCATTTCCTTCGATCTTCAAACGAAATCCCATGTTTTTTCCTCCTCTTCCTCTCTATGCTTTTCTTGTCAGTTCCACCTTCAGATTTCTGGTCGTATTGCTGAAGGTCACAAGCACGTTGCAGAGCCCGTATTTTTCATCAATGGAAAAATCCAGCTCGTCTCCATCCTGAAGTATGGAATTTACATACTGACGGTCGGCATCCCACCGGCTTTTCTGACTGCTCGGATTGTTGCTGAAGAATTTCAGTATCTTGTCCTGCTTGAAATCGCCGCTGTAGAACCGGAGCATCCGCTCAATATAAGTGAGCACCATGGTCTTATAGATGGGCTCAAATTCATTTCCATTGCTCAGTAGATTCCTGGCTTTATACACCCGGATGTTTTTGATCTCTTTCCCTTTGTACTGCGCGTTATCGGAAGTGAACACAAAACCAAAGCCTGTATGATTGATGGAATTTTTGATGGCATTTGTAAAACCGGAGATCTCTTTGGTCATGCTGGTCGCCGCCAGAAGAGAATTGTCGTCTGCCTCCACATCAAAACGCACGCCCGGATATTCCATACTGGTATTATGGAATCTCTGCTTCAGGTATTCCGGGCACTGCCATGCCGCAACGATTCCTGCCGCCTCATAGGCCGCCCCCACATAGATGCCTTCCAGCCACATCTTCATCAGGTCTTCTTTTTCCTCTGACAGGGAGACCCGTCCTTCTTCGTCGATCACCATCTTTTTGTCCAGGATCAATCCGGATTTGTCCTTGGGAATGACCGTCGCATTGGGAATACAGGGTACTGTAAATTCACTGTAGTCCTTTTTCATAAGCGGCATGCACCGGTCCTTAAAGATACTGATTCCTTCTGTGGCGATACTGCTGAAAGAGGTCTCTTCTCCTGCGGCAAAGCTGAAAAAAGTGATGATCCGATATGGATAAATCGCATTCATAAGCGATGCCAGGCTTTCCATGCTGTTCATCCCCGGACGCTCTACTTTCTGATTTCCCGCAAAACGCAGCCTCTTTAATTTTGCTCCGCCTGCCTGATTCAGCTCCACATCCGGAACGATCCCAAACCAGACCGTGTTGTCGAATTCATTTTTATCGTTGCTGGTATTGAGATACGCCAGAAGCCTTGGAAGGTTGCTGGCCTTTACCGTCATGTCAAGCGTCGTATTCGTAATCAGGAGCTGCGGCTCCATCCCCTTTTCCTTCACCTGATACTGGTCAAAGAAGGTCTTGACTCCCAGGATCTTCTCCAGCAGCGGTTTCACGGCTTTCACAAAATCATCCTTGCTCTTTTTGTAAAACTCCAGATAGTGGTTGTAGTTTTTTACCTCCACCTCCCGATCCACCATGCTTTCCATGGTAGAACTCAGAGGACAGAATGTACGTACTACCAGATCTCTGACATAATCGGACGGATCTTCATTCAACGCGTCATAATCCTCCCGGAAAGTTTCCATCAGACTGGTATTGACTTTATCATCTACAACTGCAAGCTGCGTACTCTCTTCCTGTTTCATCTCCAGGATTTTCAGTTCTCCGTCATCGCCCATGCTCAAAAGCCCTGCTTTGAAGTCCGTCCCCGTCCCGCCGGATTCCTGATCTCCCAGCAGAAGCCGGGTCTTGATATCTTCAATCGCAAGCGGAAGCATGGCCAGTACGTTGTTGTAGTTCTGACTCGCTTTCTCAAACTGACAGTTCAGCTGATCTCCAAGATCCAGTTTTTTGGGATCTCCCTCGTCCAGTTCCGCGTACTTTCCATAGGTGTACTGAATCTCTCTTCTCACCTGACGGATATCCTCCATGATCTTTTTCGGTGAGATCATATCCAGTACCTTACTGAATTTGAATTCCACATTCATAAGTCCCTGTGCGCCTTTTGCATCCAGAAGAGTAATCAGCATATTCAGAAGATCATTGGACTCATTGATCGGGATCTCTGTGATACAACTGCCCGGAATATTCTCCGGCTTCACCAGACTGTACCGGATCGCACTGGACGAGGCGTCGCACCAGGAATAGACGACCGGTGAAAATTTTTCCAGAAATTCCTCAAAGCTCTTCACCACAAGAACCTCATTGATTTCTTTCATCTTGTCATCATCCAGACTGTTCCTGCCTCTCACATCCCCGATCAGAGTGAGCAGGTTCAGCCTCTCCGGATTGATCTCTGCAAACAGGATCGTTCTGTTTGTCTGAGTGATAGTTTCCATATGTACTGCTCCTTTATTTTTTTATAAATGTACGGCAACGTAATGAATCTCCAGATCATACGTCCCATCCTGTGACGTGATATAGATGACATCGCCGAAACTGACATGGTATCTGAGCCGGCGGCAGACAATGGTGCTGCCGATCATTACTTCTGCTTCGGATTGATGATACAGGATCATCCGCCGTCCTTCCTCTGCGATCAGAAAGATCCCGTCCAGTTCAAGCGAATCCACCGTCTTCGGATATTTCTGGAAAAGGTCTCCCACTATGATCTTATTGTCTCTCACTTTATAGAGCGGAAAGGAAAGAGGCGGAATCTCTTCCTCATGCTCCGGCAGCATGGTAAAATAAGCGTCCAGCTTTCCGCAGAAACGGACATCTCTTTTTTCCTCTGCGATCAGATCCGGTTCTGATACGGATACCGTATCCTGCCTCTGCTTTAACCTCCTGAAGACCAGATACCCTGCCGCAGAAAGTACGATCAAAACCAGAATCAGCAGCCATCCATACATTTCCCAAAAAGACATCACGGTGATCTGCAGCGGACAGATACAGGTGTCCTCCCCGTCACTGACCGTCAATACAGCCGACTGTACTCCCGCCTTTACCGGTATGACCCTCAGGATCCCTTCTTCCGTGAGGGAAAGCTCCGCCGCCTCCTGCTCTCCCCCTGTCAGTGCAAACCGGAGACTGTCATGGTCAGCGTCTTCAAAATACTGCCGAAGGTCAAAGCTGCTCTCTTTTTCATAAGCTTTGCATGTGATTCCAGGCAGAACTCCGGAAGGCGGACGGTTACTGACCGTTACAGGAACCCGGAAGGTGTATTCCCCCAGTTCGTCGGAAAGGATTCCCGTCATCCCGTACGAGCCTGACCGGTCTGCCCGTACCGTCCCTCTCAGGATCCCGTCGTCCATCTCCAGAGTATCCTGTCCTTCCAGAAAAGGTCCTTCATTCCCCCCGCATTCCAGTTTCCATTGAAACCTTTTATAAAACGCCTCGTCTTTTATGACATTTCCGTCTCCGTCTCTGAAACAGATCCAATATGGCGTCGGCTCATTTTTTCGGACTTCTGTCTCCATCCGAAAGACCGGTGACAGCTTCCGGTAACTCACCAGAAACATACGGAGATTCTGTTTTTCTGTTGTAGTTACATATACTGCCAGTTCACGGACTGCATCATCGATCTGATCCTTTTCAATTTTTCCTACGGCATAATTGGACAGTTTTGTCATAACGATTTCACTGCCGCCGTATTCCAGAAAGGCATCCCCGATCTCCCGTTCCGAGATCAAAAGTACATCCATCTCATCCAGATAAGGTTCATCCAGCGTACATCGGATCTCCTGTACTCCTCCTGCAAAGATCCCGTTGGAAAATTCCTGTATTCGATACGCCGCGTCTTTTCCAAGAATTCCATATAAGACGTCAATCAGCTTCTCCGGAACTTCCGCTGTATAATTCTCACCGCCTGTCTGCTCTGCAATCTCTTTCAACGCTTCTTCATTTCCGTCATACGCCCCGAAAGCGATCGTATAGACCGGAATCTCTTCCCTTCTGCACCGTTCCACGCAGGCTTTCAGATCTGCATCCGACTCCTCCACAGTCCGGGAAGCGCCATCCATCAAATCCGTTTCCCCATCCGAGATCAGCACAAGCGCTTTTCTGGCGTCCGAATCCGCAGACATTCTTTCATAAGCCGCAGATAATCCAAGCCCGATATCCGTATCTCCGGTATAAGCTACCTGCCCTATGGCGTCTTTCAGCTGCTGTCTCTGCGCAGTGTCCGCCATGGGGACAGGGGGTGATGAAAATAAAATGGTATCATTATATGCGACATAACCGATCTCCAGGTTTTCTGCATGAATGGAATCCGCAAACGCCTGAACCATATGTACTGCGCTTCTCGACGGATCATTACGTCTCATGGAACCGCTGCAGTCCAGAACAATCATGATCTGGAGACCGGTCCCGCCGCTTTCAAATTCCTCTGCACATACAGGCTTTGGAAAAGCCAGACAGAAAAACATGCATAAAAACAACAACAGCTTCTTCTTCATATCCGGCCTTTCCTCCCTTCTCTACTGCTCTTTCTTCTCAGGTTTTTTCGGCTGACAGATCCCGTATTCCGAAGCTCTGCCATCCGCCCGCTTTGCTGCTCTTCTCGCAACTTCTGCAAGTAACTCAAGTCCTTTCTTCTTCATGTCCGATGCCTCCTTCCTTCAGCATATAAAATAAAACCATTATAAATGCACTTAAGATACCCGCCAGAAATGTCTTCTTCTGCAGATACCAGAAGAGTATTCCCGTCATAAACCAGAACAGATACAGCAAAAAACCGCGCCTTTTAAAGCAGTATTTCTCCTCTGCGGAAAGAGGCCTGTTTACATGTTCCATGGGCGCTCTTTTCCGAATATAGATTCCCAGAAAAAGCGCTGCTGCGAAAAACAAAAAAAGAACCCCGTTCCCAAGTCTCAAAAACAGCCTGGACGCAGCCATCGCCGCGAAACAGGTCATTCCAAACATCAGGAAGCATTTTCCATATGTATTCGCATGATACCCGCCGCAGAAAAAACGGAGACTGATAAACACGACGTAGAATCCCCCCATCTCCCATGGGGTTCCATATAATATTCCAATGGAAAGCATGATTATAAAATTGATCATATTGGCCAGCGTAATCTGCAGGCCATAGCTGCAGACTTCCAGCTCATCCTCTCTGATTACATGTTCCCTGTACATCCACTCGCACATCAACGATACAATCTGATTCATTTCGCTTCCCATCTTTCGCCTGTCAAAATATGACGGATTTGGAATAGAATTATACAAATTTCTCTGATTTTTTCAATGTATTTTGCACAATCCGTCAGGAAACCTTCAAAATCCGTTTTTGCTTTTTATTCTTCTATCTGTCACCTGGTATTTTCGAAATCAGGAAGCTTTGGTAAACTGATACCAAAACAGCAGAAATAAAAACAGGGATAAAGCCGTAGACCCTTTCATGGTTTTCCCGACTTTATCCCTATAATAACAGATGGGTAGGATCGTGAGATTCCCAGCCGCTTTGCGATCTCCCGCTGGGTATATTCCCGGCCGTGATACAGCCCGTAACGCATGATGATTACCTGCCGTTCCCTCTCTGACAAAACATTATCCAGAAGCTCATATACTTTCCTTGTATCGTCCTTCAGGCCGATCTGCTCCAGCGCGGTCGGCTCTTTGCTCTCCATAATATCCAGAAGCTGAATCTCGTTTCCTTCCTTATCTGTGCCAATGGGTTCATAATAAGAAGATTCTCTCTGCAGTTTCTTTTTTACCCTCATGTGCATGAGGATCTCGTTTTCCACACATCGTGCGGCATAGGTCGCCAGCTTGCTCGCCTTTTCATGGTCAAAGGTGTCCACTGCCTTGATGAGCCCGATGGTCCCTATGGAGATCAATTCCTCCATATCGTCCTCCGAAGACTGGTACTTTTTCACAATATGGGCTACGAGGCGCAGATTGTATTCTATGAGTATCCGGCGCGCCTCTTCGTCCCCTCCCTTATATCGCACCAGATAATATCTCTCTTCTTCCGCCGTAAGAGGTTTCGGAAAAGCTTTCAAAAAAAGACACCTCAGTGGATATTTAATACATCTTATGTAAAAAATCCACGAAAGTGCCTTTCCACATTATTTTATTATTCTATGACTCCCGGCGCCGAAGTATGTCCATCGGTTCCGCAGTTTTATCAAGCGTTACCCACAGCGCCTGCCTGGAATGGGGCGCGCTTTCCACAGGCTCCCACAGGGGCTCCTGTGCCGCCTGGCCTTCCTTTTCCTTTGGCTGCTTTTCGCCCCGGATGCCCTTCACCACGGCTTCGATGTTCCTGCCGTCCGGCTTCATGATCTCGATGGTCTCGCCCACGGAAAATTTGTTCCGCTGTTCGATCCGGCAGCAGAAGCCGTCCGTCTCCTCGATCATCCCCAGATACGTATAGTCTTTTACATACGTGTTGCTGTCATAGACCTGGGCGTTCTCATCCGGCTTCCCGTAGAAAAATCCTGTGGTAAACCTCCGGTAGGTGCACGCCGCGATCTGTTCCAGATACCAGGGCATGTGTTTTTCATACAGAGCCGGATCCTCGGCGTAATCATCCAGCGCCTTCCGATAGGTGCGGGCCACCGTCGCCACATAAAGCGCGGTCTTCATCCGCCCTTCCACCTTCAGGCTGTCCACTCCCGCCGCGATCAGATCCGGAATATGCTCGATCATGCACAGGTCTTTGGAATTAAAAATATAGGTTCCCCGCTCATTTTCATAAACCGGCATATATTCCCCCGGGCGCGTCTCCTCCACCACCGCGTATTTCCAGCGGCAGGGATGGGTGCAGGCGCCCTGGTTGGCGTCCCTCCCGGTAAAATAATTGCTGAGCAGGCAGCGTCCGGAATAGGAGATACACATGGCTCCGTGTACAAATGTCTCGATCTCCAGCGTATCCGGAACCTGCTCCCGGATCTCCCGGATCTCCGCAAGCGACAGTTCTCTGCCCGTGACCACCCGGGACGCTCCCTGGTCATGCCAGAACCGGAACGTCAGATAGTTCACATTGTTCGCCTGAGTGGAGATGTGGATATCGATTCCGGGACACTCCTCCCTGGCGATCAGGAACATCCCCGGATCGGAGATGATCAGCGCATCCGGCCCGATCTCCTTCAGCTCCCGGAAATATGCACGGGCGTCCGAAAGATCCCGGTTGTGCGCCAGAATATTCGCCGTCACATACACCTTTGCCTGGCGGCCATGGGCAAACCGAATGCCCTCCGCCATCTCCTCCATGGAAAAATTTCTGGCTTTTGCCCGGAGGCCGAAGGCTTCTCCGCCGATATAGACCGCATCTGCGCCGAATACGACCGCCGTCTTCAGCACCTCCAGACTGCCGGCCGGTATTAAAAGCTCCGGATATCTGTTCATCCTGATTACTCCTCTTTCTCTGTCCGGTTCCGGACGCTCACGGTCACACCGTCTCCCAGCGGCAGTATGGACGTGGTAAGTTCTCCGCAGTGCGTCAGTTCATGCAGATATTCCCTCATACGGGCATGAATCGTGCGGTTCCTGCGCTCCACCGCAAACCGGGATTCTATGATGTCTCCGTCCTGAAGCACATTGTCGGACACCAGAATCCCGCCCGGCTCCAGAAGGCGGAGTATCTCCGGAAGGTACGAAAGGTACTGTCCTTTCGCCGCATCCATAAAGATAAAATCATAGGAGCCCTCCAGTCTCTGAAGAATCTCCATGGCGTCCCCTTCCAGCAGCGTGATCTGATCCTCCCTGCCTGCGCGGGCAAAGTTGTCCCGCGCAGCCGGGATTCTTTTTTCATATTTTTCAATCGTTGTGATACGGCATCCTTCCGGGGCATATTCGCTCATCCAGAGAGCGGAAAACCCCACTGCCGTTCCCACTTCCAGTATATGCAGCGGCCTGTACGACACAAGAAGAAACCGCAGAAAGCTCTGCATCTCCTTACGGATCACCGGCACCCCGGCTTTCAGAGCCTCTGCTTCCAGATCCTGAAGAAACGCCGTACTGCCGGCATCCAGAGAATTGATATACGTCCGCATCCGTTCTTCCGTAATCATTTCTCTTCCTCTTCCTCTCCCGACAACGTCTTCATGATCTCCTTGATGGTCATGGACGTATTCAGCACATAATTCCCGGGGCGCAGCTTCTCTTCACATTTGTTCAGCTTCAGCTGAATCCGGAAGATCGTCTCATCGCCGATCAGCCCTTTCCGCTCCAGGAGATGCGCAATCTCCTTCGCGTCCATGTTTTCTGACACCGTCACGCTGATATCCCTGCCCGGCGCCTCCTCCATGGCTCCGTCCGACACGATGCTGTAGCCATAGATATACGCATATTCTCCGATCTTATAGATACCTGCGATGACCAGGATCACAATCGCGACCCTCAGGACAAACAGTCCTGCTGCCAGCATCACCTTCTGTGTCTTCATTGCCCTGTCTCCTTATATCATCAAATCTACAGAAGATGTGATCCGGGTATTGATTTCCTGAAGCAGGCGGCACATCCGCAGTTCATACTCCAGATATTCTGATACGATCGGGTTCTCCCGAAATCCTCTGTACTGTTCCTCAAACGCCTCCACCTTTTCGTACAGGTCCTCCGCGTTGCTCTTCTGAAGTTCATAGTTCTTCCAGCAAAACTCTCTGACTTTGTCCTCGAGCCCTTCTACATCCTTTACCCGTCCCCCAGCTGCCTGAAAGTTTTGATATTCGGCACTTTCTTGGATAGCAGCAATAAGTTCTTCTACTTTATCTTTGATTGTATCCATTTTCTCTCACTTTCATCATTTATCAAATCGAATAGTTGGAAGTTTCTTCTTACATTCAGATTGCAGTTATACCTCCATAATAATGGGAAGGATCATGGGATTCCTTTTGGTCTTTTTACGAATATAATCCCCAAGCGCATCCTTCATGACATTTTTCATCTTGCCCCAGTCCGAAATATTGCGGTCCAGGCATTTTTCCACCGCATCGTAAACGACCGCGCGCGCCTGTTCCATCAGATCCTCGGATTCTCTGACGTATACAAATCCTCTGGATACGATATCCGGTCCGGACATCAGTGTATTGCTCTTCTTTTCCAGCGTCAGCACGACAATCATGATGCCGTCCTCCGCCAGGTGCTGGCGGTCTCTCATGACAATGTTGCCCACGTCTCCCACGCCGAGCCCGTCTACGAAAATCGCGCCTGTATGGATCTTGTCCACGACCTGCGCGCGTTCTGCGTCCATCTCCATCACGTCTCCCGACTGCAGGACAAAGATATGATCCTTCTCGATCCCCAGCTGGTGGGCTATCGCCGCCTGCGCCTTCAGGTGGCGGTACTCCCCATGGACCGGGATCGCGTATTTGGGATGCACCAGGGAATAGATCAGCTTGATCTCTTCCTGGCAGGCATGCCCGGACACATGCGCGTCCTGGAAGATCACGTTGGCACCCTTGGCAGACAGTTCATTGATGACCTTTGATACCGCTTTTTCATTTCCCGGTATGGGATTGGAACTGAAGATCACCGTGTCTCCCGGCATGATATGCACCTTCCTGTGCAGGTTCTGCGCCATTCTTGACAGAGCGGCCATGGATTCTCCCTGACTGCCCGTCGTAATGAGCACCGTCGCCTCCGGCGGATAATTGTGAAGCTGCTCGATATCGATCAGTGTATGATCCGGAATCCGGATATACCCCAGCTCCACCGCCGTGGTAATGACATTCACCATGCTGCGTCCTTCTACCACCACCTTCTTATTGTGTTTGTATGCGGAATTGATGATCTGCTGCACCCGGTCCACGTTGGAAGCAAAGGTCGCAACGATAATGCGGGAATTGCAGTGCTCCGTGAAAAGCGCGTCCATGGTGCGCCCCACGCTTTTCTCCGACATGGTCACGCCCGGGCGCTCCGCATTGGTACTGTCGCACATCAGCGCCAGCACGCCTTTCTTGCCAATCTCCCCAAACCGCTGCAAATCGATGCTGTCCCCAAAGACCGGTGTATAATCCACCTTGAAATCACCCGTATGCACCACGATGCCGGCCGGCGAATAGATCGCCAGGGCGGACGCGTCCGCGATACTGTGATTCGTCTTGATGAACTCGATCCGGAACTGTCCCAGATTGATGGACTGTCCATGCTTCACCACTTTGCGCTTCGTGGTCTTCAGCATATTGTGTTCCTTTAATTTGCCTTCGATCAGGGCGATAGTCAGCTTCGTCGCATATACCGGGACGTTGATGTCCTTCAGTATATAGGGCAGCGCCCCGATGTGATCCTCGTGTCCGTGGGTGATCACAAACCCTTTTACCTTACTGAGATTCTGCTTCAGGTAGGACACATCCGGGATAACCAGATCGATCCCCAGCATGTCGTCCTCCGGAAACGCCAGCCCGCAGTCCACGACAATAATACTGTCTTCGAACTCAAAGGCAGTGATGTTCATTCCGATCTGTTCCAGACCGCCCAGCGGAATGATGCGTAGTTTTGAATTGTTCACATTCTTCAAATATATAACCTCCTGTTTATTCCTGCTGCAGGGCATATCTCTCCGTATCTCCATGCCGCGCGCAGGTAATTATCTGTTACCTGTGTTCTGACAATCCGTACAGTATCCGTAAAGCTTCACCTCATGATCCTGAATCTGAAATCCGGTCTCCCGCTCGATCCTGCTCTCAAATTCCTCCAGCAGATCTCCCCGAAATGACATGACGCGCCCGCATTTCACACAGATCAGATGATGGTGGTGATGGCTGACCTCGTCCTCGTAGACATGTCCCAGCTCATACCGCACATACCCGTCATCCAGATGGATCCTGTCAATGATCTTTAACTCCAGAAGTATCTGGATTGTCCTGTATACCGTAGCAAGTCCGATGTCCGGACTGCTCACTCTCACTTTGTCATAAATCTCCTCTGCAGTCAGATGGCTGTCAGGCTCCATGGAAAGCACGGAAAGCACAGCAACCCGCTGTGTGGTCACTTTAAGCCCCTTTTCCCTGAGCAGGTTCTCAAATCCCTTCCTGTCCAACTGCATAGTTCCTCCCGAATCCGTAAGCTCCCCCGAATTATTTCCTGATCTCCACATCGTCCAGAAGCTGTTCAAAGACGCCCAGCAGCGCATCCAGCTCCTGTTCCTCCTCCACGATCTCGTACAGACTTTCCTGATCGCTGTCCCCGGCCGTATCCTTCAGGATCAGGCATTCGCCGTCTCCCTCCTCCGCGTCTGCCACCAGCAGGTAATTTTTCCCGTTCACACGGGTCTGCTCCAGAATACAGAATTCCACCGGTTTCCCGTTCTCATCCTGAAAGATCAGCTTTTCCATCCTGTTTCACTCCTTTATGCGCCTCGCATCCAGATATCCCTGCAGGATAAATACGGCTGCGATCCTGTCAATATATTCTTTCCTGTGTTCTCTGCGCACGCCGCTCTCCATCAGCGTGCGGTTCGCTTCCACGGTCGTAAGACGTTCATCCCACATGACAACAGGCAGGCCTGTCCGCTTTTTCAGCATCTCTGCAAATTCCAGCGATTTCTCAGCCCTGTCCCCTATGGTATTATTCATATTCTTCGGAAAACCAAGTACAATCTCCTCTACTTCGTATTCCCCGCACAGGGACTGTATCCTGGCAAGCGTCTTACGAAGCTTGTTTTCCTGCGTCCGGCAGATCGTTTCCAGACCCTGCGCGGTCAGAAGAAGGCTGTCGCTGACCGCCACTCCCACCGTTTTGGAGCCATAATCAAGTCCCATGATCCTCATCTGATCATTCCTTTTTTTCCACATACACTTTCAGAAGCTCTTCCACCAGCTCGTCCCGCTCCACCTTCATAATCAGGCTTCTGGCTCCCTTATGGCTGGTGATATATGTGGGATCTCCGGACATAATGTAGCCGACGATCTGATTCACCGGATCATAGCCCTTCTCTGTCATCGCCTGATAGACCAGATGCAGCACCTCGCCGACTTCCAGTTCCTGATCGGACTGAATCTTAAAATACTGTGTATTTTCCAATCTTTTCATAGTCCTCACGTCCTTAACCATAGTAAATCCCTGATTTATGTCCCGTACCCTTGCCAGACAAAATCAATGTCTCTTATTTCCTAGTTTACTATAATCTCATGTGAAATTCAATGTTTATTTTCTGTCATCATTTCCCAAAACGCCATATAATATGTCATCTTCCACGCATCTTTCCACATGAACCCGGCAAAAATGATTGGAAAGATCCTCTGTTCCCGGCACCGCCACCCGGACATACTCTTTTGTATGGCCGATCCGGCAGTCCTCGTCCTGCAGCCTGCAGGACTCCTCCATCAGCACCTCCACGGCCTGCCCGCACAGCCGGCTTACATAGGCGTGCCGGTTCTGTTCCGAGAGGCGCAGCAGCACATCGCTCCGCCTGGCCTTTACGTCCTCCGGCACCTGATCCGGCATCCGGTCCGCCCGGGTTCCTTTTCTTCGGGAATATTTGAACACGTGGGTTTCATAAAATCGGATCTCCTCCAGAAACCGGACCGTCTGCGCGAATTCCTCCTCCGTCTCTCCCGGAAACCCGACGATCACATCCGTCGTAAGCGCCGGATGGTCGAAATGCGTGCGGAGGCGCCCGCAGCATTCGCGGAAATCCTGTACACTGTATCTCCGGTTCATCCGCTTCAGCGTAGCGTCGCAGCCGCTCTGAAGAGACAGGTGAAAATGCGGACAGAGCTTCTCTTCCCCGGCCAGGCTCTTTACAAATTCCTCCGTCATGATCCGCGGCTCCAGAGAACCCAGACGGATTCTGCGGATCCCTTCCACCTGGCCGACCCTGCGGATGACAGACAGGAGGCCGTTTTCTTCCCCCGGCAGGTCCACGCCGTAGGAATCCAGATGAATCCCGGTCAGCACCACCTCCTGATAGCCCTGCCCTGCCAGCTTTTCCGCCTCCTCGGCAATGTCCGGAAGGCTTCTGCTTCTCATCCTCCCCCTCGTATAGGGAATAATGCAGTAGCTGCAGAACTGGTCGCAGCCGTCCTGAATCTTCATATACGCCCTTGTATGCCCGGACGTCCGGCCAGGAGAGAGGTTCTCGTATTCCCGTTCCCGAGCCATGTCATGGAGATAGAGCGCGTTCCCGGACCGGTTCCACTCCTCCAGGATATCCGGAAGCTTCGCTTTCTCATTGTTTCCGATCAGGATGTCCACCGCCGGGTCCTTCAGCAGTTCTTTTCCCGCCGACTGTACGTAGCATCCCGCCGCCACCACCACCGCGTCCGGATTCCTCTTTTTCGCCCGGTGCAGCATCTGGCGGGATTTCCGGTCCGCCATATTGGTCACGCTGCACGTATTGATGATATAAACGTCTGCTTTTTCTTCAAAAGGTACGATTTCATACCCACTGCGTTCCAGAAGCTCCTGCATGGCTTCGGTCTCGTAGGAATTTACTTTGCATCCCAGATTGTGCAGCGCTGCTTTTTTCATAGCCCCTCCCTGTTTTTTCTCAATTTCTCATTGACTTTCTTCCCTGATATCTTTAATATATTAGTATGGAATGAAACCACAGGCAAGGAGGAACATACAATGAAAACCGTTCATATTTCTTTAAATTCCATTGATAAAGTAAAAGCATTCGTAAATGAGATCACGAAATTCGAAAATGACTTTGATCTGGTCTCCGGGCGCTACGTGATCGACGCCAAGTCCATCATGGGCATCTTCAGTCTGGATCTTTCCAAGCCCATCGAACTGAACATCCATTCCGAGACCAATGTCGACAAGATCCTCGAGGTCCTTTCCCCGTATATCGTCGACTGATCCACGGATGTCCCGGGCTGCCGTACCGACGGCAGCTTTTTTACGTGATATCGATCACTTCCCGCCCGCCCAGGGCTTCTTTTACCATCTCTTCGATCTTCTCCGAAAGCGCCTGCTCCGACCTCCGAATCCGCTCCACCTGGGGCTTTGTCACCGGATGCTTCGCCACAAAGGTGGTGCAGCAGTCTTCATAGGGCAGTATGGAGATCTCATAGGTATCGATCTTCTTCGCAACCGCCACAATGTCTTCCTTATCAAATGCGATCAGCGGACGGAACACCGGCAGGGTGCACACGTCGTTGGTCGCCGCAAGGCTCGGAACCGTCTGGCTCGCCACCTGCCCGATGCTCTCCCCGGTAACCAGCGCAAGGCACCCGGTCTCTTCCGCGATCTGCTGGGCGATCCGCATCATATAGCGGCGCATGATGATCGTCAGTTCATCGTGGGGACACTGATCGTAGATATACATCTGGATATCCGTAAAATTGATGACATGAAGGCGGATCCGGCCGGTATAGCGCGCCACCTTTGCCGCCAGATCCACCACCTTCTGCTTCGCCCGCTCGCTGGTATAGGGAGGCGCGTGAAAATAGACGGCATCAATGTACACTCCGCGCCTGGCCACCATATATCCTGCCACCGGACTGTCAATACCGCCGGACAGAAGGAGCATGGACCTCCCGTTGGTGCCAAGGGGCATGCCCCCCGGACCGGGGATCACCTCGGAATAGATGCAGATCTGGCTGCGAAGCTCAATATGCAGCATCAGCTCCGGATCGTGCACATCCACAGACAGGTTCGGAAACGCCTCCAGAAGCCTTCCTCCCAGCTCCGCGTTGACCTCCATGGACGTCATGGGGAAGTTTTTATTGGCGCGGCGGGTATGGATCTTGAACGTCTTTTTTTCCTCTCCGTACAGTCTGCGCATATAGTCCGTCACGTCCCCGGACAGGGCTTCGAACCCCCGGTCCTCCACCAGCACCACCGGGCAGATGCCCACGATGCCGAAGACTCTCTGAAGGGCGGCAACCGCTTCCTCATAATCGAACGATCCATCTGCCTCCACATAGATCCGCCCCTGTTCCTTCGTGATCCGAAAGGTGCCTTCCACATCGGACAGCACCTGTTTCATACGCGCCACCAGCGCGTCTTCAAACACGTAACGGTTCTTTCCCTTTACTCCGATCTCTCCGTATTTAATCAAAAATGCCTGAAACATCTTTTTCTTCCTTTCTCTTACCGCCGTACATACCGGCGCAGCATGGGCAGCAGCCGTTCCAGTTCCCGCAGGCAGTGATCGATCTCTTCTTCCCCCGTCTCAAAACTGAAGCTGAACCGAAGGGTGCTTCCAAGCAGCTCTTTTTTCAGTTGAATGCTTTGAAGGGTACGGCTCACCGCCGGTTTATTGGAAGAGCAGGCGGAACCCGCCGACGCATAGATCCCCTGTTCCTCCAGCGCGTGAAGAAGCACCTCGCTTCGTACCCCTTCAAAGCTGACGCTCACGATATGCGGCGCGCCCGCCCGCCCTTCCGGCCCGTTGACCGTCGTCCCGTCCAGCGCCCGGACCCCGGATACGAACCGTTCCTTTAATTGATACATCCGGTCAATCTTCTCATCCAGCCCCTCATAGCAGGCTTTTGCCGCTTCCGCGATCCCGGCAATTCCCGGCACATTCTCCGTACCGGAACGCAGCCCTTTCTGCTGCTCTCCGCCGAAGATCACGGGACGGATTTTCGCCTTCTCGTTGACATAGAGGACTCCCGTCCCCTTGGGCCCATGGATCTTGTGGCCGCTTATGGACAGCAGGTCGATCCCCGTTTTCTTTGGATAGATCCGGTATTTTCCATAGGACTGTATGGCGTCCACATGAAACAGCGGTTTTCGTTCCCTCGCCTTTAAGAGCCCGGCGATCTCTTCCAGCGGCTGTACGGACCCGATCTCATTGTTGACGTGCATGACCGACACCAGTATGGTTTCGTCGCAGAGGGCCTCTCTCAGCGCCTCCAGAGAGACGACGCCCGCCCGGTCCACCGGAAGGCAGGTCACCCGGAAGCCCTGGCTTTCCAGGTGCTTCAGGGGATTCTGTACGGAGGGGTGCTCGATGGCGGTGGTAATCAGATGTTTTCCCGCCCTCTGGTTGGCAAGCGCCGTCCCCAGGACCGCCAGGTTGTTGGACTCGGTTCCGCCGGATGTAAAATAGATCTCTTTTTCATTCACTTTCAGGCTGCCCGCAAAAAATTCCCTGGCCGCCCGTATATGCCGTTCCGCCTCCACGCCCTTTGTATGGAGCGAAGAAGGATTTCCGTAATCCTCCCGCATGACCCGGACCATCAGGTCGGTCACCTGTTCCAGGCAGCGGGTGGTGGCAGAATTATCCAGATATGCTTCCATTGTCTATTCCTCCAGTTGAAACATCAGCACGGACAGGATGCACAGCCCGGCCGTCTCCGTCCGCAGAATCCGCTTTCCCAGCGTCAGGGGAACCGCCCCCGCCTCCATGGCGGACGCCACCTCTTCCTTCTCAAATCCGCCCTCCGGGCCGATCAGGATGCCCACCGACCGTCCCCGCTCTATGCCCGCCAGCACGTTTCGGCTCTGTTCCATGGCCGTCCCGGCTCCGTCCTTCAGCAGTTCCTGCGCGCACTCATACGGAATCAGGCACACGTCCAGCCCGGACGCCTGACGGACCGCGTCCGCAAAACCCGTCACAGGACAGACTGTCGGGATCACCGCCCTTCCGGACTGCTTTGCAGCGCTCTCGGCGACGGCCTGCCAGCGTTTCTGCCTGCTGTCCGCCTTTTTCCCGTCCAGCTTCACCACGCATCTTCTGGACGCCACCGGCACCACTGCCGAGGCTCCCAGCTCCACCGCCTTCTGGATGATCAGTTCCATCTTATCCCCCTTGGGAAGTCCCTGGAACAGAACGATCCTGGAGGGAAGTTCCGACGCCACCCGCCTTTTTTCCACAATCCCCGCCCGGACCCGGTTGTCCGAACAGGCGTCTACCCGGCACAGATACTCATTTCCAAAACCGTCGCATACGGTCAGCGTCTCCCCCTGCTTCATGCGCAGGACGTTCCGGATGTGGTTCACGTCGCCGCCCCGGATGTCCACATGATCCTCCTGTACCTGATCCGGTTCCACAAAAAAATGATACATCTCCTACTCCTGATCCTTCCGTGCGGTGACCGATACCCATTCCCCCTGACGGGTAACCTCCAGTACGGTAAGGCCTGCGCGCTTCACCGCCTCCACCACGGTCTCTTCCTTATTGTCAATGATCCCGGAAGTGATATAGATACCGCCCTTCTTCAGATGGGCCGCCGCCGCCGGCGTCAGCGGCACCAGCACTTCCGCAAGGATGTTGGCGACCACCATATCGCAGGTTCCATACCCCACCAGCTCCTGGATCTTCCGGTCGTCGATGAGATTGCCCTCGATCACCGTAAACTGCTCTTCGGCGATGCCGTTTACTTCCATATTTTCCTTCGACGCACTGATGGCGCAGGGGTCCAGATCCGTTCCGACCGCCCTTACCGCCCCCAGTTTCAGGGCCACGATGGACAGGATGCCGCTCCCGGTGCCCACATCCAGAAGGACCGTCTGGTCCGTCACATACTTCCGGATCTGGCGGATACACAGCTGGGTCGTCTCATGCATCCCGGTGCCGAAAGCGGTCCCCGGATCGATCTGGATCAAAAGCTTTCCCTGATCTTCCGGCTTCACATCCTCCCAGGACGGTTTGATCAGAATGTCATCCACGGAAAACTGGTGAAAATATTCCTTCCAGTTATTGATCCAGTCCTTGTCCTCCGTCTGGGACGCCTCGATCATACCGGAACCCACATCCACGCCCCAGCCGCGGATCTCATCCAGCCCATTCTGCACGGCCGCCAGAATCGCCCCGTTGTCCTGTTCCGGCTCCAGATAAAAGCTGATGCGCGCAACGCCGTCATCCTCCGGGCCTTCCGGGAAAATGTCCACGAACATCCGGGACCGGTCCTGCTCGGACAGGGGCACCCGGTCTTCAATCTCGATCCCTTCGATCCCCACATCCATCATCATGCTGCTGATCATATCTTCCGCTTCCGTCGTCGTTGTCAGCGTATATTTATTCCATCTCACCGTTTTTTCCTCCTTCTGTCCCGGATCCGTTTGTCCATGCGACCTATCTTAACATAAAAGCGGGAGGATTTCAACCATCCCCCCGCATGCACCGCCGGCATGTTACAGAAGCATACTCCCCGCCTGGAAGATCACAAAGGAGACGGCCCACGCCGTCGCCAGCTGGAACGCTGCCATGGCCGCCGTCCAGCGCCAGCTTCCGATCTCTCTCTTAATCGTCGCCACCGCCGCCATACACGGTACGTAGAGCAGGCAGAACACCATGAGCACATAGGCGTTCAGCGCCCCAAACCCCATGGTCCCCAAAAGCGCGGACAGATTGCCCATCCCCGCCTCCGTGGTCACATTGCCGATGCCGAAAAGCACCGAGCAGCTGGATACCACCACTTCCTTGGCGGCGATACCGGAGATGAGCGCCAGTATGATCTGCCAGTATCCCAGGCCGATGGGCGCAAACACCGGCACCAGCAGTTTTCCGATCACTGCGCCGAAGCTCTGATCCATATCGGTCGTAAAGCCGTGGACGCCCAGATTCATCACCAGCCACATGATGATCGACGCGATAAAGATCGTCGTCCCCGCCTTGGACAGGTAGTCCTTGACCTTTTCCGACACGTAGACATAGATCGTATGGGCGTTGGGCGTCTTGTATTCCGGAAGCTCGATCAGAAGCATGTCCCCGTCTTTCCCCCGGTCCGTCAGCTTCATCACATAAGCCACCAGGATGCCCACGGCCAGTCCCAGCACGTACATGGAAAACGCCGCCGCCATGGCGCGGTCCCCGAAAAACAGCTCCGAGAACAGCACATAGATGGGAAGTCTGGCGCTGCAGGACATAAACGGCGTAATCAGTATGGTCTTCAGCCGGTCCTTCCGGTTCTCCAGCACCCGGGACGCCATCACTGCCGGGACCGTACATCCGAATCCCAGAAGCATGGGCAGAAACGCCCGGCCGGACAGGCCGATCCGCCCCATGATTCCGTCCATCACATAGGCCACCCTTGCCATGTATCCGCTGTCCTCCAGAAAGGCCAGAGCCAGAAACAGGATAAAAATATTGGGCAGAAACGTCAGAATCCCGCCCACGCCGGCGATGATGCCGTCCGTAATCAGGGAAATGAGCATGGGAGCCGTCCCGATGGCAGAAAGCCCGCCGGCCGCCCATGCGGTCAGCCATTCCAGCGCCACTTCAAAATATCCCTTCAGCCAGTCTCCCACCGTAAAAGTCAGGAAAAAAACGCCCGCCATAATCAGAAGGAACACCGGAAGTCCCAGCACCGGATGGGTCAGGATCCGGTCCGTTCGGTCCGTGGCTTCCATCTTCTTCGCCCGGTTTACCACACATTCCGCCATCACTTCCTCGATGAAGCTGAATTTCTGGTTGATGATCTCCTTTTCGTAATCCTGATCCAGAACATCGGACAGATCCATCGGATATCGCTTCTGCAGCTCCTGGTCGTTTTCCAGAATCTTGATGGCGTGCCATCTCAGGTTCCCGACTTCCGGATACGCCGCGCTCAGACGTTCGCTGATCTCATCGATCTTGTCCTCGATCTCGTCGGAATATACCATGGCGTAGCGCTTGTGGTGTTCCTCCGCGTCCTTATGGCTGCTGGCCTCCGGATCGTGATGGTGGATGATCTTCTCTCCCTGGGCCTTGTCCTTGTGGTGGACCACCGTATGGATCAGGATCTCCAGCCCGGTTCTTCGTCTGGCCGACACGGGCACGCACGGAATCCCCAGCATCTCCGGCAGACGGTGAAGATCGATCTCCATGCCCCGCTCCTGTACAATGTCCATCATGTTCAGCGCCAGCACCACCGGCTTTCCCAGCTCCATGAGCTGCAGCGTCAGATAGAGATTGCGCTCCAGCGCCGAGGCGTCCGCCACATCCACGATCACATCCACATCGTCGCTTAAGATGTACTGTCTGGTCACCGTCTCCTCCATCGTATAGGATGTCAGGCTGTAGGTTCCCGGCAGGTCCACCAGACGGCAGCTCTCGTCATGGAACCGCATGGCGCCTTCCTTTTTCTCCACGGTCACTCCCGGCCAGTTGGCCACCTTCAGATTCGCCCCTGTATAGGCGTTAAACAGCGTCGTCTTTCCGCAGTTCGGATTTCCGACAAATCCGATGGTCAGTTCTTTTGTATTCATAACTCCTCCACCTCAATGCACTCTGTAATACACTGTCCTATGGCAAAACGGGTCCCCCGGATATTGACGATCATCGCTCCTTTTTTCTTCCGGTTCACCACCGTGACCCGGGTTCCTTCCAGCATTCCGAGCACCTCCAGCCGCCGCTCCGTCTGTACCGGCAGTTCCATACGGACGATCTTGAGCGTGCTGCCCTTTTTTCCTTCGTATAATTTCATAACCATTCTCCGTTATCCCAAAATATAATGCAATTGATAATAATTATCAATTGCATTATATAGGATCGCCGCAGCTTTGGCAAGACCAAATACTGCCATGTTCTGTTTTGGCGTACGGACTGTACCGGCTTATTCGGATGCCTTCACCGGGGTGATGGTGATGTTCGCCGCTTCAATCCCCGTTTTCCGCTTTACGATATCCTCGATCTGCGCCCGCTGGGAATCGCTGACCTGGGTACTGCTGACCACCACGTCCGCGCAGGCGTCGTTGATGCTGACCACCACTTCATCAAATCCCTGCGCCACCAGAAGGGTCTCCGCGGCCAGTTCCTTCTCCGCCACATCGGTCATCTTCACCATCTCGTTGATGGCGTTCTGCTTCTGCTCTTCTGTGATATTCGCGCTGTTGATCAGCTCCATCAGCATCTCCTTGTTTCTGGAACGGGTCTGCTCTCTGGTCACCTTGGCCTCCGAAACCAGGCCGACGCCCATGGTGCTGCTGGCAAGGACGGTCTCTCCCACATTCTCTTCCGCCAGATCCACATCCTCATCCAGACTTTCGATGTCCGAATATCCCTCCTGGTCCTCCGCGTAAAGATCTTCCGCCGAGATGTCTTCCGCCAGATTTCCTTCCTCCACGTCCTCGACAGCCGTGCTGTTGGCGCTCAGCAGAGATTCGTCCAGCCTGGTCCCTGAATAATTCAGATAACCGGCTACTGCGATCATGGCCGCAAGCGCTGTGATGATCATCTGGTTTTTCTTAAATACGGGTTTTTTCAACTGCTTCACTTCATTTCCTCCATTTTCATTATTTTAATTTTATGAGCGTCGATCCCAAATAATGCCTGTGCGGCTTCCAGAATCTCCTGACGGACCCGGCTGTTCCCTCCGCCCTGGGCGATGACCAGCACTCCTTTTACTTCCGGATTGGTCTCCGACGTCACATAGGGCGTCCGTTCACTGTTCCCGCGTTCCTCGTAGACGGTCTCTTCCCTGCGCTCCTCCAGATCCAGCGCCACATCCTTTTCCACCTTTTTCTCTCCGGTCCCCTCGAAGGTCAGCATGACCTGTACCTGCCCCACCCCCTCCACCTTCTCCAGAAGCTCCTCCAGCCTCTGCTCCATCCGGCTTTCATATTCTTCTTCCCTGGTCTTCGTTTCCTCCAGAACCGCCGGTGTCTCCGTATCCTCCCGCTCCTCCTTCTGTTCCACCGGAACCGCGATCACCGCCAGCAGAAGGCCCGCAAGGATCAGGATCATCAGCTGATCCTTCTTCGGCGGCCAGTATTTTTTCCTGATTTCCATCCACTTTTCTTTCATGGAACCCGTTCCACCTCCCGCTCCAGCTCCTGGACCAGCGCTGCCGCATCCATCTGCTCCACCAGACGGAACACTTTGAATACCGGCTGCAGCAGGAGAAGGACCATCAGAAGCCCCAGATAAAATCTTACATACCGTTCATACATTTTTCCCGGCAGCAGGTTCAAAACCATCTGCTCCAGCAGATAGAACACCGCCGCATACCTGACCATATTCAGTAGTTCCTGCATAACTCCTCCTCTCAGGGGCCCGTCAGCGCCGTCGTCAGCGCAATCGTCAGAAGAAACAGCACCAGCATGGTAAATACCGCCTGAAGCAGCAGCCTGACCCCGTTTCCCATACCGCTCAGGCAGTCCGTGATCCGCTCGTCCGACACCGGCTGCAGCACCGCCGCCAGCACATAATAGGCGGCCATGATGATCGCAAGCTTGGCCAGCGGAATCAGGCAGAGCGCGATCAGCGCCACCAGTCCCGCCGCCCCGATGCCGTTCTTGATCAGCATGGCGGAACCAAATACCATGTCCGTGACGGAGCTGCTCATGTCGCCCACGCCCGGCACCATCTCCAGTCCCTGGCTGACCGCCGTGTTGCGGAAGGCGTCCGCCGCCGGCGATATGATGCCCTGGATCAGGTGAAAGCCCATGACTGCCGCCAGTACGGCCTTCAGGCTCCATTTCACCATGAGTTCCGCCAGCTCCGCAAACCGGGTCAGCCGTTCCTCCTTTGATAAATGATTCACAAGCACCAGCAGCACATAGATCTCGATGCAGGGAAGGATAAATACCTGCGTAAACCAGCGGAGCAAAGATATGAGCAGCAGGATAAATTCATAATAGATCCCTGCGGATACGGTATAGGAAGAAAGCGTCATGGCAAGGAAATACGCCGGCGCCAGCACGGACATAAAATTCTGCATATGTTCCATAACTTCCTGCGCGATCCCCATACTGTTCCTGAAGGATGTCATCAGCAGAAGAAACAGGATCATGTAGATCATGCAGAAGCTGATGTGGGAGACGCTGCGGTTCTGAAAGACATCCGCAAAGTGAAGCAGCACCGCCGCCGCCACGGCCAGGATCAGGATATGGATCCACAGCTGCTTCTGCGCCATCAGCTCCTCCAGAAAAACATCCTGCAGAAAACCGGCCGCATACCGGAAGGACAGGAGATTCTCGCCCCGCATCCCCTGTTCCGCCATCTCCCGGAAATTCATCCCGTTTCCGAGAATCTCGTCCAGCACTCTCTGAATCTCACCAAAATCGATCTCTTCCACAGTCATCCTCCCAGAAATGTCTGTATGGTGTCCAGAAGCGCGGTCAGCACCGGAATGCTGACCGCCAGCACCGACAGCTTGCCGAAGATCTGGATCTGCCCCGCGATGGTCTGATACCCGGCATCCTTACACAGGTCGGAGGCAAACTCCGCAATGTACGTAATTCCGACGATCTTCATCAGGATCTGGAGGTATCCCGCTTTCAGCGGCAGACAATCCTGGACTGCCTGCAGCCCGTCCATGATGACAGAAAGCTTCTCTGCCACAAAGGAGAAAATCAGAAGGCTGATGCCCAGACACAAATACACCGAATAGTCAGGCTTCAGCGCTTTCAGCTGAAGCGCCATCAGGATTCCCGTAATCCCCAGAAACGCAACCCGGACCATCACCTGTTCACCTCCCTCTGCATGTTCAGCGGTTTTTCCGGTATCCTCCGCGTGTTTACAGCAGGAACAGCCGCTGCATGGTCTCAAACAGCTCATATACATACGGAATGATCCAGAACAGTACAAGCAAAAGTCCCGCAAGGCTCGTCAGAAATGCCTGTTCTTCCCGGCCGCTGTGCTTCAGCACCTGCGAGAGCACAGACACGAGGATCCCCACCGCCGCGATCTTGAATATCAATGTTTCACTCATATTGGCTCCTGCTTTCCATCATTTCTTCAGAATATCAGTATGGCCAGCGCCGCTCCCCCAAGCGCCCCCATATACCGATACAGCTTCCGGCGGCTCTCCGCCGTAGCAGCCGCGTCGGAGACAGACCGCCTCAGCTGCTCCAGATAGTGATCCAGCGTATTGACCTGCATCTCCACATCCAGATATCCCAGCATCCCGCCCAGCGCCTCCAGTCCGGACCACTCCTGGCTGCTGATGTGGAGCCCCTTCAGATCCTGCTTCATGTTCTTTTTCCACAGGCTGTCAGCAGTACCGCCCCGGCGCTCCTGCAGCTCTTCCCCCATATGGCGGAAAAAATCGCCGAAGGGCGGCGGCGCGCCTGCGGACAGATGCAGAAACGCTTCCGGCAGCGGCTGGTGCATATAACGGATCTCGCCTTTTAAGAGAAGCATCCGTTGTTCCAGCTCCTCCAGTTCCCGGATCCTCAGATCCAGCTCCGCGGCGCAGAGGATGCCGATCCCCGTGCTCCCGGCCAGAATGCAGACCATCCCCAGAGCCTTCAGCATCCCTCTTCCCCCTGGCCGACCGGCCGGCCGGACGCGTCCAGAATCCGGTGGAGCCTGCCCGGCTTTCCGGACGCTTTCAGAAAGACATACCGCTCAAATATCCCCGTCTCCACCATCTCCCGCAGCACCGGTTTTCGCTTCAGCTCCTCCATGCTGCTGCCGTGAACCGTCGCCACGACCACACATCCGCAGTTGACGGCAAGCGTCAGCGCTTCCATGTCTTCCCTGCTGCCGATCTCATCCACCGCCACCACCTTCGGCGCCATGGAACGGATCAGCATCATCATGCCTTCCGCCTTCGGGCAGCCGTCCAGCACGTCCGTCCGAAGCCCCACATCGTTCCCCGGTACCCCCCGAAAGCTTCCTGCGATCTCCGACCGCTCGTCAACCACGCCCACCGTCAGCCCCGGATACCCCGGCTCCCCGTCTGAGACCTGCCGGATGCAGTCCCGAAGCAGCGTCGTCTTCCCGTGTCCGGGCGCCGATACGATCAGCGTATGCAAAAGCCCGTCTTCTTTTCGAATCCAGGGAAGCAGCCGGTCCGCACAGCCTTTCACCTCATGGGCAAAACGGATGTTCAGAGACGACACGTCCGTAACGGTCCGGATCTTTCCCCTTTCCACCACCGCCCGGCCCGCGATCCCCACCCGGTGTCCGCCCGGCAAAGACAGATACCCCTGCCGGATCTCATCCTCATAGGCATACAGGGAATAACCGGAAAGATACGCCAGGATCTCCTGCAGCTGCGCCTTCTTCACCGCCGTCTTTGACCGGTATTCCCGGTTTCCGCACAACGCCAGCACCGGCCGCTCCGCCCGGATCCGGATCTCCTGCAGATTTTCTGTATCGATCTTCCACGCCTCCATCGTCGTCCTGAGAAATTCCGGGAAAATCGAGGATAATTCATCATGTCTCATACCATTGTCCAGCTCCTTAACTCAATATATGAAAAAGGACAGGTTTTATGACCATGAAATTTCTCCCGCAAAGACAGCGCGGTTCCCGGCTGCACCGGAAACCGCGCGCAAAAAAACCGCCGCATGGCGCGGCGGTTCTTTCTTTTTCTGTTTTATTTTTCCTTACAGTCCTTGATGGAGAAGCTGATCCTTCCCATCTTGTCCTTTCCAAGGCAGACAACCTTCACCATATCTCCCAGGGTCAGAACATCCTCCACCCGGTTGATCCGCTCTTTTGCGATCTTGGAGATGTGAACCATGCCTTCCTTCCCTGGAGCAAACTCCAGGAATGCGCCGAATTCCTTGATGCTGACCACTTTTCCAACGAAGATCTGACCTTCCTCGAAATCGGTGGTGATGATGCGGACCATCTCTTTTGCCTTGTCCATCATCACTTTATCCGTACCGCAGATGGACACGGCTCCGTCGTCGTTGATGTCGATCTTCACGCCGGTCTGCTCGATGATGGCGTTGATGGTCTTGCCTCTCTGGCCGACCACATCCCCGATCTTCTGGGGATCGATCATCATCTGGATGATCTTCGGCGCCAGCGGTCCCACCTCCGGACGCGGCTCTGCGATCGCCGGTTTCATACAGGTATCCATAATGAACATTCTTGCTTCCCGGCATCTTGCGATGGCGCCTTCCACGATGGGGCGGGTCAGTCCGTGGATCTTAATATCCATCTGGATCGCCGTAATGCCCCGGTCGGTACCGGTCACCTTGAAGTCCATATCTCCGAAGAAATCCTCCAGCCCCTGGATATCCGTCAGCAGGACGAAATCATCGTCTCTGTCTCCGGTCACCAGACCGCAGGAAATACCCGCCACCATCTTCTTGATGGGCACGCCCGCCGCCATGAGAGACATACAGGACGCACAGGTGGACGCCATGGACGTGGAACCGTTGGACTCAAACGTCTCGGACACCGTACGGATCGCATAGGGGAACTCTTCCTCGCTGGGAAGCACCGGTATCAGCGCGCGCTCTGCCAGCGCTCCGTGTCCGATCTCCCGGCGTCCCGGCCCTCTGGACGGTTTCGTCTCGCCCACCGAGTAGCTGGGGAAATTATAATGATGCATGTAGCGTTTGCTTACTTCGTTCTCATCCAGGCCGTCGATTCTCTGCTGCTCAGAAAGCGGCGCCAGCGTACATACATTGCAGATCTGGGTCTGTCCGCGGGTGAACATGGCGGAACCATGGACTCTCGGAATCAGATCCACCTCTGCCGCCAGCGGGCGGATCTGGGTCAGCTCCCGTCCGTCCGGACGTTTGTGATCCTGAAGGATCATCTTACGGACCGTCTTTTTCTGATACTGATAGACTGCCTCGCCCAGTACCTCCAGCCACTCTTCCTTCTCTTCAAAGGCTTCGGTCAGCTTCTCGGTCAGCACGCGGATATTTTCCTCGCGGGTCTGCTTGTCATCAGTGAACACCGCACGCTCCATCTCTTCCGGCGGAACGATCTCACGGATTGCCGCAAACAGCTCCTCCGGAACCGCGCAGCTTGTATATTCATGCTTCGGCTTTCCAACCTCCGCCATGATCTTCTCGATAAACGCGATCAGCTCCTGATTGACGCCGTGAGCCAGATAGATGGCCTCGATCATCCGATCTTCCGGAACCTCATTGGCTCCCGCCTCGATCATCATGACCTTTTCCTTCGTGGACGCCACGGTCAGGTTCAGGTCGCCGTTCTTCCACTGCTCCTGGGACGGATTGATGACAAATTCACCGTCCACCAGGCCCACCTGCGTCATGGCGCAGGGACCGTCAAAGGGAATGTCCGAGATGGACGCCGCAATGGCGGAACCCAGCATGGCAACGATCTCCGGACGGCACTCCGGGTCCACGCTCATGACCATGTTGTTCAGCGTCACGTCATTTCTGTAATCCTTCGGAAACAGCGGTCTCATGGGACGGTCGATGACGCGCGCGGTCAGCACCGCGTTCTCGGAAGCCTTCCCCTCTCTCTTATTGAAACCTCCCGGAATCTTGCCTACGGAATATAATTTTTCCTCAAATTCTACGCTCAGCGGGAAGAAATCGATCCCGTCCCTCGGCTTGTCCGATGCGGTCGCGGTGGACAGGACAACGGTGTCCCCGTAATGCATGAACGCCGCACCGTTCGCCTGAGCCGCCACACGGCCGATATCCACTCTTAATGTCCTGCCGGCCAGCTCCATTGTATAACTTTTGTACATAAACTGTATCTCCTTTCTATTCTGACTTTTGATTCTGACTTTTCAGCAGAAGATACCGAAACTACTGAAAAACACAAACACCGTTTGCGCTTTTCAGTGGTCTCGGCACCTGTCTCCTGCCAAAAATGGTTCCGCAGGCAGAGCTTCCACACAAATCTGTATGCCCTGCCCACGAAAATAAGGCGGAATCACGTCCGCCTTAAAGTTATTATTTTCTCAGACCTAATTTAGCGATCAGCGTACGGTATCTCTCGATATCCGTCTTCTTCAGATATGCCAGCATGCCGCGTCTCTGGCCTACCATCTTCAGAAGGCCTCTTCTGGAATGATGGTCTTTCTTGTTCACTTTCAGATGCTCGGTAAGCTCCTGAATTCTTGCGGTCAGGATCGCCACCTGTACCTCCGGTGAACCGGTGTCGCCTTCACTGCGGCCATACTCTGCGATAATCGCCTGCTTCTTCTCTTTCGAAATCATTTCGGTTTCCTCCTTATTTTTACAATCACCTGCCATCAAGGGACGGTCGGAGTGTCCAGACCCCGAACGGCGGTTAAACTCATACTTCCATACTGTAGCATATATGGGCCGCTTTGTAAAGGGGATTTTTCGGTAAAAGCCGTGATTTCGATTGAAAAATTCGTCTTCCCGTCTAACATTTTACCGACAGGATATTGATTATCCGCCCAAATAATGCTACGATGTAAACGCAACGACATATTTCTCCAGAAACAGCGGAGAACATGTCGATGCAGCAACTTAAAAACCCGTATTCATTCAAACAGACAAAGGAGGAACAGGAATGAAAAAATTAGGAAGCGCATTGTTGCTTGCAGGTGTTATTTTTATCGGCAGCGTGCCGATAAGTGTTTCCGCAAAGGAACTGACCACCGCAGAACAGGTGAAGGCAAAGCTTGAAGCTGATCAGCAGGCCGTGGATGACTATATGGCCGCGAAGCAGGCGGAGTGGCGTGCAACGGAGCAGCAGGTCGCTGCAGAAGTAGCGGCAAAAGCGGCAGCAAAAGAAGCTCTGGATCAACAGATTGCAGCTCAGCTTGCAGCAGAGCAAAAAGTGATCGACCAGCAGATTGCTGCAGAAGCAGCGGCAAAAAAAGCACTGGATCAGCAGATCGCGGCTCAGCTTGCGGCTGATCAGGCGGTTACAGAACAGCAGATTGCAGACAAACTTGCAGCCATTGCAGCGCCGGCAATAACGGCAACGGATAAAGACACCCTGGATCAGCAGATCGCGGCCAGACTCGCAGTCGAGCAGCAGCTCACAGAACAGCAGATCGCGGCCAAACTTGCGGCGGACCAGAAGATCATAGATGATTATATGGCGGTAAAGGAGGCCGAGTGGCGTGCGACAGAGCAGCAGGTCGCTGCGGAAGTAGCCGCAAAAGCAGCGGCAAAAGCGGCTGTAGACCGGCAGATTGCAGAAGCGACAGCAGCATGGACGGCTTCTCTGGCAGCTGCTCACTAAGCGGAATGAATCAAAAGGCAGAACCGGCGTTTGGGTTCTGCCTTTTCTCTGTCATTTCCAGCAGGGCGGAATGGCCGGATTCTCCACCCGGACCGGCTTCGGATAACTCTGTCCGAACAGCTGAAGCTCCACATGGTCGATGACCTGGGGCTCCACCGGGCGGTTCACCTCCACTCCTTCTATGGGAAAATCCGTCACCGGCACCGTGGGCACGTTCTCCAGACGGCGGATCTCCTCCATCCCCTCCAGCACCCTTCCGAATACCGGATAGACGCCCTTATGCTCCGGGCAGTCCCGGAGCGGAAAGAAAAATTCACAGCCTGCCAGGCCCGCTTCCCCGTAGCCGCCCATGCAGACCGTCCCCGGATGGGAATCCAGCGGGACGAGGTCCGGATGAAGCGTAAATTCATCCGGGATCAGATACTGTGATTCCTTCTTCCCGAATCCGGTATAGCTGACATCCACCCAGTTCCCAGGGACGATCCGTTCGATGGCGTGATGGTCCATGCAGCCCCGAGACGCCGCGTACAGAAAGCTGCTGACCGTATTGGGCGCCGCCTCCGGCAGAAGCTCCAGCACGATCCTGCTGCCGTTTGCCATATGAAGTGTCGCGGTCGGATTCATCTTTCCCCTCCTTTGCCGATGATCTCAAGTTCTTTTGAATAATGGTTCAGCACCTCGCAGCCGTCCTCCGTCACAAGGACCAGATCCTCCACCCGGACTCCCGTATCCCCGGGCAGATAGACGCCCGGCTCGATGGAAAAGACCATGCCTGCTTCCGCCCGTTTCGTACTGGCGGAAGAAACGTCCCCGTGCTCATGCTCTCCAAGACCGATAAAATGTCCCAGGCGGTGGGTAAAATACGGGCCGTACCCTTCTGCTTCGATCACGCCTCTCGCCGCCCGGTCCAGCTCGCACAGCGGGACTCCCGGCCGGACCAGCCCGATCGCCGTCTCATTGGCCCTTCGGACCGTGTCATAGATGCGGCGGTGCTCCACGCTCACCTGCTGAAAATAAAAGGTCCTTGTCATGTCCGAACAGTATCCGTCCTTGATACATCCTACGTCGAACAATACACAGTCTCCTGGCCGTACCTCCGTATCGTCCGGCATATGGTGCGGGTCCGCCGCATTGGCGCCAAAAGCCACCAGCGGCTCAAAGGAAAAGCCGTCCGCCCCCAGAGACTGATAGATGTCCAGCATCTTTGAGGCCGCTTCCCGCTCCGTGACCCCTTCGCGGATCAGATTTTGAAATTCCGCCATGGCAAGATCGTTGATCCTGGATGACGCGCGCATCTTTTCCTGCTCTTCTGCGTCCTTGATCCCTCTTGTGTCATCCACCGCAGAAGACGCCAGCACAAAACGTTCTGCCGCTCCCAGTTCCATCAGCGGCAGAAGAAAGCCCGCCTTCAGCTCCGTATCCACTCCCAGCGGCCGCTCCCGGTCCATGCGGGACGCCACGATCTCCATGACCGGGTCCGTATCCGAGTACCAGACCTTTTCGATCCCCAGGTCCTCCGGCACATGAAAGAGCCGGTTCAGGAAATATACATGATGTCCGTCCTCCCTCAGATACAGCCCGTAAAACCGCTCAAAGGGCATGATCTGCACGCCGGTCAGATAGTAGATGGACATGGGGTCCACGATCAGCATCTGGCTTAACCCCATCTGTTTCAGCTTCGCCAGAATGCGTTCTGCTCTGTTCTGTTTCATCGCCTTAACTCCTTAATCAAATCCAGCACCCGCCCGGACCATGCCTTAAGCGGATGCTGTTCGTCAGTTTTTTCCATTATAAAACAGCTTTTTTAAAACTGCTTCCTCAGTTTCGGGTCCAGAAGATCTCTCAGGCCGTCGCCGATGAAATTGGCGCCTACCGCCATGGTAAAAATGGCAAGTCCCGGGAAGCCCGCAACCCAGAATTTATTGAAGTAATCCACGCCGTCCGACACCATCATGCCCCACTCCGGCGTAGGCGGCGCGGAACCCAGCCCCAGAAAGCTTAAAGTGGAGAACATCAGGATCTGATTGCCGATATCCGTCGTGGCCATAATGAGCACCGAACTGATGCTGTTGGGGATAATTTCCTTCAAAAGGATCCGGATTCTGGAAGCGCCCAGAGCCTCCGAAGCCGTCACATACTCATTTTCCTTCACGCTGAGCACCACGCTCCGCATAAGCCTTGCATACGTAGGCCACGCCACGATCACCAGCGCAAACATGGTGTTGAACAGGTTGGAGCCCATGACTGCATTGATGATCATGGCCAGGATCAGAGACGGAAACGACAGGATCATCTCGGAAATCCGCATCATCACATTGTCCACCCAGCCGCCCACATAGCCGGCAATCGCTCCGTAGAACGTACCGATGAAACCGGCGATCACCACCGTCAGGCACCCCGCCAGAAGCGAATACCTTCCTCCGTAGATCACCCGGCTGAAAATATCTCTTCCGAAATTGTCCGTTCCGAACAGATGTTCTGCCGACGGTGCCTTCAGGCGCAGAGCCAGATCCTGGGCAATGGGGTCATAAGGCGCGATCACCGGCGCCAGGACGGCCGCAAGAATCCACAGAAGGCAGATAATGACGCCCAGCGTGAACAGATAGTTGGAGCGGAACATTTTCTTCAAAGAACGAAACATCACTGGCACCTCACTCTCGGATCGATCACGCCATACAGGATATCCACCACGGTATTGATGATCATATAGTTCAAAGCAATCAGAAGCGCCACGCCGATGATCGCCGGAAAATCCGCAGACAATACGGATTCATAGGCAAACTGCCCCACGCCCGGCCAGTTGAAGATCGTCTCCACCAGCACCATACCGCCCAGCAGGTTGCCAAGGCCCAGGCCGATGACCGTCAGCACCGGAATCAGGGCGTTCCCCAGGGCGTGGCGCACGATCAGCCCCACTCTGCCGATACCCTTGGCTCTCGCGGTCCGGATATAGTCCATGGACATGACGTCCAGCAGGTTGGAACGGGTCGTCCTTGTAATCAGGCCCATGGTGAACGCCGCCAGCACCGTTCCCGGCAGGATCAGGTGGCTGAGCGCGTCCATGGCTTTGGGGATGTTTCCCTCCAGAAGACTGTCCAGTACGTACAGCCCGGTCACGGTCGCCGGCGCCGAAAAGGAATTGCTCAGTCTTCCCGGCCCCGGGAAAATATGCAGTTTATAATAGAAGAAATACAGTACCAGCAGCGCAAACCAGAAGCTGGGAATGCTCACGCCCGTCACGGAGACGGCGCGCACCGCCTGGTCCAGGATGCTGTTCCTGCGGATGGCTGAGATCACGCCGAACAGAATGCCGAACACCGCCGCAAGCAGTATGGCAAACAGCGCCAGTTCAATAGTCGCCGGATAACAGCGCGCCAGCTCGGCAAGCACCGGCTTGTTGGTACGGATCGAAGTGCCCAGGTCAAACTTCAGCAGGTTTTTGATGTACAGGACGTACTGCACAAAGATCGGCTGATCCAGACCGTATTTCGCCTTATATGCCGCCACGACCTCCGGGTCATTGAGCGCCCGCTGGCTTAAATTCGCCACCGTGGGATCGCCCGGTATCATCTTCGTCAGTATGAATACCAGCGTAGCGACCCCGAACAGCATGACCACCAGATAGGCCAGCCTCTTTCCTGTAAATTTCAGTTGTTTCATAGGACACCTCTCTTTTGCTCCGCGGCATCCGTGTACAGGTACACGGACGCCTTTTCTTCAGGACAACAGAAAACCCGCGAAGCGTGGATTCTATTGTTTAATATTGATCAAAGTCACATCCAGCGCGTAGGGATCGGAGATCGCCACGCCGTCCAGTCTGGAATTATAACCGATATGCGCCGGCGCCTGTGCGATCATAAGGAACGGTCCGTCCTCATACATGGCATCCTGGATCTTCTCCAGCACCGCCGTACGCGCGTCGTTGTCGGTTGCCGCCATGGTCTCGTCATACATGGCCGCCAGCTCCGGAGCCATCTCCTTCGTCCAGCCTGCGCGGAGTCCCATCACGCCGCCCGGCAGGAACTCCAGCTGTACGTTGGGGTCGTTGTAATCGGTTCCCCAGTACATGACCGTAAATCCAATGGTTCCGTCGCGGTACGCGTCCCCGTAGCCTGCCGCCCAGGGCTGGGATACGATATTCACGTTGATTCCGATCCGGGAAAGGTCGTCCTTCACCTTCTGCGCCAGATCCGTCAGAAGGATGCCCTCCATATCAAGGTCCGTCACGGTCAGGTCCACATCGAATCCATCCGCATAGCCTGCCTCCGCAAGGAGCGCCTTTGCCTCCTCCACATTCGCATAATCCGCCGCTCTCTCTCCCTTGCTTCCCATGAAACCGGACTGGATGATAGCGTAGGGAGTCAGCGTACCTTCTCCGCAGATCGTCTGAACTCCGCTGTAGTCCACGGCTTTCCGGATCGCCTGCTGTACCTTCGGATCGGATACCGGACCGCCGTACTCCTCGTTCATGTTCATCATCAGGAATCCCACCGTCTTGGTAGCCGCGTTGATGATCTCGATTCCTTCCGCACCCGCAAGCTCCGCCATGGTATCGTCGGTCATGTTCAGGGCCACGTCAATGTCGCCGGTGGACAGCGTCATCATCTGCGTATTGGAATCCGGCTGGATCTTGACGATGTATTTGTCCACGTTGGTCGCCTCGCCCCAGTAATTCGGGTTTTTCTCCAGAACCACCTCTTCATCCGGAATATAGCTGGTCATCACATACATACCGGAACCTGCGCTGGTGCTGTCCAGATATGCCTGCGCCGTATCCGTCGTGGCAGCGTCCTCCGCGTCGGTACCGCCGTTCTCCTTCACCACCGCGCTGTCCAGGATGGCCAGAGCGCTGTAGGTCAGCTTGGAGAGGATCGCACTGTCCGCCTGGGTCAGATGGAAGACGACGGTAAGGTCGTCCGGAGCCTCCATGCTCTCGATGGTATCCGCAATAAAGGACGGATTGCCCTGCAGGTTCTTACAGCGGTTGATGCTGAACAGCACGTCCGCGGACGTCATGGGATTGCCGCTGGCAAAGGTGATGCCCTCCTTCAGCTTTACCGTCAGGGTCAGGTTGTCCTCGGAAAATTCATAGGTATCCGCCAGACACGGTTCCGGCGCGCTGTCGTTGCCGTAAAATTTAAACAGGTTTTCATAGCACGCGTTGACGATCAGCGGCGGATATTTCTCATATACATATCCGGGGTCCACCGTCGCAAAACCGGAGCCCATGGCCACCACCACCGTGCTGGAGCCGGAACCGGAGCTTTCCGCGCCGCCCGCTTCCTCTGCGCCTTCCGCTGCCGGCGCATTGTTGTCCGCACCGCCGCCGCAGGCCACGCAGCCGGCCGCCACTGCGACGCTCAGCGCCAGGGCTAAAAATCGTTTCTTCATAATTAGTTCCTCCTCTTTTTCTTTTCCCGTCTCCGCCGCGGCAGAGACCGTGTTCTATTGAGACGCCGGTGATCCGGCAGAATCTCCTTTTCCATAAAGATGGCATGCGACAAAATGTCCTTTCTCCACTTCCTGAAGCACCGGGTCCTCCAGGGAGCAGCGGTCGCATGCTTTCGGGCACCGGGTATGGAACCGGCAGCCGGACGGCGGATTGGACGGGCTTGGCACCTCGCCTGCCAGACGAATCCGCTCTCTGCCCGCATCGCTTCCCACCTGCGGGATGGCCGACAGCAGCGCCTCCGTATAGGGATGGTACCGCTTCTCATACGGCTGGTCATAATCCGCGATCTCCACGATCCGGCCCAGATACATGACGCCTACCCGGTCGCTGACCTGATAGACTACGTTCAGATTGTGCGAAATGAAGAAATAGGTCAGGCCCAGTTTCTCCTTCAGCTCCTGCAGAAGGTTCAGTACCTGCGCCTGAACCGACACGTCCAGCGCGGACACCGCCTCGTCGCAGATGACCAGGTCCGGCTCCAGCGCCAGCGCTCTGGCAATGCCGATCCGCTGCTTCTGCCCGCCGGACAGTTCATGGGGATAGCGGCTCAGATGGTACTCATCCAGCCCCACCAGGTTCAGAAGCTCCCGGATCCGGGCTTCCACGTCCATCTCCCCGGTCATCTGGTGGATTTCAAAAGGCTCCATCAGGATCTGCCGGACCGTACGTCTGGGATTCAGACAGGCGGAAGGGTCCTGAAAGATGATCTGGGCCTTCCTGCGCATCCGCTTCAGCTCCGCGCCCTTCAGGCCCGCAATGTCCGTCCCGTCCAGGTAGATATGGCCCTCTGTAGGTTTCAGCAGCCGGATCAGCGTCCTTCCCAGCGTGCTTTTGCCGCAGCCGCTCTCGCCCACCACGCCGAAGGTCTCGCCTTTTAAAATGTCAAAGCTGATGTCATCCACAGCCTTTACGCTTCCGGATCTTCTGTTTTTTCCTTTAAAATATACTTTTACATGATCGGCTCTCACGAGCACGTCCTTCACAGCTTCTTCCACCGGCGACTCCTCCTTATCTTCCCTCAGTATTCTCATACAGACAGCAGCGCACCTGCCGCGTATCTGAGATCTGCTTTACGGGCGGCGCCTCCCTCCGGCACCGGTCTGTGGCATGGGGACAGCGGGGCGAAAAGCTGCAGCCCTCGGTCCGCTCCGTGGGATTGGGCACCATGCCCTCTATGGTCTTCAGCGGGCTTCTGTCTTTTGTGATCTTCGGGATTGCGTCCAAAAGCCCCCGGGTGTAGGGATGCTTCGGCTCCGCAAACAACTCCGCCGCCGGCGCCTGCTCCACGATGTGGCCTGTATACATGACGATGACCGTGTCGCACAGCTCGCTGACCACCCCCAGATCATGAGTGATAAAAATGACGGACGTTCCCATCTTCCTGTTCAGTTCCCGGATCAGATCCAGGATCTGCGCCTGGATCGTCACATCCAGCGCCGTGGTGGGCTCGTCCGCGATCAGAATCTTCGGCTGGCATGCCAGAGCCATGGCAATCATCACACGCTGGCGCATACCGCCGGACATCTGATGGGGATACTCATGCGCCCTGATTTCCGAATCCGCGATGCCTACCGCCTGCATCATATGTATGGCTTCCTCCATGGCCTCCTTTTTTTTCATCCCCCAGTGCAGCTGCAGGGATTCCGCGATCTGTTTTCCGCACTGGATGATGGGATTCAAAGAGGTCATGGGTTCCTGAAAGATCATGGATATCTCGTTTCCCCGGATCTTCTGCATCTCCTTCTCGGACGCCTTCACCAGATCCTGCCCTTTATACAGGATCTCCCCGCCTGTGATCCTGCCCGGCGGATTGGGAATCAGCTGCAGCATTCCCAGGGACGACACGCTTTTTCCGCTGCCGCTCTCCCCCACGATCCCCAGCTTCTCTCCCTTATGAAGCGTGTAGTTCAGATGGTTGACCGCACGCACCGTACCCTCCACCGTCTGAAATTCCACACACAGATCCTTTATCTCCAGTAATACCTCCGGCTGGCCCATCTTTTCCTCCCATACCACGTTCGTATTGTATCTTCCATACTGTCCGCTGCTTTCTCACTTTACTTTATTAAAGTATCTTTGCCATACCTGTGCGGTTCTGCGACAGCGGTTCAACATATCATATTTTCCGATATAATTCAATATAAAAAATATGGGGATCCGGTCGGATTTCGTGCCGGAAGCGCAAGAAAACGGCGGAAAAAACGTACTTAATAATTGAAGGGAGGAAATCATATTGACGAAGCACGCATCTTTGGAGGACAAAAAAATCATCGAATTGTTTCAGCAGCGAATCGAGCATGCTATAACGGAAACCAAAATAAAATATGGAAACATCTTTTTTGCGGTTGCTTTTCGTATTCTGAGAAATAATCTCGACTCAGAAGAATGTGAAAATGACACCTATTTGGGTATATGGAATACAATTCCTCCGCAGATTCCGGAAAATTTTAAAGCTTACAGCCTGCGCATTACCCGGAATCTGGCACTGAAAAAACTGGATTACAACCATGCGCAAAAAAGAGATACTGACAGAACGCTTTCTTATGATTCTGCTGCGGATGAACTCGCCGCCCTGTCCGCAGAGAACTGCCCTGTATCCACGGAATCCGAGCTCACGGAATGTATCAATGAATTTCTGCACAATCTCAGCCCGGGAAACCGAAAAATCTTTTTGTTGAGATACTGGTATTTATCACATGTAAAAGAAATCATGGAAGAATGCCATATGACAAAAGGGCAGGTAGAATCCAGCCTGTTCCGAATGCGGAAGAAGCTGAAAAAACATCTGATTGAAAGGGGATTTTATGATGAATAAGAAACGACTGCTCCAGGCACTTGGAGAAATCGATGACCTGTATATTCTGGAAGCACTGCCCGGAGAGAATCCCACCCATGGATCTTACGGCCCTTTTTATAAAAAAAGCAGTCACCGCAGCAGCATTCCTGCTGATGCTCCTGTTCGGATTCTGTGCCATGGACCCCGTGCTTGCCAGCAAAATCCCCCTTCTGGGTGATGTATTTTCCCACATTCAGGATCAGGTGGATGTAACCGGATCCTATTCCGATTACGCACAGACTGTAGGCCAGGCTGTCACGGATTCCGGCATTTCCGTGACGGTTTCTGAAATCTATTGTGACGGAATCAGTGTATATGCCTCCTTTGTGATTGAAAGCCGCAAAGCATTTGATCCTGATGGCTCTGCTGATTATTCCATCCACCAGCTGGCGCTCGACTGCGAAACCTGTTTCACTGATGAAACAGAGAAAAGGAAACTCAATGGGGTCAGCCCCGCAGGATTGGAGGGAGAATTTACCAATCCACATACATTTATTGGAATGGGAACCTATCCTCTGTCTGACGGAGCATTTCCAGAATCATTCGATTTCTGCCTTAAAATCACTTCCATCGGACTGCCAGGAAAACCCGGGAACCTGTATCAATATATGGTTTCCGGAAATTGGGAATTTCGTATTCCTGTAATCGTTGATCCCCGGGACGTGCAGACCTGCGATATCTATGAGGAGCAGGAGGGACATTCGATCGACCAGGTCATCTCCTCTCCAATCATGATCACGGTCTATACCTCCTATCCTGATATCTACGAAGATACACTGGCATACCGTGTATATGTATTCGGAGATCTTTCGGATGAAAATATCGGATACTCCGGGGAATACGGAGCGACGCGCGGAATCACACGAATTGCCCGAGCAACGTTGGATGTATCTCTGTTTGTAACAGGAAGCAACTCTACTTTATTGTCGGGCGAACCGGCAACCCTCCTGACCGGTCGGACTGTGGAGTTTGAGATTCTTCCGTTTTCCTTCTACGAGATGAAGCAGTACTATGAGATCAACCGGATGGAATGGAGCGAAGAAATGTTTTCGGACTATCTGAAATGGGGAGGCTTTCCGCTTCGTTTTGATTATAAAGATGAAACATCTGTACACAGATATCTTTCCAATTTATACAAAAGTATTGTGAATCGGGATATTACAGGAAAAAGCCGGAGTGCGGATAAGAAAAGTTTTATGGATATCTCTTTGTATATTCTTGCAAATGCGGGAAAAGAATTTTCAATTGACAACATCATAGCCGCTTACAGAAAAGAAAACCGGGAAATATCCAGACGAACTGTTTATCATTATCTCGAACGCATGAAAAAAGCATATTTAATTCACGGAGTTGGAAGATATAACATCACAGGGAAGTCTGCGCTTCGTAACCGGGAGAAACAGTATGCGGTAGACGTGGGGTTTCGGACGATCAATACAAATACCATTCACTATGAAGATACATTTTTTCTGGAAAACATCATATACAACGAGTTGATCACAAGAGGCTACACGGTATTTGCCGGAAAAACCTATAAAGGAGAGATTGATTTTGTCTCTGTCAAAGACGGCAGAAAATGTTTTATTCAGGTTGCATATCTGCTGGCCAGTGAAGCTGCCATCAAAAGAGAATTCGGCGCCTACCGCACCATTACAGATGCTTCACCGAAGTATGTGATGTCTCTCGATAAAATCGATCTGAGCCACGACGGCATTGTGCATATGAATATCCTTGATTTTCTGCTTCGAAGAGCGGATTTGATGCTCACATAGCATCCGCTGTGCCGCATACCGTCAGGTCCGCACCCCGGCTGCAGTAGATTCCGCACAGCCGAAAATGCACAGGAAGCCGCCGCTTCCTGTGCATTCTGTTTTATCCGTTAATCGTTTATGATCCGTCTCGCTCTCACCGGCGTCCGGTAGTACATGCCGGAGATCGTGATGCCGGTCCTCGGGTTGCTGGCGTGAACCACCTGACCGCCGCCCACATAGATTGCCACATGGTTGATGCCGGAACGGTTGCCGTAGAACACCAGATCGCCCGGCTTCAGTTCGTTCAGGCTGACTGCGCTTCCGCAGTTGCCCTGCGCCCGGGATGAGTGCGGCAGGCTGATGCCGTAATTGCGGAAGACGGACAATACAAATCCGGAACAGTCCGCGCCTTTTGTCAGGCTGGTGCCGCCCCACACATACGGTCTGCCGATGTACTGCTTTGCAAACTCACTGAGCGCAATGCGCACATCCGAGACGCCGGCGCCGTAGCGTACCTCCGAAATGGTCAGCGCCTCGTCCAGCTTCGCTCCCACATCTACATATTCTTTAAAGAGATATCCCTCTTCTCCATCCAAATCGATCTTCACCCACTCGTCCAGCTCTTCCAGCACATCAAAACGCTGTCCGGAACCTACGATATCCAGCACCTCGCATTCGGTATTCGGCTCCGTACGCACTTTCAGGCCGTCCGTATTCACATCCGCAATGGACTTTAACAGCGTGGACGCCTGTTCCAGCGCCTCCGGCCCCGTCAGGACGTACTCCGCCTTGATATAACCTTCCACCTTGCCGGATTTGACCTGCAGCCACTCTCCGTCCTCTCCGAGGATATCGCAGCCTGCGTCCTTTCCGATCTTGCCTACGATCTTACCGTCCATGGAAGCGGAATCCCGGATATTGACCTTTCCCTCTGACACGGTCACGATTCCCAGATTGCTGTAACCGTCCAGGTGAAACGCCTCCAGCACCACGTCGCTCATGGCGCTCTCCAGAACCTCCTCGCTCTCCACGGCTTCCAGATCCGCGGAAATGCCGATCTGGGCGCTGCTTCCAAGAGAAGCCGTCGCCTCCGCAGTCATCGCCGGTACGTTACATATAACCACAGCCCCCATCAAAAGAGCGCTGATACTTCTCATTCGTATTCTGTCGGTAGATCTTATCATCTTATATTTGCCTCCTATTGCCAGGGCAGGAGCCCTTCCTCGGTCCGTCCCACAGAAGCCTGTCCATATAGTTCACAAACAAAAACTCCTGTAAATATTACAGAATTATTACATTTCGAATACAATTCTATAACATACAGGAGTTTTTGTCAATGCCGGATTTCAAATTCCCGCATCCTTATTTTGTCAGCTTACTTTATCAGCCCTCATTTTGTCAGCTTATCCACCACCGCCATGAGTTCGTCAATCTTCTCATCGCCCTTGCCTTCCAGGATCGCTTCCTTGACACATCCTTTCATATGCGCCCGGATGATCTCATTATTGACCTTCCGGAGAATGGCGTCCGTCGCCATGACCTGGGCGGAGATGTCCATACAGTAACGGTCCTCCTCCACCATACGCAGAATCCCGTCCAGCTGCCCTTTCGCAGTCTTTAAAAGCCGCTCGATCTTTTTTCTGTCTGCCTGCATACCGGTTACCTACAGGATCTCCAGAACCTGATAGCCTTCGTCTTCCACCGTCTTTTTCAGCAGTTCGTCGCTGACGTCCCCGGTCAGCGTCACATACGCCGCCTTGTCTTCCAGGCTGACGGACGCCTCCACACCCTCCAGGGCGTTCAGCGCCTTGTCAACCCTTCCGGTACAGTGTCCGCACATCATTCCTTCGATTTTCATGGTTTTCTTCATGGTATTGTCCTCCTTATTTGATGGCTGCAGATCCCCCTGACGCTTCTGTGAGTCTTTGGAATCTGCCGGTTTTATTTGATCTGTCTCAACTGCGGCGGAACTTTCAGCCGCAACGGATCTCTTCTTATAAAATGTGGGGCGGAACCCTTTCAGCCTCAGAGCGTTGGATACCACAAAGACGGAACTGAAGCTCATGGCCGCGCTCCCGAACATGGGATTTAACTGCCAGCCCAGGAACGGATAAAATACCCCTGCCGCCAGAGGAATCCCCAGCGCGTTGTAGAAAAATGCCCAGAACAGATTTTCCTTGATGTTCCGGATCACCGCCCTGCTCAGCTGGATCGCCGCCGCCGCATCCAGAAGATCGCTCTTCATCAGCACAATGTCCGCCGACTCGATGGCCACGTCCGTGCCGGCTCCGATGGCGATTCCCACATCGGCTCTTGCCAGCGCCGGCGCGTCGTTGATGCCGTCTCCGACCATGGCAACCTTGTGTCCTTCCTCCTGAAGCTTCCGGACCTCCCGCTCCTTATCCTGAGGAAGCACCTCCGCCACCACGCGGGTGATGCCCAGCTGCTTCTGGATCGCCTTTGCCGTCTTCTCATGGTCTCCGGTCAGCATGACCACGGAAAGCCCCATCCGCTCAAGCTCCCGGATGGCCTTCGCACTGGTCTCCTTCACCGGGTCCGCCACTGCGAGAATACCCAGAAGCTTCCCGTCCCCGGCAATATACAGAGCAGTCTTCCCTTCTTCCGCAAAGGCTTCCCCGCGGCCTTCCAGCCCTGAGGTGTCCACCTGACGCGCCTTCATCATCCTGCGGTTTCCCGCAAGCACCATCCGGCCGTCCACCCTGCCTGAAACGCCCTGTCCTGCCACCGCCTCAAACTCCGACACCTTTTCCGGCAGAATCGATCTGCTTTTAGCGCATTCTACAATCGCTTCCGCCAGCGGATGTTCCGAAGCCTGTTCCAGGGAAGCCGCCAGTTTCAGAAGATCTGACTCTGCCGTCCCCGGCGCAGTCAGAATATCCGTCACCGCCGGATGCCCTTTTGTGATCGTTCCGGTCTTGTCAAGAACAATGGTATCTACCAGATGCGCCGTCTCCAGGCTTTCGCCGGATTTGATCAGGATTCCCTGCTCCGCGCCTCTTCCGGTTCCCACCATGATCGCCGTGGGCGTCGCCAGCCCCAGCGCGCACGGACAGGAGATTACCAGCACGGCGATTCCCGACGCCAGTGCAAAACTGAAGCTCTGTCCCAGAAGCAGCCAGACCGCAATCGTAATGACCGCAATGGTCAGCACCACGGGAACAAAGATTCCGCTGACCTTATCCGCCAGCTTGGCAATCGGCGCCCTGGAACTGCCCGCCTCCTCCACCAGACGGATGATCTGGGACAGCGTCGTATCCTCTCCGATCCGATCCGCCTGCATCCGGAAATATCCCGCCCGATTGACGGTGGCCCCGGTCAGACGGTCGCCCGCTTTCTTTTCCACCGGAATGCTTTCGCCGGTGATGGCGGATTCGTCCACCGTGCCGGTCCCCTCCAGCAGAACCCCGTCCACCGGAATACTCTGTCCAGGCTTGACGATCACAATCTCGCCCACCCGCACTTCTTCGGACGGAATCTCCAGCTCCTGCCCGTCCCGAAGCACCAGAGCGGTCTTTGGAGCCAGATCCATCAGCTTGGTAATCGCATCGGAAGTCCTGCTTTTGGAACGGGTCTCCATGTATTTTCCAATAGTCACCAGCGCCAGGATCATGGCCGCCGCCTCGAAATACAGATTCATGGCGCAGGCGTGAGCCGTTCCCATATCCCCGTGTCCCAGCGCGTATCCCATGACGAACAGCTGGCTGATACTGTAGACTGCCGCCGCCGTGGAACCCATGGCAACCAGAGTGTCCATATTGGGCGCGCCGTGCAGCAGCGTCTTAAAGCCGTTTTCAAAATATTTCCGGTTCAGATACATGACCGGCAGCGTCAGAAAGAGCTGGGCCAGCGCAAATACCATCACATTCTCGTGGTCCGTCAGCAGGCCCGGAAGCGGCCAGCCAAGCATATGCCCCATGGACACATACATCAGCACCACAAGCAGTACGATGGACCAGCCCAGCCGGTGCTTCATGGCACGGGCATCGTCCGCCGCTTTCTTCTGTACGGCGTTGGCCTCCTTCGGAGCCGCTTCCCCTTTCACGGAAGCGCCGTATCCGGCTTCCTCCACCGCCTGTATGATCTTCTGCGCGTCTGTGGCGCCTTCCGCGTATTCCACCACCATGGAATTCTGCAGAAGATTCACCTGCACCAGATCGACCCCCTGTACTTTGCCGACCGACTTCTCCACATGGGCACTGCAGGCGCTGCAGCTCATGCCGGTCACGTCAAACTTCTGTTTCATATCAAAGGACTCCTTTCCAGATACCCCACCGGGGTGTCCTGTTGATATGGTTATAACACAGTATTTTGAGTTTGTCAAGGAGAGAGTTTTGCAGGATTTTCAGCCGGGTAATGGCTGGCGGTCAAAACAGACAGTTTCCATATCCTTGAATCAATCCTGGTAAATAATTTCAGATTCGGCTGTAGCAGTTTCTTCTGCATCGTTTCTAACTTTATCTCGAAATAGAATAGTAACTTAACACCTTCATCACTGCAAGATCATCACATTCATAATCCCCCTTTTTAAACTGGTTCTTTGCAATAATTCCTTTAGCAATCTCAAGTTTTTCTTTGGGAAGAGCACAAAAATCCGCCCACCATTCATTTGCCAAATCATTATCCTCTTCTGAAAAATCAGTGTATTTGTCTGCAAGTCGGTTACGCAAATTAGCGTCATATCTTCTCCTGAAAATGATAAAAGTTTCCGGCATCCAAAGCAACTTCTGATATTCATAAACATCTCTGCCAAATGCTTCTTCAAAAAACTCGACTCCAGGACCAACTTTTCCTTTTGTTGAATTCAGCACAGCCTGAATTGCACGAATAAACTTTCTATTCCAGTGTTCACCAATAAAGTCTCGATTATTATAATATTCCGGATCACTGATTGGATGATATTTCATAGGGAATGAGTATATCGTGACACTTAGTTTCTCGCACAAATCAACATTAATCCTCATCCTATAATATAAATCTTCCGGTCGGTCTTCAAAGTTATAAAGCAAATAATTTGAAAGATCGCGAATTCCACATTCTGCCGCACATCTGATTGCCTCGCAATAAATATCTTTCTGCTCGTAATGATCAAAAGCAATCCGTAGTGGCTTTATATTGACTTCTGCAAGCTTTTTCATCTTTTTATCAGTAACTAACCTTGCATCAAGACCTTGGTTAAAATCTATATGTCTTATCCTTGATGTCTGCTTAAAATGTGCATTATAAAGTTCGTGAAACTCTTCATCAAACTTCAGTATGTTCTCAACCGTTGCCGTCTCAGGATACAAAAGTCCAAGTTTTTCTCTCTTAAGATAAAAACTACCAGACTCTTTTTCAGGAAGCTTGTCCGCATATGCGTCATAAATAGAAACCATCACCCGTATAAAAGCCCGAATATTGTAGCCTTCACTCAAATTTTTAATTGCTATTTCATACTCATTTGAAGGAATATATTTCGCACCTTTCTGGAAACCACACTGTTTTATCTCATCAATAATCTGGTCAAAACACTTTGATGCAAAGACGTTGTTGTCCATCAACAGCAAATCCTTCTTCCTTCCAAAATGTTCATCTACATAAGCAAGCTTATCCGCAATTCCTATGTAATTCTTATAATTCGGTTCTAATGTTTTAACGGCACAAAATGCACAGTCTCTCGGGCACCCTCGTGTCATATATCCAAAGTAGGCATTACTTGCCGGATAATGATAATCGATTTCGTAAAGGATCGAGTAATCCAGCGGAAGTTCATCAATGATATCTTCATTTCCTGCATCATATATGCCGGGCTGATCTAATAGTCCCTCATGCGGGAGAATTCCTGTATCTTTGAAAATCTGCTCAGGCAAAATAGTTGCTGCAATTCCGCCAACAAGCACTCTTCCTTCTTCAGTGCAAAAAAGCTTTGCCGTATTTATTGTTTCTATAGTCTGTTTCCAATAGAAAGTAAACAACGTGGTCACACATACAATATCAAATTTCGGATAATCACGCTTACGACACCTTTTTTGATATACCTCTATCGACGACTGCAGCTCTGTTCCTACGAAATTCGGGATCACTTCCAAATAAGCCTGTTTACCCGTCCGTATATAGGAGGTCATATTCAAAAAATACTTTCCTAACCGAAAATCTTTATTATTCTCATAAAACTCTTCACACAAAAGCCTTGCAGCAAATTCTCTTAAATCCCCTTTGAAAAATCGTACATCATCTCCACATCTACGGAAATATGTTGCGATTTTCATTAAACCCATAGGAGGGTATTTATTTTTATAATTTGGCTCTAATAAAAGCACTTTGCGGTTCATTTAAATTCGTCCTCAATCTTTATAATAATCTTCTCCGCGGTTTCCTCATCCGTAGAAGCATAAATAATACTAAAAATTTTAGAGAGTAATTTTCTATCTCTCTTTTGTACAGATGTAAGCCTGTCAACCCTGCGGCCCGCTTTGTCCGTTTTTTGATTATCATCATCTGCCTTCTTGCTCTGGCTCTTAGCAATCTTTTTTCCCTCTGACTTCTGACGTTTTCTTTCCTCTTCAATACGGGAAATAATCCTATTTGCAGGGTTCGACGAGTCCTGATCTATTTTCTGCTTCTTCTTTTCAATATCGCTTTTTGCTTTCTCCGCATTCTTTTTTGCTTTCTCTACTGCCTGAGCAGCCTGTTGCCTGTGATCTTCATCAATAAAATCACCATTTTTCTGTTTCTGTTGGAACTCAGTTGCTTTCTTTTCATAAGCACTGATTTTATCATAAGCACTGTTAATTTCTGACCCGTCACGGTATAACCGTGTAAGCTCATCATTGAAATAACGTCGTATATGCTGTTCAAAAGCAATGCGGCTATCATTTTCATTAAAGTAATCCCTTTGAGAATTTGGAATAAGAAATTTACTTACAGCAAATACCTCGCCAACAAAATAGTGGGAACCTCTATCTTCTTTAAAAAGTTTCTTTAAAGCGTCGTCATCACCAATCTGTATATTTTCTTTACGCAGACGCAATCCCCGCATTTGGCAGTCTTTTTGTATAACTGCCTTAAAATGCGAGAGTCCAAACCACGACCAGGCAATAAGCTGATTCGAATCATCATAAAAATCCTTGAATACAACATCAAAAATTTCATCCTCGCCTTTACTGGTCTTAAATTTCGTTCCGTAATTTTTTACAATCGGCTCGCTATTCAGCCTGATTTTATATTGGTCAATCCTCTCACCTATCTGCTCTGCGTGCTCATATACTTTCTGTCGAAATATAAATGTGTTTTTGTATGGTACAGGCGCTACAAAAGAAAGGTAATCTTTCACATATTGAAAATCCAGAAGATCTCGGTTCTCTCTATTAACATCAATCAATTCAACTCTAAACCAATGTTCGTTTTTATGTTCAGCTTTAATTGGTTCTAGAAATTCATAAATTTCGTTCAATAATTCTTGAGCAGAAACTTTTTCCCCTTGATTATTCTTGTCAATAAGTTCCCGCATCCTGGCAGCATAACATCGCAAAACACTGACATGCGATTCTCCGGGAGCTTTTGACGAAAATACCAGTTCGCGGCAATATGCGAGACCACACAGACGACCTATACCCCTAAATCCTTTTGCTTCTCCAATCTGTTTATTAGAGTCAGCAATGTTTGCCAATACTTCCTTGAACTTGGAAGCCGGTATTCCAGTAGCATTATCAGTAATAGTTATCGTTCTTTTCTTATCATCCAACTGGATGTCAATCAGTTCCTGTCCTTCTGCAAGCAGACCTTCTCTTCTGGCAATATCAATCTGATCGCTGGCACTCTGAATATACTCTCGATATATCACCCGGGAATCCTGTCGTAAGATTTTCAAGAATATTTGCACCAAATACATACTCATCCATAGAATCTAACTTCGCTTACTTGAACTGCTTATATACCGGCTTTGGAAATTTAATTTTCAACAGTGACCGGAAAATGGGATTTTGGATCAAATAATCACCTTGGTCTAATCTTGTCAGCATATTCTTATACGTTGATGGAAGGCTGGAATAGTCTTTTGTAGCCGTCTCTATTGAATTTGTTCTTCCATAAGCATGTGTCGAACAGTTTCCGGTCACTCGCTGATGGATATTCGAACGGAACTGTTCGGCTCCAAATAATACCACTCCTAACGAACGTCCACGCTCCGTCACATCCAGTATTTCCCTTAGAATCGGCGATGCCTTTGGAGTATCTTTCGAAGCATACTTGTTGAGTTCATCAATAAACACTATTACGCGAGCCGGTGGATTTACACCACTTTCACCATCATATTCTCCAAGCTTCATGTTATAGATTGTTCTAAGGGCATCACCGAATACAAATGCCTGTTTATCTTCCGGAAGTTTAGCAATATCAATTACCTGAACCGAATTGGGTCTGATATGCTTAAGCTCATCCGCCAGTCGACATTCCCCTCGTGAAGGATCTGGTCTGTTGGCAAACATGTCATCGTTCTTGAGCGCCTTATTAATTATTCGTTTGAATTTACGCCAGCTTAGAACATTTATTTCATTCGAACCGCCCCTCTGTCCTTTGCTTTGTGACTGAGACTTTTGCGATAACTCATTTACTTTATCAATTTTGTGCCAACGCAGGAAAATATCCGGTCTTCCCATCAGCATTGGCAATATCGGGCATTGATATAACAAATTCCTGATGAAATTTCTCTTTCTTCAAAACTCGATTTTCTCTATGTGTACATCCAATCCCTATTTGACCTGCTATAACGGGATATATAACATTTCGTCCTCCTGGAAGAACAAACCCCATATCGTCAACTTTGAAAACCCTTCTGGAACCATCGAGAAAATATGAAAGTATATTTGTACCACTAAAAAGCACTTTCCTGCTTTCATCCCAAAGAGGAACATGGTTTTTATGGTGTGTTGTTTCTGCTATCTCCTGCCATATGATATTGTCCTCAGTATAATCAATGGTCGGCCGCTCAGCATGATCCAAGCCATACTTATGAGCTCTATAGCTTTTTCCGCCGGTCATTTCTTCTAATATTGACATCACTTTGCTTGACATTTTATTTCCTCATTTGACCGTATTTTCTTAATTTATGCAGCATATTTTACTTCTGAATTTTTTCATATTCCAACAATATTGCCTGTTTTTCTTCATAAAGAATTTTAACGACCGATTCAAATCTACGGACAATTGCCGGTTTCAATTCCTGTCTTTAGTCTAATAAATATCCAGCTTCATATGAACATTCCAGATAACTTGGGTTTTGATAATAAACATCCGTCTGAAAATCGGAAATCTTATCACTGATAAAAGATGAAAAAATTTTTAATAACTCATCAAGTTCTTTTCCGGAATCTGCACAGTCTTCAATCATAATGCTGTATAATTTTCCAATATCCATAAAACCGGGAACTGTATATTTACATTCAGAAACCGTGTCAAAGTCTCCACATGAAATTTTATATTTTTCTATCACCTCGTCACTTACCTGTTCAAAAGAAAGACAATGATTTACTTCTGCATCATACAAAAGCTTTTCTATGCCCTTTTTCCCCAGTTTTTCAACAACAAAACCGCGTCTGTTTTTTGTCTCACGTGCAATATACTCTATTAACGAACAGACATAAAAGTAATCATTTTTTTCTCTTTCTGTCATAAACAATCTCACTCCTGTCATACTCCAAACAATTTAAAGCTGATAATGTATGGAAGCTGATCTGATGTGTTGGATGCCGAAATTCTGCCAGCGCCCAGAATTGCTTTCTGCTTATTCTCCCCGCAAGATAATCGTTCACATAATTCCATATCGTATCATCAGCCATAGGTCCTTCTACGATATCATATGAATGAGTCTCTCCACTTCTGCATCTTGCAATAAAATCAAGCCATCCATCTGTCATTTGATCAAACTTTAGAATGGATAAGCCGGAAACAGGTTTATAAAAGTAATAGTTTATAATCGGATCTCCATCTCCACGATTAGCCCATCTTATCGCCTGTTCCAGATTATTTGTACAATAAAATCCCCATGAAAAATCTTTTGTATATCTTGCTTTTCGTATCTCAGGAAATTCAACTTTTACTTTACTTGCATGATAAAGAATCACTTTATTTATCACCTCCTTTAGAAACCAACAGCAATAACCATCTGAAAATTGGCAATTCTCTGGACAGCGGCGGTAACGAGGAAACGCCACAGGCGTTTTCGGGTCTATGGAGTGCTTCAAATTTCCAAAAGGGGCCTTACATTCCAAACAGATCCGCATGACTGCCAGTTGCAGTAGCTGAAAGAACAAGAGTATCTTCATAAATCTGGTATATAAGTAACCAGTCAGGCTCTATATGACATTCTCTAAAATCATGCAGATTTCCGGTAAGGGAGTGGTCTTTATACTGAACAGGTAGAGGATTGCCATAGGCCAGCAATGAGAGTACATTGACAAGTTTGTTCATATCCTTGCCCCGCTTTTGCATTCGTTTGGCATCTTTTTTCATACGATTCGTATAGACGATCTTGTACATAGGTTAATCCTCAAGCATGGAAGCGACTGCATCTTCCGCATTATCAAAAGGACCATTAAGATTTCTTCGAAATCTGCTGTCATAAACAGCTTCCTGAAGCTGACAGGGAATTGCCTTATGCTGCACAGAAAAAGGGATGCCTGCGTTTTCAATAGCGGCATTTAAAAAAATACGAATCGCTGTTGATGTATCCAGTCCCAGACTGGAGAACAGTGTATCTGCCTGCTTTTTAATTGTATCATCAATACGTATTTGTAATGTAGCCATATTGCACCTCCAATGAATTTGTAGTACAATTGTACCATATGAGCACCACAGAAGCAATGAGAATTTACTGCCGCTTCCCCCTGCATAATACTTCGTTCAGCGTCCGGAACAGTTCCGCGGTATCGATGGGCTTTGCCAGATGGTCATCCATTCCGGCAGCCAGGGCTTTCATGCGGTCCTCCTCGAAGGCGTTGGCCGTCATGGCAAGGATCGGAAGTTCCCTGATCCAGTCTTTCTCCATGGCCCGGATCCTTCTCACCGCCTCATAACCGTCCATAACCGGCATCTGAATATCCATCAGTACGATATCGTACCGCCACTCCGGCGCCGCCTCCATCTTCTCCACGGCTTCCTGTCCATCGTTGGCCGTATCCACCACAAATCCGGCTTCCGTCAGGAGTTCCAGCGCAATCTCCCGGTTCAGTTCGTTATCTTCCACCAGAAGGATCTGCTTTCCGGTCAGGCTTTCCTCCACTCCGGCCAGGGGTTCTTCCAGCACCTCCGTCCTTTCCTCCTCCAACAGCCGCAGAGGCAGCTCAATGGTAAATTCCGACCCCTTTCCCTGTTCGCTCCGGACGCTGATCGTCCCGCCCATCATCTCCACGATGCTCTTGGTGATGGGCAGTCCCAGACCGGTTCCTTCGATCTGGCTGACTGTGGAAGTCCTCTCCCGTTCAAACACTTCGAACACACGGGGAAGGAATTCCGGACTCATGCCGATACCCGTGTCCCGGACCTTGATGACATAATTGACATACGGCTCCGACAGGCGCAGATGTTCCGCCGCGCAGAGGTCTGCCCTGTCCCCTTCGGAAACGGACGGCAGCGGTTTTTCCCGTACGCACAGGTCGATCCGTCCTCCCTCCGGGGTAAATTTGACCGCATTTCCCACCAGATTCAACAACACTCTCTGAAGCCTTCCTTCATCCGCATACACATGCTCGTGCTGCAGTCCTGTCAGGTCAACCGCCAGTTCCAGATCCCTTGCGCGGGCCTGCCCCTGTATCATATTGGTAAAATCATGCAGAATCGTGCGGAGGTTTGCCTCCTGTTCCTGAATCTGCATCTTGCCGCTTTCAATCCGGCTCATATCCAGCACTTCATTGATGATCGACAGCAGATGTCTGCTGGACGCGCTGATCTTGTCGATGCAGTCCTGCACTCTTTCTTTTTCGTCAATGTGCGCTCCGGCGATGGCGGCAAATCCCACGATGGCGTTCATGGGCGTGCGGATGTCATGGGACATATTGTTCAGGAAACTGGATTTGCTGGCATTGGCCCTGTTGGCCGCCTCGTACGCCCGTTCCAGCTCCTCCCGGGCTTTCAGTTCCTTTTCCCGCTCCGCACTGATATTTTCCACCACAAATTCCACCTGGGCCGGAAGCCCTGATTCCGCCCGGTTCACCACAATAAAACTGGCGCGGCACCAGCCTTTCCGGATACTCAGGTATTCCAGCGAAATGTTCTGGCGCTCCCCAATTCTTTCCGCCAGCGTATCCAGATCCACAAACAGCCGGAACTCTTCCTTGTACTTTTCATCGATCAGGGTATTGGTAAACTGCCGGAAAGCCGCCGCTGCGTCCCCTGTCTCCCCCAGGGTCTCCGTAATATAATCCAGGCCAACGATCTCTTTGTATTTCCCGGTGTCCAGATCAATATAATAGTTAAACATATAGATCTTGCTCAGGGCACCGATGATATCGAAAAGCTTCCTCCGGCTGCTGTGGTATTCCGCTTCCTGTATTTTCATCTCCGAAATGTTCTGTACAATACCGTAGGTCTGTTCCGGCATTCCGTCCGGATCCCGGGAAACTGTGGTCATCGTGACCGTACACCAGTTCTTTCTGTCCAGACTGCTGAAAGACGCCTGCGCACACGTTTCTCCCGCGTCGATCCTGTCATACATTTTGAAAAATCCATCCCGGGTGGATGGATGGACAAAATCATCTGCAAAGCTTTCGGGCATGTCCCGGTATTCTCTCCTGCACCGGTACATGCGTGCAGTTCTCTCACTCATGGTAATGCGCTTTTCTTTCGGATAATACCAGAACATACAGATATCCGTATGTTCGATCGCTTTTAACAGTCCTTCCTGCTCCTGCATCCTGTCTGTCTCATATATTTCCATACGTAAAACCCCTCTCGTAAAAAGCAAACAGCATTGAAAACCATGTCTGGATTATATCACACAATCCGTAAAAAATCACCCCGTTTCTGTATCCATGTCCCCGCGTCCGGACACCAGAACAGCGCGGGATTCCTGCCCGGCCCGCAGGAATCCCGCGCTGTCATATATGTAAGCTTTTGATTTATTCGTCGTCATCGTCCGGAACCTGCTCCAGAAGCGCATACGCAATATTGGTAGCGTGATCCGCCACACGCTCGAACCCGGAGATCGCATCCGAAAAGATCATACCGGAAGCCGCCGTGCACTCGTTCTTTGTCAGACGCTCCACATGGTTCTTCTGAAACTGACGCTCCATCTCGTCAATCTCATTTTCCAGATCCATGATATCCCTCATATGTTCTCTGGAATTATGCGCGAACATATCGATGGAATACTCCAGGATCGTATTGACCTTGGCGCTGATCTTTTTCAGCTCCTCAAGCCCGTCTCCGCTGAAGGAGATATTGTCTCTGATTCGGTTCCTTGCGGAGTCCGCCAGATTTTCCGCATGGTCTCCGATCCGTTCAATATCATTAACCACATGGAACAGAGCGCCGATACTCTTGCTGTCATCGATGGGCAGCGTCATCTGGCCGATCCGGACCAGATAACTCGTGATGGCATGGTTCATATAATTGATCTGTTTTTCCACCGCATAGACTTTCTTGATCTTCTTCTCATCCAGATCGATCAGCGCGTCCAGCGCCCGGTTCAGGTTCTCATAGGCAAGGGCGCCCATGTGTTCCAGTTCCATAACCGCCTCGATGACCGCAGTGGTCGGAGAAAACATGGCCGTCTTCCCGATGTAATACAGCTGGTACTCCGTATCCTCCGTCTTCTCCTCTCCCGGAACCGCCAGATAGGTCAGCTCCACGATCCATCTGGTAAACGGCAGGAGTACAATCACCTGACAAATCTTAAACAATGTATGTGCGTTTGCAACACAGCGCCCCGGATTGGACCCTGAGATCTTCAGGATGATATCCAGCACCAGACCTCCCGCCACTGTCAGTACAATGTACATGATGATCGTACCAATAATATTGAAAAACAGGTGGATGAGCGCCGCCCTCTTGGCATCCTTTTTGCCGCTCAGAGACGCCAGCATGGCTGACATACAGGCTCCGATGTTGCATCCCAGTATGATATAGAAACAGATCGGCAGCTCCAGAAGTCCCTGCTGCGCCATCAGAAGCACGATACTGACCGTTACGGACGAGCTCTGGATGATGGCGGTAATGACTGTTCCCATCAGGACGCCCAGAATCGGACTGGTAAGCCCACCCAGAAGATTCGCCACCTGTGGAGAGTCTTTCAGGCTGGACATGCTCCCGGACATGACGGAAAGCCCCATGAACAGGACACCAAAGCCAAGGACCACCTCGCCGATCTTCTTCACCCGGTCATTTTTCACAAACTGCGTCATCAGCACGCCCACAAACAGAAACACCGGCGCGTACGCGGACAGGTTGAAGGATACCAGCTGCGAGGTCACCGTCGTACCGATATTGGCGCCCATGATCACTCCTGCCGCCTGGTACAGCGTCATCATCCCCGCGTTGACAAAACTGACCACCATGACTGTCGTCGCGCTGGAAGACTGGATCACCGCACAGAAAAGGATACCCACCAGCGTCCCCAGGATCCGGTTCGTCGTGACCGCCTCCAGAATGCTCCGCATCTTGGCTCCCGCCGCCTTCTCCAGGCCGTCGCTCATCTGTTTCATGCCCAGCAGAAAAAGTCCCAGTCCTCCCATCAGTGACACAATTACACTTATTTCCATAATCACTCTACCTCATTGAATTTTATCCTCAGGTACACAAAGCAAAAGCGTATGCATTTTACACATACGCTTTATCTATACTTTACTCCAATTTTACATAACTTACAAGGTATTCTTTAAGATTTTACATAAATTTTACTTTTCCCCCAGTGGACATCCGACAGAATCCGCGCCTTCAGTTCCTCCAGAGACCGGAATTTCTGTTCCGGGCGTTCATATTCCAGAAACTCCACGTTCAGATACTGTCCGTACAGATCGCCGCTGTAATCAAAGAGATACGTCTCCACGCCTTTTCTGGCCTCCGCGCCCACCGTCGGTTTGTAGCCGATGTTGGTGATCCCGTAATATGCTTCCCCATCCACCATGGTTCTCGTCAGATACACGCCGTTGGGCGGCAGAAGTTTCTCCTGGGAAGGCAGCAGATTGATCGTGGGAAGTCCCAGCGTCCGCCCGATCTGTCTTCCGTGCACCACTTCTCCGCTGACAAAATACCGATAGCCCAGCAGGTCATTGGCAAGAGGAATGTTTCCCTCATGAAGCGCCTCCCGTACATACGTACTGCTGATGTCCCGGCTGTGGCTTTTTTCCTTCTCAACGGTTTCCACCTGAAAACCGCAGCTCTGTCCCATGCGCTCCAGCATCCGGACGTCTCCCTTTCTCTGGTGGCCAAACCGAAAATCCTCTCCCACCGCCACAAAGGCGGCGTGAAGCTGTCCGGCCAGCACTTCCCGGACAAAACGTTCCGGCTCCATCAGAGAGATTTCCGGAACAAACGGGCATTCCAGAAGATGGTCGACCCCCGCGCGCTCCAGCAGCAGGCGGCGCTCTTCGTTGGTCGTGATGTTCTGCCCGGACAGTCCGGACAGCATCCGTGTCGGATTGGTTGCAAAGGTAAACAGAACCGCCGACAAACCCTGTTCTTTCCTGGCCAGTACCCTTCCAAGCAGTTTCTGATGCCCCCTGTGAAACCCGTCAAATTTTCCAAGGCTCACGGCACAGGGGCCTTCCATATGAAATTTGGTCGTTCCAGTCACATAATTCATAGTCATTCTCTCACTCATGTCTCCATGAATGTTTTCCTGCTGTTCATTTCTTTTTGTGATTGATCGGACGGCTGATAAAACATTTTCACCGGCCGGTACAGCCCCTGCTCAGGGCGAAAGGCATAGACGCCGATGAAGCTTCCCCTGCTGTCGTAGACACGCACGTCTCCCTCCGGAACCGGCTGCGCCTCCACATCCGTTTTTCGGAAAGGATTCCCGTTATGTCCCAGCCGCGATCCGTCTTCGGTCAGCACAGCCGCCGGAAGGTGGGCGAACATCCGGTCCACAGGCAGCACTGCTTCCGTGAGGCGCCCCTCGTCCCGGAGTTTTTCCACTTCGAAAAGGCGCAGGCTGTCTTTTACGAGAAACTGCCCCGACCTTGTCCGAATGAGCGCTTCCATACAGCCGTGACAGCCCAGCTTCTCTCCGATGTCATGGCACAGCGTACGGATATAGGTCCCCTTGGAACAGCTGACGGACATCCGCACCCGGGGCAGGTCCATCTCCAGGATCCGGATCTCATGGATCGTCACCGGCCTGGCCTTTCGTTCCACCTCCTGCCCCGCCCTGGCCAGATCGCACAGTTTCCGGCCGCCCACCTTCAGGGCGGAATACATGGGCGGGATCTGCTGGCAGGGACCCACAAAACTCTCTATGGCGTCCCGGACCTCCTGCTCGGACACGGCGGCTTCCGACCGCTCCAGAACCGTTCCGGAAATATCCTGCGTATCCGTGCTCTGTCCCAGCAGAAGCACAGCCTCATACGCCTTGTCCCGGTCTGTCAGCAGGCCGCAGAGCTTCGTCCCGCTTCCAAGACACACAGGAAGAACTCCCTCCGCGTCCGGGTCGAGAGTTCCTGTATGGCCGATTTTTTTCTGTTTCAGGATTCCGCGCAGCTTTGCCACCACGTCGTGGGAAGTATAGCCCCGCTCCTTGTAGATATTGATGATTCCGTTTCTCACTGTTTTTCCTGCTCCGTCAGCTGATGTTCGATATGTAATGTCAGATTGTTGACGATATCATGAAACGTACCTTTCATAGTCACGCCCGCAGCGCGCACATGTCCGCCGCCGCCGAAATAAGAGGCCACCTCACTGACATCCACCGTATCTCTGGAGCGAAGCGACACCTTATATTCCAGATTGCCGGTCTCATACAGAAAGATGGCAACCTCCACGCCGTCCGTCATCTTCAGCTGGCTGACAATGCCGTCCAGGTCGATGGGCGTCACGCCGAAGAACACCAGTTCTTTCCTGCGCACCACGCTGACGATGCCCCGTCCGTCCAGAATCCGCATGCTTTCCAGAAGCGCCTTGCCCAGGATCTGGTTCTGGCGGTAAGTCTTTTTATAAAAGGTCTCCTCCAGAATCTTCGTATAGGGAATTCCCTTCTCCATAAGCATGGCCGCCACGCGCATGGTGTCCGGCGAGGTGCAGCTATACTGGAAGACTCCCGTATCATGGGCAATCCCCGTATAAAGCGCCGCCGCCGTTTTCTCCGATATGTTTTCCGGATTCATCATCCCGCACAGCACCTCACAGGTGGAGCTTGCATCCGGTTCGATGATGTTCACCTGTGCATAGCCGGCGTTGCTGATGTGGTGGTCTACGCATATGGTCTTTCCGGCACAGTCAAAATACGCTTTTGCATCTCCGAGACGGTCGTATGCGGCGCAGTCCACCGCCACGAACAGATCATATGCCTCTTTCTCCTCTCCTGCCTGCCTGATTTCCTCATATCCGGCAAGAATGGCGAATTTTTCATCGGGCTTCTCCAGCCAGATGTCTGCCTGTATCTGCGGAAAATTATCCCTGATATAGTTCCACAGGCCGATGCAGGCGCCTGTGCTGTCTCCGTCCGGCCTGACATGCCCGGCGATGGCAACCGTACGGATGTCCCGCAATTCTTTATCAAACTGCATCCTTCTTCCCCCTGTCATGATATCGCAGCTGCCCGGGCCATGCCGGACAGCTGCCGCTTTCAACTGTCTTCCCCGCCGCTGACCACCTCGTCGATCAGCTTCGACATGCTCACCCCATATTCAATGGACTGATCCAGGATAAACGTGATCTCCGGCGTATTCCGAAGATTCAGTTCCCGGGCAAGCTGGCGGCGGATATATCCCATCGCGCTCTGCAGGCCTTCCAGCGTATTCTTCTGGGCTTCTTCGTCGCCCAGCACGCTGATGTACGCCTTGCAGGTCTTCAGATCCGGAGCCACATACGCCTGTACCACAGACGTCATGGGGCTGATGCGCGGATCCTTGATCTCTCCCCGGATGATCTCGGAAAGGACCTTCTGGACCTCTCCGCTCACACGGGTATTTTTAATACTGTTTTTTTTCATTCTATCTTGGCACCTCTACCATTGTATAGGCCTCAACGATATCCAGTTCCTGGATCTCATTGAATTTCTCAAATACCAGGCCGCATTCGTAGCCGGCTTTTACTTCTTTTACATCATCCTTGAAACGCTTCAGGGACGCCAGTTCTCCTTCATAGATCTGCTTTCCTTCCCTGGAAATGCGGATCTTGCAGCCTCTCTGGAAGAGGCCGTCCAGCACATAGGAACCGGCGATATTGCCCACGCCGGAAGCCTTGAAGATCTGACGGATCTCCGCATGGCCCAGAACCTTCTCCTCAAAGATCGGATCAAGCATCCCCTTCATGGCGCGCTCCACGTCCGCAATCGCATCGTAGATCACCCGGTACAGCCGCAGGTCCACTTTCTCCCGCTCTGCCGTATCCTTGGCAGCCGCATCCGGTTTGACGTTGAATCCGATGATGATTGCCTTGGACGCGCTGGCCAGGATGATATCGGACTCGTTGATGGCTCCCACACCGCCGTGGATGCATTTCACCACCACTTCCTCGTTGGAAAGCTTCAGGAGAGACTGCTTCACCGCCTCCACAGAGCCTGCCACATCGGCCTTGATGATCAGGTTCAGTTCCTTCAGATTGCCCGTCTGAATCTGGGAATACAGATCATCCAGGGACATCTTGAGCTTCGTATCCTCCAGCATCTTCTCTCGGCTCTCCTTAATGAAGGTTTCCGCAAAGTTTCTCGCCTCTTTATCCGTCTGGGGAGAGACAAAGATCTCTCCTGCCATGGGAACGTCATTGAGGCCCAGGATCTCTACCGGGGTGGACGGTCCTGCCTCCTTCACCCGGCGTCCCTTGTCATCCATCATGGCACGTACTTTTCCGTAGGAAGCCCCTGCCGCGATAAAATCGCCCACATGAAGCATACCTTTCTGCACCAGCACGGTCGCCACCGGGCCTTTTCCTTTGTCAAGCTCCGCCTCGATCACAAGGCCCCTTGCCTGACGGTTTGGATTTGCCTTCAGTTCCAGCACGTCCGCCGTCAAAAGGACCATATCCAGAAGGTCGCTGATGCCTTCTCTGGATTTTGCGGATACCGGAACGCAGATGGTGCTTCCGCCCCAGTCCTCGGAGATCAGGCCGTATTCGGTCAGCTCCTGCTTTACCTTGTCGACATTAGCGCCCGGCTTGTCGATCTTGTTGATCGCCACCACGATCTCCACTTCTGCCGCTTTGGCATGGTTGATGGCCTCAATGGTCTGCGGCTTCACGCCGTCGTCCGCCGCCACCACAAGGATCGCGATGTCTGTAGAGCTGGCGCCCCGCATACGCATGGCAGTGAACGCTTCATGTCCCGGCGTATCCAGGAATGTGATCTGCCTCCCGCCTGCGGTTACCATATAAGCGCCGATATGCTGTGTGATTCCGCCTGCCTCCCGGTCCGTCACATTGGTATGGCGGATGGCGTCCAGAAGAGACGTCTTTCCATGGTCCACGTGGCCCATGACGCATACGACGGGTGCTCTTTCCACCAGGGTATCCTCCGGATCTTCCTGATCCTCCAGCATCTTGCCGATGACATCTTCCTTGACCTCCGGTTCCGGATCAAAGTTGTATTCCAGAGCGATCTCTCCCGCGGATTCGAAATCAAGCTCCGAGTTCACGGTCAGCATCTTGCCCTCCAGGAACAGCTTTTTGATAATGGCGGACGGCTGTATCTTCATACGCTCTGCCAGATCGGAGATGCTGATGCTCTCCGGCAGCGGAAGCTTCTTCGGCTCCAGATCTTCCTTCTTCGGAGCCATGGGCCTGGTCTCCGGCCTGATAAATCTTCCCGGCCTGTTCTTCAGCCTGGTGATATCCGCATCCTTATACTGCTTTTCCTGCTTCTGGTGGTTGCGGTTGTCGTATCTTCTGTTCTCGGGCTTGGTCTCCACCGGCGTCTCGAACGCCTTGTTCATCTGACGTCCCAGCGTATTCCTTCCGCCCTGTCCGCCGCGGTTATCCGGACGTCCTCCCTGGGGACGGTCCCCGCGCCCACGGCTGTTAAAGCCGCCCGGACGGTCACCCGGCCTTCCATCCGGACGTCCTCCCTGCGGACGATCCCCGCGATTATAGTTTGGACGGTCGCCGCCGTTGTTATTCCGGTTAAATCCCGGACGGTCGCTTCCGCCGTTCCTGTTATAACCCGGACGGTCCCCGCGGTTGTAACCCGGACGGTCGCCCTGCGGGCGGTCCCCGCGGTTATAGCCCGGACGGTCGCTTCCGCTTCTTCCGTCTCTGCGTTCCGTATGATTCCGGTTATCCCTGCGCTCTCCCTGCGGACGGTCCCCGCGGTTGTAGCCCGGGCGATCCGTTCCGCCTCTTCCGTCTCTGCGCTCCGTCTGGTTCCGGCTGTCCCTGCGCTCTCCCTGCGAGCGGTCGCCTCTTGCGCCCTCACGAACCGGCGGACGGCTCCCGCTGCGTGTTTCGGGACTTCTTCCTTCCTGCTTCTGTATCGGCTTCTCCTCTGTTTTTACCTCCGGTTTCACTGCTTCCGGTTTCGCCGCCGGGGCCTTCGCCTCCGGCTTCACCGCTGTCCGCGCTTCCGGCTTTACCGCCTCCCTCTTCGGCTGGGGGCGGTCCTCCCTCGGCTTCTTCGGAAGCGTCCTGCGTTCCGGACTCTTTTTGTCCCGGCTGTTCTCCGGATTATGCACAACGATAAATTTTTTCTTCTTCTGAACAGGCTTCTGCTCCGGAGCCGCAACAGTTTCCGGTTTTCCTTCCTGCTTCTGTTCCTGCTTTTCCTCTTTTGCCGGCACATTCTTCCCAAGCTCCGCCCGCACGATTGCTGCCTGCTTCTCTTCCAGTGTTGCCATATGTGTTGTCACCTCAATATTTTTCTCTGCCAGTAAGGCCATTACTTCTTTGCTGGTTTTCTTCAATTCCTTCGCGAGTTCATACACCCGTATATTTTTATTCGACATACTTACTACCTCCAATACCAGTTTCCTGTATGCAACGGATCGCCGCATTCGCCAGTCCGTCATCCTCGATCGCCGCAGACACCCTTGCCTCTTTCCCACAGGCTGCCCCAAGCTCTTCTCTGCTGCCAGAGATATACAGCGGCACCTTATAGTAAGTACAAATATTGCGAAAATTCTTTTGGGAAGCTTCCGAAGCATCCTCCGCCACAAGCACCAGTTTTGCCCTGTGCCGTCTCACTGACCTTTCCACACAAAATTCTCCGCTCACTGCTCTGCCTGCCCTTGTGGCAAGACCAAGATATGACAGAATTTTATTTTTCTGCAAGCTTCTCTATCTCCTTTTTCAGACTTTCATAAACTTCCCCGGGAATCGACGTCTTCAGCGCCCGTTCCAGTCCCTTTGACTTCATGGCTTTTTGAAAACAGTCCTCACTGCCGCACAGATAAGCGCCGCGCCCGTTCTTTTTTCCGGTTGCGTCCAGGACGATCCCGTTCTCTGTCGTACGCAGGATCCGTATCATCTCCCGTTTGCTCTTCATCTCGCCGCACCCGATACATTTCCGCATTGGTATCTTTCTTACTGCTCCCACTCTGTCACTTCCTGCTCTTCCAGCTCATCGGACGGCTCCTGGTATTCCCCGGCCTCCTCCTCGTAATAGAGGCCGTCGTCCCCGCTGTATTCTTCCTCGTACTCGTCTTCGTCCTCGTCATCATAGAAGCCCTCGTAGAAGCCCTCGATGGCGTTGGCCTGGCTCTCGCTCTTGATGTCGATCTTAAATCCCGTCAGACGAGCCGCAAGCCTTGCGTTCTGTCCTTCCTTGCCGATGGCAAGCGACAGCTGATAGTCCGGTACGACCACCTTCGCCGTCTTGTCTTCCGGATCTGCCAACACCACCACCACCTTCGCCGGGCTCAGAGCGTTCTCAATCAGAAGCGCCGGGTTCTCATTCCAGTTAATGATATCAATCTTCTCGCCCTTCAGTTCATTGACGATGGCATTGACCCTGGCTCCGTTCATTCCCACGCAGGCACCCACCGGATCTACGTCCGGATCGTTGGACCATACGGCGATCTTCGTACGGGAGCCCGCTTCTCTGGCAATGCTCTTGATCTCCACCGTACCGTCCCTCACTTCCGTCACCTCTGACTCGAACAGGCGCTTCACCAGTTCCGGATGGGTCCTGGACACCAGAATCCGCGGCCCCTTGGTCGTATCCTTCACCTCCAGGATATAGACTTTGATACGTTCCGTAGGTGTGAATACTTCATCCTTCACCATCTCGTTTTCATTCAGGATCGCATCCACCTTGCCCAGGTTCACGCTCACATTCCTTCCGATATAGCGCTGCACCACGCCGGTGACCACGTCCTTCTCCTTGCCGTAATACTGGTTGAACAGTACTTTGCGTTCCTCTTCCCGGATTTTCTGGAGGATGACGTTCCTGGCATTCTGCGTCGTGATACGTCCGAACTCCCTGGATTTCACCTCTTCCTGCACGATGTCGCCCAGCTCGTACTTGCTGTCCAGAAGCTTCGCTTCCGCCAGGCTGATCTCCGTCACATCATTCTCCGGTTCCTCCACGACTGTTTTCTCCACATAAACGTGAAAATCGCAGGTCTCCCGATCAATGGTCACACGGAAATTATCGGTGTCCTTTCCAAAATGCCCCTTGCAGGCAGTGATCAGGGAATTTTCAATGGCATCCAGCATCACTTCTTTACTGATATCTTTCTCCTTTTCCAAAATGTCCAGTGCCATCTTTAATTCAGTGTTCATTTTCTGTCTTATCCTCCTTAAAAATCAAATGCAAGACGGATCAGAGCGATATTGTCCCTCTCGATCGTCAGCACGGCTTCCTCTTCAAACCCCAGCGTTACGGTATCTTTATCCCACGCCTTCAGGATGCCCGTGAACTCTTTCTGCTTATCCACAGGCCGGAACAGTTTTACCTCTACAGACTCTCCCTGGCTTCTTATAAAATCCTTTTCCTTTTTCAGAGGCCTTCCCAGCCCCGGAGAGCTGACCTCCAGGATATAGCTTTCCTCAATAAAATTCTTTTCATCCAGTTCATCCGACAGGGCACGGCTGATCAGCTCGCAGTCATCGATGGTGATCCCGCCCGGCTTATCAATATAAGCCCTCAGAAACCAGTTCCCCGCTTCCCTGACGAACTCCACATCCACAAGCTCAAACCGATGCTGCTCCATCAGAGGCATCAGAAGCGCTTCTGTCTTCGATTCATAAACTTCCCTTTTTGCCAAGTATAAGTTCTCCTTTTCTCTGTCCGGCAGTTTTCCGCCGGACATAAATCCGGCGATTTTTCACGCAGGCAAACATATAAGAAGGAGTGGACTCTTGCCCACCCCTTTCTTCAGTCTACGTTATTCAGTTACTATCAGTATATCACAAGTTCCGGCAAATGCAAGAGGTTTTTCCTGATTTGTCAAAGGTTTTGCAGAATTCCGGTCCATTTCCCCTAAACCGGTCACCTTGTCACGTCCTTAAGCCACACCTTCGACCGGTATCTCCATGCCGCGAACGGCAGCTTGATAAATTCATCCAGCATCAGAAGCGCAAATACCGCTTTTACCGGCAGATGCAGAAGGAACGCACCGATCCAGCCCATGAAGATCGAGCCGACCCACAGGGCGCTGCCTTCCAGAATCAGGCCGAATCTGGTATCTCCGCCTGCCCGCAGCACGCCCACGATGACCGGACAGGTCACCGACTGGCACAGATTGTAGACCGCCAGCACCGCCAGCATAAACAGCAGGTATTCCTTCGCCTCCGGACCCAGAACCAGTGCGCCGACGATCACGTGCCGCAGGGAAAACATCACGGCGCTGGCGCAGGAAGTCACCCCGATGCTTAAGCACACCATCCTCCCTGCATACGTCTCCGCCTCATCCAGCTTCTTCTCTCCGATGGCTTTTCCCACCAGCACGCTGGTGGCTGCGGACAGTCCGATGCTCATGACCATCACCAGCTCCCGGATCACGCGGACCACCGAATTGGCCGCGGCAGCCGGACTTCCCATCTGTCCCAGAATCGCCGCGTTGGCGGACATCCCGGCGCCCCAGAGCGTCTCATTGAGCACCACAGGGATCGACAGGACCAGAAAATCCTTCAGAAGCAGACGATCCCAGTGGAAGAAATATCCCCGTCTGACCCGTACCTGACGGTTGACTTTCCACATATAATAGACAACGATCACAAATTCCAGACATCGGGACAGAAACGTGGCCAGAGCCGCTCCCCGCACGCCCATGGCGGGCAGGCCCAGGAGCCCGAAGATAAAGACCGCGTTCATAAGCACATTTGCCACAAGGGAGCAGGCGAAGACAGCCGTCCCGATCTTCGCCCGCTCGATGCTGCGCATCAGGTACAGATAGCCGGTACAGAACGCAGACAGCGGATAGCTGAACGCCACGATCCGAAGATAAGACGCCCCGCCCGCAATCACTTCCTGCTCCGAAGAAAAGATATGCATGATCTGCTCCGGAAAAAATTCCGACACGAGGAAAAAGATGATACCCGCCGTCAGCGCAAAGCAGAGCGTCATACTGAACACTTTCTCTATGGTCTTTATGTCTTTCTTTCCCCAGTACTGCGCCGTCAGCACCGAAGCGCCGGAGGTCATCCCGAAGATCATCAGGCTCATGACAAACTGTACCTGGCCCGCCAGCGAGCCGCTGGAAAGCGCCGTCTCCCCCACCTTGCCCAGCATGACCACGTCCGCGGTGGTCACTGCCGTATTGATCAGGTTCTGCAGGGCGATGGGAAACGCCAGCCCGAATACGATTTTCAAAAATTCTCTCATATGTGTTCTACTCTTCCTAATAATTTCCCAGAATCTTAAAGTTCACCGCCTCTTCCATGATTCCCCGGATGGCGTTTTTCACCGCGCTGTCATTCAGATTGCCGTCAAAATCCACAAAAAAATGATATTCCCAGTTGTGCTCCGGAATCGGCCTGGACTCGATCTTGCACATATTCAGGTCGTTGTAAATGATATGGGACAGGATGTTGTAAAGACTTCCGCTTTTATGGGGCAGCTCAAAACAGATGCTGACCTTCTTCGCATCTTTCTCATACATCTTTCGGTTGGTGACAACAATAAAGCGGGTGGAATTGAACCGGTTGTGGTTCAGCGGCATCTTCAGTATCTGAAGCCCGTGATGCTCCGCCGCCGCCACGCTTCCGATGGCCGCCTGGGATCTGTCCTTGTCCGCCGCCACCTTTTCCGCCGCCATGGCCGTATTGGCGACGCTCTCCTGCTTCCAGCCATGCTGCTGTTCCAGATAGACCGAGCACTGCATCAGCGCCTGCGGATGGGAATAGACTGTCCGGATGTCCGAAAGCTTCGCTCCCGGAACGCCCAGAAGCGCATGATTGATCTCCAGGATCTGTTCGCCCACGATGTAATTTTCATATTCTTCCAGAAGATCATAGATGTCGTTCACTTCTCCCGCCGAAGAATTTTCGATGGGAAGCACCGCGTAATCCGCCATGCCTTCCTTGATGGCTTCCATACACCCTCTCCAGCTTTCCATATGGAAGATGTTCACATCTTCCCCAAAATATTTCAGCGCCGCCTGGTGCTGATAGGCCCCTTCCACTCCCTGATAGACGACCCGGCAGTGTTTCCGGTCGATCCGGTCGATCCGGGTAAAGGGAAGGCTTCCCGATACGCCTTCCTGCTCCAACAGCTGGTACTGCAGCTTCCTGCTCATGGACATGATCTGCTGAAACAGCTCCTGCACTCCATGTCGGTTGAATTCGTTGTGCACCATGGCGCCCAGCGTATCCAGCTTCTCCAACTCCCTTCCCCGGTCCAGTACCTTTTTCCCATTGGCGATTTTATACTCCGCCACCTGCCTGCAGATATCCATCCGCTCTTCAAACAACCGCACCATCTCCCGGTCGATCCGGTCGATCTGCTCCCTCAGTTCCAGTAAGTCCGTCATGTTCTGTCTCCTCCCTGCACCGCTGCTTTTGTCTCTCCCGCCGTCTTGTTCTGCACAGCCCGTATCAACGCCCCCAGATAAGAAAGGGAGCCAAACGCCAGGATCACGTCGTCGTTTCCCGCCAGTTCGTAAGCCCGGTCTACCGCGTCCTCGATGCTCCGCGCCGCCTGCACACGGGGATTGTGCGCTGCCACGGCTTCCGCCAGTTCCTCCGCCGGCAGCGCCCTCACATTATCCGGCGTCATGACCGTGATGATCTCCGACGCGTAACCAACGGTCTTTTCGATCACCGCGTCATATTCTTTGTCCGCCAGCACGCCCATGATATAGACCAGCCGTTTTCCCTGCAGATAATTCCGGATGCTCGCGGCAAGCTTCTCTGCCGCGTCCCGGTTGTGGGCTCCGTCCACGATGAAATACGGCTCCTGCGCCACCACGCTGAACCGCCCGGTCCATGCGGTCTTACGAAATCCGTCCCGGACCGCCTCCTCCGGGATCTCATACCCTTTCTCTCTCAGCACGTCGATCACGTCCAGCGCCAGGGCCGCGTTTTCGAACTGGTGTTCTCCAGACAGTGTGATCTCCATCTGCTTCCGTTCCTTATAGTCAAAAGCCTGCCGGAACAGTCCCCGCTTCCGATTCTCCACGCGCTCCGGGGACGACGTCACCACCGGGCAGCCGCACGCTTCCGCCTGCGCCCGGATCACGCGTTCCGCCTCCGGCTCCTGCTTCGCAGTCACCGCCGTACAGCCCGGCTTGATGATCCCCGCCTTGTTTCCGGCGATCTCCGACAGGGTATCCCCCAGATATCCCATATGGTCCATACTGATGGATGCCAGCACCGCCGCCGCCGTACGGCGGATCACATTGGTGGCGTCCATCCTGCCGCCCATGCCGCACTCCAGCACCACCAGGTCGCATGCCTGCTCCGCAAAATACAGAAACGCCAGCGCCGTCTCCGCCTCGAACATAGTCGGATGATGCAGCCCTTCCGCCAGCATCCGATCTCCTGTTTCTCTGACCCGTCCGGTCAGGCGCACCAGATCCTCCCGGGAGATGTACTGTTCGTTTACCTGAATCCGCTCCCGGTAACTGAAGATCGTGGGGGAGATGTAACGCCCCACCCGGTACCCCGCTTCCTTCAGGACCGTAGATACATACGCCAGCACGGAACCCTTCCCGTTGGTTCCCGCAATATGCACGAACTGCAGCCTGTCCTGCGGGTCTCCCAGTCGCCTCAGCATCTCCTTTAACGGCTCCAGCGTAAATTCTCCCGCATACTGATTGCAGTCCTCCAGATAATTCTTCGCTTCCTCATATGTCATGATTCTTCACACCTTCTTGAAGTCTGTCTCTTCCCTTATATACTGCATCCCATCATAACACAGGAAAGCGGCACTTTCAAGCACGCCGTTTTTCTTTCCGCTGCCCGTATGCCGCCGTTTTCCCTTCTTCCGGTAAACTCTGCATAATTATCACCATACGGCGCATACTATCTCCCATGATAAGACAGAATTTTTTACGATGCGGAATAATCGGCTGGGCCATGGAAATCCTCTGGACCAGCCTGCACGCCTTCCGCGTGCGCAACCTGAAGCTGACCGGCCGCTCTTCCCTCTGGATGTTCCCCATCTACGGAAGCGCCGCGTTCCTCACCCCCGTGATGCAGAGGATGAAACGGGCCCCGCTGATCAAGCGGGGACTGGTCTATATGTCCTGCATTTTTCTGGGAGAATATGTAAGCGGAACGCTGCTGAAACAGAAAAACATGTGTCCGTGGGACTACAGCCATACGCCTTACCACTTAAACGGCGTGATCCGCCTGGACTACGCCCCGGTCTGGTTTCTGGTGGGGCTCCTTTATGAGAAGATCCTTCTGCAAAGAGTCCGCTGAACGAAAACTTCCGGAAGGAGCCTTTTTCCTCCAGAAACAAGTTGAATTTTCCTCCCATATCGTGTATCCTGTTCATAGCAGTTTTAACAGCATCTGATATAGGAGGTATCTATGAGACATTTGATGAGTCCTCTGGATTTCTCTGTGGAGGAACTGGACCAGCTTCTCGATCTGGCCGGTGACATTGAGAGACATCCGGAAACATATGCACATGCGTGCGACGGCAAAAAGCTTGCCACTCTGTTCTATGAACCGAGCACAAGGACCCGACTCAGTTTTGAAGCTGCCATGTTGAATCTTGGCGGTAATATTTTCGGTTTTTCTTCCGCGGCCAGCAGCTCCGCAGCCAAAGGAGAAAGTGTTTCCGATACAATTCGCATGATATCCTGTTACGCTGACATCTGTGCCATGCGTCATCCCAAGGAGGGCGCGCCCATGGTCGCCAGCGCAGTTTCTTCCATTCCCGTGATCAACGCCGGCGACGGCGGGCATCAGCATCCCACGCAAACTTTAACCGACCTGCTTACGATCCGTTCCCTCAAGGGACGGCTTGGCAACCTCGTCATCGGCCTGTGCGGCGATCTGAAATTCGGGCGGACCGTCCATTCTCTGGTCCGTGCCCTGGCGCGCTATGAACACGTCACATTTGTCTTTATCTCCCCGGAAGAACTGAAGGTTCCCGGATATATCAAGGAGGACGTGCTGGAGGCTCAGCAGATTCCCTATAAGGAAGTGGAACGCATCGAGGACGTGATGCCCGAACTGGATATCCTGTACATGACCCGTGTGCAGCGGGAACGGTTCTTCAACGAAGAAGATTATATCCGCCTGAAGGATTTCTACATACTGAACAACAAGAAGATGAAGCTGGCAAAGGAAGACATGATCGTCATGCATCCGCTCCCCCGCGTCAACGAGATCTCCGTGGAGGTGGACAAAGACCCCCGGGCCGCGTATTTCCGTCAGGTACAGTACGGCGTCTATGTGCGCATGGCGCTGATTCTCACACTTCTGGAGGTGAAAGTATGTTAAATATCGGTGTACTTCATGAAGGCTTCGTGCTGGACCATATCGAGGCCGGCAGAAGCATGGAGATCTATCACTATCTGAATCTGGATAAATTCGACTGCTGCGTCGCCATCATCAAAAACGCCCGCAGCAACAAGATGGGCAAGAAAGATATCATCAAGATCGAATGTCCCATCGATGAAATCGATCTGGACGCCCTCGGCTTCATCGACCACAACATTACGGTCAACATCATCAAGGACGACAAGATCGTGGACAAAAAGCGCCTGTCGCTCCCTCTGGAGATCAAGAACATCGCCAAATGCCACAATCCCCGCTGCATCACTTCCATCGAGCAGGAGCTGGATCACATCTTTGTGCTGACCGATCCCCGAAAGGAGATCTACCGGTGCAAATACTGCGAGGAAAAATACAGACGGAAAAAAAGATAGCATTTATATAAAGTGAAAAGAGGCGAAAACCATGCAGATAGATGTTTTTCACCTCTTTTCACTTATCAATCAGCAAAATGGGCTGTAATGTACTAATTCGTAACCAATTTTTTACTAACGCATGGACTGATACATTTCGTTCAACATTTCATCTGTAATATCTATCGGATTATTATACAGATTTGGATGTCTGCTGATTCTTACAAGATCGGCCACCTGTTCGTCCGTCAGATTGAATTCCTTCAGGTTTGTTCTTAAACCAATATCCGTTTTTAACTGGTGAATCGCATCGGCCATATCATACATGTCTTTAAATCCAAGCTCTTTTGCAAATTCATGCACTCTTCCATTCTGAGCATCGGCATTGATTCGGGCAAAATAGTCCAGAGTCAATCCACATGCTTCTCCATGAGGAATATGCAGAAGATTTGTCAAAGGAAAAGAACATGCGTGAGAACTGGTGGTTTTTGGAAGAGTAAAAGCCAATCCTGCAATCACAGAAGCCTCAGCCATCTTTGCACGCGCTTCTTTATCCTGCGGGTTATTATAAACTGTTTTTAAATACCGGAATACAATCTTACATGCATGCAGTGCAAGCGCATCACAGACAGGCTGATGTCCTTTACTCCAGAATCCTTCCAGCGCATGACAAAGAACATCAATTCCAGTACTTGCTGTCATATACGGCGGAAGTGTATAGGTAAGTTCCGGATCGATCAGTGCAATGGAAGGATAAAATCCATTGGAAACAATTGGCCCTTTCTTTCCAAGCTCCTTATCGCTCAACACCGCCACACAGGTCACTTCACTGCCCGTCCCTGCCGTTGTTGGAATTGCAATTAAAGGAAGATGCTTTTGGGGCATGTTTTCCCCTGTTCCATGGTATTTACGAATGGAATCCTCTGTAAAACAGATTGAACCCGCTGCCTTTGCACAGTCCAGGGCACTTCCACCGCCCAAAGCCACAAGAAAATCAATCTGACTCTCTCGAATCTGTTCTGCACATGCATCTACCTCCACAACCTCCGGGTTAGGAGATATCTGACTGTAGATTCCTGTCAGAACGCCTTCACTCGTTTCTACAATCTTTTCTGCAAGACCGCTTTTCATAAAAAACGGATCGCTGACCAAAAGGCCTTTACTGCATCCCAGATCTTTGGCCACCTGCCGGATTTTACCAGATACACCTTCACCAAACCGAATAACAACCGGCTGTAAATATTCCCACATCATAGCTAAATCTCCTTTTCCATCAAAACATCTTAATTATTGTTTTCAGTACCCTGTTTCTTTGCTCAAAGGCAAACTCAAATGCTTTCTGAGACTCCTCAAACGGAAAGATCGCCGGCTCTATATCTTTCAGAGGAATCACTCCCCTGCTGACAGCTTCAATAGCTGCCGGATAAATATGGCGGTAACGCCAAACATGACGGATATCCGCTTCCCTGCGTGCAAGTTCACCAAACGAATATGGAACCTCGCCTCCAGCATTTCCTACATTTACGATCACACCGCCTCGCTTTACATACTTCCAGGTAGACGCCAGCGTGTAAGGACTGCCCGCCGCCTCAAACACGATATCACAGCCCAAACCGCCTGTTTCATGCAAAATTCTGGTTTCTACCTCTTCCTCTTTCGCATTGATCATGACATCTGCACCCATTTTCCCGGCCATTTCAAGGCGCTTCGGCAAAGCATCCGAAACGATGATCCTGCTGGCTCCCATGGCTTTGCAGGCCAGCATCGTCATAAACCCTATAGTTCCGACACCAATAATGAATACTGTTTTTCCAAGCTCCACCCCGCCCCTTCTGGCTGCATGCATACCCACAGCCAGAGGTTCAATCATACAACCTTCCATTGTAGAAATATTTTCCGGAAGCGCAAAGCACCATTCTTCCGGATACACCATATACTGCCTTAAAGCTCCATCCGTAGGCGGCATGGCCGCAGCCATAAAACGGATCTCCGGACATAAATTATATTTCCCGTTTTTACAAAAATCACATTTTCCACAGGGAATTCCCGGCTCCAGAGCCACCCGGTCTCCTGCCTTCAGCTTTTGTACCGCTTTTCCTGTTTCAACAATAGTTCCTGCACTTTCATGTCCAAGGATAAAATCCGGCGGAGCCTTTCTCGTTCCAATGGCTCCATTTTGAAAAAAATGCATATCCGATCCACAGATTCCACAGTATTCAATCCTGACAAGCACCTGGTTCTCTTTTATCTCAGGAATTTCCTCCTCCATTTCCACCAGATGTCCCTTCTCAGGCATCCTCATCATCCTGTTTTTCATATGCTTCTCCATTTCTTCCCAAATATCATTTTTTATTTGCGCCGGATCACTTTTTTCGCCTTCTGTACAATTGTCTCTGCAGTCATTCCAAATCTTTCCGCAAGATAGGAAACCGCGCCCACTTCCCCGAACTCATCCTGTACACCTACCATCTCCAGCGGAGCTGATTCGTGAAGTGCCAGTACAGAAGCAACTGCAGAACCAAGGCCGTTTCTCACATTATGGTTTTCAGCAGTTACAATGGCTCCCGTATCCTTTACCGCATTCAGAACTGCTTCCTCATCCAACGGCTTTATACACCACATATCCAGTACTCTTGCCGAAATTCCTTCTGTCTCCAGAAGTTCTGCAGCTTTCAAAGCTTCCGCTACCAGATAACCCGCTGCAACAACGGTCACGTCTTTTCCATCTCTCAGCAGATTGGCTTTCCCAACCTGAAATTCTGTTCCATCCTCATAGATAACCGGTGCCGGTTTTCTGTGCAGACGCATATACCAGGTCCCGCAGGTCTCTTTTGCAAGTCTGGTCACTTCCCTTACAGCTACCGCATCGCATGGCTCTACAACTGTCATTTCCGGAATCGTACTCATAATTCCTATATCCTCAAATGGCATATGCGTTCCACCATTCAAAGCAGCCGTAATTCCCGGATCAGAACCAACTATCTTTACATTCTGTTTTGCATACGCACAGGACATAAAGATCTGGTCACATGCCCGGCGAGACGCAAAAGGACCAAAAGTATGAGCAAAAGGAATGAAGCCTCTGGAAGACAGCCCCGCTGCCACCCCGATCATATTTGCCTCCTGTACCCCGCAGTCAAACGTTCTCTCCGGAAACGCTTCACGGAACGGCTTTGTCCCTGCCGCATTCATCAAATCTGCATCCAGAACCACCACCCGCTCATCCTGTTCCGCCATAGATATCAAAGTTTCACAGAATTCTTTTCTAAGTTCCTTATCTCCTGTCGCATGTGTTTTTGAAATTTTTACGATCATAATAGCCTCCTTTTACTCCTCCATTACCTTTTCCTGTAAACAAAGCTCTGTCAATGCTTCCTCTACCATTTCCGCGCTTACCGGCATATTGTGCGATCCAAGGGAGCCTTCAATCTTACTGTAGCCTTTTCCTTTTACCGTATTTAAAATAATGGCACTGGGACGCTCATCCTGCGCCTTTGCATGATTAACAGCGGTCAAAATCTGTTCTACATCATTGCCATTTTCCACATTCTGAGCATACCACCCAAAACTCTCGAACTTTGCAGCAATATCGCCCATGGCGCACAGATTTTCCACATAATCATCAATCTGACATTTATTGTAGTCTACAAAAGCAATCACTTTGGTCAATTTCTTTGCATGTGCAAAAATTGCGGCCTCCCATACCTGGCCTTCTTCCGCCTCTCCATCTCCGATAATCAAATATGTATAATTATCATATCCCTTCAAACGATTCCCACAGGCAATTCCCATGGCAGAGCTTGCTCCCTGCCCCAGAGAACCTGTCGTCATATCAATGCCCGGCGTGCGATTCATATCACAATGGCTTGGCAGATTTGTTCCCGGTCTGTTCAGAGTATCCAGCATCTCCATAGGAAAATATCCCTTCAAGGCCAATGTGGCATATACGGCCGGACCTGCATGCCCTTTGGATACTACCAGCATATCCCTGTCGTCTTTCCCGGGATTCTCAGGATCCACGTTCATCACGCCACTGTATAAAACAGCCAGCACATCTGCAATAGACAGCGCGCCTCCAATATGTCCAACTCCCAGATTTCCAATGCATTTTATGGTTTCCCTGCGGATGTCAATGGCAAATTTTTTGATCTCATTTATATTCTGCATGTTATTTACTCCTTCCTATGACCGTTTTCTGCTCAGCCGCAAATCTCTTCTTCCAGAGCCGTCACCTTTTCCTTAGCCCCTTTTAAAAACTCCTGGCGCCATTCCTCTAAACCCTCCGTAAAATCTGTAGTCAGAAAAACATCCGCCATTTCACAGCCCACTTCAGGCGCCAGCTTCCAACCACCCATGGTCATTACATTTGCATCATTGATGGCCCTGCACATCCTGGCATCATAAATATCTGTACAGGGCATTGCATACACACCTTTATATTTATTCGCTACAATTGCCATACCTGCCCCCGTTCCGCAGACCAGGATTCCTTTTTCAAATTCACCATTCTGAATCTTTGGCGCCAAAGCCGCCGCGGTAACAAAAAACGGCTTCACATGATCAAGATCCTGAGTCCCGCAGTCCTCCACCTCAAAACCTTTTTCAGTCAAATGAGCCTTCACCGCCTCTTTTAATGTAAAACCTGACTTATCTGAACCAATTACTACTTTCATTTCAATCTCCTCCTGAAATTTTCTCATACTATTCATTTTTTATTTTTATAAATGCTTTTGTTCCATCAAAATGCCAAATGCTCCAGCCATAACCACCGCCATGCCCAGGTACTGTTCCAATATCATACGTTCCTGGAACAGCACAAAGGTGATCAGGGTGGACACCAAAGGCATGAGCAATAAGAATGTCTTCACAAGCCATACTGGATAATTACGCAGGTTATAATAATAAACCACATAGATCAATGTCTGTCCCAGTGCAGCCAAAAGCAGAGCCAGGCCAACCTCTCTCTCCTGAAAAACAAGCTGCAGCTGTCCCAAAGTTCCCATAATAAAGGAAGTTCCTGTGAAATAGAACATGGTAACAATATTGTTATAATATGCCACTACATCATCGCAGACCGGATTCTTTTTATCCAACTGAACACTTTTAATTACAAAAGCATTCAATGATACAAAAAATGCACTTAACAGAAAAAATATATTTCCCGGATCTCCTATCTGAAAACTGGATAAATCTATACCCATGACCAAAACTACACCAAACAACATTACAAAAGTAAAGCCCCATGATTTCCATGTAAATTTCTGTTTATAAATGATTATGGATAGAATATTTACCATCAGAACATCACATTTCAGCAGAGCTGTTCCGCTTGCCGCCGAAGACATGGATAAGCCGATAAACGCCGTCAGATCCAGAAGAAATCCAAAAGTGCCAATGAGCAGCAACCGTTTCCATACTCCCCGAATCTGAAATAAAAGCGCCAGTTCTTTCCGTCTCCACATGATAACAGTCAGAAGTATCATGGTCAGGAAACGAATTCCCACACCGGAAGTAAATACGGAAGTATAACCTACCAGCCGCTGGCTTGCCACATAATAACTGCCCCAGATAACCGGAAGTATCAGCATTGGCGCTGTCCTTTTCGTTCCTGTCTCCATGGCTACCACCATTTAATCTGGCTTGTCACATATTCCCTCAGTTCAATAAACTCAGGAGCCGCGATATTTCTTGGTCTTGGAAGATCAATCTTTTTCTCTTCCTTAATGGTTGTAGGTTTATTGGAGAGAATCAGACATTTTTCCGACAGATAAACGGCCTCCTCAATATTATGGGTGATAAAGAGTACCGTACTCCCTGTCTTCTGCCAAAGCTTGATCACCTGATCCTCCAGATAATAGCGGACCTTAATATCCATTTGCGCATAAGGTTCATCCATCAGCAGCAGATCCGGATGAAGCGCAAAAGCCCTTCCAATCACTACACGCTGTTCCAGAGATGCGCTCAATTCATGAGGATAGGATTTACGTACCCCTTCCAGTCCAAGAGTCTCCAAAATCTCTTTGGTCCGTTCCTCAATCACGTTTTTGGAATACTTCTTAATCTTCAGACCATACTGAATATTTTCCTCCACCGTCAACCATTGATAAGCAGAAGGCTCTTGAAACACAAACGCCATATTATGTTTTTTGGGATCTGCCGGCTCATTGTCGATCAATATCTGCCCTTCTGTCGGTTCCAGCAATTTTACAAGAAGATTCAGAAAAGTTGTCTTCCCACACCCTGTCGGACCAACAATACATACAAAATCACCTTTTTTCACATCGAAAGAGATATTATCCAGAACCAGAAGATCTCCAAATTTTTTTGTCAAACCGCGCACCTTTACTTTTGCGTCTTCACTCATATTCGTTCCTCCTGATTCCTTCTTAAATATCCAGATCTGTATTTTCTACAATCTCGTTACGCAGCTCCAGAAATGCCCTGTCTGTCTGACTTCTTGGTCTTGGCAGATTTACAATATATTCTTTCTTGATATATGACGGGCGAGATGCCAGAAGAAGGATCCGGTCTCCCAGATATACTGCTTCCTCTACATTATTTGTAACAAACACGATGGTTCTTTTATTTTTTTCCCATATCTTGATAATTTCATCTTCCATCTGATATCTGGTCTGTGCATCCAGAGCTCCAAAGGGTTCATCCATCAGCATGATATCAGACTCAGAAGCATAGGCTCTTGCAATTCCGACACGCTGCTTCATTCCACCGGAAAGCTGTTTCGGAAGAGACGATTCAAACCCCCGAAGACCAACCAGATCAATATATCCCTGTGCTTTTACCCTTCGTGTTTCTTTATCCACTCCCTTCAGCTTCTGATTCATCTCTACATTTTCCATAACTGTTTTCCATGGAAATAGTGCGTATTTCTGGAATACCACCCCAAGATCTCCCATCGCAGGCCGGCCCCCGTCAAACGCAATCTCTCCGGAGGTTTGCTTTTCCAGATCTGCTATAATATTCAGCATCACGGTCTTTCCGCATTGACCGGGTCCCAGCAAAACCAGAAATTCATTCTCTTTCACATCAAAAGTAATGTCTTTCAGCACCTCTACGGTCCGATCCTTCAGATAGAAAGTCTTACTGATATTTTTCAGGCTTATTTTGTTTTTGAGAACTGCCATGGACAAAGTACTCCTTCCAACTTACTTAAAATCGTAGACAACAAAAGACTTACAACACCAATCACCAGCATACAGACTACAATGAGTGCCGTATCTCCGGATTCCTGTCCCCGGACGATCAGAAAACCCACTCCCTGCTTTGCAACAATCATTTCCGCAGCCACCACACACATCCATCCACTGGAAAGCGCCGTCCGAATGCCCGCCAGAATCGCAGGAGTAGTAGCCGGAAGCGTAATCTCCGTCAGCAGCTGCTTCCTGTTTGCCCCCAGCACCAGACCCGCATTAATCAAAAGCGGATCAATTTCCTTGATTCCCGAATAAGTATTCAACACAATCGGTACAAAGGAACCAATAAAAACAATCACTACTTTAGGCAGTTCCCCAATACCACACCATAAGATTACCAAAGGAATCCAGGCAATCGGTGGAATTGGACGTAAAATTTCAAATACCGGATCTACAAATGCATGAAAAGGCGTGCTCCATCCAAGGCCAACTCCCAGACCAATTCCAAGAACAATCGCAAAGGCAAAAGCAATTAACACCCGCCGCAGGCTGACCCACAAATGCACAGGAAGAATCGCTTTAGAGATAGGATTCATACAAATATCCATAAATCTCATAAAAGTCGCATATGGCGTTGGAACCATACTGTTTTCACCCTGAGCCAGCAGCACCCATCCTGCAATCAGGATACCAATTGATATAACAGGCAGAATATAATACCATTTTTTTGTCTCAGTGTTATTCATTCCCGATACCTCCATGGAGCTACTTTTTTCTCAAACATCGCCAGGATATTGTTAAGAAGCGCTCCTGTAATGCCAATCGTAAACATTCCAACAATAATGATATCCGGACGAATCAATGTCCTGCCGAGCTGAATCATATAACCCAGACCTCTGGTCGCGGCAAGCATCTCCGCTGCCACCAGCGTCGTCCAGGAGTTGTTCAGGGATAAACGGATCCCGGTAAATACCATATTCATGGAAGATGGTATGCATACAGTTGTAAATATCTCCCATTCACTGGCTCCAAAAGTTTTGGCAACATTAATTCTCACAGGATCTGTAAGCCTGATTCCCAGATAGGAATTGATAACACAGGGAACAAATGCCGCCACAAAGATAATGAACATCTTCGCAGGCATACCAATACCCATAGTTAAAATAATGATCGGGATCCACGCAATAGGCGGAATGGGACGAACGATCTCAAAAACCGGATTCAATAGAAAACTTGCCGCTTTATAATATCCCATCACCCATCCCAGCGGTACGCCTATGACAACAGCAACTACAAAACTGGATAAAGCCAGCTGCAGACTCTGCATAAAATGCTGAGGCAGAGTAGAGCCATCCGGATTCACATTGGTAAGCTTATAAACAAACGTTTGAATAATTGTGGATGGCGGACTCAGGGTACGGTTTGATACCCATCCCCAGCGAACACTTATCTCCCATAAGCCAAAAAAGACAACCAATCCCATAACGCTCATGCCAAGATATTTGATTCTGCTTTTCTTTTTATTTTCCATAAACAGAGATACCTTTCTAATACTTCCATTCTTTTCAAAAGACGTCCGCAAAACAGGAGTATTGCCCTATCCTGCGGACGGTCCCTTTTTTATGTCAAGTTCCACATTATTCCATGGAAAGTCCTTTTTCTTCTGCGATGGCTTTAATAAATTCGCTGTCAATAAAACCATTATCGCTTAAGCTCTGTTTGTCCTCCTCTGTATAACTTCCCTGAGATACAAAAAAATCAATTACATTTTCCATTACTGCATCCATCTTTCTGGAGCCGGCCTCTCCTTTGAAGTATTCAATGTTCTTCTCAATCGTAGGCAACGGACGATCCTCTACAAAACGCAGTGCCAGCGTTTCATCTGTGTCAATGCCATTATCAATCTGCATATCCAGCAGATACTGTGCCTGGCCCTCATTATCATCTTTATATTCATCACAGATATCGAGATAGGTTTTCAGCCATGTATAAACGCCATCCCAGTTCTCCTCAATTGCTTTTTCTGACGCTATGAAAATCGTCGGAAATTCTTCTCCGGCCGCTTCCCCGCAGGAGACCCGAACCCATCCTTCTTCCTCTGCCTGATAAGACTGCGGATCCCAAAGAGCTACCACATCTCCCTCGCCGGCTTTGAACGCTGCATAAGCCGACGGCACATCCATATGTACAATATTTACATCATTTTGAGTTAATCCCAGCTTCGCCAATGTTGCAACCAGTCCAAAATGAACGCTTGTAGAAGTAGCACAAAGGATTGTCTTTCCTCTCCAGGTATCAGCATTCCCATAAATATCAGGGTATCCTTCTACCTCTCCCTGTATTTGAGCAATATCACTGTCCGGTCTTACAAAATAGTCAATGGAAACAGAATCTTCCACATTGATGCCAATGATCCTGGCGTTGTATGCAACACCTGCTGCAATAGCCGGAGCGGAACCATAAGCTCCAACTTCCCACTCATCCGCTCCCAGAGCTTCATTCTGTGTATTCCCGCCGGAAAACCAGAGAATCTCCATATCCAGTCCCGCATCTGAGAAGGTTCCCTCCTGTTCTCCAATATAACTTGGAAGTCCGTGGCTGTAAGGCTGATGACTGACTACTATTGAAAGATTTTCCGCTCCCGCTTCTGCGCCCGTTTCCGTGCCTGCTTCCGAACCTGAGGAAGGATCCGAACCTTTATCGGAATTCCCACATCCTGCCAGCGAACCCGCCAGGAGACCTGTTGCCACAAGCAAACTGATTAACTTCTTACTTCTTCTTTTCATTTTTTCCTCCTTTTTCCGCCTTTTGCTTATCTCCATTTTATTTGAGATAATCTTTTAATTAAATAAGTTAATTAAATATTGTATTTCTATAGTATCAACTTTCAAGATCTTTGTCAATTTGAATAATACACATATTTTGTTATTTGATTTTGTGCATTTTGTATAAATACATTTGTATTTCAAATACTCATTGCATATTTTTTTATTTTTTAATATAATTAAATATATGATAAATGTGTCATAAGGTCATAATGTTAATAAGAGGTATATCAATGAAGAAAAGCGGACTGAATACAAATCAGACAAAATCCAGTAATCGGTCAATGACCCTACAATTACTTTTTTCTCATGGTATCTTATCCAGAACAGATATTGCCAATCATCTGAATATCACAACCGCTGCCGTAACAATGATTGTTAATGAATTTTTGAATGAGGGTCTGCTGGTTCAGAAAGAAGACTATTTCCCGGAAAGTCAGCCCAGAGCCGGAAGGCGCAGGGCTCCTTTGACTGTTAATTATGACTGGAAATATATTCTTGCCATTGACATCCATTCTTACTATATTAATATTGCCCTGACAAACTTAAAAGGCGATATTTTGGTGGAATGTCCCTCCCTTACACCCACGGGCAGCGATCCTCGGACTCTTTGTTCCAACATTGCCAAAGAATGTATCAAGATGCTCTGGGAATTTTCTATTTCTACCGAAAAAATTCTGGGCGCCGGAATCACCATCATTGGCCCGGTCAATCAGGATGAGGGAATCGCACTGCATCCTTTCCGGCTTTTTGAACATCCTGTTCCTGTTAAACAGTATTTCGAAGAAGAATTTTCTTTTCCGGCAGCTGTAGAGAGTAATGTCTGCGCCTTTCTTCTCAGCGAACTTCTATACACGGATATCACAACCAGGGCACAGAATATTCTAATGTTAAAATGGGGACCAGGAGTCGGATCTGCTATGGCTATCCGGGGCCAGGTATATAAAGGATATAACTACCAGTCTACGGAAATTGGGCATAATCAAATAACAGAAAAGAACGGTCAAAAATGTAATTGTGGACGAATCGGCTGTCTGGAGCCTTCTATTTCTGCTGATGCTATTGTAGATTTTATTAAAAAAAATACCGTCAGCTGTCCGGATGGAGAACTTGCCGAGTTGAAAAAAACCATAGGCTCTCCTTCCCGGGGAAATCTGTCACAATATCTTGACACCGCAGGCGACACCTGTATACTTTGGGATTTTCTTACCACCTGTGCTCATGCTTTAGCCGGCGTCACAAACAATGCCATACACATACTGGCTCCGGATAAGCTGGTTCTTATGGGAGATCTTTTTGAACATGATTCCATTGTCAAACTGTTTTCAGAACAGCTTTATCTCATTAACCCTATGCTTCCTTCGGATTTATGTATTAAACATCAGCCATTTTCAAACAAAAAATATATTGGACCTACTGCCATAGCCGTTTCACAGCTTCTGCTGCCTCTGTAAAGTACCGTTTCTTTACATACAAAAAAAGAAAATCCCGTAGGAATCATGTTTAAATACATGAAATCCCACGAGATTTTCTTATTTTTTAATGGAAATCGATACTAGCCCGCATTCCTTTTCAGCTTATATTCTTTTACCAGCTTCACCACGGTTCCCGACAGCAGGAACAGCGCGATCAGGTTGGGAATCGCCATCAGTCCATTGAACGTATCCGCAATGCTCCAGAGCAGTCCCAGATCCATGGTAGCTCCCACCATGGCTACCAGCGCATAGACTATCATAAATACCTTATTGTATTTTATTCCGAACACGAACTCGCTGCAGCGGGTTCCGTAAAGCCCCCAGCCGATGATCGTGGAAAACGCAAAGCAGCACATGGCCACCGCCGTAAAGATCGAGATCCAGTTGCCGTAGACGCTGGTGAAGCCGCTGATGGTCAGCTCCGCGCCTGCCGCCGCTCCGTAGCTGATGTCCACGCCGCTGCACAGGATCACCATGGCCGTCAGTGTACAGATGACGATCGTATCCGCAAACACCTCAAAGATTCCCCAGTATCCCTGCTGCACCGCCTCTTTCGTATCTGCCGTAGCGTGGGCGATGGAGCCGGTACCAAGTCCCGCCTCATTGGAGAAAATCCCTCTGGACACGCCTTTTTTCATACTGGCGAACAGGCTCCCCACGACTCCGCCGGTAAACGCCGCCGGCGAGAACGCGCTCTGTACGATCACGGCAAAGACTCCGGGCACCCGGCCCGCGTTCAGGACCATGACTCCAAGCCCCAGGACCACATAAAGCACCGCCATAAACGGTACCAGACGCTCGGTCACCATGCCGATCCGCCGGACGCCTCCTACCAGCACCAGCAGGACCACCGCCGTGATCAGAATGCCGATCCCCACGTTCACCGCGCCCTTCATTCCCTCGTCGATGACTCCGTAATTCAGAAGCGCCGAATCCACAGCCGCAGTGATCGTATTCACCTGCGTGGCGTTGCCGGTCCCGAATACAGTCAGAATCCCCAGAAGCGAATAGATGACGGCCAGCCACATAAACTTCCCTCCAAGGCCGTTCTTGATATAGTACATGGGGCCGCCTACATAATCGCCCTTCTCGTTCTTCTCCCGGAAATGCACTGCCAGCGTCACCTCTGAAAACTTGGTGCACATGCCGAGAAACGCAGATACCCACATCCAGAACACCGCGCCGGGCCCTCCGATGGCGATGGCTCCTGCCACTCCCGCAATATTGCCGGTCCCGACGGTGGCCGCCAGCGCGGTACAGACCGCCTGAAAGGGCGTCATAGCTCCCTCTCTGGCCTCTTTTTTGTGAAACATCCTGCCGATCGTCACCCGCAGCATATACGGGAATTCCCGAATCTGCAGGAAACCGGTCCGGATACTCAAAAGCAGCCCTACGCCGATGATGCAGATCATGGCGGGAACGCCCCATACAAAATCGTTGACCGCTGTATTTACCTGTTCAATCATCTGTAACATATAACACCCTCCCTGTGAACACGAATTTCTAACTATTCTACCACAGGACAGCCGTCTCAGGCAATGAATTTTGCCTGATTTTTCGATCTTTTTTCGATAAATCCGAGGATTCCGCCGCATTTTCCGACATTTTCATAAGGCTGGATTCTTCAGCGCCGCCTGGCCGCCCGTTTTACCGGTACCCGAAGAGGTCGACCAGCCAGTAATTGTATACCTTTCCCCCTTTCACCTTCTGTTCCATTTCTTCACCTGCCGGCTGAAGTTCCGTATCTTTGTCGTAGAGCGTTTTCGACGCCCCTTCTGTTCCATGATCCCATGCGGTAAGTTCCATAAACAGAATCTGCCCATCCTCTGCTTCCTCCTTCGGAATCATCATCATCTTCTCGTTTTCCGAACCGCTTCCCAGGCCAATGTGATCCTCCAGCCAATACAGCCAGCCGACCCGCACCTGATCCGTGGCCGCGTGCATGGTCATGGGCATCTGATTATCCCAGCTCCAGCCTCTGGTCACCGGATAATTCTCATCCACCTTCACCACAACGCAGACGCTCCCGTCTTCCATCCGATAGCACTCGGACGTAACGGCCTCTGCCGGAACCGACACCGGCTTTCTGGCATACTGATATGCTTCCGCCAGCCCTCCAACCGTCAGGCAGACTACGGATGCGATCAGGACGCCTTTCAAAAATGCTCTGCTCCTGACTTTCTTAAAAAAAGCCACCAGTCCCACAGGCTCCGGAATCCTGTCTTCTTCCGGCGGATACAGGTCCTCTACCATATTCGCATGGATTTCTCTGCAGTCTTCGCAGTGGTCGAGATGTCTTTTTACTGCTTCGTTCGTGTATTCACTGGTCAAACCATCCACATAACCCGGAAGCAGATCCCGTATGATTTCACAGTTTATCTTTTCCATTCTGATACACTCCTTTCATTTTCTGTTTTCCCCGGTAAAAAGTCACCCGCGCCCAGTTTTCCGACCGGCCCAGTACTTCTCCGATCTCCCGAAAAGACAGATCCCCATACAGCCTCAGGTACATAACCTCTCTGGTTACCGGCTCCAGTCCCTGCATTTTCTGAAACCACTCCAGTCTCCCAAGGGAAGCCAGCACCTGCTCCTCCACATCCTGCTCTGAAACCGCTTCCACGTCACAGGTCAGGGGTTCTGTCTTTTTCTGTCGTTTTAATTCCCTGCACCACAGATGTTTTGCAATCTGACAGAGCCACACGGATTCTTTGCATTCTCCTCTGAACCGGGACAGGGATTTTGCCGCCCTGAGAAAAGTTTCCGCTGTCAGATCCTCTGCTGTTTCCTTATTCTGACACAGATGGTACAGGTATTTATAGATATTTTTTGCCTCCTGCTCATACATGGCTTCCAACTGCTTCTGCTCTGTTCCATCCAAACGCCCACCTCCTTTTCTGCTGTATTTCTTACACTTATTATGAGACACGACGAAATCATTTCGTTACAGCAAAATAAGAAACCAGCCATTTACCGGCTGGTTTCCTGTAAAATAAACGATTATTCTGTTTTTTCTTCCGCTATGATCCCGATTCCCAGCTCTTCAAGCTGCACCGGGTCCACCACGTCCGGCGCGTTGCTCATCAGGTCCGAAGCGTCCTTCACCTTCGGGAAGGCGATGACCTCGCGGATGCTGTCCGCTCCCGTCATCAGCATCATCAGCCGGTCAAAACCGTACGCCAGTCCTGCGTGAGGCGGTACGCCGTATTGGAACGCATCCAGAAGGAATCCGAAACGCTCCTGCGCCTGCTCCTTCGTAAAGCCCAGCACCTCGAACATCTTCTCCTGCACGTCCGCCTGGAAGATACGGACCGAACCGCCGCCCAGCTCCGTGCCGTTCAGTACGATATCGTACGCTTTCGCCCGGACCGCTCCCGGATCGCTGTCAAGCTTGTCCAGATCCTCCTCCATGGGCATGGTGAACGGATGGTGCATGGCCACATAGCGTCCCTGCTCCTCGGACCACTCCAGAAGCGGGAACTCGGTCACCCACAGGAAGCGGAACTGATTCTTATCAAAAAGCTCCAGATTCCGCGCGATCTCCAGACGAAGATTGCCCAGTACGTCCCATACTACTTTATTTTTATCCGCCGCAAACAAAAGCAGGTCGCCCGGCTGCGCGTCCATGGCCTCCGTCAGCGCTTTCATCTGCTCCTCCGTCATAAATTTCGCAAACGAGGACTTGACGCTGCCGTCCGGCTGGATCGCCGCGTAGGCCAGACCTTTCGCCCCAAAGCCTTTGGCGAACTCCACCAGTGCGTCAATCTTCTTGCGGGGCATCTGTCCCTGTCCCTTTGCGTTGATGCCGCGGACGCTTCCGCCGTTTTCCAGCGCCCCGGTAAACACGCCGAAGCCGCAGCCCTCCACGGCCTTTGACACATCCACAAGCTCCATCCCGAAACGGGTATCCGGCTTGTCCGAGCCGTAGCGGTCCATGGCCTCCTGCCAGGTCATCCTGGGAATCGGCAGCGGTACGTCCAGGCCGATGGCATCCTTGAACACCTTTTGAATCAAACGCTCGTTGACCGCGATCACGTCGTCCACGTCCACAAAGGACATCTCCATGTCGATCTGGGTAAATTCCGGCTGGCGGTCCGCCCGCAGATCCTCGTCCCGGAAACATTTGGCGATCTGGAAATACCGGTCGTAGCCGGAACACATCAAAAGTTGTTTAAACAACTGTGGAGACTGGGGCAGCGCATAGAATTTTCCCTGATGCACCCGGCTGGGCACCAGATAATCCCTTGCTCCCTCCGGCGTGCTCTTGATCAGGATCGGCGTCTCGATCTCCAGGAAGCCTTCCTCCGCCAGTACCGCCCGAACTTTGGTTGCCACCTGGCTCCTGAGCATCAGCTTGCTCTGGATATCCGGCCTTCTCAGATCCAGAAAACGGTATTTTAACCGCAGCTCCTCCTTCGTCTTTGAATCAGCCTCAATGGGGAAGGGCGGCGTCTGCGCTTCCGACAGCACCCGCACTTCGGCCACGCGGACCTCGATCCCGCCGGTCGCCAGGTTCTCATTGACCGCACCGGACCTGGCTTCCACCTTTCCCGTCGCCGCCACTACAAACTCGCTGCGCAGCTTCTCCGCCTTTGCGAAATTGTCCCCGCCGCAGTCCGCTTCCTCAAAGATCAGCTGCAGGATGCCGGAACGGTCCCTTAAATCCACAAAGATAATACCGCCTTTATTTCTGCTCTTCTGCACCCAGCCCATAACCGTAACCGTCTCGCCGATATTGGCGGTGCCAAGCTCCGCGCACCGGTGGCTTCTGTGCAGTCCTTTCATCGTCTCTGCCATCTTTCATCCTCTTTTCTTCTCTGCCGCTGTTTCTGCCGGTTCTGATCTCACGTTCGGAAACAGCCTGCTGCTTTTTATGCTTTATCGGTTAAAAAATTCCCGGAACTCCGTATAGCCTTCTTTCATCAGCTGTTCCTTCTGGAATTTCTTGTTCTTGTTCATGAGCGTCACCAGCACCTGGGTTCCGCTCTCCCGCTCCGCCTTCGCTTCCTTCAGCACGTCGCACAGCTTTTCTGCAGGCATCTTCTTTTCCACCAGATATGCCTTCTTCACAGCCGCTCCCGGAATCTCGAAGCCCTGCTCCATCAGGATCGTGATGATCCGCTCAAAGCCGATGGAAAATCCGCACGCCGGCACGTCGCTGCCGGTGAATTTTCCGATCATTTTGTCATAGCGTCCGCCTCCCGCAACCGAGCTTCCGAACTGTTCCATCTCGATCTCAAAGATCGTCCCCGTATAATAGGACATACCGCGCACCAGCGTCGGATCGAACTCCAGTTCGAATCTGCACGTGCTGGTCGCCTCCACGCTCTGCCGGATCGTCCGCAGGTTGTCGATCACACCGTCCTCCAGGATTCCCGAAAGCTTTTCCTCCATATACCGCAGCCCGTCCCCGGCGTTTTCCATATCCGTGAACAGGTTCACATACCGTTCTACCTTTTCCTGCTCAAACCCTGCCTCCAGCAGCTCCGCTTTTACGCCGTCCCAGCCGATCTTGTCCATCTTGTCCAGGATGATGAAGATCAGGTCAAACTGTTCTTCCTTAAATCCGCTGTACACCGCCATGGCCTTCAGGATCCGTCTCTCATTGATCCGCACCTTGAAATCCGAAAAATTCAGTTTTCCCAGAAGCGTCGTCGTCGCCAGAATCAGCTCGATCTCCGCCAGACAGCTGGCCTCTCCGAGAATATCAATATCACACTGGACAAACTGACGGAACCGCCCTCTCTGCGGCTGGTCCGCCCTCCACACGCTCCCGATCTGCAGCGCCTTAAAGGGGCTGGGCAGGCTGTTGGCGTTGTTGGAATAAAATCTGGAAAGAGGCACGGTCAGATCGTACCGAAGCCCGCTGTCCGTCAGGTCCGTCTCCGATTCCGCCTTCTCCAGATTCAGCTTCTCTCCCCTTTTCATAATCTTGAAAATCAGCTTTTCATTATCTCCGCCCTGTTTGCTGCACAGATTTTCAATGTGCTCCACGCACGGGGTTTCGATGGGGGAAAATCCAAAGCTTTTATAGGTCTCTTTGATCAAGCCTGTTACATAATCCCGCACCTGCATTTCCGCAGGCAGGATATCCTTCATACCTTTTACCGGTTTCTTTTTCAATGCCATATACCATATTCCTCTCCACAGGATTCCCTGACCGCCGCTCCTCTCCTGAAAAGCCCGAAAGCCGGCGCCGGCAGCCGTCGATCTCTATACCCTGACATACTGAACATTATATTTTTCACAGTACACTTTGTCAACCGTTTTTGCACGCAAAAGCCCGATTCCGCTCCCTTTTCCATGCAGTCCGGACAGAAGTTTTCCCCTGTTCCCACGGCAGCGCACACAAAAAGCCGGAAGCCCGCTTCCTGCAGGCTTCCGGCCCTGTCCATCCCGAAAAACAGATTCTACTGACCGGACACGGCGGCAAGTCCCGCCTCCGCCACGGACGTATCCTCATTTACATCTTTATCATGCAGCATGGAATGGGCATTTTCATGCACCATCGTCTTTAAAGTCTGGCTCTCGCTCATGCCCTCCTGCACCGC
>CAJUAA010000010.1 GCA_910584205.1 uncultured Lachnospiraceae bacterium
TTTGGCACTGTAGATGGAATATAATTAAGCTAAATATAACAAGGTCAGTACACTAGAGAAATACCAAATACAGATTTAATCAAATACCCATTCCCTTCCTATCCTTTCCCTAATCTCTCTCATTTGGGGGCAAAGCAAAACGGCAGAGCCGCCGGAATGGAAAAGAACGGAATGGAAACGGCAATATAAAAATATCGTTTGTTATGTTACGCAGTAGAACCTCATTTTTAAGGGTGGGAGTATAAAACCCTTACCCCTGCCCTTATCTTCTCTGTAATGCCGCTTAAATCAAGCAAGAAGCACACTCTATCGCGTAACATTCCATAATGGATAGAGAGCGTAAGCGGTTTATCCGATTGCGCTCTCTTGGCTGCCCAACAGCAAAGACAGGGAAAGCCGTCAAGGACACGCAAGCGTGCATTTTATCCTTGACGGCTTTTTCTGGCTTTGCTACTTCTTACCTGTCAAAACGGAATTGCAGGATAGCTTTGATAAGCTGTGCTTTCAAACGGTCTTGAATATCGTCGTTAATATGCCCGCGATAAGTAGACAGATATTTAATCCGCGCTGTGTAATGCCGCAGTACCGCGTCTATGGCTTCCGGCTCGCCGGCAACAGCTTTCTCAATGGTTTCAAAGGGTATCAGTTTCTTATTCCTCATGTTTTGTTTTCTCCAGTTCTTTTCTTAACTGCTTCAATGCCGCCAGTTTCCAGTAGTTGACTGCACTTCTGCTTCTTTTGTATTCATTCCCGATTTTTCTTTCGCTGTAACCGAGGAAGAAATTCATCAGCAGAACAGTACGCCTTTGTTCTGACAGGTTAGCTAATGCGTCGGCTAACCGTTTACTTGTAACGACGACTTCTTTCCCTTGCACGACAAAAACAGTCGGCTTCTCATAAACATACTGCTCAAAATAGTTATCGGTTGCAAACGGTTCAAAAGACGTTTCCGACATCAGATAGTCAAGTGATACTTCATGCTTCTGTTTCCGTCCCAAATCGCGGTACGCGCTGATTGCCGCATTGCGGAGAACGATTTTACAGAACGCGGCAAAGGCATATTCGATATGCTCCATAAATTGTTCGGAATACCTCATTTTCTCATCACCCCCTTTCCTTCCAGTAGGGGGCTATTACAACAAACGCCCATGCAGGCATAAAACCGCATAGGCGTTTGGTAATATGAGTTATTTAAGTAATTATGATGATTTGTGTGTTCATCTCTATGACCGGAATATGCCGTTGCAGAAAATAGGATTTTTTTGACAATCTGCTATTCGTGATAACTGTAATCAACATGACGGCTACCTCCCGAAGCCGCCATAATAAAACAGCGGCTTAGTCTAAGCCGCCGCATTAAGAGCATAGAAGTACGTCTGCTGGACGACGGCTTTTTTCTTTTGCCGTCGTCCAGCAGATTTACGCAGATGTTAAATTGTTGACTTCAAGAGTATTTCTTCAAATCGCTGTAAATTCGACAATTAAAGCTGCTTTTTATTGAAAAGGCGAATGGCAATCAACACCCCCAAAATGGATAAGGCAATGGAAATAACAGCAGGTATCATAAATTCTGCCGGAACAGCTTCGCCGGAAATCAAATCTATATTTTTTGAAGTTAAAATGAATGGATTGAATTTCGCAATCGGTTCTATCATTCCGAGTAAGGATATTATGGCGACAATGCCGCCTGTAAAGAGTATGCTTGTAAAAGTTTGTTTGAATATCACGCACCCAATCATTAAAATACTCAAATATAGAAAGCCGACTATCCAAAGTGAAACTGCCGCGAAAGCAACATTTGAAAGGTGGTTATCATTCCATAAAAGGGCTGTATAACCGTATGTAGAAGCATATCCAATCCAATAACTGATTGTCATAAGCGCGGCGGCTACCGTATATTTCGCAAGGATAACAGCTTTACGGGATAATCCTTTCGTAACCATTAAAACCAAGGTTCCTTTGGAATATTCATTTGACAGACAACTTCCAAACAAAATGATAAATGCACTGAAACCAACGCCGGAAATGTTCTTGTAAAATTGTTTCCATGCGTCCAAAGCGACTGGTTCAGAGGTCATTTCCATATCTGCGGCTAAAGCCGATAATATTTCCGGCGTAAACTTTGCGAGAAATGCACTCATAATACCAAAAATCAGAAAGACTGCGAACAGAATAAGGAAACGATAGTTCTTCATATTTTCCGTAAACTCTTTTTTTATAAAAGCAATATATCCACTCATTTCACTACCTCCAAAAACAGACTTTCAAGGGACGGCTCCATAAGTTCTATTTTTACGGGACAAATCCCTGTTTCCGCAAGTACACGAAACAATAATTTTTGCACACTTACCATATCTCGACTATGCAAAATAAGTTCCCTGTTATTTTCTTCGGAATGAAGTAGCAATGGCTCTATGGATTTTTGTTTTTTGAAAAGCTGTAAATCTTGATCCGCCGAAAATTCTAAAAGCAAGCTGTCATGTCCATGTAAAGCCTTAATTTCTGCAAGTGTTCCAGTAACAGCGATTTTTCCCTCATTCAAAAAGGCTGCATGGTCGCAAATGCGCTCCACATCAGAAAGAATATGCGTGGAAAACAACACCGTTGTCGTTCCGCTGATTTTATAAAGAATATCCAAAATCTCTTTTCTTCCTACGGGGTCAAGCGCACTTGTCGGTTCATCACAAATCAGTAATTTGGGCTGTGTGAGCAATGCCTGTGCAATTCCTAATCGTTGTTTCATACCGCGAGAAAATCCGCCGATTTGCTTTGTTACATCGTTTAGACCGACAAGGGAGAGAAGTTCATCACTTCTTTTTGAAATTTCGGTTTTTGATAGACCAATGACTTCTCCGCATAGCTTTAGATACTGTATCGGCGTCATATAGTTATAAAATTCCGGAACGTCCGGCAAATATCCAATATATTGATTTGTCCTTGTCTGTCCAAAACAAACAGGCTCATTGCAGACATGGATTTCTCCCTTGTCGGGCTGTAACAGTCCCAATACCATTTTCATAGTTGTTGTTTTGCCAGCACCATTTTTCCCTATGAAGCCAAAGACACTTCTCTCTGGAACAGACAGATTAAGATTGTCAATGATTGTCTGTTTTCCAAAACTTTTTGATAAATTTTGTATTGTGAGGACGTTCATTCGTTCTCCCCCTTTCCAAAGACAAAATAAATAATCGGTCCAAAGAGTAAGAGGACCACGGCAATTACAAGCCACATGGTTTTATTTCCGAAACGATAGCGTGGGTGTCGCAGAATGTGTCTTACCGCCGCTACTGCAAGAATAATGTCTACCAACAGAATGGGAGCTAGTAAAGGCATAATTTCAAATAATGTGTTCATTGTTTTTCCTCCTGTATTTTATCGTTTCAATAATATTATCATAATGATAATATAAAGTCAATAGAAACCGTCCCTCTGGTTTGGGACGGTCATTTTATTTATCTGTATTTTCTGCCGGAGATACGATTATGCCTATCGTCCGCAGCTTGCGCTCCGAATTGGGTTCATTACTTTTTACCGCGCTGATTATTTGAGAAATATTTTTTATAAGAGAAGTCAATTCATCATCAGACAGATATAGCGGGGAAAGAGAAAATCCCGTCATATCTTTTTTGATATTGATATTCGGAGAGTGGCAATATTCTTGAAACTGTTTTGCAAACCCAATGAAATATTGCATGAAATACTGCATATAAAGTTCGCCGGAATTTTTCTCGACGATTGTTTCTATATCGCTGATGAGGTTATGTGCCAACGAATAAGTTTTTTCTACCGTACCGCGCACCTGTGTTTCTTCCACCACCTGTAAAATACCGTCGCTTAACATTTTTTTGAGATGCCGGTATAAGGTAGCTTGGGGAATGTCGGTATAAATATCGGCTAACTGTTTTGCAGTTGCTTTCCCCTTTGAATGTATTTCAAGCAGTAACTTACATTTCACCGGATTTGTAATGCACTCCATAAGCCTACCTGTCATCTTTCACCCTCCTGCGTTGATATATGAAAATATTATCATTTTGATACTAAAAAGTCAATCGACACTTTGATATAGCGCAATTAAAAATATGGAATATTTTTCGGTGTATGTTTGGCATTTTCGGCGCGTTTCCCGTAGTAGGAAGTAGGAAAAAATATTTCTTAAACTTTTCTAAAATCTTCGGCAAAATTGCCATGTCTGGTGTAGTAGGTAGTGAAAGAAAAATTATCACAAAGCGGGTAGAAAAACCGCTTGCAAACGTCTTGTTAGCGAAAGGGGGGCTACTCATGGAAAACAGGAAACGAAACGTGCAAATCATTATTCGGGTAACAGAAGAAGAACGGGCATTGATTGAAGAAAAAATGCAACAGATACCGACACTCAATCTTTCTGCCTATGCTCGGAAAATACTCATTGACGGCTACATTATCACGCTTGATTTGCAGGAAGTCAAAGGGCATACGGCGCAGCTTCAGAAAATCGGCGTGAATATCAATCAGATTGCAAAGCGTATCAACGAAACCGGACGAATTTACGCAGACGACATGGACGAGATAAAACGCGCCATGGAAGAAGTCTGGCAATTGGAACGGCGATTGCTTCTGCAATTCAAAAGTTTAATGAAATGAGGGTTTGGGATACTTCCCAACAAGCAAAATGCTCCGGCGGCAGACGGGCATTTTACGAGAACGGCTATCCGTTCTCTATGCTTGCTATTCAGTTTTATCTTTAGAAAGGACGGGAAAGAAATGGAACGGAAACGCAAAATCAAGGACGGGCATATCGTGGTGGAAAATCCGCTGTTTCAAGAATTGCCAACGCATGAAGTAACGATAAAATCTGGCAGGACGCTGTATCGCTTTACAGGCAGTTATGACGGGGAAAGGAGCCTGCCCCACAAGGTTTTACGCCTTATGGAGCAGGAAAAGGGCAAAAAAGATGTTGATTAAAAATGCCGGAGCCGATAAAATAGGGGTAAGCAATCCTGTATTAGCAGACTGCCCGCCGATGAAAGGAGCAGAAACTATGTTATGGCAGTCTGACAAAATTACCGCCCTCTATTGCCGCTTATCACGCGACGACGAATTACAGGGCGACAGCAACAGCATTGTTAATCAAAAGGCAATTTTAAGTAAATACGCAAAAGAAAATCATTTCTCAAATACTGCGTTTTTCGTGGACGACGGATACTCTGGAACGAACTTCAACCGTCCGAGTTGGAGCGAACTTCTGGAACGGATTGAAAACGGAGAAGTGGCGACGCTGATTGTCAAAGATATGTCGCGGCTTGGACGTGATTATCTGAAAGTGGGATTTTATACCGAAATCCTGTTCGTGGAAAAAGGAGTGCGGTTTATCGCTATCAACAACGGCATAGACAGCGCAAACCAACAGGACAGCGACTTTACCCCCTTTTTGAACATCATCAACGAATGGTACGCAAAAGATACAAGCAAGAAAATCCGCGCTGTGATGAAGTCCAAAGGAGAAGCGGGCGAGCACCTTTGCACCAACCCGCCCTATGGGTACAGGAAAGACCCTGATAACAGAAAACGGTGGATTGTGGACGGAGAAGCCGCCGAAGTAGTCAAGCGGATATTTGCCCTTTGTCTGGACGGTTACGGACCGTCGCAGATTGCCCGTATTCTGAAAGAGGATAAAGTCATAACGCCGACAATCCATTTTCAGCAGACAGGCAGGGCAACGAGAAACGCGCCGCCGGACAATCCCTATAACTGGACGGGCGATACCATAGCCGACATTTTGGAGCGTCCAGAATATCAAGGGCATACGGTAAACTTCAAGACCTATAAGCAGTCCTACAAAAGCAAGAAAACCTGTTACAATCCAGAGGAAAAATGGCTTGTGTTTGAGAATACCCACGAAGCAATCATTGACGCCGACACATGGGCGAGGGTGCAGGAACTACGGAAAAACAAACGACGCCCGACGAGGACAGGAAAGACAAATATGTTTTCCGGCATTGTGCGCTGTGCCGATTGCGGCGAAAAGCTGTATTACTGCACAAGCAAGAACTTCGAAGCAAGACAAGACCATTTTGTTTGCTCTACTTCAAGGCTCAAGGGGAAAGAGATTTGCTCTACTCATTTTATCCGCGCCGTTGTCTTGGAACAGGGCGTACTCGCTCACATGAGATTGACGATTGCCTGTGTCGCTAACCACGAAGAACAATTCCGAAAAGCTATGGGTGCGAAGCAGAAAGCCGAAGCGAAAAAGGAACTGGCGGCGAAGCGGCGGCAACTAACGCAAGCGGAACGCCGGATAGAAGAACTTGACCGATTATTCAAGCGTATTTACGAGGACAACGTAGGCGGAAAACTATCTGACAGCAGATTTCAAATGCTCTCCGACGATTACGAGCAGGAGCAGGAAGAACTGCGGAAAAAGCTGTTGCGATTGAATGAAGAAATTAGCGAACAGGAAGAACAAACAGAGGACATTGACAGGTTCATCAGCAAAGTACGGAAATATCTTGACTTGGACGAGTTGACACCCTCTGTCTTAAACGACATGGTAAAGGCGGTGTACGTTCACGCGCCGGATAAATCAAAGGGGCATAGGGAACAGCAGATTGACATTTCCTATGACCTTGTGGGAATACTCCCCGCGTCTTTACTGAATGACCTGCAAAATGGAGAAACGGCATAGCCTGCAAGCTACGCCGTTTCCCGGAAACATTTCTAATACTGTCTTATGAGTGCTGCCCTAATTCCGGTGCTTTTTTCTGCTCGCATGATCCGGGCGGGATTCACGAGGATTCATGTATCCCCCGCATGGCCCTGAAGCTTCCATAAAGATCCAGAAGTCCAAATCCCCAGTTTTTATTTGGATAGCTGTAAGTTGCAGGCCTCCTGGCCCCCCGAATCAGGAACCGCTGGACAGCAGCGCCGTCCATGGTGGGCACGTTGCCCTGAACGATCCCCCACTCCATCAAAAGCACACTGGCCCCTGCCGCCAGTGCGGCGGAGGCGCTGGTCCCGCTTAGAGTACTCCCTCTCCCGAAACGATCTATGGTTGATACGTTGACTGCCGGAGCGGCGATATCCGGTTTGATCACTCCGTTTCTTGCATTTCCACGGCCCGAGTCCATCCACAGACTTTCCGTACTCCCGTCGTACCCGGCAACTGTCAGTACCCTCCAGGAGTTTCCCGGACCCGTGATCGTCGTATCCGGGTCCGGCCTCAGAAAATACGTCCCATCACTGATGAAACCGGTTACCGGAAGCCAGATGTGAAAACTGTTTTCCAAATCTCCTGCGGAATAGATTCGAAGCCGCCATACTCCGGGCGTCGGCTCTCGGAATGACAAAAGAAGCCTTTCATCTCCCGATACCACCTCGGTCAGTTCATATTGTATATCCAGCACTGTATTTTCGAACAGAAAATCGTACCGCTGCCTCTCCAGAATGCGGGGAAAGATCCGCGGAATCTGTTCTCCTGCAGGTGAAGTGATCTCTGCCGCGAACATTCCCGGCGCATTTCCCCACAGGTTCAGCTGGAATCCTTCCTCTCCCTCCCCCACACGCAGTTCCACATCCAGATAACCCGGATTCTTGGGCACGATGCCAAAGAAATGGTGCCCTTTGTTTCCCTCGTTTCCAGCCGCAACCACCACGGCCCGGCCGGCCCTTCTGGCAATGCTGTCCAAATACTGGCCCAGCGCCGTATTGCCTGTATGTCCTCCGGAATTGCTTCCAAGCGCGATACAGATGACCAGCGGTTTCCGCTCCCTGGTCGCCAGCATATCCAGATAGCGGATGGCAAGCATCATATCGCTTTCCTGATAGGCTATGCTGTCCTGAGGTATCTGCTGGATTGTACGCATGAACGGCTTCGCCTGCTTCAGCTTTACAAATGCAATGGATGCTTCCGGCGCTGCCCCGATAAAATTCTCACTTTCTACTGTGGAACCGGCAGCAATCGCCGCCACCTTCGTTCCATGTCCATCGGGGTCGCTGCCCGGAAGATCCGTTTTCCCTTCCCAGAGCATCTGATTGATTTCTTCTGACGTATAGCTGCTCCCATAGAGAAACCCCCGGGGCGGTGTACCGCTCTGGTCCGTCTGATCCCAAAGCCCAATCACCCGCGTCTTTCCGTCTCCGGTCCGAAATACCGGATTTTCCAGAGAGATCCCGGAATCCAGGAACCCCAGTACCACTTGATTTCCTTTCAGCTGAAGGGCCGGCTGGTTTTGAATCGGCAGAATTCTCGTATATTCCAGACTTTCTGTATTCATCTGTGTGTGGCAGTACGGAATGGCATAATCGCCGATGGGTACCCCTTCCGGATCCCTCAGCACCTCATCTCGATTTACATAAAATACGCTGAAATTCTGACTGATGAACTGTGCGCATACTCCAAAAGGAAGCTCTTTCGGCGCCTCCAGGGTCACATCAATGTTCCATATGAAATCCATATAGTCATCCGATAATATCGCTTCTCTGCAATCCATAGGGCTGATCCCATATCAAATCTTTTCTTATCATATGAAACCGATGCCGAACCTGTGCGTTTTCCCTGCTTCTGTCAGCCCAGCATCCACTCCCTGCATGCTTTTTCCGCCAGCTTTCGATCCTGTTGTGCATTCTCTGCCATATGGAGTTCCAACGCCGCATTCATCCTTTCAGAAAGTCCTCCTTCTCCGAAGAGATACTGTTCCAGCTCCTGCATCGCTTTTTCCTGCAGCACCGTACGGATTTTTTCTTCCGTCTCCCGAAGTCCGGCGCGAAGGCAGCCGCACTCCGTTTCCAGCTCTTTCTGCCTTTCCTTTACCTGCTCCAGACGGCTGTTCCACTCTCTGGCCTGTGCGTCATACCCTTCCTGTACCCTGTCCACCCGCTCCTGCCACTGGCGCAGTTCGCTGTCGTCTGCGATGGTCTCTGTCTGTACTTTTCCGAAAAGATCTTTCAAAAATCCAAAAAAGCCTTCTCTTCGGATCTCCCTGGTGCTGTAATGGATTTCCGGCTTTTCCTCTTCCAGTTTCGCACGCTCCGCCGCATTCTGGCGCATCAGATCCTGAAAGCCTGCCTCCGTCTCCTGTCTTTCCTTTTCCGTCCGGCGAATATCCTCCTCTGTCTGCGCCAGCTTCTCCTGTATGTCATCCAGCTCCTTTCTGCAGGGCAGTTCTTCTTCTGCCAGCTTCTGCAGGCGGATGTTCCCTTTTTCCGGCTCTCCCTGTACCGGATGGTAATCCACATAGATCTCCGGAATCAGACTGTGGATCATCTCCGCGCACAGCGCTTTCTTCTCCTCAAAAGCCACGGACAGCTCCAAGATCTTTTCATTCACATGGTTCTCCAGCCCACAGGACGTCAGGTATTGACGCAGTTCATTACAGTCCTGTATGGCGTCCATGTGCTCTCTGATTCCATCCTTCAGAAGTTCAAGATTCTTCCGAAGTTCTTCCTTCAGCATAATCTGATCCTCGGCAAAGCTGTCTGTCACAAACCGGCAAAGCAGTTCCGCCATCTTTCCCAGCCGGCCCTCTCTTGTTATCTTCTGTCTTGCCAGAAATTCTTCATTCTGTTTATTCTGTAATTTCATTGGTCCTGTTACCTCCTTCATCGTATCCTGTAGTATCATCCGCTGCCGGACCCGAAGCCCGCATCTCTTCCTTATCTTACAACAACCGGGACCTGTTTTCCACTTTTATTTCAAAGATTTCCCCGGCATCTTCCTGTCAGGACTTTCAGCGGCTGCCGCAGACAGAACAGCGAAAGAAAAGGACATGCGTCTCCACATGTCCCTCTCTTCCCAATCTATATATTATCTCACCTTAACCGCCCATACAAAATCATGTCCCGGTACCGTCACATCGACCAGTTCCCGTTCCTTTCCGGTCATAAGATCCATATAGCTTCCTTCCTCTGCCATCCATGCCGTCCGCGGTTCGTCCGAAAAGTTGAAAATCCCGATAAACCGTTCTTCTTCATTTTCCCGTAAAATACACAGGATCGCGTCATCCTTCACATCATAAGTATACACCGACGCATCGCTTCGGAAAACGCTTCTGCTCCTGCGGATCTGTTCCAGCCTGGACAGGCCGCTGAAGATCTGCTCCTGTACCGTCCCATTCTCCGCTTTCTTTTCCGCCAGTTCCCACTGGAATTTTCCTCTGTGAATGTATCTGGAATCTTCCTTCTTGTCCTCGTCATTCTTATAGGAATAATCATTGAGCTGTCCGATCTCGTCTCCGCTGTACAGCATAGGGATTCCGGACTGCGTCAGCATATAGGCATGCAGCATCAGATCCATCCGGACCGCATTCTGAAGCTTTTCTTCATTCTTCTCATACAGCGCGCTCTCTACGCCGCACATAGAAGCCGTGGTTCCGCAGAAACGTGCATCCTGAGTGACCGGATCGTCATTGTAAAGCTCCCCGCGGCTTTCGCTGCCCTCAAACCTTCCGGTAAAATGCTGATTCAGGAAACGCTTGTGTTCCACTTCCTTCATGCCCCAGCCTTTCAGCGTCCCGTAATCGAGCCCCCAGCCGATGTCATCGTGGCAACGCAGATAATTCAGGAACAGATAATCTCCCGGCAGCCCGTTTACGATATCCATCTGCTTTTTCAGAAGACGGATGTCTTTTGTCGCCACACTGTGCCAGGTCGTCGCCATGGTCGTCACATTATAGAGCATATGGCACTCCGGCTTTTCCACTGTCCCAAAATACGGCACCACCTTCTCCGGCTCCATGACCACTTCTCCCAGAAGCAGCACGCCCGGGCATACAATCTCGCAGATCATGCGCATCATACGTACAATTGTATGCACCTGCGGAAGGTTCCGGCACTGGGTTCCCAGTTCCTTCCATATATATGGAACCGCGTCAATACGGATGATATCCATCCCCTGGTTCGCCAGATACAGGAAGTTGTACATCATCTCATTGAATACTCTCGGGTTCCCGTAATTCAGATCCCACTGATAAGGATAGAAGCTGGTCATCACATAATAACCCATCTCATCCAGATACGTAAAGTTCCCGGGCGCCGTAGTCGGAAATACCTGCGGAACCGTCCGGTCGTATTCCTGCGGGATAGAGGGATTATCATAGAAAAAATAACGGCTCATATACTCTCCGTCGCCTTCCCGCGCCTTCTTTGCCCATTCGTGGTCCTCTGAAGTGTGGTTCATGACAAAGTCCATGCACAGATTGATCTTTTTCTTATGACAGGCTTTCGCCAGCTCTGACAGCTCCTCCATTGTTCCAAGCTTCGGCTGCACTTTCCGGAAGTCCGCCACGGCGTAGCCTCCGTCCGAACGTCCCTTCGGCGATTCCAGAAACGGCATCAGATGGATGCAGTTTACATTGCAGGAGGAGAGATAGGGAAGCTTCTCCTGCACTCCTTTTATATCTCCGGCAAAATTGTCAATATACAGCATCATTCCCAGCATGTCATTGCCCCGGAACCATTCCGGATTCTGCTCCCGCTCCCGGTCCAGACCCGCCAGATCCGGATCCCTCTTCACCGCAAATTCATGCAGGTTCTCACACAGCTCCGCAAACATGTCTCCATTGTTGTACAGCTCCATATAAAGCCACCGGAGCTCGTCATGATGTCTTTTTAAACGTTCTTCAAAAACCGTATCCATTTTCAAGCCAACATTCCCCTTCCTGCTGTTTCTGTTATTTTAAAATACATCTGATATGCTCGGTATTCCCCGCTCTGTTCCGACAGAGGGATCCCCGTCTCCATCAGCGCGTCCGCCGCATAAATTTTTCCGCTGCCGGTCTCCTGATATGCGCAGCCCGGCTTCAGGCCCTTCAGGCAGATATAGGTCACCGGCATGTTCCCGTGGATTTCCTGCATCACCACGCTCACCAGCGCTTCCGACCCGTCCTCCGAAAGAAATTCCCACGCGCCCGCCACATGTTTCTGCGGATCCGTCAGACGGTAATACCGGCCATTATGTATCAATTTCACATGCTGTCTGTACACGCGCACCTGTTCCCGGATCTGCTCCTTTTCCACATCCAGCAGCCTGCCCGGATCCAGTTCATAGCCAAAAGTCCCTGCCATGGCCGTGATCCCTCTGGTACGAAGCGGCGTCAGCCTGCCGGTCTGGTGGTTCGGAACAGCGGATACATGAGAGCCCACTGCCGATATGGGATAACCAAAGGAAGTCCCGTACTGGATCTGTATCCGATCCAGCGCGTCTGTATTGTCGCTGCACCAGATCTGCGGAGTATAATAAAGCATGCCGGCATCAAATCTCCCGCCGCCGCCGCTGCATCCTTCCAGAAGAGTATTCGGATACCGCTGCAGCAGGCGTTCCAGAAAATCATACAAACCCAGCACATAATCATGCGACACTCTTCCCTGGTCTTCCGCTTTTCTGGAATAACAGTCCGAGAGGCTCCGGTTCATGTCCCATTTCACATATTCAATATTGCCCTGGTCCAGAATCCCGCATATCTTTTCAAACACATAATCCACCACGTCCCGTCTGGAAAAATCCAGCACCAGCTGGTTCCTGGCACGCACCGGACTGCGTCCCGGCACTGACAGCGCCCAGTCCGGATGCTCCCGGTACAGCTCACTGTCCTCATTGATCCCTTCGGGTTCGATCCAGATGCCGAATTTCATCCCCAGTCCGTTGATCCTGCTGATCAGGCTGCCAAGGGATTCTCCCAGCTTCTCTTCATTGACGTACCAGTCTCCCAGACCGCTATTGTCGTCATTTCGTCTGCCAAACCAGCCGTCGTCCATGACCAGCATGTCGATACCCAGATCCGCTGACTGCTTCGCCAGTTCATAGATGGACTCGCCGGTAATGTCGAAGTAGGACGCCTCCCAGCTGTTCAGAAGGACCGGACGTCCTCCGTCCCGATATCTGCCTCTGCACACATGGTCGCGGATGCATCGGTGCAGATTGTACGACAGTTCTGTCAGCCCCCGGCTGCTGCAGGTCAGGATCACTTCCGGAACGAAAAACTTCTCTCCCGGCTCCAGCGGATAGGAAAACAGTTCATCCGACAGCCCCAGAAGGGCGCGGGTCTGGCCGAACTGATCCATCTCCACTTCCCCTTTGAAGTTTCCGCTGTATACAAAGGACATGGCATAACAGCTGCCGGCATCCTCCGTCGTCTCCCGTCCTGCCAGGATCATCATGGGATTGTACTGATGGCTGGATGTACCCCTGCGGCTTCCGATTATCTGCGCCCCATGTGTTACCGGCACCCGCTGTACATTCCTTTCCATGGCATGGCGCCCATGGAACGTAATCAGATCAAATGATCCGTGAAGCCAGTCCAGACACGCCGCCTGCGCCTTTTCCAGCCAGATCTTCTCTCCACCGGCATTCTCGATCACCGCGCTTCTTGTGATGATATTTTCGTTCGGAAGCACCCCGTACAAAAGCGTGATCCGGACCCGGGTCACCGGATCCTCCATATCGATCTCCAGCGTCTGCGCCTCTTCCTTTGAAGCATACACTGCCGGAAGTCCGGGGAGCCCGTATTTTCCATCGGATATCCGGTATCCCCTGTAACGGAAATCACATCCGCAGAATCCATCCGGATATTTCACGATGACCGCAGGGCTTCTGTAATCCCCGGTTCCATGACAGGGCAGCTCCTGGGGCAGTACATCCATGGAATAGGTCCGATCCATTCCCACATCATGAGGATTCCCGGAAAATCCACGGTCTGCACAGCTCAGGAGATAGTCCATACACCCGCCCGTCTTCCGGCCATAATACAGGTGTAACAGGAACCCGTATCTGTCTACTTTCATCTGGTAGGTGGTATCTTTCGTATGCAATGTAAATGTTCTGTCCTGCTCTGTAAATAGTATACTCATGCCGCCTTTTTGTCTCCTTCGCTTCAATATGATACCTGATTGGATTTCGATTGTCCAATATTTTTTCTGTTTTTGCCCAAAAACGGCCATATGGGTATCAGAAAGCATCCAAACACAGGCCGACCTGCATCTTTCACCTTCCAATACCCGTCTTTACAGGCCGTATATATGGTTTGAGATTTGCCCTTGTCTTACTTCACCGCACCATTTACAACACCGTTCAGAATCTGCTTCTGACAGATGATATAGAAGATCAGAAGCGGCAGCAGTGCCAGCAGATACGATGCAAATGCCAGGTTATAGTTGGTACCGAACTGGGTCTGGAAGGACATCTGCGCCAGAGGCAGTGTGTTCAGACCGCTTCCGGACATGATAACCAGCGGAGTCATCACGTCGTTCCACACGCTCAGAGCCGTAATAACAGCAACCGTTGCGTGCATGGGCTTCATAATCGGGAAGATGATCTTCCAGTAGGTCGTCCAGGTGGTAGCGCCGTCCACGCGCGCCGCCTCTTCCAGGGCAATCGGAATATTGACCAGATAACCGGAATACAGCATCAGGTTCATGGGCATATAGAACACCACATAACAGATGATAACACCGAAGATATTGGCAATTCCCCACTGTGAAGTCTGTTTTACCAGAGGCATCATCAGGATTGCGAACGGTACGAACATACCGCTGACAATATACAGATATGCCAGGTTGTACCATTTGCTCTTTGCCTTGTTTCTTCCGATCGCATAACCGACCATGGAATGCAGGACGACGGACAGAACCACGGTAACGCCCGTAATCAGAAGACTGTTCCGGAGGGAATTCCAGAAATCCGTCACGCGCATGGCCTCTGCGAAGTTGGAGAAACTCCAGGTCTTCGGCAAGGACAGGATCCCCGAGATGCTGTTGGTCATCTCCGACGGCTGTTTGAACGCGATCACGATGGTCATGTAAAGGGGGAAGATGATCGTGATCAGTCCAAGGATCAGCAGGATCGTAACAGGCATATTATATCTCTCTTTTACTTTCAGGTCCTTCATTATAACTGCTCCTCCTTACTGCTTGTAAACTGAAGCTGTGCTACCGAGAACGCTACGATAATGACAAAGAACAGAACCGCGTTGGCACTCTGGAAACCGAACTGTCCGCCTGCCATACCATTGTTGTAGATCAGGAAGGAGATGGACTCGGTACTCTGTGCCGGACCGCCTTTGGTCAATGCCATGATCTGGTCGAACACCATCAGAAAGTTCTTGCCGGACAGTACCATGTTGATGCTGAAAAACGGGATAATCAGCGGGAAAGTCAGGCTCTTGAAACGCTCCCAGCCGGTTGCTCCGTCGATGGAACCCGCTTCATATACGTCCTCGGGCACCGTAGACAGACCGGATATGTAGATGATCGTGTTCATGGCAATGGCCTGCCATGCACAGACAGCCACGATACCGACCCATGCCCAGGTGGAGCTTGCAAGGATACTGGTTGTATTGAACAGCGCCGGAATGATGTAGGTAAAGAAATAGTTGAAGATATAACCTACAACCAGTGCGCCCAGAATGTTGGGAATGAAGTACATTCCTCTTAAGGTGCTCTTGAACTTGATCTTGCTGTTCAGGCCAAGCGCCAGGATCAGGCTGATCACGTTGGTCACGATGGTCGCTGCCACTGCCATCTTCAGAGTGAACAGATAGGACTTGCCCACGCGGCCGTCCTGGAACAGGTCGATATAATTCCGAAGACCAACCCAGTCATAAGTGCCGTATCCTCTGAAGTTCGTAAAACTGTACATCACACCCTTGATCAAAGGCAGGGTATTAAAAGCGAAGAACAGTGCGACGATAGGAATCGTCATCAGCATAAACGTTCTTTTTCTGTCATTGGCATTTTTCATGTCTTCTCACTCCTCTCCCTCTACTGATTGCCGTTCTGTGCGTTGTAGTCTTTCACCATCTGGATGATATCGCGGTTATAGCGCACCCAGTCCGTGTCAAATTTTGTAAGGAATGCATCCACATCCTGCTCGATCAGGAAGGTCTGGATCTGCGCGTCCACTGCCATCTCAGACGGATAATAGTGGTCCTGATAGTCCGCGATCTTTCCTTCGGTAATGTACTCTGTCATGCCGTCCAGATTCGGCGCCAGTGTGAAGTCTCCCGATTTACAGGGAACGGCGCTCTGATCATCCAGATACATCTGCAGGTTCTCATCTGCCAGAAGGAAGTTCAGAACTTCATAAGCCGCCTCTTTTCTTCCCTCGTCTTCACAGGCTTTTGTGATGCAGAACTGCAGGTCCACGCCGGAGTTCAAAATCTGGCCGTCCGGATCGCTGCTTCCCGGCGTCACGAAGGAATCGATATCCATGTCCGGATTCACCGACTTGATCTGCGGGACCGCATAGCTTCCGATGGCGAACATGGCCGATTCTCCGTTGGCAAATGCAGTACAGGCGTCATTATAGCCGTAGGCGAAAGGCCCGTCCTCTCCATAGCTCACCAGCGTCTGGATCTTCTCCGCCACTTCCCTGTATTCATCAGCGAATACAGTCTTTCCTGCATTTACCTGCTGACAGACATCCGCCGGCGCCAGGTCCACCGCAAGCGAATTCCACGGTGCCAGACAGGTCCATGTATCCTTAAATCCATAGTAGAACGGAAGGATTCCCTCTCCCTTGATTGTATCACAGAGCGTGATCATCTCTTCCCAGGTCGTGGGAATCTCCCATCCGTGCTCCTTGAACATCTCACGATTATACAGGATACCCGCCGCGTTCGCCACATAGGGCACGCCGTAGGTTCCTTCTGTGGGGACAAATTCCAGTCCTTCCAGGATGTCCCTGTATCCCTGATTGATGTCTGTGATACCCGGATAATCGGATACATCTGCCAGAATTCCGGCATCGATGAAATAAGAGTAGTTGATGTCGCCGCCGATCCCCAGGATGTCCGGATAATCCTCCCGGATAAATCTGGTCTTCAGGATCGTCATGGCATCATTGGGAGAATCAATCTTCAGGAGGATATCGTCATGAGTTTTGTTAAACTCCTCCTCCAGCTGCTCGAACACATCCACCGCCTCCGGTTTGTAATGCACAAGCTCGATCACGATCTTGCCGTCTTCGGCTTCACTGCCTCCGCAGCCGGTCAAGAACATGGAAGCGGGCAGTGTACATGCCAGTAGAAGGCTTATCATTTTTTCCCTCTTTCTCATCCCATTTTGCTCCTTTCTTTGTTGGATGTAACACTGATTTTTTGTGATTTTATTATAACATCCCAAAATGCGTCTATAAATACCCTGTTTTTTTCTGTTTTATGCCATTATGCCGCTTTTTTCTAATATAAGAAAAATGATATAGCATTTTGGTATATTTTCAGTTATACTTTATAAAACATTCATGTGACAGATTCTATCAGATTTTGGAGGGCACCTGCATGAAAGACATTTTATTCTCCATATTTCCCAATGAAAATTTTGTAGATCTGAACCTTTATCAATTTGGCTGGGAACGCTGCGCGCCGTCACACAGTTTCGGCCCTGCGGCGCGCACCCACTACCTGTTTCACTACGTCATATCCGGCACCGGCACGCTCCACGCCGATGATTCCTCCGGAACTACCAGAACCTGGCAGATCAAGAGCGGACAGGGCTTCATGATCTTCCCTCAGCAGATCAATACTTATGTGGCGGACAAGGATCTTCCCTGGGAATACGTCTGGATCGAATTCGACGGGCTGCGCGTCAGGGAAGCCATCTCCATCGCCGGCCTCACCATGGATTCCCCGGTCTATCACGCCCATTCCCGGGATCTTCGGGAAACCATGATGCAGGAGATGCTCTACATCGCCCAGCACGGCGACATGGCCCCCTTTCATCTTATGGGGCATCTGTACCTTTTTCTGGATTCTCTCACCCGCTCCATCGCTCCGGTACGGCTCATCGCTTCCAAGCCCGGAAAACTCCGCGATTTCTATATCCATGAAGCGCTTGCCTACATTGAGCAGAATTTCCAGAATGACATTTCCGTGGAAGATATCGCGGATAACTGCGGACTGAACCGGAGTTATTTTGGAAAAATCTTCAAAAATGCCGTGGGCCGGACCCCTCAGGATTTCCTGATGAATTACCGCATGACAAAAGCCGCCGAACTTCTGAAGCTGACGCATCTGTCCATCGGAGATATCAGCAAGGCGGTAGGCTATGACAACCAGCTCCATTTTTCCAGAGCCTTTAAACATATCTACAGCCTCTCGCCGCGGACATGGCGGAACCAGAATCAGATAAATCTATAAACACAAAAAAGGTGCAGCGCCTGCCGGCCCGGCAGGTGTTCTGCACCCTGTTGTCTGTTCTTCTCTTTTGTATATCTGATCTTCTATATGTATACTCTGCCTTTTGTATATTCTTTTATCTGTTTATCTTTTGTTCATGATATTCTCTGCAGCTTTTCACTGTGTTCCGATACCACCTTTTTCACAATACCCATATCTGTCTTCAGTGTCTCCAGGTCTTCGATTCCTTCTGCGTACCTTCGATATGTAGAAGTATAGCAGGACTCGATATTCTGCAGCCTCGGCTGGATGTCGTTTTCCATCAACACTTTCACGACCTTCATTTCACCGTTCATGGCCTTCATATCGTCCTTCAAAACCACCATTTCAGCCTTCATGGCATTCATGTCGTCCTTCAATGCGTTCACATCAGCCCTCAGGTCCTTTATTTCGCCCTGCATGACTTTGATTTCAGCCTTCACAGTCTTCATGTCGTCCTTCAGGGACCTGATATCTTCTTTCACAGGCTCCAGATGTGACTGAACGATATTGGAAATTGCAAGCAGCAGTTCATGATCTGTCATTCCGTTCCCCCTTTCCTGAGTATTTATTAAGTGGTTCCATTATATCAGAACCGTCGCATAAAAGCTATTCCTTTTTCAGAAAGCATATCAGAAACCATGTCAGAAGCAGGACCGGCAGACAGACTCCGGTGACCACGCAGGCATATTCTGTAAATTCTTCCCAGTTATGATTCCATGCCCGGTTTAAAAAAGGAATGCCAAGCACAGCAGAAGAATACCATAAGACCGGCGGCAGGAAGAATACCTGTTTCCGGCCGGCAGGCCTTATGCCTTCCTTTTTTTCAGGGTCCATATTCCTGCCTGCCTCCCCATTCTCAGCCATTTTCCAGGATAAATATTCTGCCGTCCTGTACAGGATCAAAAGAGAGATAAAATATACTGCCGTTCCGATCACTGTATGAAGCTGCTTCTGTGTCAGCCATTCTGCGCCGATATCCGCCTGCTGCAAAAGCCGCGGTAGCTGGATGGACAGCACGATCCGAATCCCATTTACAAAAATCGTGTACAGATATGCTCCTGCTGCCGAACCCAGAAACCAGGCCGTTCTTTTTCCTGCTGTTTCCATTCGATGTGTAAATGAAAAAACAGACATCAGCATGACGATGATCAGGAACCGGACTCCGGAACAGGACGGCGCAATCACAAACTGAAATGCATGATTGACATATCCGACTCCCGGCAGATATTCATATGCCGTTCCACTCAGGATTCTGACCCACCACGCCACAGGCGCCAGAATCCATAAAAGCCCGTCACTGTCTGCTCCGCCGCAATAAATCCTGAGAGCAATGGCTGCAGTACCTGCAGCCATATAAAAACTCCCATATTTTCTGAATACGCTCATGTCCGCTTCCTCCTGCCCGACAGAATACCTGCCAGCATGACCGCCACTGCCATAATACTCAGAACCAGTTCTTCCGGCTCCGCCCCCATCAGATAGCCTCCAACCGACAGGCCGGACACCCCCTGCGGAAGGGGAGACGGCTGATCCACATCCATGCTGTCGCCCTCCGGGTTCCGGATCGTATCAAGCACAGCTACAAAGGAAGTATATGGCGTCACCATACTGTAGTCAAGGCCAATAGATATAATGGCTTCTTTTGTATTCTCATCCTCCCCGGCATAACCGTATGCAGTCAGCATATCCACCTTTTTCCTCGCCCACAGATACTGGATCGCTCCGTTTTTTTCGGACGGTACTGTCTGAGACACATCAATTTCCTGCACAAAATCCTTCGTCCCTGTCTTTCCTGTAATCTTAACCGTTCCGGACGGCTCCCCGCTCCATTTTCCAAACAGGACTACCGGTTTTTCAGCAAATAACGTGGGAACTGCAGCCGGTACGGTATCATGAACATCAAACCCGTTAAACGATACCTGAATATCCGTCAGCACCGGAGCTTCGATATAAGTACGGAATTTCTCTGCCGTCTCTTCCGCCTTTTCTTCCTCAGTCACAACAAACGACTCGCCCATTCCTGTTCCTGCAATCCCTTCCATCAGAGAACGGTTCACAGAACTTCCGATACCGAAAGAGAAGAAGCTGGTGTTGTCCAGATTTTCGTTGATTTTTCCAAAAACCTCTTCTTCATCATAGATATACCCGTCTGTAATGACTACCACATTCCTGGCCATGCCGCTTTTCTTCGGCGTATCCAGCGCACATGCAAGCGCCTCTGCAAGCTCCGTACCTCCGCCGCCTTCCTGCATATCGATCAGTTTCATGGCGCAGTCCACATTTTCTTCCGTGGCAGCCACCGATTCCAGCGACATCTCCGATACAATATCCGAGAACAGAAACAGATTAAAGCTGTCTGTGCTTTGAAGGTTTGAAACCATCGTCCGAATCAGTTCCTTTGCCGTGTCCAGGGGATATCCGTTCATGGAACCCGATACATCCAGAATGAAAATATATTCTCTGGATACCAGTTCCTCCGGTCTATAACGTTTTGGCGGCTGCACGGTCAGCAGAAAGAAATTCTCCTCTTCTCCTGTATAGAGCATAAGTCCGGAATCCACCTTCTCGCCTGTCAGTTCATATTCCAGAATAAAATCCCTGTTTCCTGCAAAATCTTCCGAATCCGCCAGAGTCACCTTTGCTTTCGACTCTTCCGTCTGCTCCACCTGCGTCTTATGCGTGTCGCATGCCAGTCTGGTGATCGGAACGCCGGCAGACAGATTCACATGGATCTGATAGGCGCTGTCCGGCGCAACGCCTTCTTCCAGATAAGGTGTTTCCACCCAGCCGCCCTCTTCTGCCTTTTCCTCATCCACCTTTCCCGCATAACGGGGGCCGACAACCGTCGGAAATACAAACTGATAAGTTCCTTCCGCCGACTGGATCATTTCCGTATAGTGCAGCTCGATGCGGACGGTATCTCCAGGCATGATATTCGCCACATCCATAGTAAAAACGTTTGCCCTTTTTTCTTCCAGAAGCGATGCGCTCTTCCCCTCGCTCCTGGCTTCCTCATAACCCTGTCTGGCCTCTTCCTTTTCTTTGATAACAGCGGTCACCACCTGATTCCCGATCTCCATCTTCATCCCGTGGACCGATACCTTCGTGGAAGCCGGAAAGACATAACTTGCATTGATTGGATGTTCCCCCTCATTGGCATATGTCTGCGTCACATATGTCTCGGCAATGATTCCGTTGATGTTTGTTGTCACTTCCGTTCCCTTCAGCGGCAGATGGTCCACCTCAGGGTCTGCACCTTCAATAAAAAAATAAGGAGCAAGTGTTACATCCTGGTTCTTATCTTCTTCCTGCGCCTCTGCATGCACAGCCGGACAATGTACCGCCAACATGCAGAGTACCATAAACAAACACAGCCGGTTTTTCTTTTTCATGATACACCTCTTCTGTTCTTCTGATTCTGAATTCCGTTGCTTTTCCTGTTATAAAAAACTATCATGTCAGAGCATCAGAGGAACATCAGAATGTCATCAAACATGCATCATTTGAAACTGTAAAAGAAAGAACGGCGCAAAACTGCGCCGCTCAGACTGAATGAATTGGTTTTTTAAAGTGAGTACGCCTACAACAGCACCAGCAGCCCCGATGCCAGAAGAAGCACATAGGTAAGAAAAAGGAAACCTTTCGACGACATCTTTGAAACAAGGCGGTTGCCAATCCACACCGCAAGCAAAAACGGGATGCAGGAAACCAGCAGCAGATTTCTGACATGCGGTACAAAATATCCTGCCTGCAGATGGCTGAACAGCAGATAACTGTTCAATACCACCCACACAGCGGATACGGTGGAACGGAAACGTTCTTTGTCCGGCAGAGCAGACACTGCATAGACGATCAAAAACGAACCTCCTGACAGAAACATACCGTGAATCAGCCCGGCAGCCGGAAGACACGCATAGAGCAGAAGTTTCGGAAGACGAAATTCCCGGCGGATGAACAGCTTTTTCAGGGCAATGAGTACGATCAGTGCCCCATATCCCCGAAGAAGGATATCCAGCTCCAGGATATCCAGAAGCCAGATCCCAATTACAAGGCCAATGCCCATGAGCCCCAGCATCTTTAACAACTCCCGTATATCGATGCTCCTCCACCGGCAGAATACCACATAAACGCTGCTCGCCATGGTGACGATATTCAGGATCGATCTGGCAGGCTCCAGGCCGATCAGCCGGATCGACACGGGCATGGCCAGCATGGCTCCGGCAAATCCGGTAATCACCTGGATCGTATTGGACAGAAGCACGGTCAGAAGAAAAAGCACATAACGCCACAGTTCTCCCATGGGCTCACCTCGTAAACCGTACAATGTTATAAATATTGATCAGGATCATCACGATCATCAGGCCCACGAACAGCCGGTCCACCGTCTTTTCCTCAATTCTCTTATTCCATGCCCGGCCGCAGATTCCGCCCGCGATTCCGCCCGATACCATGAGAACCAGCACCCCCGGCTGAAATTCCGGCACGCTTCTGGTCAGAATCGAGGCAGACAGGCTTGCAAGCTGTGAAAAGAAGATAATATACAGCGAATTTTCCGCAGCCGCCTTTGTGGTCATGGAAAAGAAGTAAAACAGAACCACCAGGTTGATGGGGCCTCCCCCGATACCCAGAAAGGAGGACAGAATACCCAGAAAGATCCCGATAAGTACACAGGCCGTCCTGTTACTTACCTGACAGGTTTTGATCCGCTCCTTTCGGAGCGTATAGATCAGTGTCCCGATGGTCACGATCAGCAGGCAGCACGCCTGAACCGCGCCGGCCTGGTCCCTGTCCGGACATACGGACAGCACCCAGGAAAACAGTTGCTTTCCCGCAAGGCCGCCCGCCGCCGCCCCCAGAGCAAGCGGAAGTCCCACGGCAGCCTTCACATGGCTCTCTCCTCCCATCCTGCTTTTGATGACTGAATACGTGGTCATGGCCAGAACCGTACAGCCGGACAGAAAGCTGATGACGTTTACATCCAGGATGCCAAAGGCATCCAGCACCGGCTTTATGATTACCCCGCCGCCGATCCCGCAGATGGCGCCTGCCACAGAAGCCAGAAAGCAGATGATAAAGAATATCAGATAGACCATTCTGAGATTACCACCACTTGATCTGATCCGTCACATAATTTCGGATTTTAATAAAATCCGGAGCCGTAACGTCCCTCGGCCTTGGAAGATCCACTGTTACCTCTTCCTTGATCTTTGCCGGCTTGTTGGTCAGGATCAGAACCCGTTCTGCCAGATAGACGGCCTCTTCAATATTGTGCGTAATGAACACAACCGTAGTTCCCATCTCCTTCCAGAGCCGGATGACCTCATCCTCCAGATAAAAACGAAGCTTGATGTCCATCTGCCCGTAAGGTTCATCCATTAAAAGCAGGTCCGGCTGCATGGCAAACGCCCGGCCGATGATAATCCGCTGAGCAGTGGATACGGACAGCTGATGGGGATAGCTGTTCCGGAATTCCTGCAGGCCCAGCAGATTGATGATATTCTCCACTCTCCGGTCGATCTCGTCCTTCGGAAGTTTTTTGATTTCCAGCCCGAACCGCAGATTTTTCTCCACCGTCAGCCACGGCATGGAGGAAGGCTCCTGAAATACAACCGAGATGCTGTGCTTCTTCGGATCTGCCGGCTCCCCGTCGATATACAGCTCCCCTTTGGTCGGCATATAGATCCGCGTAAGCAGATTTAAAAATGTCGTCTTTCCGCATCCGGTAGGCCCTACCACGCAGAGGAATTCGCCCTTTTTAATATGAAAAGACACGTCGTCCAGTACATGAAGATCACCGAAATACTTTGTCAGATGTTCCACACGGACCTTTGCTTCATCATGTTTATCCATCAATCATACCTCCTGATTAAAGTGCAAGGTCGGTGTTTTCCGACACTTCTGAACGGATTCTCAAAAACTCCGTATCGGTCATATTCCTTGGACGGGGCAGGTCCTTCAGATCATAGATCTGTTTGACGGTCGCCGGGCATTTACTCAGGAGTACGATCCGGTCGGCCAGAAAGACCGCCTCCTCAATATTGTTGGTCACGAAGATGATCGTCCGCTTCTCCTGCTCCCAGATCCGGAGGACTTCCTCTTCCATGGCGTATCTGGTCTGCGCATCCAGCTGGCCGAAGGGCTCGTCCATCAGAAGAATCTCCGGATTGTTCGTATATGCCCTCGCAATGCCCACACGCTGTTTCATACCCCCGGACAGCTCGTGGGGATAGGAATTCTCAAAACCGGTCAGCCCCACCAGATCGATGTACTTCTGCGCCACTTTCCGGCGTTCGTCTTTCTTGACGCCGGAGATTTCCAGGCCAAATTCCACATTGGCCATGACGGTCCTCCAGGGCATCAGATTCAGAGACTGAAATACCATGCCGATCCGTCGGTCGCTTCCGTGGATCTCTTCCCCGTCGAGATAAATCTTTCCTCCCACAGGAGTTTCCAGACCTGCGATCAGATTCATCAGAACCGTCTTTCCGCAGTGTCCCGGACCGAGAAGGACCAGAAACTCATTGTCATATATTTCAAAGGACACATTGTCTACCGCGTCCTTCACTCCATCCTTGACCACATAGCTCTGGCAGATATTTTCCAGTTTTAAAATGATTTTTTTCTTCTCGTCCATGGACAGATCATCCTTTCTGCAAATTGTGTAACAATGGCCAGGATCGCGCCGACGATACCGATCGCCACCATACCGGTCAGTACCAGCGGCATGTCCAGAGAATCCATTCCTCTGGATATAAGGAATCCGATCCCCGCATTGGCTCCCAGCATCTCCGCTGCCAGCACGACCATCCATGCCGCGCTGGTGGAGGTACGGACGCCTGCAAAGATTGCATCCAGAGCGGACGGAATCGCAATCTTCAAAAGCCTCTGGCTCGGCGTGGCGTTAAATACCGTTCCCACATCCAGATACATCTTTTCCACGTTACTCATACCCGCCTGGACGTTCACGACGATACTTGCAAGCGATCCGAAGATAACGATCAGCACTTTCGGAAATTCACCGATTCCGAACCACAGCGTGATCAGCGGGATCCACGCCAGAGGAGGCACTGCACGGAACGCATTGAACATGGGGCCCAGAAGCGCCTTTGCCTTTGGATACCATCCGATCAGAACGCCAAATGCAATCCCTGCCGTCCAGTCGAACAGAAGCGCCAGACCGATTCTTCTCAGGCTGACTCCCACATGTCCGATCAGAGACAGCTTTTTCACGGGCTTTACAAATAACTGAATGGTTTTATCCCACACTTCTGCAGGGGAAGGAAAACCGGAACCGCCGGACGAAGCCAGAAGCCAGAGTCCGATCAACAGAATGACAGAAACTATCGGCAGGATTTTATATAACATCTGCAGCTGTTTTTCCCGTATCTCGGCAGCGCTCAACATTGAATTATTCTTTTTTGTCATAGTTTTTTCCACCCCAATACCGCATTTTCCAGAAGATTGATAAGTGCCGAGATCAAAACTCCCAGGGCGCCGATTACAACGATTCCCATGATGACCAGGTCAACCCGTCCATAGGATCTTCCCATCAGAATCATATAGCCCAGGCCGCTGGACGCCGCCAGCATCTCCGCCGCCACCAGAGTCGCCCACGCGTTTCCGATGGCAACCTTGATTCCCGCGAAGGTCATGGTCATGGAAGACGGAATACCGACTTTCCAGAAAACAGTAAAATAAGAAGCCCCACAGGTCTTTCCTACATTTTTCAGCACCTCTTTCGTCTGCCTGATACCGGTATAGGAATTGATCAGGCAAGGAACAAAGGCGGCGAAAAACACAATAAACGCCTTCGCCTGAAGTCCGACGCCCATCCACACGATCGTCAGAGGAATCCACGATACCGGAGGAATGGGACGGATGATCTCAAAAATCGGACGGATAAAGCTGTCAAATCCGCGGTACCATCCCATCAGCCATCCAAGCGGAATGCCGATTACGATTGCAAGCCCAAAACCGCAGAGCGCAATCTCCAGACTGGACCATACATTGACCAGAAGGACCGCACCGTCCGGATTCGGATCTGTAAATTTCACAATAAACAGCTGAAAGATCTCCAGGACGTCACAGATCTTTTTTCTGTCCACAATGCCTGACAGCGCCAGGATTTCCCAGATCACGAAAAACAGGAGCACGCCGCTGATCGACAGCATGGTATTCCGAAAAGCCTCCTGTTTTTTCTGATCCTGCACCAGTTTCACACGCTGTTCATTGGTGAGAACATTTGTTGTTTCGCTCAAAATTTACCCCCTACTTTCTTCCTGTAAAACGATGTTCTCCGGTCCGGATACCCCTGCGCCGGAAACAGCAGGATTCCGGACCCAAGAACGTTCATCTTCGCTCATCTACCCGCCTGGACGGGTCCTGGCCTTATTTACCAAGCAGTTCTTTTGCCGCCAGCGCTACGGAAGGATCGATTCTCTGCTCATCCAGATAGCGGGTACGATCCTCATTGGTATATTTCCCCTCGCTGATGAAAAAGTCAAGTCCGACCAGGATATCTTTCTCCGCCTGCAGAAGGTCTCTGGAGGTATAAAGTCCCGCGTCGTCCGGGCTGGTTTCCGTATACAGCGCGATCCACTCGTCTACGGACGGTCCGCGGTACCATTCCATCGTACGCTGCGCGATGCTCTCATCGCAGAGGAAGCCTTCCTCGTCGCAGTGATCCAGATACCACTGTGCCGCCTGAGCCATATTTTCATCCGACTCATAGCACCATTCCGCCGCTTTGTGGAATACGATACATGCAGTCACCACCAGGTCAAAATGCTCTTCCATCATTTCTTTCGTCGCAAAGGTTCCGCAGGGCATACCGATGTTCAGCTGTCCGGAATCGGAAACACGCACATAACCTGCATCTTCCGCGGAAAGGGCAATGGCATTCCAGCAGCCCAGCACGTCGCCGGTACCGCCGTTAAAGCCGGTCAGCGCATTGGCATTGTCCATATTGACGCTTTCCACATCCGCAAGCGTCAGGCCTATATTGTTCAAATATTTTGCAAGGACTGCCTGCGCCGTCGTTCCCGCGGGATATACACAGGTCGCGCCTTTCCATACTTCCGGATTTTCCGGATCCGCTGCAATCGGAGAATCTTCCCGCGTGAAGATGGCCAGGTTCTCCTCATAGTCCGTAATATCGACCAGTGAGAAATCATAGCCGTACATACCGTTTGCAAGTCCGCCGAGTCCGCAGGAAGCCATATCCCACTCCGCATTCGCTTCCATCATGGCCGGACCGCCGGTAAAACAGGTGTACTCCACTTCAATGTTCAACGCGTCAAACACGCCCAGGTTGTCCGCGAACAGGAACGGATAGGACAACGGAGATCCGGTGAAGAATCCCAGACGGAGCGTCTGCGGCTCTTCAAACGGAGTCAGCCCCCAGGTCAGATCGTCTCCTGCAGTGGCCTGCGCACCCCCGTCGGCATCCGCTTCCCCCGAAGCGTCTTCCGATGCATTTCCGCCGGATGCTGCAGGTTCTTCTGTTTTATTTCCCCCACAGGCCGCCAGTGACACGGACATGGACAGAACCAGTAATAATGCGAGTAACTTTTTCATTTGAATACCTCTCTTTCTACTTATTCAATGACACAGTATCTATCTACAGAACGTCTCCGTTTTGTATTATATGGAACTTCCGGCTGTCACATTCTGCAGCCGTTATACCCGTCGTAGCCTTCCTCCTTCATGCACAGATGCACCGCGCTGACCTTAAAGGTCTTCGGCAGCGCCAGGATGTTCGGATTCGGCCCGACGAATTTCTTCTTCGCGTCTTCCAGCGCCTCTTCGAAGGTGGCTCTTGTCTTCAGCCCCATGCTCCTTGCGATTCCCGGTTCCTGAGCGCCTACGATGTAGATCGCCGACGTGTTCATCTCGGCAATGTGCCCGCAGGACATCATGGAGAAACCATGGAACGGGTGGAAGGCATTGGCAAAGCGGTATTTGCGGATATACTCCTCATTTGTCGCAAAATACTCTCCATAGCGGTTCATATCCGGCAGGATATTCATATAATCATGCTGGAACATGTCATGCAGCTCCCTCAGATACGGCCATCTTTCATCGTGGAAGAACCCGTTGCACACAGAAGAGCAGATAATGACGCAGTGATCGCTCATGACTCTCCTGTGGCGGATCACCTGTGCGGACAGCGCCTGCATCATCTGGATGGGATTGGTTCCCATGCCGTCTCCATAGTGAAAGTTCTGAGGCATGCCGAACACCATCACATCGTATTTTTTCTCCGCCCACGGAACATAGGTTCTCTTGTCTGCAATCTCCCAGGAGACCGGCATCATCTCTTTGGCATATCCTGAATAAACAGCAATCTGGCGGGAATACGTATCCAGCACCGCATCGCAGCAGAAGAATTTCTTACCCATGCATTTTTCCATGTGCATGCCGATCTCGTCGAATTTCGTACGCATCAGGCTGTGTCCCGATACCGGTGTGAAATCCTGACGGTGCATCACATCCGGCACATGGTGGGTGGCGATGGAACGCCAATGGGTAATGCCCGTGGAACAGTGTTTGTAGCCGCCGGAATAACCTCCGTACGGATTCCCCTGGGTATGTCCGATCAGGATCGCCACGTCTGAATCATATACGTATTTATTCATGATGACCCGGTCGCCCCGCTCCGTGCAGCCCAGGTCCACCAGATGCTCATAATCCTCGGAATCATGGCTGGTGATCTGGCCGGTATGGTAAAACTGCCTGAACAGCTCTTCGCCCAGGATCTGCCTTGCCTCCGGCACCGTCGCGCGGGGATGAAGGCCGTTGGAAAAGATCAGAAGAATGTCTTTTTTCTCCACGCCCGCCGCATAGAGCTCCTCCAGGATTACTTTGATGGACACCTTCCGGTGAGCGGTCGGCTGGCAGCCTCCCTTGACGATATCCGGAATGACGATGGTGACTTTGCTTCCTTTGTGAGCCAGCTCCGACAGCGGCGGCATCCCGATAGGGTTTCGAACTGATGTTCTTGTCGCTTTCATCAGGCTTTCCATGTCCTGGGGCAGGCACGGAGGATCCGGAACCGTCTCGCCCGGAATAAAGACGTCGGTACTGTCCGGCAGATCGGCGCTCATCAGGCCATGTCCATACTCAAAATCAAGTTTCATATATTCTGTACTCCTTTTCTCATTCAATCCGCCTGTGCCTGTCCGCACAGCTTCTCATAGTGACGGCTGAATACCTTATATAATGCGCTGGTATCCTGCATTCCCAGTCCTTCCGCATGGGCGATCTCATTGTACAGCTGTACGGTCCCCGCGATCACCGACGGCGCGTCCGCATCCTTCGCCATCTGAAGGCCCAGCTTCGCGTCCTTGATCAGAAGGTCCACCGTAAACGCCGGTGTATCGTACCCGTCGTTTACAATACTCTTTCCAACCTCCCGGAACAGGCCGCTGACGGTTGCCGCCGAGGATCCTGCCACAGTGTTGTAGAACACTTCCTTGTCAATCCCCACATGGTCGCAGATCGCCATGACCTCTGAGCTGATGGCATTGATACAGGAAAACATGAGCTGATTCAAAAGCTTCAGGGCGTTGCCCGCGCCGTGTCCGCCCACATGCACCGCATCCGACGCAAAGGTCAGAAGCGCCGGCTTCACTTTATCCAGCGCGTCCGGATTCCCTCCCGTGGGAAGCATCCATTTGCCGGTGGCAGACGGCCGCCCAAGGATCGGGCAGTCCAGATAAGCCGCCCCCGTCTCCTCTACGCCTTCCGCATTGGATCTGGTAGTCGCCGGATCCACCGTGCTGGTGTCAATGACCACATGGTCTGAAGTCAGCCCCTCTTTTAAACCCTCTGCTCCGAACAGCACTTCCTGAAGCTGTACCGGGCCCGGCAGGGACATGAGGATCACGGATGTCCGTCCTGCAAGCTCCGACGGCGCAGCGGCCGTCTCGGCTCCCATGTCCGCCGCCCCCTGCACAGCGGCCGGGAATTTATCGTATGCCACCACCTGGAACCCTTTATCCATCAGACTCCGGAGCATGCATCTGCCCATACGGCCGCATCCTACCAGTCCTATTTTCTCAATCGGTTTGTTTGATCCTGTCCAGGATATCATAGAGCACTCCTCCTTCCGCGTCCTTCGGGACGTCGATCTTCAGCAGTTTGGACAACGTGGGAGCAACATCTATGATACGCGCCGCAAACTTACGCTCATACTGTGAAACACCCGGTCCGACCATCAGCATGCACGCATGCATGTCGTGAAGCGTCGGCTCTGCCAGATGGACGCCTGTGAAGTTGCCGCATACAGCAGAATGATCCATATGATTTTCTTTTACAATGTCTTCGATCAGTTCCGGAAAATTCTTACAGAGCACTGCCGATTCATACAGCTCACTGTTGGCGATCAGCCGTTCCGAACCGTCGCGGTATTTGATGGCCGAACGATAGATAAAGGGATGGGACATATAGCCCGGGTTCCACGCATAGAGCACGTCTCCCACCCGGTCAAATCCGGGTCCCTCGTAGATTCCCAGCCGTCCGGCTTCTTTCTTCTTCAGTGCATACGCCACCACATTCTCTCCGGTCTCCGGATTGCGCATGCTCATGAGGCAGTTGATGATCTCCTCCTGTACTTTCTCATAGTCCTCCGGCTCCACGATCCCGTGAGGGTCGCGCCCCTTCAGGTTGACGAAGATATGCGCATGGCACGGCTCCAGCGGATGGCATTTGGTATGCGCCCAGTCAATGGTCAGGTTGGACGGATCATCCGTGGAAAGATCCAGGTTGTATTTCAGAAGCCCTGCACGGGACAGATGCTCTTTGACGAACGGATTCCAGTCCAGATGTGTCATGCCGTGGTCGGAGATCAGCACCACATAAGTCTGACTGAGATCCACCGCTTCCAGAATCCGTCCGATGTTCTCATCGACTCTGCGGTACGTTTCACGGATCATATGCCAGCAGAACGGCGCCGTCTTCTCGCTGTACACTCTGGATGTGGGCTCGATCCCGGCGTAGAGCGCGTGCTCGATGTGGTCGATGGTTCCCACCCATGAGAACGCAAAATCCCACTCCTTATGTTCAAGCACATACTTCGTCGCCTTTCCCCACCAGTCCGCATGGAAATCCAGCTGTTCCAGGTAAAGGTCCGAATTCATCCAGCCGTCCATGAAGGCCCAGGGATCGTCCACTTCCATATAAGTGCCTGCCACTGCCTCCACCTCTTTGCTTAAGGACGCCGGAACCGAATAGGTATCCGCCATGTTGATGGCGCTCTGGTAAAGCTTGAATTCCTTCCCGTCTTTACTGAGTTCCAGGATCTGGAAACGGAATCTTCCGTTTCTCTCATAATCTCTTGCCTGAAAGCGTTTCGTGATCCACGGGCCGTATTCTCCCATGGCGATGTCCGTGACCGCTTCTTTGGCATCTTTACTCTCCGAGATCAGCATGCGGTCATACCCTTCTTCCGAGGACGCATATACCAGAACCTGCATGCGGTATCCTTCCACATAGGCGGGCGGCACCGTAATCTCAAATTCCAGGCACGGCTGTTTGCTGTCCGGAAGATTGCTCCATCCCTCTGCCGGTCGGGTCTGCGTCTGTACCGCCCGTCCGGGGATCTGGTTGCAGTGCAGCAGCTTGTCAGAAAAGCATGCGCTGGAAGACACATCCCACAGAGGCATGAAAAAATAGCGGAACGGCGGATTCAGGGAACCGGCCAGCTGGCAGCCATCCTCTTCGGAAATCATTCCCATAGGGAAGGTCACCGGCCAGTTGATCATCGCAACTTTTTTCCCCAAACGTTTGGCTACATCCCACATGGTTTCGCAGAGCACTTCGCCCCGGTCAAAGGAGGTATGCCAGTGATCCAGGTCTTCCCCCGGATGTTTTACCATCAGACTTGGAACACCGTTGGTACCGGAACCTGCTCCGCTGACAATGGCCGTCCAGGCCGCCGCCGTCAAAGGCGGGAAAACCGTCTCCAGTCTGGAGAACACCCCCTGGCCCATGAGCTTTTCCGTGTTCGGCATTACACCCTCTGCCACGAACTTTTTCACCAGATCCGGCATCGCCGCATCCAGGCCCAAAAACAAAATCTTCTTATCCATGTACCCCTTTCCTCTCTTTTTGTATGTTTTTATTACTCTTTACATTTATACCCTAACATCTGTCAGCATTTTTTACAACAACTTTTTACACAAACGTTTGCTTTTCCAGTTTCTTTGTTGTATAATATATATATTGTTTGGTATTTAACAAACAATATCATTATATAATTTGACAGGAGGCATTCCATGACATTAAAAGATATCGCAAAAGAAGCAGGCGTTTCTATATCCACCGTATCGAGAGTCATCAATAATACAGGCACCAATGCGGCCAGCAAAGAGGTTCGGGAACGGATCTGGGAGATCGTACGGCAGACCGGCTACGTACCTAATTATGCCGCTCAGAATCTGAAGCTGGGAAAGAATGAGGACATCATCTCCCGCCGCTCCCTCACCTGCCTGTTCGCCCGCACGCCCAGCGCGCCCAACAACCCTTTTTTCTCCACCATCGCCAAAAGCGTTGAGACGGAAGCATATAAATACAACTACTTTTTAAAGTCTTCCTTCACGTCCTTCAACATCAATGACATTGAGAGCTACAAAATGCTCCGGGCATCCACCAACGGAGTCGTGATCCTTGGCCGGTGCGACCGGACCACATTAAAATATATCAAGGAGTACTGCCATCATGTGATCTTCACCGGCCTCAATCCCCTGGACGCAAAATACGACCAGATACTCTGCGACGGATATTCTGCCACTGCCATGGCCATGGATTACCTCTGCCAGCTTGGCCACCGGCACATCGGCTATGTGGGCGAGACCAACTGTGAAAACCGTTACGACGGATACCGGGATTTTTTGAAAGAAAAGCAGCTCCCCTTTGACAGTTCCTATGTGGCGTCAGAACCTCTGACTTCCAACGGCGGCTACGACGGCGCCATGAAGCTTCTGAAACAGCAGCCCCGGCTGACCGCCATGTTCTGCGGCGACGACATTGCAGCCATCGGCGTGCTGCGCGCTATCCGGGATTTCGGGCTGAAGGTGCCGGACGATATGTCCGTCATCGGAATCGACGACATCGAAACCTCACAGTTCCTGTCCCCCATGCTTACAACCATCCATGTACCCATGGAAGAGATGGGACAGCTGGCAGCCAAGATGCTCATCGACCGGATCGACGGCGGGCACACGCTTCCCATGAAGATCAACCTGCCCTTTTATCTCGCCAAAAGGGAAAGCTGCGCGAAACCGCGCAGCTTAGACTGAATTAATCGATTTTTTTCACGGTAAGTGCTGCGCTGGTTCCGCTGCCAAGCGTCACCCCTACTGCAATCAATGCAGAAATTGCCATATCTATGACATCTCCTGCCACCAGAGCAACGACCGTGCTCCCACTAAACAGAGAATTGACGCCTACCGACAGTGCACGGGAAACGGTTGCACTCGGAATGTTCGTACCATTGCGGCGTACCGCAGTGGTTACCGTGGTTCCCAAAGCTGCCGACATCGTCGTACTGTAATTGATCTCATACGTTCCCGGCGTAATGATCGTGATACTGTTAGCCGGTGTATAAGTTACATCTTTCAGCGGCATGGTCTGAGGCATGGGAATCTGCGTTGTTCCGCCAAGCGTCAGGTTCAGCGTCTGCGGCGCTGTATTGTATATGCCTCCATAGGATGTGAGTCCGTTGGCAGGACCCGTGGGGCCGGTCGAACCCGTCACTCCGGTCGGACCGGTAATTCCGGCAGGGCCGGCGGCTCCAGTCGGACCGGTCGCTCCGGTCGGGCCTGTCGCTCCAGTCGGGCCAGTCGCTCCGGTTGGGCCGGCAACTCCGATTGGGCCGGCGGCTCCAGTCGGGCCGGTCGCTCCAGTTGCACCGGTCGCTCCGGTTGGGCCGGCAACTCCGGCTGCACCCGTGGCTCCGGTTGGGCCGGTCGCTCCGGCAGGACCTGCCACTCCCTGCAGACCCTGGGGACCCTGCGGACCGGTGGGACCAATCTCACCCGCAGCTCCTGCTGCGCCGGTCGGACCTGCCGGGCCAGTGGCTCCCGTCGGGCCGGTGGGGCCTGCCGGACCCTGAATGCCCTGTAAGCCCTGCGGACCTTCGGGACCAGTGGCTCCTGCTGCACCGGCGGGACCGGTGGCTCCTACAGCTCCAGTTGCGCCGGTTGATCCGGCAGCTCCTGCAGGACCGGTTGGGCCGGTCACTCCTGCCGGACCGACAGGACCCTGTAAGCCCTGAATACCCTGAGGGCCGGCGGGGCCGGTCGGGCCTGCTTCACCTGCACTTCCCGGCAGTCCCTGTACTCCCTGCGGACCCATGGGACCGGTCGCTCCGGTTGGGCCGGTCGCTCCCGGAACACCCTGCAGGCCCTGCGGACCCTGTGCTCCGGTCGGGCCGGTCGGGCCTGCCGGACCGGGAATCCCCGGTTCCCCGGATGCTCCGGTCGGGCCGGTCATACCGGCTGGACCTGCAGGGCCTGTCGCTCCGGCCGGGCCTGCTGGCCCCTGAATTCCCTGAGAACCCTGCGGCCCCTGCGGACCGGTCGGGCCCACCGCTCCGGCTGGGCCAGTCACTCCCTGGGCACCGGCTGCACCGGTTGGTCCGGTGGCTCCCGGTGCTCCTGCAGGACCGGGAATCCCCTGCAGGCCCTGCGGACCTTCAGGACCTATGGGGCCCTGCGGTCCCTGCGGACCCTGTGGGCCTTCGATCCCTCCCGGACCCATGGGACCCTGAGGACCTGTAGGACCCGGACATCCTCTCGGACCGGTCGGACCCGGGCACCCTCTCGGACCCATCGGGCCGGTCGGACCCTGACAGCATCTGCTGTTCTGCTGTCCCGGATACCCACAGGAATTACCATCACAATTTCTTCGGAAAAAATCCATACTCGTTTGTCTCCTTATTTAACTGTTTTCACTACATAGAGTATGCGGACTTTTCCATAGCGTTCTTATTCCATATTACGAAAATATTCTTCATTTTTCCTGTATTCTCTTCCATATGGCTTATATTTCCCCGCCATTTTATGACATTCATATGCTTTTTTCTGCTCCCCCATTCGATCATAACACACGCTTAGCTGAACATACGGCACATACCCGTAACACTCTTCCTGTATAAACCCTCCTGCTGTTTTCTTTGGTGCATGAAGCGCCGCCTCATACCAGAACGCTGCCTGCTCCCAGTTCTGCCGGTCCGCAAAGTGTTTCCCGATCTCGCAGCACAGCTCTCCTCCCGGCGTCCGGTACAAAAGCCCCCGGTACAGAAAAGAAAGCGCCTTTTCTTCCTTCCCGAGAGCATACAGGCAATATGCCGTAAATCTGCAGGCATCCACCTGATTTTCACAAAACCCGTCCTTTCGTTTCAAAAAAAACAGGAAGCAGCCCACTGCCTCCTCATATCTTCTGTGATAATACAGTTCTCTTGCATAATAAAACAGATCTCTTGCCTGAAACGGCTCTCCTGCTTCCTTCATGGCTTCATAAATCCGAAGATTCCGATCTCCATAGATTTTTTTCCGGCTGTGGTGCTCGATACGCAGTTCCAGCTGCTCCACCTTTCCGGACACGGGCACCGCCTCATGCACCCGTCCCTCCCACCGAAATCCCCTGTCCCTTTTCAGAAGCCGTTCCCGCTTGTAGCAGAAAGTCGCCTTTCCTTCCTCATCAAAGCCGGCTGCATAGTCCGTCATCACCGCATCCGCAGTTCCGTCTGCATGCGCCTTCCATTCCAGAAGCTTCTCCTGCCCTCCTGCTTCCAGCACATCATCCGCATCCAGCCACATACAGTAATCCATCTTTGCTTTTGAAAACGATTCGTTGCGGGCTTTTGCAAAATCATTTGTCCATTCAAACTCATACACCTTATCCGTATACGCCGCCGCAATTTCTTTTGTCCGGTCTTCGGACCCGGTATCCACGATGATTATCTCGTCCACCGCATCCTTAACGGAATCCAGACACCGGCCCAACACTTTCTCTTCATTTTTCACAATCATGCACAAACTGATCGTAACCATAAATCTTATCCTGTTTTTTGCGTTTCCTTTATTGTATGTCTGCCGGCGGGTTGTGCTATCGGATGCTCTCTCACCAGCTGCCGGACCCTTTCGATCGTATCCGGAATCCGGACTCCTCTCGGACACTGGTCCATGCAGGGCATTTCTCCGCATTTCCGACAGTATGCGGCGCTCTCTTCAATCCCCAGATCCAGCTTCCGAAGCGCCCAGTATTCCTTCCCGAGGAAATAATACTGATACTGGCGGAACAGAGTATGGATCTCCGTCCCGTACGGGCAGACGCACCTCTGGCACCGGTCGCAGAAAATCGGATCGTAGTCTTTTTCCAGCACAGACAGCACCTCTTCGAAGGAAGGAAGCCTCTCCCGTTCTCCGGCCGGTTCCCATCCCATGGCTGCCTCCGCCTGCTCTTTTGTCCCAATCCCGATGAGCGCGCTGGAAATCGGGTAAGACAATACCGACCGAATCAGTGTCCGAACCGGAAAAAAAGCAGGAAGAATCCCTGCCGCATACACTTTGTTGACCAGGAATCCCTTACCAGAGAACATACGTTCTTTTTTAAGACGATCCAGCATTCCCCGTTCCAGAAGGTTTCCGCTTCCCTGCAGCACATCCACCCGGGAATCCGCTGCTCCCTTCCGTAGAATGTCATAATAATGGGACGCAATACCCGCAAAACGGATCTTTCCCTCCGCCTTCAGTTCGGTCAGTGCATCCAGCGCACCGCCTTTTTGAAATACTTCCTCCTCATGTTCCGCATCCACCTGATGGACAAAATAGAGATCCGGACAGGTTCCCAGATGTCCGCAGGATGCCTCCACCGCCTGATACATCTCATTTCCGTCAAAAAACCGGGCCTTGTCCGAGATCACAAGCTTCTCCCGCCCAACGCGGGCCGCAAACAGCCCCAGCTTACGCTCCGCATCGCCGTATTCCGGAACGATCGCCGTATCATACAGATTGCAGCCCATCCCAAACGCATGCTCCATCACAGCCAGCGCTTCCTCATCATTCAGATTATAATAATCCGGCAGGACCGGAACACTGCCCTGCAGAATCGGAATTGTCCCAAATCCGATCTCCGATACGGCCAGACCCGTATTGCCAAGTTTTCGGTAACGCATGTTTTCTCCTGCTTACAAATTTCCAACGGAACGGTCGGAAACTCCGGCTCCGCTCTCCAGACCGTCCGCCATATTCCCTGAAATGACAACCGCATCACTGCACCCCTCGAACGCCCGTTCTTCAACCATTGTTCCCTCCGGCACCTGAAGCTCCCGAAGCTCCCTGCAGAACGCGAAGGCTTCCCGGCCGATCCGTTTCAGGGTAGAGGGGAAAGTCACACGCTTCAGGCTGTGGCAGCGGTAGAACGCCCGCTCCGGAATCTCCTCCACTCCTTCCGGAAGCAGGATCTCCTCCAGCGACGTGCAGTTTTCAAAGGCCCTGCTGCCCATGCTCCCAAACGCATCCGACAGCTCCACCCGCTCAAGCACGCCGCAGCCGGAAAATGCCTGTGCGCCGATCTGCTCCACATGATCCGCGCTTCGGACTTCCCGGAGCCACCTGCATCCCGCAAAGGCGCGTTTTCCGATCTTTTTTACCGTTTCCGGAAAACAGAGTTCCGTCAGCAGATTACTGTCCTCAAACGCGCCGTCACCAACGGCAGTGATTCCCCGGGCAAGCTTCAGCTGTGCAAGATTGCCCGTACATTCCACCAGCACTCCGTCCGGGTCCGTCTTAAAACAGTTCAGACTGTCAAACGCCGCCTGTCTGGCCAATGCCGGAAGCTCCCGTTCTCTGTCCGCAAGTCCGGTAAAATATACGCAGGAACCATCTGCCAGTATCATTTCCTGCAAATTGACACAGTTCCGAAAGGCGTATTCCTCCACCCGTGTTTTTTCCGACAGGAAGCGCAGTTTCCGGATCTGAAGCCCTCCTGCAAAAGCCCAGCCGCAGACCAGACGCACATCTTCCGGCACAGCCACCTCTCCGGCACAGCCGGAACCGTCCAGAAGCATGTGATTCACCGTCACCAATGGATCCTTCTCTCTCTGCCGCAGGAGCCACCCGGTCCCATGAAATGCCCTGGCGCCGATGTATTCCACACTTTTCGGAATCTCCACATCCTCCAGCATCAGCACATCTCGGAACACTTCCGCTTCAATACGGCGGATCCCTTCCGGAATCTTCACGATCCGTCCCGCGCCCCGGTAACCGCACAGATTTTCTTCCTGCTCCACCTCAAAGCAGCTAAACGCACTGTGAAAGAAACGCCGTACGATCTCCGGAAACGTTCCGGAACAGATGTCTTTGTATTCGTGAAATTCCCATATCCTGCCTCTGTATACAACACTCCGAAGCGCCGTACAACCGGAGAGAGCATATTCATACAGATGGACCGTTCCCTTTTCTCCTGTCAGTACGACGCTCTCCAGCCGTCCGCAGCCTTCCAGGGCATGGGGACACAGACACGTCTCATCCTCCAATTCCATGGCGGTCAGACTGTCGCATCCTTCAAAAGCATAAGGCCGCACAACGCGGACCATGCCGCCGGAAACTTCCCTCAGCGCCCGGCAGCCGCCAAAGCAATGGGACAGGACCGCCCCCGCCCGCTCAAACGAGCAGATTTCCAGCGCCCCGCAGTTCTCGAACAAACGTTCTGACAACAGGGACAGATTGGATACCACCGCTTCTTTCAGCGAAACACAGCCGGCAAAAGCAGCCGTTCCCGCCTGCCAGGCAGTTGTTTCGATCTTTTGAAGCCGGAGGCATTTCTCAAAAGCCCGCCGTTCGATCCGCTGAAGCCCTTCCGGAAATTCCACCTCCAAAAGCCCGCTGCAGCCATAGAACGCGCCTTCTCCAATCCACTGAAGGCTTTCCGGAAGCCGAATTTTTGTAATTCCACGGTTTCCCGCAAAAGCGTAGGGCGCAATCCCCGTCACCTGCTCCGGCAGGCAGACTTCCCCGCAGCCGGCGCCTGACAGAAGAACCCCGCCGAAGACTGCCGTTTTGCCTCCTCTGTCTGCCGAATACCCGGTACCTTCAAAAGCCCGTTCCCCGATCCGAAGCCCGCTCCTGCCATCCCGCGCATTTTTGTCCAGCAGCCGGCAGCCGGCAAAGGCTTCTTTACCGATCCATTCCGCCTGTTCCAGACAGACATCACGCAGCTTTTCGCACCGATAAAACGCCCGCTCTCCCACGGATTTCCACGCAGGAAGCGCCGGATGCCCCGTCGGCTTCGTCCCGTCCGGTTCTTTTTGCCCGGACGCATCTAAAGACGCGGGCTCCGCTCCCGATACCAGCACCTCCTGAAGCTCCACGCAGCCGGAAAACACCTCCGCCTCCAGTCTTTCCACGCCGGAGGGCACCCATGCCCGTCTCAGCTCCCTGCAGCCCTTCCACGCCCCGGGACCGATCCAGCGGACCTGCTCCGGCAGATACACCTCCGTTATGTCTTCATTTCCATAGAAGGCGCCGCCTGCAACGATCTGTATCGAATCCGGCAGGGACACCCTCCCTTCCAGATTCCGTCCGTCCCAGAAGATACGCTCCTCTGTGTCCCCGTCCTTCGGCTCTGCCTGCCGCTCGTTCCAGCGTGCCAGATACGGCGTCTTCTCCCATGGAAATTTCCCCACGGACCGGACGGACTCCGGCACCGATACGTGTTCCAGCGCCGGACAGTCATACGCCAGTTTGTCAGGGATATGCAGCATCCCGTCCTCCAGCACCAGCGTCTTCATCCTCCGGCAGCCCCCGAACACATCCGATCCGTACAGCCTTCCGGTTCCGCCGACCTGTGCTCTTCTGACCCCGCTTCCGGCAAATGCCAGGCTCCCCACCTGTTCCGTACCAGCCGGAAGCCTGATTTCCTTCAGTCCGGTGCACCGGTAAAACGCCATTCTTCCGATCTCTCTGAGAGTGTCCGGAAAGACAGTCTGCCGCAGGGATACACAGCCGTAAAAAGCACTTTCTCCTATATAGGAAAATCCTTCCGGCAGAAGCACCTCCCGAAGCGTCAGACAATGGCGAAAGGTCCGTTCCTGAAATCTTTTCACCCCCTGAGGCAGATGGATTCGAATCAGCTTGACGCAGTTATCAAAGGCTCCCGGCCCAATCCCTGTCAGCCCTTCCGGCAGACGGATCGTCTGAAGCAGCAGGCAGTCCCGGAACGCCTCCGCACCGATCTCCCGGACGCTGTCCGGCAGGATTACCCGGTCCACGGCCTCGTTGCCGGCAAAGGCTTCCTCCGCGATCCGCGTGATCCCTTCCGGAACCGCCACCCTGGATTCCGAGCCAAGGTATTTCAGCAGGATCGTCCCGCTGATCCGGAAATTTCCCATAACCTGCCGATAGATGTCCTGAACCAGCTCCGGAATATCCGTCCCGTTCAGCCCCGCCAGGCCTTCCAGTACATAGTCCTTTCCGCCGCAGATCCGGATCGTTTTTAAAGAGGTACAGTTTTTAAACGCATCCTCATGGATTTGGACGGAAGTCCCTTCCAATGTTACGGTCTCCAGATTGATGCAGTTGCGAAAGGCGCGGCTTCCGATCTCCTTCAACGATCCTGGAAGCTTTACGGAAAGAATTCCTCTTTTGTCAAAAAAACAGCTTTTCCCCAGCGCTTCGATCCCCTCCGGAATCTCCACATGCTTCAGGTTGGTCAAGAATCGAACAAGTGTTCTAATTTCTAGTTCCATCATCCGCAGGACATCCACCGCAATCAGCCGTACCAGAGCCGGAATCGGCAGTTCCCCTGCCACTGCCTCCACCGCATTGGGAATCCGGAAACACGTTCCGTTGGAAAACAGAATCTCATGGATCTTCCCGCAGCCGGTGAACACGTCGCAGATGCAGCTTTCTTCCAGCTCTTCCGATATCTCAAGCCTTTCCAGCATCACATCATTGACAAATACCTGCCTTCCCAGCCGCTTCACACCCGGCATCCGGACCTCTGTCAGGCTGTCGCAGTAGAGAAACGTACAGTCCAGAAGCTCCTCCACGGACGGCGGCAGGATCACCCGCTTCAGCCCATGGCAGCGATGGAACGCATAGCTGCCGATGCTCGACACTCCTGCCGGTATCCGGATCTCCATAAGTTTCCGGCAGCCCTTAAACGCATGATTTCCAATAACCCGGAGCGTTTCCGGAAGCACTGCTTTTTTCAGGGATACGCACGCCTTAAACGCGCCGTCCCCGATGGTATGTACCTGTTCCGGAACGATCACCGTCTCGTCCCGCCCGGTGCAGGAAAGCAGTACTCCGTCCTCTATATGGAGGTTCCCTGCCGTATCCTTCTCTTTCTCCCTGTCATTTTCCAAAACCATTCCGTCACACTCCCCGCTCTCCCGCAAAATTTTCCATTTCCGTCCCGTCACACTCCCCGCTCTTCTGCAAAACTTTTCATATCCGTCCCGTCTTACTCCCCGCTTTCCTGCAAAAAAATCCGCTCCAGTACCTCCCGAAGTTCCTCCAGGCTGCCGCTCCTGTACAGACGTTCTTTATACCGTTTGGTCCCTTTTCTCTTTTTCATCATATAGGAAGCCAGTTTCCTCATATAGGCAAGCGTAAAGGTCTCATCGTAGTGCCGGCTGGTCAGAGCCAGCTGCTCCGTCACGATCTGAAAAGCATTCTTCCGGCACGGCGTCCCGGTCAGTTCGCTGAAGATCCAGGGATGCTCCAGCGCATGGCGCGCCAGCATCACTCCGTCCGCCCCGGTCCGATCCATCATCTGCTCCGCGTCCTTTGCGGAACAGATGCCTCCATTGGCAATGACCGGAATGGATACGGCGGACTTCGCCTGTTCGATCTCCTCATAATACGGTTCCCCGTCATACATCATGCTCCGGCTTCGGCCGTGAACCGTGATCAGGTCCGCACCGGACGCCTCGCACATCCGGGCAAATTCCGCCGCGAACATGGCATCCTCCCGGATACCGGTCCGGAACTTTACCGTCACCGGCTTCCCGCTTTTTCTGCATCCGCGGATGATGGCCGAAGCCCGCTTCTGATCCAGCATCAGGGCGCTCCCCTCCCCGCTTTTGAATACATTGGGCACCGGACATCCCATATTGATGTCAATCACGTCGAAATCACTCAGAAGCTCACTGCATGCCATCTGTTCCATCACGGCAGGAATCCCGCCCAGAAGCTGCACGGCCCGGATTTTCTCCTCCCCTGTCGTAAATAAAAGCCTTTTCGTCGCCCGGTCTTCATACTTCAGCGCATTGGCGCTGACCATCTCCGTAAAGCAGAGCCCCGCTCCCATCTCGTATGCCAGCATCCGGAACGGATAACACGTATACCCCGCAAGGGGCGCCATAAAAACGTTTGAGGGCAGGAGAATACTGCCCAGACGAATGTTTCTGATCTCCATCGCATCTCCTCCTGCCATCCACATCCTTTTCTTACACGGCACGTTCCGCTTTCCGGAACAGCAGATACCCTGCCGCAAACAAAAGGGACAACAGTCCGATCCCCGTCCTGGAACTTCCGCTCAGCTGCGTCGCCGCTCCCAGCATCAATGTTCCCATAAATGCTGCTCCTTTTCCGAAAATATCATAAAACCCAAAATACTCCGCCGACCGCTCTTTTGGAATAACCCGCGTAAAATACGAACGGGACAGAGCCTGAATCCCGCCCTGAAATACCGCCACGCAGACAGCCAGCAGCCAGAATTCCCACGCATGGCTCATCCGGACGGCGAAGAGCACGATCACCAGATAGCCGAGTATGGAAAACCGGATCAGTTTCCCGCCGTCCGTCTTTTCCGCCAGCATCCCGAACAGAATCGAGCAGGGAAACGCCACCACCTGGGTCAGCAAAAGCGCCAGCATCAGATGGGCATCCGGAATGCCCACATCCTTTCCATAAGACGTGGCCATATCGATGATGGTATATACGCCGTCAATGTAAAAGAAAAACGCCAGCAGAAACCAGAAGATCTTCCGGTCCCGCCACACATCCCGCACCACTCCTGAAAGCCTCTCGAAGCTTTCCCTGACAGGATGTCCTCCCCGCTCCACGTAACAGACCTGTTCAAAACTTTTCAGAAGGGGTACTGTCATGAGAAACCACCACAGCGCATTCAGCAGGAATACCGCCATCATTCCGCGGCTGCCCCCAAGGCCCACATACTCCCCTTTCATGACCAGCAGGATACTGAGTATAAAAGGGATGCAGCTTCCGATGTATCCCCACGCATAGCCATGGGACGAGATCTGATCCACCCGGTCTTCCGTCGTCACATCCGCAAGCATGGAATCATAAAAGGTCAGGCTTCCCTGATATCCCACCTTCGCGAACACATAAATTCCCAGAAAAGCCATCCACCCCACCGGCAGGGAAAGCGCCGCGCATCCAAGCGCTCCGGCGCCCATAAAACAGGCAAAGACCGGTTTTTTGAATCCCTTCATATCCGCCACCGCTCCAAGGACCGGTCCCAGCACCGCCGCAAGGATGGTCACAAGAGAACTGGCATAGCTGAACCATGCCGTGGAGTCTGCCGCCGACAGCCCCATGCCTTCCGCGACATTTTTAAAATAAATGGGGATCACCGTGGCCGTCAGCATGACAAACGCCGAATTTCCCACGTCGTACAGGATCCAGTCCCTCTCTTTTCCGGTCATATGCCTCATAAAGACTCCTCATAATTCTGGTAGAGCCGGTCCGACAAAAGCCCTCCCATCTCCAGTACTCTGCCATATTTTTGTATCTCGTCCACAGCTGTCAGAACCGCATGATCCATACGCTCCTCCAGAAAACAGTCGCTTTCCCTGCAGAACGGATGGACCTGTCCATCCATAATCAGCCCTCCAATATTCTTATCCTGCCCCGCAATACGGGAAAACATCCTCATAAACAGTCTTTTTCCGCCATGGCGGCATACAAAAAAGGTAATGACCATTCGAAACATACGGATACACAAATCAATCTGCTTCGGACTCACATCTTCGAACATCCGTGCGATCTGCTTTCTTGTATGTACCCTGCTGATCAGATGGTGCACCGGCACATAGCTTAACGGATCATGTCCATCCTGTTCCATCAGATAACGGTCAAACTCCGTCTCGATGGTCAGATGCCCCAGATCCTTTTCCTCCGCATAATAGTTAACGAATGGATGGCACGCATGGTCCAGTATAAAATGACAGAGAAAACCATACAGATATGCCAGAAGCACCGGATCATGGTCCTTCCTCCAGCATGTCCTTCCTTTATCAAAAAAATCCGCTGCCAGCTCTTTGTGCATCCGCACTCCCTGCTGGTTGATCTGATTTTTTCTGAACGGATAATAATAAAACAGCAGATCCGGTCCGTGCAGTCCGAGAAGAAACGCGTCCTTTCCCTGAAGGACCACCTGTCTTTCCTTTTGAGGAAGCTTTGAGAAAACCTTTTTTCCAAATACATAATGCGCATAGGTCGCCGGCATCTTCCTCTCCTCCTTTCTTTTTCGGTTTTAGTATAGCACAATCATCCGCTCCTGCATATGATGAAGTGTAAATAATTTTTGGAGGTTATCTTCATGGGTGACTTAAGTTCAAGAAATGGTTGCGGCTGCGGCTGTGACAACAACTGTGGATGCAGCTGCGGCGGCAGCAACAACGGACTGTTCGGCGGCAGCGGATGCGGATGCCTGATCCTGATCCTGCTTCTGTTCTCCTGCTGCGGCAACGGTTTCGGCGGCAACGGCTGCGGCGGCTGTGACAGCGGTTTCGGCGGAGACAGCTGCTGGTGGATCATCCTGCTTCTGCTCTTCTGCGGCAACGGCTTCGGCGGCAATGGCTGCGGCGGCGGCAGCAACTGCGGATGCAATTGTGGATGCAGCTGCGGATGCAACAACAACTGCGGATGCTGACATCCGAAAAGGAGGCGCTGCAGACCGCAGCGTCTCTTTCTCCTGTCTGCTTTCCTGAGATTCCGGTCCCGGAAACCGCATGATTTCCAACGACCGTTCATATATTGAAGAAAGACGCAGGGAGCGGTCTGCCATGACGCTTGACGAAATGATCCTTCCAAAAGAACTGCAGATGTTGAAAGCTTTCCTGCCCTTTCTTCCCGCCGGCCTTCAGAAAACGCTGGCCATCTATATTAAATGGATGGAATTTCAGAAAACGATCGAATATTTCGATCGAAATATTCCCTCCCAGCAGTCCCCTGATATGGGTAATCTCATGAAATGCATGAAAGGGTTCCTCCCACCGGAGGAACAGACACAGATCGAACAGTTTGCAGAAATGTTTGAAAATATGGATATGTACCGGGATATGTTCGAAGGTTTTTCTTCCGCCTTCACCCCCGGACAGAAGGAGGACGATACATGAACGTACCAGAATGGTTCCACGACCCGCGCATCCAGAACATCGCTCCGGCCAAGCTCCAGTTTCTCTTAAAACTTGCGGAACAGATCGAAGGGAAAAACCAGAAACAGGCTATGCCGATCCTGTTTGGAGCCGTAGCCTCCGCAGGCAGGCAGAACCTTCAGTTTACACCGGAAGAATTCCAACTGATCTTCGAGATCATGAAAGAAGGGAAAAGCGAAGCGGAGAAACGGCAGATGGACGAAACGCTGGCAAAGGCGCAGAACATGATGAAAACGCGGAAATGACACCGCGTTTTCATCCGAAAGGCAAGACCGGTCATGCGTCCGCCCGGTCATCCAGCTCCAGCCAGAATTCCACCCCGTTTTCATAATTAACCACACCATATTTCTGATGCAGGGACTCCATAATCGCCTTCACAATGGACAGGCCCACACCGCTTCCGCCGTATTCTCTCGTCCTGGCTTTATCCACCTTGTAAAATTTATCCCAGATCCGGCCGATCTCCTGTTCCGGTATGGGTTTTCCCGTATTAAATACGCCCACCCGCACATGTCCGCTCTGCTTTTCCAGCGTAATCTTGATGATGTTTTCCGCTTCCACATGATTCAGGGCATTGGTGATATAATTGTTCATGACTTCACCCAGCTTGTATTCATTGGCCCACACATAGACCGGCTCTCTCTGTTCGTAGATAAGTTTTACCTGTTTCTGTTCAAACAGAATGCGGGAAGCCGAAAGCATGTTGCGGATCATCAGAGCGATGTCAAACCGTTCCATGGTCACCACCTCATTCCCAAACTCCAGTTCGTTCAGCGTCAGCAGATTCTGGACCATCCGGTTCATCTTGGACGCTTCGTCCATAATAACCTCGCAGTAAAAACTCCTGCTCTCCGGATCCTCATTGATGCATTCCTGAAGCCCTTCCGCATACCCCTGGATCAGCGCAATAGGCGTCTTCAGTTCATGCGACACGCTGGACAGAAACTCCCTGCGCATCTCATCGTTTTTTGTCTTCTGTTCAATATCCCGCTGGAGCTCATTGTTCGCCGTCTTCAGTTCCGAGATGGTCTTTTCCAGCGTCTCCGAAAGCCGGTTCATCCGGTTGCCCAGAAATGTGATCTCATCCTCTTTTTTACCGGAAAATTTCACATCGAAATCCAGGCTGCTCATCCGTTCCGACAGCTTCGCCAGCTCCAGAAGCGGACCGGTAATCCGTCTGGCGATCAACTGGATCATCAGCGCTCCAGCCACCAGTACGAAAATTCCCACATACAGCAGAAAACGGTTGGCCAGCTGAACGCTTTCGCGAATGGGTTCCAGCGCCGCCCGCATCAGAAACAGTTCTCCATTCTGCAGCATGCCTGTCATTTCCAGATATTCCATATCAGAATAATTGTCCCGGTTCATACGGATTGCGTAGAATTCCTCTTCCTCCAGCATTTCTCCCGTTTCTTCCGGCGGAAACTGTCCGAAGAGATACATGTAAAGCCTGCGGCGCATCAGCTGATAATCCTTCATCGTGTAGATCTTGACCTGCCCGTCGTTCTCCATGACAAAGAGACTGATGTTGTTGGTCTCACAGAGCACCCCCAGCTGCTGCACAAACTCATCCTCTTCCAGCGTCTCTGTTCCGGAAGCATCATCCAGGCTCTTATACGCCTCCCTCAAGACCTCCTCTTTATTGGAGACATAATAACGCTCCAGGAAGAAATTGTTGGCCAGCCAGCAGGCGGCAAATGCCCCCAGAAGCACCACCGAATACAGAATGTTCATCTTCCTGCTGATAGAGTGTTTGATAAACGGCGGCCTTTTCTTTTTCCAGAACATATTCCTTCCTCCCAATCCGGCTTTACAGCCTTATAAAAAGCGGAGCCCCATGTGCTCCGCTTTTCGTATGCCTGCTTAATGGTTCGCATTCCGGCTTAGTGAGAACAGAACTCCTCATTGTGAAGCAGCTTGTGCTCCTTACCCTTCAGGAAGCCTTCATACAGTGCAATCACAGTCGGGTTCTCATCACACTTCTTGATGACGGAGATATTGTCCGCATTGTAGATACCCGTGGTTCTTGCAGTCTTCGCCTTCAGGCCTTTCAGACGCGGCTGGCCTCCGCCCATGACGCATCCGCGGCGGCACGCCATCACCTCGATGAGATGATATTCTTTCTCGCCGCTTCTCACCTGCTCCATGACGGTTCTTGCATTGGCAAGTCCGCTGACCACGCAGATCTTCACATCCATTCCATCATAAGGAATCGTAAATTCACGAACGAAATCATCATCCCCGGTCTGGCGGACGCCGCACTCTGCGATACGGTCCAGAGTCGCTTTGTCATGTCCTTCCGTCAGTCTTCTGATGACTGCTTCCGTCACGCCGCCGGTCACACCAAAGATCACGCCGCCGCCGGAACCCAGGCCGAACGGAATATCGGAAGCCTCCGACTCCAGGTCTGCAAAATCGATACCGGTGGTCTTGATCATTTGTACCAGCTCTGTGGTGGTGATGACGTAATCGGTATCCTGCTCGCCCTCGGTACGGCTGTTGGGACGTTTTGCCTCCATCTTCTTGGCCGTACACGGCATGAAGGACACCATGACCGTCTTCTTGTCCCCGCCGTTGGCGGGATCGCGGAAATATTCCTTCACCACTGCGGAGAGCATCCCCTGCGGGGAACGGCAGGTGGACACATTGTCCTTGAACTCTTCAAACTGATCGCCTACAAACTTCACCCATGCCGGGCAGCAGGAAGTGAGAAGCGGTAATTTCCCGCCGTTCTTCACGCGGTCCAGGAACTCTGCGGATTCTTCCATGATCGTAAGGTCCGCGCTGAAGTTCGTATCATAAACCTCGTCAAAGCCCATTCTGTGAAGCACGCTGACGATTTTGCCCATGGTACTCTTGCCCTTGGGAAGCCCAAAAGCATCGCCGACTGCCACACGGACGGACGGAGCGATCTGAGCCACCACACGCACATTCGGATCTGCCAGCGCATCCCATACCGCATCCTTGTCATCCTTGATGCTGATCGCACCAGTCGGACAGAAGACGCGGCACTGTCCGCAGTTCACGCACTCGGTAGTCGCGATCTCACGGTCAAACGCCGGCATAACCATGGCGTCAGATCCGCGGTGAGCAAATCCAAGAGCGCCTACGCCCTGCAGCTCGCTGCAGACACGCACACAGTTGCCGCAGAGAATACATTTGTTCGGATCGCGGACGATGGAAGGCGAACTGAAGTCCAGCGGCTTCTCTTCCCGATAATTTTTGAAGCGGACTTCCGTCACGCCAAAGCGAAGCGCCAGCGCCTGCAGGTCGCAGTCACCGCTCTTGACGCAGGTCGTACAGTCTCTGCAGTGAGCCGCCAGAAGCAGTTCGATGATCATCTTACGATACTTCTTCAGTTTTCCTGTGTTGGTAAAGATCTCCATACCGTCACGGGGTTCCTCGGAGCAGGATGCGAACATCCTTCCTCTGCTGTCCTCCACCGTACACAGACGGCAGGCGCCGAAGGTGGAGAGCTCGGAGTGATAACAAAGAGTCGGAATGTCGATGCCGGCTTTACGGATAATAGACAGGACATTCTTCTCGTCGGTAAATTCTACCTTTCTACCATCTATTGTAATTGTTCCCATATCTGTCCTCCCTATTCCTCAATATAGATCGCGTCAAATGCGCAGTTGTCCTTACATGCGCCGCACTTGATACAAAGTTTCGGGTTGATATGATAGCATTCCTTGCGGACGCCGGTGATCGCACCCACCGGACAGTTCTTCGCACACTTGCCGCAGCCTTTGCAGTACTCCGGATTGATGGCGAAACGGCGCATAGCCTGACAGACTTTCGCCGGACATTTCTTGTCCACGATATGCTGTACATATTCATCCCTGAAGGTTTTCAGCGTACTGATGACCGGAAGCGGCGCACTCTTGCCAAGGCCGCACAGAGCCATGCTGCGGATCATGTTCGCCAGCTCTTCCAGACGGTCCAGGTCTTCCATCTCGCCTTCGCCGGCTACGATCTTCTCCAGGATCTCCAGCATTCTCTTGGTCCCTTCACGGCACGGTACACATTTTCCGCAGGACTCTCTCTGGGTAAAGCTCATGAAGAAACGGGCAACTTCCACCATACAGGTATTGGTGTCCATAACGACCATACCGCCGGAACCGACGATGGCGTTGAACTTCTTCACGGAGTCAAAATCAAGAGGCTCATCCAGATGCTTCTCCGTCAGACATCCGCCGGACGGTCCGCCGATCTGCACCGCCTTGAACTCGGCGCCGTTCTTCAGACCGCCGCCGATATCGAAGATGATCTCCCGAAGGGTGCTTCCCATGGGCACCTCGATCAGACCTGTGTTCTCAATGGAACCGGTCAGGGAGAAGGTCTTCGTTCCCGGAGATCCTTCCGTACCGATGGTGCGGTACCAGTCTGCTCCCTGAAGGATGATCTTCGGAACGTTCGCATAAGTCTCCACGTTGTTCAGAACCGTCGGCTTCTCCCACAGGCCCTTCTCCACGGTACGCGGCGGTTTCACACGCGGCATGCCTCTGTTGCCCTCGATGGAAGCAGTCAGAGCAGAACCCTCGCCGCAGACGAACGCGCCCGCGCCTCTGTTAATATGTAAATGGAAGGAAAAATCAGTACCGAGAATGTTGTCGCCCAGCAGCCCTCTTTCCTCCAGCTGCGCAATGGCATGGCGGAGCCTCTTCACGGACATGGGATACTCTGCACGCACATAGATATAACCGTCGGTAGACTCCACTGCGTAAGCCGCGATCATCATACCTTCGATCAGTTTGAACGGATCGCCTTCCATAACGGAACCGTCCATGAATGCTCCCGGATCGCCCTCGTCACCGTTACATACCACATAGCGGACTTTCTCTTTCTGTCTCGCCACCTGCTTCCATTTTCTGCCGCAGGGGAACCCGCCGCCTCCGCGTCCGCGCAGTCCGGAACGGTCTACTTCGTCGATGATCTCGTCCCTGCTCATGTCAAACATGGCCTTGGTCAGAGCCTCAAATCCGCCTGCCGCGATATACTCGTCCAGAGACTCCGCATCCACGCGTCCGCAGTTCTCCAGCACGATTCTGGTCTGTTTCGCCATAAACGGAATATCTTCCGGATGTTTGTAATGAACGTCTTTTTTCGTATAAAGAAGGCGTTCTACCACTTCACTGCCGAGAACAGTCTGCTCAAAGATTTCCTTGCAGTCTTCAATCTGGACCTTCACATACTGAATGACCTCGTCTCCCTTCTGGATCCGGACCAGAGGGCCCAGCTCACAGAATCCCTGACATCCGGTCTTCTTTACACCCACATGTTCATGCTCTCCTTCATCATGGGGAGCAAAGTCCAGCACAATACCCGGAGCATCCTTGGTCAGAGTCAGAAATTCTTCATAGATCTTTGTGGATCCTGTTGCAATACAGCCGGTACCGGAACAGACAAGTATCCTGCAGTCATATGCCGCCACCTGTTCTCTGGCTGATTTACGCACCTGTAACAATTCTTCTTTGTTTTTAATCATCAGCCCTTACCTCTCAATTCTTCAATTACTGCAAGTGCCTTTTCCGGTGTCATGGAAGGATATACATCTTCGTTCACCATCATCGTCGGAGCAAGACCGCATGCGCCCAGACAGGATACTGTTTCTACAGTAAACATCATATCGTCTGTCGTATGTTTTTTCTTGCTGAGTCCCAGTTCCTTCCAGAGTGCTTCCAGCACCGGTGTGGATTTCCGGACGTGACAGGCTGTGCCGTCACATACCTTGATCACATATTTCCCCTTTGCCTCAAAAGAGAAGTTCTCATAGAAGGTAGCCACACTGTAGGCTTTTGCCTCCTTGATTCCGATCTCCTTTGCCACATAGGTCAGCAGCTCTCCCGGCAGATAGCGGTATTCCGCCTGGATGTCCTGCATGATTGGGATCAGTGAGCCTGCCTTGCGGCCATAGTGCTCAATGATCTCATCTGTCTTACGATAATAAGACTGATCCAGCATTCGTTTTTCCTCCTTGATTAAACTGTTTGTGCATGTTGCATAGTATCATTCTACTTAGCCAAATGACGCTACATACAATTTAACATTATTTTTGATTTCATGCAACAAAAAATTGTCTTATTATCACATATTTTTCTGCGGGACATATGGTTTTTGCTCTGTATGCCCCGCCATACCTCAGCCAAACCGGTTATTGTCATATTTTTCACATGCAAAGCACAGAACAGCGCATGGTTTTCGCGTATTTTCCTGGCAGAAACAGTTGTCATACAAAGCACGATGTGCTAAAATTGATATAAATTTTTCAAAATTCACTGGACATTTGGAGAAAATGCATGGAAACGAGGATCGCACTGATCGGAATCATTGTTGAAAATATGGATTCCGTAGACCGGCTGAACGGACTTCTGCACGAGTATGGACGATATATCATCGGGCGGATGGGCATTCCCTACCGGGAGCGGAACGTAAATATTATCAGCGTCGCCGTGGATGCGCCGCAGGATGTGATCAGCGCGCTCTCCGGCAGCATCGGAAGGCTTCGTGGAATTTCCGCGAAGACCGTATACTCCAATGTGAAAAGCGGTGTTTCGCTGTCGTCTGACTAAACTGTGCGGATGGATGCCTGTCGCACGGATACGGTTCCGTGCGCCAGCCATACCCGCCGGTCAAAACGGCAGCATCACATACAACATCATACTGATCGGGAAGCCGGAAAACTTATGTCTGACCGCCTGACCGAAAAGAAAGGAGCGTACATAAAACATGTACAATGTAAAATCGTTAAAAGCAGAAGAATTTATCTCGGATGAAGAAATCCGGGAGACGCTTGCCTATGCGGACGCCAACAGGGAAAATCTGGAAGTGATTGACCGGATTCTCGCAAAAGCAAAGGAAGCCAAAGGCCTGACCCACCGGGAAGCATCCGTGCTTCTGGCCTGTGAGATCCCGGAAAAGATCGACGAGATCTTTGCGCTGGCGGAACAGCTGAAGAAAGACTATTACGGCAACCGCATCGTTTTATTTGCGCCTCTGTACCTGTCCAATTACTGCGTCAATGGCTGCGTCTACTGTCCTTATCATGCAAAAAACAAACATATTGCCAGAAAAAAACTGACCCAGGAGGAAATCGTCAAAGAAGTCATGGCCCTGCAGGATATGGGACACAAGCGGCTGGCAATCGAAGCCGGCGAGGACCCTGTTAACAATCCCATTGAATATATTCTGGAATGTATCCATACGATCTACAGTATCAAACACAAAAACGGCGCCATCCGCCGGGTCAATGTCAATATCGCGGCGACCACCGTGGAAAATTACCGGAAGCTGAAGGAGGCGGAGATCGGAACTTATATCCTGTTCCAGGAGACCTACCACAAGGAAAGCTATGAAAAACTGCATCCCACGGGCCCGAAGCATGATTATGCTTACCATACAGAGGCCATGGACCGCGCCATGGAAGGCGGGATCGACGACGTGGGGCTGGGCGTTTTGTTCGGACTGGAATTATACCGCTATGAATTTGCGGGGCTTTTGATGCATGCAGAACATCTGGAAGCCGTTCACGGCGTAGGACCGCATACCATCAGCGTTCCCCGGATCAAACATGCAGATGACATCGACCCGTCCGCCTTTGACAACAGTATCAGTGACGATATTTTTGCAAAGATCTGCGCCCTGATCCGGATCTCCGTTCCTTACACCGGAATGATCATCTCCACCAGAGAGAGCCAGGAAGTAAGAGAACGGGTACTGCCTCTGGGCGTCTCCCAGATCAGCGGCGCTTCCAGAACCAGCGTGGGCGGCTATGTGGAACCGGAGACCGAGGAGGATGTGACCAGCGCACAGTTCGATGTAAGCGATCAGAGATCTCTGGACGAGGTGGTAAACTGGCTGATGCGTCTGGGCTATATCCCCAGCTTCTGTACCGCCTGTTACCGGGAAGGGCGGACCGGAGACCGTTTCATGTCCCTCTGCAAAAACATGCAGATCCTGAACTGCTGCCACCCCAACGCGCTCATGACACTGAAAGAATATCTGGAAGATTATGCCGGCGAGGATACCAGAAAGCTTGGCATGGAACTGATCGAGCGGGAACTTGAAAACATCCCCAACCCCAAGGTAAAGCGAATCGCCGCAGCACATATCCATGATATCGCGGAGGGAAAGAGGGATTTCCGATTCTAAGGTGAAGGGAAAGATCTGTATCACGGGATAATGAATGTATCACCAAAAGCGGAGCTGCCACCAAACAGCTCCGCTCTCTTATTCTTCCTGTATCCTTATGCAATCTCAAGACGATCCTTAATGCGTCTCACCTCATGCTCCAGGCTGAGAACCCGTAATTCTATTAAATCCCGCTCTTCTTTTGTTTCCAGTATCTGGTTCATCTTTCGACTCAGATCAAGATGGCCTTCACCAATGATATGGATCCCTTTTATCACTTCCTGTTCCAGCGTAAGTCTGATATCCGCAACATCCTTCTGTACAGTCTCTGAAGTTTTCTGAAGCTCTTCCACTTTCTGCTGCAGGCCTGTGATGTCCTTTCGCATCCCTTCCATCCCGCTCTGCAGGACTGTGATGTCCTTTCGCACAGGTTCCACAATCTTTACCATAATTTCCGTAAACATCTCCAGATCTTTGGCATCTAACATGTACATCCTCCTTCCGTATCCTGTAACAGCAGCATTTGTTATGAGGACTCAACCGACTTTATCTATCGTATCCATACACTTCTGATACATCTGGACAAACATTTGTATCATTGCATTCTCTTCACTGTCTTTCGTATCTGTCTATCCCCCTTCTTCCGATCCTGTTCTTTCCGGTCTTCTCCTAAAAACGAATATACCACAAATCTCATACATAATCAATCCGTTTCAAAGAAATTTACTGTAAGTATTTTTATTAATTCCCAAACACACCTTCTTCTTGACTTCCCGGGACTCCTTCCTTATAATCAGTATCATTACGATTACGAAAGGATGAAACTCTGACATGGCACGAACAAGACAGATGACCAAAGGGCGGCCCGCTTCACTGATCTTCACATTTGCCCTTCCGCTGATGATCGGCAATGTATTTCAGCAGCTGTATACGGTCGTGGATACCATGGTGGTAGGGAAAGCGCTTGGCGTTCATGCGCTGGCCGCACTGGGCGCCGCTGACTGGATGAACTGGATGATGCTTGGAATCATCCAGGGACTGACTCAGGGCTTCGGAATCCTGATGGCGCAGCATTTCGGCGCAGGCAGAACAGAGGACCTGCGCAAAACCGTCGGTAATTCCGTGATTCTGGCGCTTTTGTCCTCCGTGGCGCTGCTCCTGTCCGGACAGGCCATCGCCCATCCGGTGCTGCTGCTTCTTCAGACTCCGGACGATATCCTTGGAAATGCTCTTCTGTATCTGCGCATCATGTACCTGGGAATCCCCATCGTAATGGCATACAACCTGTCCGCCAGCGTTCTGCGTTCTCTCGGAGACGGTCGGACGCCTCTGTATGCCATGATCGTGGCAGCCGCTGTCAATATCATCCTGGATCTTTTCTTTGTTCTGGAACTGAGACTGGGTATCGAAGGCGCTGCCGCAGCCACCCTGATTGCCCAGATGGTGTCCTGTATCTTCTGTTTTTATCACATCCGCAGGATCGATCTGCTGTCCATGAACCGGTCAGATTTCCGGCTGGAGAAAGGCCTGCCGCTGCACCTGCTGCTTCTCGGCGCCCCCATGGCTTTCCAGAATGCCATCATCTCCATCGGCGGAATGATTGTACAGTTTGTAGTCAACGGTTTTGGAGTCATCTTTATCGCCGGTTTTACGGCTACCAACAAACTCTATGGAGTACTGGAGGTAGCGGCTACCTCCTACGGCTACGCCATGGTCACCTACACCGGCCAGAATCTGGGAGCGGGCAAGATCGAGCGCATCCGGAAGGGTACGCGCGCCGCCCTCCTGATCGCCCTGGCCACTTCCGTCGTGATTGCCGTCTGTATGCTGCTCGGCGGCAGGGGAATCCTCAGCTGTTTCATCTCCGGTACTCCGGAGGAATTCGAGCAGACCCTGCAGATCGCCGGTTATTATCTGTTCCTCATGAGTGTCTGCCTGCCCATCCTCTATGTCCTGCATATTACCCGTTCGGTCATACAGGGTATGGGAAATACCGTTCTCCCCATGGCATCCGGCATCGCGGAATTTTTCATGCGGGCGGTAACCGCCATCCTTCTGCCCCGGCTGATCGGAGAAACCGGTATCTTTTATGCGGAAATCATGGCATGGACCGGCGCCGTCGTCATCCTGGCCATCAGTTATTTTATTGTTCTGAAAAAAGCGGCGGGATAATATTTAACCCCGCCACTGATGGCAGTCCGGTTTTTCATCCTCCCACTCCGCCCACAGAAACCCTCTCCATGCTTCCCCTTCCACAGAGGTGAGAAGCCGTTTGTTGACTGTCCCTTCCGGGGCAAATGTATGGAGTTCTCCGGACAGGTCCTCCACATGAAGCCTTCCGCAGTGAGGACACTGATATAGATTCCGTCTCAGGCAGCGGAGCATCTTCTCCATAAAAATACGCTCCCACTGTTCCCCGGGGCAAAGACTTTCCTCCTTCACAAGCGCTTCTATTCCATCTACATAATCCTCCTCGTCCTGATTCGACAGGACAGATGCCTTAAAGGAAAGAAAATCGCTCGTATCGCTGATCCGGTATCCGCAGGTACAGTAAAAATGCATAGCTTCCCCTCATAACTTCATTTCTGAAAAATCAATCTCCAGGTCTTCATAGATACCGGCCTTCACGCAGCCGTTCAACGGACAGAACAGCGGCGCTTCCTCATGCTCCAGATCATACACAATGATGTATTTTTTGTAAGGATCCACGATCCAGTATTCTCTGACGCCGGCTTCTTTGTATTCCGCCAGCTTTATATAATAGTCCATCCGTTTACTGGAAGGCGAAACAATCTCGATCACCCAGTCCGGCGCGCCATGGCATCCTCTGTCATCTACCTTTTCCCTGTCGCAGATGACCGACAGGTCCGGCTCCACATAAGTCCGGTCGTCATCCCGCAAAAATACGGCAAAGGGCGCAGGGAACACTTCGCAGTCTCCGTTATTTTTTCTGATATAGCTCCCGATCGTCCAGTCCAGAAAATGTACAATTCTCTGATGCGTAGACGTCGGCGGCGCCATCGCATGGATCTCGCCCCGAATCAGCTCTGCCCGCTCACCCGGGGGCAGGGCATAGATGTCGTCTACGGTATATCTTTTTTCTTTTAACAGCGGCATTCGCTTTCCCTCCTTCTCATTAGCAATATAACATAAATCCGAACGTATTTCATCCCCTGTTTTCTTTTTTTCTCTTTCTCCCGTTTCTTTCACTTTCTCTTTCCGTTTTTTTATCTCCTTTCCTGCATGACGAAACAGGGCCGCCCGGAGCGCACCCCCGGACAGCCCTGTCCCTTTCTGTCATTTCCTGCACAGCAGTTTTTCGATCCGCTCCATGACGGATTCTTCTTCCTCTCCTCCGTCCACGATCAGCTCCACCCAGTCCAGCCGGCGGACCCCCAGCGCCAGCACCTTGTGAATCTCTCCGGCACTGGCCATCCTCTTCCCGGACCTCAGAAACACATATGCGTCCGATTCTTTTGCAATCTGTCCCAGCGACGCTGCAACGGCCATATGGATGCCTCCGGGAACGGCGACCTGCATTCGTTTTCTAAGCATGGATTCCGGGTCATGCCAGAATACGGATAACGCTTCCGATCTGAAGTACCGGCACTTCCGCTTCCTCCACCACCATGCTTCCCGGCAGACAGTCTTCTGCACCGCTGAACTGGATGGAAATATGCCCCAGCGCCTCCAGATTTTTCTGCATCACATGCCCGGTCACAAGAATCTTATACTCTTTTCCGTCGATCTCCAGCACCTGCCCCGGCCCGATTACGGCATCCGCCTTTTTTACATCAATGCTGTAGCAGTAATCCTTCAGCGTGTCCGGCGCGCTGTCTCCGAATAAGATAATGGTCTTTTCCTCTGCAAACGCAGATGCCAGATCTCCAACGCCTTTTACTTTATTTTCATAAATTGTTTTCATTAATAATACCTCCTGTTATGGTTCCGCATCCGTCCCTCTCCATGTCCCGGACAGATACCGTTTTCCTGTTTTCTTCCGCCTCTTCGGACAAGGCCGCTTTTCGACCCGCCTAAATATCTTCGAACAATTCATTGTTCCGGATCATGTACAGGACAAATTCACTGCCCGATCTCAGTTTCGAAATGTCCTCCGCCAGCGTTTCTCCTGAGGAGATCACCAGCAGTTCATTATAGATATGTATCAAAATATCGTCATTCAGCTCTGAATCCTCCGGCAGCGCCAGAAGAAGGAGAAAACGGGTCCCTGGCCCTGTACGGTCTGACACTCCCACTGCCAGCACGATCTTCTCCCCCGGATACTGCAGATGGGGAAATCCGATCTGTTCGTCAAACAGCATCGTGCTCTTCTTCTCACGCTTCAGAAACGCTTCTTTAAAATCTTCGTCCAGAACACCTTCTTCCGTCAGCTGTCCAATCATATACAGAACCGCTTCCAGATACGTGGTTTCCGGTTCCAGTACATAGAAATGTTCCGGTTCCAGGATCGTCGCGATCAGGGAATTGATTCCCGTCTTCATGGAAATATCCAGATTGCCCAGATATTTCAGCCGTTCGATCTGCCGCAGCACTTCCACCTCATCAAAAAACACTCCCAGGCAGATCACCGGCACCTCATCCGACTCATAGTTTCCGGAAGTGGAGATCAGCAGATCAAAATCGTCCCGGTCCTCCGCTTCTTTTTCCGAGAGCAGCTGGAATTCCGTCTGATCCGACATGATCTTTTCCAGCCGTGCCTGAATCAGTTTCCCGGAGATGGCGCCCTGCGCGCATACGATGCCCACCCGGAACGCCTTCTGGTTTTTATAGTGCTGCTCCTCCAGAAACAGGCTGAAATAGGAGGCAAGGAAGCCCAGCTCATCATCGGTCACAGTAAAGCGGGTCTGCTCTTCGATCACCGTTTTTGCCACCTCCGCCATCCGGCAGGCCAGCGGATACCGTTCCCGGATCTCCGCCAGAGCGTAATTCCGGATGTAAAACCGGTATTTCAGCCGGTTCAGCATGAAATTAATGTGATAGACAAAATCATCCAGAAGATCCGTGGGAGAGATATGGAAATTCATATCATAGGCGATCCGGTTCAGGATCTTTACCACCAGCTCCGCCACCTCTTCGCTGATCTCCGGCGCCTGCTGATCCCCCCGGCTCATGGGCGTACGCATTCCCGCGATGGGAAGGGAGAGAAAGAGAATCTCCTCCATGGGAATCTGCACCTGAAACATCTCCATGGTCCGGACGACGATTCTTTCTGCAAACCGCCAGGCAGTCGTCTGCTCCAGCTCATGATATTTCTCCTGAAGCCTGTTCAGCGGATGGTCATTCAATACCCGGTCGACCATCAGTGTATAAGAACGCATAAAATACTGCGTGGTCATATAGTCCAGGCCATATTCCTGACAGTATTCATGGACCATACTTTCCAGATCCTCATCCAGCAGAAAGGACTCAAACACCTGATCGTACATCTGTTCGAGTACCAGCAGCCGGAGCGACAGTTCGTCTCCCTCCAGCCTGATTCCCGTATTGGTCTTTCCGACAATCTGAAGCTGATAGCTTTCCAGCGTTTCCCTCAGCTTTTTCAGATCTCCGTTGATCGTCGTACGGCCCACACAGATCTCCTCTGCCAGATCATCGATGAGCACCGCCCCTTCCTCATGCATCAGACGGTTCAGAATGTAGCCGTAACGCTTCATCGGCGAATTCATATAGTCGCTTTGATTATATATGATCCGTTTTTTCTCCTGAAATGTTTTCCCGTCCAGTACAAAGAGCGTATATCTCCCGGACACGGATTCCACCAGCGCGCTGCCTTCCAGAAGCCGGTTCAGTTCTTTCATATCATTTCTTATGGTCTTCGTGCCTACCTGCAGCCTGTCTGCCAGACTTTCCAGCCTGGCAGTCCTGCGAAGCTCCATGATCTCCAGGATCTGTGCGAGCCTGCTGTCCGGTGTTCCCGATGTCATCATCTGCATTCCCCCCGTCCGGATAAAGATCCGCGCCTGTCCTTCTTTGGACAGGCCGGTCTCTTTTTCCATTATTATACCGGAAAACACGCCCTGTTAAAAGTCCTGTCTCCGTCCGGAAGGAATCCCTTCTCCATCCGGATCAGCCTCTCGTCTTTCCTCCGGCCACATTAAAAGTCACTCCATGGACATAAGAAGCTTTCTCGCTTCCCAGATAACACACCAGATCCGCCACCTCGGACAGCTTTCCGGAACGTCCCAGAGGCGTTGTGGAAGTCCTGCTGTACCCCGCCCGCAGTTCATCGACGGTGATGCCTCTCGTATAGGCCAGAGCCGTCTCATAACCGATGGTACGCAGCCCGGTGGCTTCCATGATGCCCGGCGCCACGCCGACGACCCTGACTCCCTTTCTCCCCATCTCCTTTGCCCAGGATCTGGTAAAAGAATTTACCGCGTTCTTGGTCGCCGCATAGATGCTCTGGCCTTCCGACCCTTCCAGTCCGCTTTCAGAAGACATGTTGATGATGACGCCGCTCTTTTTCTCCACCATCACGCGGCCTGCAGCCTGCGCGCACAGATAGACACCCTTCAGGTTTACATTGACCACCTTGTCAAATACGGTATCGTCCAGTTCAAATTCGCTGTGGGGTTTTGCATCGTCTACCAGAAGCCTCGGAATATTGATGCCTGCGTTATTTACCAGTACGTCCACCGTTCCAAAGGTTTTCACCGTCTCCTCCACCATATGTTCCACGCTTTCCCGATCCGTCACATTCGTCACCACATAATGACATTTCTCCGAATCCGAATCCATCCCCGGCGCCTCCGGGCTCATATCCGCAATGACCACATTGGCGCCCTGATTCAGGAATTCCTCTGCCACTGCTTTTCCGATCCCGGATGCTCCTCCTGTTACGATCACTGTCTTTCCTTCCAGATTTAACCATGTATTTTTCATTTGATTCTCTTCCTTTCCTTATTTGAGTCTGTATGTGTGATTTAATATAGCCCTATGCTTGCCACCCATGCGGCCAGTACCCTGGGCACGCCGACCAGGAATCTGGAATACAGGACAGAAGGGACTCCCACTTCCACGGTTTCCGGCTCCGCCTCCGCAAGCCCCAGGCCCACCGGGATGAAATCACATGCGCACTGGGTATTGATGGCGAACAGCGCCGGGAGCGCCAGGCTCGGAGCAATGTTTCCTTTTCCGATCTCCACGCCGATCATGGTGCCGATGACCTGCGCGATGACCGCGCCCGGTCCCAGCAGCGCCGACAGCACCGGGATCGAACAGATAAATCCAAGGATGACCAGGCCCACGCCGTTTCCTGCCAGCGGCACCAGAAGCTTCGCGAACCAGTCGCCGAATCCGGAGCCCTGAATGATACCGATCAGCATGGCTACGAATGCCATGAACGGCAGAATCGTCGTAATCATGGACTGCACCGCATCTCTCGCCGCCTGGTACAGGGTATTCACCACCTTGCCCGCGCCCATGCCGATCTTCTGGATGATGCTGGATTTGCTGGTTTCTCCCAATGTCTCGGACACCTTTTTATTGGTACTGTATTTGAATCTGCGTTCCGGCTCCGCCTTTGCTTCCTCTGCTTCCTTCGTAGGAGCTTCCTCTTCCGCCGGTACCGCGGAGCCGTCCGCCGGACTGATCTGATCCGGACCTACCGCCGACACGTAGATATCTTCTGTGATAAACCTGGCCAGCGGCCCGCTCTTCCCAACCGGCATGATATTGACCGTAGGAATCCGTTTCTGCGGATAGATCCCGCACCGCAGCGTACCGCCGCAGTCGATGACCACCAGAAAGATCTCCTCATCCGGAACCGATGTTTTGAATCCGTTCACAGCCGTACATCCGGTCAGCTTCACGATTTTCTCAATGATATCCGGTTCCGCGCCTCCTCCTGTGATAAAGACGACCTTGTCTTTTCCTTCCTTCGGCATGACGGTCAGAGGCCCTCCAAACCCGCCGCTCCCTCTCTCGATCTTTATTGCTCTGTATTCTGCCATCTCATTTCCCTCCAATTCAAGGTTCCGTACCTGCCCCGGATCTGTGCCGGACACGATACTGTTTTTCCTGTTTTCCGCTTATGATAAGGTGTTCTTCAGTTCAATTTTCTGCTGCTTCATGACAAATGTGGTCGTGAAGTCCGTGATCCAGCCTGCGAAGAAGTTCATGACCAGTCCGACCAGCAGATAGCGGATTGCCAGCGGTGTCGTACTGAGCCCCAACGTTGTGATCCCGTCCGCAATCCCCAGATAAATGAAGATCTCTCCCACATTGATGTGCGGAAACATACCGCTGTTGGTATGGCAGTGATAGGTGGAAGACGCGTAATAGCTTGGTTTCATCCTCTCCGGGAGGAATTTCCCCATGGACAGGGCCATGGGATTGCCCAGCATGAACGCGGACAGGAACGGAAGCACTCCATAAGCCATAATCACATTGCCGGAACAGATCTTTGCAAATTTATTGATCCTCTCCTGCCCGATCAATGCGATCAGCGCATTCATAAACACCAGTAGCAGTAATACCTTCGGTACGATGGTGGAGACCCAGTTGACAAAGGTGAGAGCGCCTGCGTCGAACAGTCCCATAAAGCCTTCTGCTGCATTTACTATTATATTCATACAAACCTCCTGATTTTTGTACTGCATCCGCCTCTCTTAAAATCCCCCGGCAGACGCAGCTATTCTGCTTCCGCATGGGGCAGCAGCCGCCTCAGTGTATTGGCTGCTTTCGTAAGCGGCGCCGGTTCCTCCATGAGCTCGCCTCCCGACATCAGAACCCGGTAGTTGGAGGACGCTTCCAGAACAGCCTTTGTAAGCGGCGCCGGAAGGTGCATCCTCTGACAGTCCTCTTTCCGGATCGCGCCCACATCCATCCCCTCGAATCCCTTCAGGGGCCGGACTCTGGCAAATACGGTCACGCCCTGCATGCAGCTGCCCTCCAGGATGTCCCCGCCTCCGTCTATGGCAAACATCACGATCGCTCCTGCCCGGAAAGCGCCTCTGGCCTTTCCGATCGCCACACGCCCTCTCTGCCTCAGGCTTCGATAAGAACCCATGAAGCTTCTCATCTGCAGGAAAGTCAGAAGATACTGCAGGGCAAATGCGATACAGAACAGTATGATCAGCGGAATGATGTTCATGATTTGTTTCTCCTTTCAGAACCTGTTATCGTGTGTCAGACATCCGTCCAAGTCACCTGGCCATGTGTACTTTGCTTTGTCTGATGACATCATACCTGATTTTTCAGTCATAATTAATACATTCTTTTTCCCGGCATTGGAAATCGTCTGTAAATATGTTATATTGGGATTGTGAAAAAGATATCAGATCAGGAGAATTGACCATATGACGAATCTCATCGATACGATCCTACTGTTTTTTGCGGACTGGTTTTCCTACGGAGGCAGTTTCCTTGTCTCCTGGTGCACGGATCTCATACCGACCATCTTCATGGTCCTGATCCTGACCAACGCGCTGATCCGCCTGATTCCTGAAAGTTTCATAGAAAAAGCAGCAGCGCTGGCTTCCCGGCATCTGCTGCTCAAATATATGGTAATTCCGTTTCTGGGTGCCATCCTTCTTGGCAACCCCTCCGCCCTGACGCTGGGACGTTTCATGCCGGAAAAGGACAAGCCCTCCTACTTTGCCTGCGCCTCCTTTTTCTGCCATACCAGCAGCGGCGTCTTTCCGCATATCAACTCATCGGAACTGTTTATCTGGCTTGGCATCGCCCGCGGCGTCGAGACGCTGGGATATTCGATCTATCCGCTTGCCGTCCGTTATCTGGCCGCCGGACTCATTGCCAATTTTATATGCGGGGTTATCACCGACCGCACCACTGCGTATTACTGCCGGAAAATGCACGTTACGCTTTCGGACCGGACAGACCTCCACAGTCCCGCCGCCCCAAAAGCCGCACCGGACCCGGAGGCTCTTTCCCCGTCCGTATGGCATGAGATCTGCATCCGGGCCGGAAGAAGCGGCTGCGGCGGGCCTGTTACCGTAAAGCCGGATGCACAGCGCCGGAAGCTGGTCTACGTGACCGGCGGCGGAATCCGGCCGGACATCGTGGACCGGATCGAACAGCTGACCGGATGCACTTCCGTCAACGGCTTTTCCTCCACGGTCCCGGACGAAGAGGTCTTTCTGGCCGTCGTCGACTGCGGAGGCACCCTGCGCTGCGGCATCTATCCTAAAAAAGGAATCCCGACGATCAACCTTATGCCCACGGGAAAAAGCGGCCCTCTTGCCCGGTACATGACGGATGACCTGTATGTATCAGACGTGTCTGCCGATTGTATCATCTCTGCCGGGAACCTGGAAGCCGGAACGAAAAAGGCGGCCGTCTGCCTGCCGGAACGCTTGATCCGTCTGCAGGCAGACGTTCTTTCCTGCTTCGGAAAAGGCTGCTGCCTGTTCTACAAGGCCTCTCAGGACAGCGTACACACGATCCTGCACACCCTGCTGCCTCTCATGGGCTTCGTCTCCCTTCTGACCGCTTTTGTGGAATGCTCCGGAATGAACAGACAGATCGCCGGACTGCTCACTCCCCTGTCCTCAAACCTGACTGGTTTTCTTCTGCTGGGGCTGATCATATCTTTTCCGCTCCTTGCCCCCATCCTGGCGCCGGGAGCCATTCATTGCACAGGTTACCGGAACCGTCATCGGCGCTCAGATCGGAAACGGTATGATCGCCGCCTCTCTTGCGCTTCCGGCGCTGTTCGCAGTCAATACACAGGCCGCCTGCGATTTCGTCCCGGTTGGCCTCGGACTTGCCGACGCCGGAGAAAATACGATCAAGGTCGGCATTTCCTCCGTGCTTACTTCCCGTTTTCTGACCAGTGTCCTGCGCATCCTGATTGCCTGGCTGTTCAGTTTTCAGCTTTACACATAAAAGGGAGACTTTCCTGAAAAGTCTCCCGCTCTCTTATCCTTCCATCTTGTACCCCAGGCCCCAGACCGTCCGGATCATCTCGCCCTTGTCGCCCAGCTTGCTTCTCAGCTTCTTTACATGCGTATCGATCGTCCTGGCATCTCCAAAATAATCGTAATTCCATACATTGTTCAGAATCTTTTCCCGGGACAGGGCAATTCCCTCATTTTCCATAAAATAGGCCAGAAGCTCGAACTCTTTATAACTCAGCTCCACGTCCTTCCCGTCAAGCTTCACCTGATGGGCTGCTTTGTTCAGTTCGATGCCGCCCACCCGGATGATGTCCTCACTGTTGAACTGGCCTGTCCTCCGCAGGATCGCCTCCACTCTCGCCACCAGGATCTTCGGACTGAAGGGCTTTGTAATATATTCGTCAACCCCCAGTTCAAATCCCTGCAGTTCATCATGCTCGTCGCTTTTCGCCGTCAGCATGATGATCGGAACTTTCGCGTACTTCCGAATCTCCCGGCAGACCTGCCACCCGTCCATCTTCGGCATCATCACATCCAGAATGACCAGCGCGATATCCTTCTGCTCATAGAAAAGATCCAGTGCCTCCTCCCCGTCTCCGGCTTCCAGCACTTCATAATCCTGTTTCACCAGAAAATCCCTGACCAGCTTACGCATCCGGCTTTCGTCGTCCACCACCAGTACCTTCCGTTTTTCCATCTGACAACTCCGTTTCTTATCTGCTTTTACCTGATAATCTGATTATAACAGGTAAATATGTTCGTTTTGTGAACAATAAAGCGAAACTGTATTAACTTCTCTGCAAAATATGACGATATAATAAAATAAAAGGTTTCTGCCAGAATCAATGCACTATGAAAGGAGGTGGCCCTGTGAATATTGCGATGATGTGTTCCATGAACACCTATACACAGACCATGAAAATGCAGATGAAATGGCAGCAGAAGAAAGCGTCCGGCAATTATACCGCCCGGTCGGATTCCGCTGCGAAAGAGACAACGGAAAAGAAGGATATACAGACCCGTCTGCTGGAAGACATGCAGAACAACAGTTCTGCCAATATGAAGCAGCAGATCTCTACCAAGATGATGGCAGGCAAGCGCCTGTCCTCCGCAGAGATGGAATATCTGAAAGAAAATGATCCGCAGACCTATCAGAAGGCCAGAGCCATCGAGATGGAGCGGGAGGCCTATGAGCGCCGGCTGAAGCAGTGCCGGACGAAGGAGGAGGTACAGCGCGTCAAGTTCAGCCAGGCGGCTGCTTCCCTCGCCACGGTAAAAGAGGTGGAGTCCAATCCCAGTATCCCGAAAGGGAAAAAACTGGAACTTATGATGCAGGAACTTCAGAAGACCAACGCCATGTCCGATACGGACCGCGCTTACATGCAGAGCAGAGAATACAAGTCTCTTCCCACCGAGGCAGAAAAACGCAAAGCGGAAGAAGAGCTGGAAAAAGCCAAAAAGAACGAGATGGGAATCGAGGACCGGACCGACGATTCCGCAGAGGAAACCTCCGATTCCACCAACGAAAAAGCCGTTGAAGAAGCTTTGACGGATTCCCGGAATCCTGATGATCCCGCGCCTTCGGACGCAGAATTAAAGGCCGCTAAAAAAACGATAACCAGTCAGGAAAAGACCCGGCTTCAGGCAGAAGTCACTCCGGAAGCACGCAAGGTCCGCCGCGCAAAAGCGCAGGCCGCCTATGCAGCCGCTTCCTTTGGCGGCACTGCTCCCGCCGCCGTGGATATCACGATCTCATAATTTTCAGCTGAAAAAGAACTGCCAGGATCTCATGTCCTGAGCAGTTCTTTTTGATTTCTCATTTTTCTTCCTGTCGTTCTGTAATGTACCGTTCCAGTATCCGCATAACATCCGCGATATCGATCGGCTTGGAAATATGCGCATTCATTCCACAATCCAGGCACTTCTTAATATCCTCTGAAAATGCATCTGCCGTCATGGCGATAATCGGAATATCCGCATCCCTGCGGCCCACGGCGCGGATGGCTTCCGCCGCCTCGTACCCGTTCATGACCGGCATGCGGATATCCATGAGTACCGCATCATAGAAGCCCTCCTGCGACTGTTCGAATTTCTCCACACAGATCTTTCCGTTCTCCGCCCGCTCCAGCACGAGTCCTTCCTCGTTCAGAAGCTCTTCCGCGATTTCCCAGTTCAGATCATTGTCCTCCGCCAGAAGGATGCGGCACCCTTTGATGCTGCTCTTCTTCTTCTTCTTCTCCCTGTGTTCCTCATGATCCTGCGTATATGGGCGCAGCCCGTAAAAGAGCGACGATTTGAACAGCGGCTTGGATATGAATCCACTGATTCCCGCTTCTCTCGCCTCCGTCTCGATCTCACTCCAGTCATAAGCGGAGATCAGCAGAATCGGAAGATTCTCTCCCATCCTCCTGCGTATCTCCCTTGCCGTCTCGATACCGTCCATTCCGGGCAGCTTCCAGTCGATCAGGATGATCTGGTACCCCTGGTGCAGGTCATGCTTCTTCTGTATCATCTCGACTGCCGACTCCCCGTCCAGCGTCCATTCTGCCGCAACTCCGATGGACCGCAGCGTATCCGCCGTTGTACGGCAGAGTTCCTCGTCGTCATCCACCACCAGCATATTCCAGTCCGGAAGCACCATATCCATCTCCTGGACCAGCGCCTGTTCCATATCCAGCGTCACATGGAACTCCGAACCAAGCCCCTGCTCGCTGGATACTTCTATGGTCCCGCCCATGGCATCCACGATATACTTGGTGATTGCCATACCCAGTCCGGTGCCCTGCGTCTTCCGGACACGGGCACTGTCTTCTCTGGAAAAGGATTCAAAAATCTTTTCCCGGAACTCCGGCGACATGCCGATACCGTTATCCTTTACCCTCAGATGGACCCGGACATATCCGTCTCCCTTCGGCGACGTTTCTTCATACAGGCTTACTTCGATGCAGCCGCCTTCCGGCGTGAACTTCACCGCATTGGACAGGAAATTCAGCAGCACCTGATTCAGGCGGACGCTGTCGCAGCATACATTTTCCACCGTAATGTTTTGTATATGCACGTCAAACTGCTGCCCCTTTGCCTTCGCCTGGGGCTGTACGATGCTCACGATTCCCTCCATGATCTCCCGAAGGGAAACCTGGTCGATGTTCAACGTCATCTTTCCGCTCTCGATCTTGGACATGTCCAGCACATCATTGATCAGGCCAAGCAGATGCTTGCTGGAAAGCGTGATCTTCTTCAGACAGTTCAGTACCTGCTGACGGTTATCGATGTTCGCCGTGGCAATCGCCGTCATGCCTACGATGGCGTTCATCGGAGTCCGAATATCATGGCTCATATTGGAAAGAAACTCGCTCTTCGCCTTGTTCGCGTGCACTGCGTCTCTGCGCGCTTCCTCCAGCTCCTGAAGATGTTCTTTGGTCAGGGAAATATATTTATAGAAGACCAGCAGCAGCGCCATCAGCACCACCGCGCAGCTTCCCACTGCCATATAACTCCACAGACGGTTCAGGCTGTTCACGGATTCATCCAGGAATCCATACGGCATGACCGTTACCAGATACCATTCCGAATACGGGAGCGACTTGCAGTACAGATGGCGCCTTTCCTGTCCGATGACCAGGATATCCGAATAGTCCTCATGCCGGTCCATGGCTGCCTCCAGCGCCTCCAGATGCTGGTCAGCCGCCTCTTCGTCCAGCCCTTCAAAGACCGCCCGTATCCGGTCAAAATAATTGTCCTTGAATGCCTCTCCACTGCGGATTACAAAGCTTCCATCCCTTCGGATAATATGAGAAATGACCATCGCTTCATCTTCATCCAGGAAAAGCACGTCCTTGATATAACTGGCCGGCAGGCCCGCCACCAGCGCCAGACAGGTGCGTCCCTCTTCCATATGGTATTCCGCGGGAATCGCCAGCAGAACGATCTTCTCTCCGGAACCGTTCGTTCCGACCGCGACCTTTTTCTCTCCCGCCTCCAGCGAGAGGAGAAACGGCTCCGGGTCCGTCACCTTCAGTATGTCTCCATAGAGCATGTCAAAGCTGCCGTCATTGGAGTAATAGGCCAGACAGTCAAATCCTCTCGCCTTCGCACTGTACGTAAGATCCTCTTTCAACGCCTCATCCTCCCGGTTTCCCGGAGGAAGGATTTCCACAAGCGCCTCCACCTGCGACAATCTCAGTTCTATGGTTGTCTCAAAGTGCATGGAGATCTCTTCATTCATTCCGGACATGTAGATCGTCCCGATCTGGCCGATCGTCTCCGTACTTTTCTGATTCATGCACACGGCAAGAAAACCGAATATCACAACGCAGAGCACTGATACAAGGACCAGGCTCGTTTTCAAAAACCTCATGGTCTTTTTTCTTACCATACGCTACCTCCATGCGCACGCGGACCCGGAGAACCCATCCGAAGCCTGGTATCAGCCCTCACTCTCTGCCTCCAGTATCCGAATCGCGCCCGCAGTCGCCTCATAGTCCTCCGTAACCTGGCTCATAAGCCCCTCTGCGTCGTCACTCCAGCCGTTGCGAAGCGTATCGGTCAGCCGGCTGCTGGAATCACCCAGCTTTGTAAACCCCAGATTCTGACAAATTCCCTTAATCGTATGGGAAGCCCTGAACGCTTCCTCGTGGTTCTGATCCTTCATGGCCTGAACAAGCATCTCATAACTCTTGTCATTCAAAAATTTTAATACAAATTTGCGAACCATCTTCTCGCTTCGAAGGCGGGACATGACGCCCTCATAATCGCCTCCTATGCTGCTGTAACATTCTTGTAAACTCATAGTTATCCTACTCCTTTTCCTGCCGTCTCCGACACATGATCCCGTTCCCGGCAGACGCGGGGAACAGATGACATCCATTATCTCTATTATAAAAACACGCGTAAGACAAGTCAATAGTGCAACGGGATATTTTCTTCCAAAATCTCTCCTTGACATTTTTCAGTCCTGCATATAAGATAAAGAGGTAAACTGTTTCACCCTTTGTTTTCTGTTTACATGTTCTCGGGCTTGTAAAGGTTTCGACGGGGGTTTTGAAATTGGGGCAGCCATCCGAAGGTACCGCGTAAGGTGCAACCCTAAATATAAACGCTGAAGATAATTTAGCACTCGCTGCCTAACGGCAGCTGTCTGACACAGAGCACCCGCACTTTGTGACCCAGGCATCGACCATGCGGGAAACGACACATGTTAAGCTTTGCGCATGTGGGCGTATGATGAAGCTACTGAAGCTGTAAGCCTGCCGTTCGGCGTACAGCAGAGGGAATGTCAAACAAACGGCTGTGATGGGAGATACCGCAATGGATGGGCTTTCGGACAGGGGTTCGATTCCCCTCAGGTCCATTAGAAAATCCTTTATTTTAAGGCTTTTCCGAACTTTTTAATTCAAAAGGTAATCAAAAAGGTAATCAGACATATGTTCGATTTTATATGTTTGGTTGCTTTTTGATTTATGGGGCAAAACCCGGAATTACACATAACACGATTAATTCAGGAAATGCAGGAACTGTCTGAGATCAGTGCATTTTTTACATCCCTTGTTTGATCTTTCGCCGGTTTTTTTACGTGCAGTAAAAGATTCAGTACAGGTTCCGGACCTTAAAGTCCTTTTCCGCCTCCCGCCTCATATCCTTCTTCGCGATATCCGCCCGTTTGTCATAGAGCTTCTTGCCCCGCGCCAGTCCCACCTCAACCTTCACAAGGCTGCCTTTCAAATATACTTTCAGCGGCACCAGCGTATACCCTTTCTCGGCGATCTTCCCCGTGATCTTATTGATCTCCGCCCGATGCATCAGAAGTTTCTTCACCCTCAGCGGGTCCCGATTGAAAATATTTCCTTTCTCATATGGGCTGATATGCATGCCGTAGACGAACACCTCACCCTTTTCAATGCGGATAAACGCCTCCTTGACGCTGCATTTCCCCATACGGAGCGATTTTACTTCCGTTCCGTGCAGCGATATACCCGCTTCATACGTATCTTCAATAAAATAATCGTGATATGCCTTTTTATTATTTGCGATCAGCTTGATATTTTCCTTTGCCATATATTCCTCACTCTTCCTGCGGTTCCGCCATTTCAAAATCCACGGTCCGGGCCAGCTTGTCCGCGCCCGTCACCCGGACCCTGACAGCCTGTCCCAGCTTCCAGCGCCTGCCGGTATGCACACCGACCATCTCATACATACTTTCATTATACTCATAATAATCGTCCTGTAAAGAGGCCGTCCGTACCAGTCCTTCCACTGTATTCGGCAGTTCCACATAGATTCCCCAGGCAGTCATCCCCGATATCACCCCGTCAAATTCCTCATAGAGGAACCGGCTCATATACTCCGCTTTTTTCATACGGACCGTCTCGCGCTCTGCCTCATCCGCTTTTCGCTCCCGCTCGCTGGACTGTCTGGCCACCTCGTCCAAAATCTGTTCGTAATGAAGGAGCCTTTCTTCTTTCATCCTTCCCCGGAGCACATCCTTGATGATCCGGTGGATCTGCAGATCCGGATACCTGCGGATGGGCGACGTAAAATGACAGTAGCAGTTCGCAGCCAGTCCAAAATGGCCGGTACACTCCGTCCCATACCTTGCCTGCTTCATGGAACGCAGAGTCAGCCGGTCCACCAGCGCCTCCTCCGGAGTCCCCTCCAGTTTTACCAGCAGTTTCTGAAGTTCCATGGGATGCACCTCATGGTTCTTCATATGGATCGTATATCCGAAATTGTGAAGAAAGGCGGACAGCTTTCTCATACGGTCCGAATCCGGCCTGTCATGCGTCCGGTATAAAAAGGGCAGGCTCTGCCAGTAACAGTCTTCCGCCACAGTCTCATTGGCGATCAGCATAAAATCTTCAATGATCCTTGTGGCTTCATTCCGCTCATAGGGCATAATGTCCGTCGGGCATCCGTCCTCATCCAGTTTCACTTTCGTCTCCGGAAAATCAAAGTCGATGGAGCCCCGTTTCCTCCGTTTTCCCCGGAGAAGGCGCGCCAGCTCATTCATCCGCAGAAACATGGGAGCCAGTTCTTCGTAACGGGCCGTCTCCTCCTCATCCCCGTCCAAAATCTTCTGTACGCTGGTATAGGTCATCCTCCGATCCACACGGATCACCGTCTCCGCAATCACATGGTCGATGACGTTTCCTTTTTGATCTATGGTCATGATACAGCTCAGCGTCAGACGGTCTTCTCCCGCACACAGGGAGCAGATCCCGTTGGACAGCCTCCTGGGAAGCATCGGAATCACATGATCCACCAGATAGACGCTGGTTCCCCGCTTCAGTGCTTCCCGGTCCAGGGCGCTTCCCTCCTGCACATAGTTCGACACATCCGCAATATGCACGCCCAATACGTAGTTCTCCCCTTCCATCCGCAGAGAAACCGCGTCATCCAGATCTTTCGCATCTTCTCCGTCGATGGTCACCATCTGAACCTGCCGCAGATCCATACGCCCCTGCATGTCCGCGCCGCAGATCCGGTCCGGCACCCGTTCTGCCTGATTCATGACCTTTTCCGGAAATTCCGTCGGGATTTCCATCCCTTTCACAATGGAAAGCACATCGGTTCCCGGATCGCTCACATGTCCCAGAATCTCCGTGACCTTTCCTTCCGGATTCTTCCCCTCCGTACCGTAATCCGTCAGGATCACCACCACTTTATGGCCGTTTACCGCGCCTTTGGACTGTTCCTTCGGAATGAAGATATCTTTGGTATATCTGCCGTTGTCGGGAACGACAAAGCCGTAATTTTTATTTTCCTGATAGATACCGACCAGCTGCATGGTCCCTCTGGTCAGCACCTTTACCACCTTTCCTTCTCTGCGCTTTCCCTCCTGGGCCTCCTTCAGCTCCACCTGCACCACATCCTGGTGCAGGGCGCCGTGAACCTGCTCCGCGCTGATATAAATATCTTCCTCCAGCCCGTCCACGGCCACAAAACCAAATCCTTTCGGATGTCCGGTAAAGACACCGGTCAAAGGCTGCTCCTTCTCTCTTTCCATACGCCACCCCGCATTCATACACAAAAAGGCACCCTTCTGTAAGAGTGCCTCATACTTCATCCTGTTAGAAATTCAGATTCAAAATAATCGCAAGTACAAAGAACGCAACCGCCAGAGCAACCGTACCTTTCACAAGGTTTCCTTCCATAGAACGCCCTTTATTCTTGCCCCAGTAACTCTCCGCCGCACCTGCAATCGCTCCGAGCCCTGCGGACTTCCCTTCCTGAGCCAATACCAGTACCACGGATAACGCGCAAACCAGTACAAAGATCACGGTAAGAATAATTCTCAAGATCGCCATATCTACACCTCCTATGTGCCAAACACATATATTTTAGCATATATTGTCCGATGTTTCAACCAGAATTTTCAATCTGCTGTTTATCTGCCATTTATCCGTCGTTTACCGTTTATTCCGCCGCCAGATATCGGTTGACCACATCAAAGACCGTTCCGTTGGCTATAACCACATCCAGTGCCTTGTCAATGTCATCCAGAAGTTCCTCATTGTCTTTTGCCACAGCAATGGAACATCCTTCCGCAAGAAACTCTTCCTCCAGAATCTTCAGCCCGTCTGTCTGAGATAACAGGTCTTCCGCTGCTTTTCGGTCTATAATAACCGCGTCAATGGCATCGTTCACCAGTGCCTGCACCGCGTCGCTTCCATGGTCATACTGCCTGACCACGGCATCCTCCAGTTCACAGGAGACAATCCTGCCGGCCGCGCTGCCCGGAACGCCCACGATCCGGTCCGTCAGGTCCTCCACGCTCTCCACTTCGCTTCGGGAGGAAACGATGACCGCCTGGGAAATTTTCAGATAGGAATCACTGAAATCCGCACGGTTTTCATTTTCGTCCGTGACGATGATACCGGCCATCCCTATATGGGCCTCTCCGGAATCCAGCGCCTCAAAAATCTCCTCATATTCCATTTGTTCAATCTTCAGCTCCATCTGAAGGACGTCCGCGATTGCCCGGGCAATCTCCACATCGATGCCGACGATCTCGTCTCCCTCATAATACTCGTAGGGCTCCGCATAAGCGTTGGTCGCCATAATCAGTGTCCCGCCTTTGGAGGGATTGTTAAAACCTTTCTGACCGCAGCCGCACAGCGTTGCCGCCATACACATGCACAGCACCCCGCTGACCAGTTTCTTTTTCATCATCACCATATTACAGGACCTTTCCAAGAAATCCTTTCAGTCTTTCATTTTTCGGATTTGCAAAAAACTCCTCCGGACTGTTCTGTTCCATCAGAATTCCTTCATCCAGAAATACCACCCTGTCCGCCACCTCTCTGGCAAAGCCCATCTCATGGGTCACCACGACCATGGTCATATGTTCTCTTGCCAGATCTCTCATGACCTGCAGCACCTCTCCCACCATCTCGGGGTCCAGCGCGGACGTAGGTTCATCAAACAACATCACTTCCGGCTGCATACACAGTGCGCGGACGATGGCGATCCGCTGCTTCTGTCCGCCGGACAGCTGGCTGGGATACGCATGGCTGCGGTCCGCAAGGCCCACGCGCTTCAAAAGCTCCAACGCCTGCTTTTCCGCCTCCTCTTTGGATTTTTTCAGCAGTTTTTCCGGACCGATCGTCATGTTCCTGAGAATATCCATATGAGGGAACAGATTAAAATGCTGGAACACCATCCCCATCTTCTGGCGGTGGAGGTCGATGTTCACCGATTTGTCCGTAATATCCACATCGTTGAAATAGATATGCCCGCCTGTGGGAACCTCCAGAAGATTCAGGCATCTGAGGAAGGTGCTCTTTCCGGACCCGGACGGTCCGATGATAACCACCACTTCGCCTCTGCGGATCTCCAGATCGATCCCCTTCAATACTTCCTTGCCTGAAAAACTTTTCCGGACGTTCTCTGCACGGATCAATATGTTATCGTTCACTCTGATTCAGCCTCCTCTCCAGCATGGATACCAGCTTGGTAAAGCCAAGGACCAGAACCAGATAGACCAGCGCCACGCCGATCAGCGGCATGAACGCGTCGTATGTACGGCTTCGGATGATATCGCCGCCCTTGGTCAGATCCTGCAGGGCGATGTATCCGGATATGGAAGTTTCTTTCAGGAGCACGATGAACTCATTGCCCAGGGCCGGAAGCACATTTTTAAACGCCTGAGGCAGTATAATATACCACATGGTCTGGGCATAACTGAAGCCAATGCTCCTGCCCGCCTCCATCTGGCCGATGTCGATGGACATGATGCCCGCCCTGCAGATCTCCGCCACATACGCGCCGGAGTTGATTCCGAAGGCCAGTACCGCCACCAGCACTTTGCTGACTCCTTTTACCGAGCCGAAAATAACAAAGTACATAATCAGCAGCTGGACCACCGCCGGCGTCCCCCGGATCACCGTCAGATACACCTGACACAGCGCATTCATGATCTTCATCTTCCCGGTCCGGTCATGGGTCGAACGGATGATTGCCACGATAAATCCGATCACGATTCCCAGAAGCGTCGCAAACAGCGTCACTTCCAGCGTGATCCTCAGGCCGTCCCACATGTACATCCACCGGTCGTCTTTTATAAAGTTAAGGTAAAAACGCTCCTGAAAGTTTCCCATATACTATCCTTTACTCAGCTGTAATGTATTTGTCGATGATGGACTGGATCGTTCCGTCCGCCGTCAGCTCTTCCAGTGCGGTATTGACCTTCTCCAGAAGCTCCTCGTTGTCTTTCGCGATGGCGATCGCATATTCCTCGGTCACGAATTCCTCGTCCAGGATCTTCAGTCCTTCTGCCTTGGATACAAACTGCTTTGCCGGCTCATTGTCAATGATGACCGCGTCGATGATTCCGTTGGCCAGCGCCTGCACCGCATCCATACCCTTGTTGTAACGCTCGATGGTTGCGCCTTCTACATCCTCTGCAAAAATATCGCCTGTGGTACCAAGCTGAACGCCGATGGTCTTACCTGCCAGATCGTCGTTGCCTGCGATCTCGCTGCCCTCCTGTACGATGATCACCTGGGTTGCCGTCGTGTACGGATCACTGAAATTCACATTTACCAGACGGTCTTCCGTGACAGTCATGCCGGCCACGCCGATATCCGCTTTTCCGGAATTGATTGCCGGGATGATGGAATCAAACTCCATATCCTCGATCTGCAGCTCCATACCGAGCTTCTCAGCTACCGCTGCCGCCATCTCCGCGTCGATGCCGACGATCTGGTCGCCTTCGTAATACTCATACGGCTCAAAATATGCATTGGTTGCCATCACCAGCGTGCCCTCTGCCGGAGCCTCGCTCTCCTCTGCATCCGCTTCTGCCGGAGCTTCTTCTCCATCCTCTGCAGCCGGCGTCTCCTCTCCTGCTTCTGCAGCGGGTGCCTCTGCCGGTGTCTCTTCCCTGTTCCCACAGCCTGCCACCATTGCAGCGGTCATGGCTGCGCACAACATCATACTGACCATTTTCTTTTTCATAATCATTCTCCTCTTTCCCTTGATATAATCAACCGGTTCGCAAAGAACCTATTGACATTATAAAGCAAACTCTGCATATTGCAAGCTTTTTTTCTGTATTTCCTGCATATTCTGCATATTTGTGTGGATTCCATGAATAAAAAGGAGCGGGATCCAGAAAATCCCGCTCCTTTTTATTCCCGCGCAAACGGATTGTGGTATCCGGCCAGTCCCTGCAGCTCTTCCTCGATCCGCAGAAGCTGGTTGTATTTTTCCGTGCGTTCCGCCCGGCATGGCGCGCCGGTCTTGATCTGGCCCGCTCCGCTGGCCACCGCGATATCTGCAATGATATCCTCGCAGGTCTCGCCGCTCCGGTGTGAAATGACCGACCGGTACCCTGCTTTATGGGCCATGTGGATGGCGTCAAAGGCTTCTGTCAGCGTACCGATCTGGTTCACCTTGATCAGGATGGCATTCGCCGCCTGAAGCTTGATCCCGCACGCCAGCCTCCTGGTATTGGTCACGAACAAATCGTCTCCCACCAGCTGAATCCGGTCGCCCAGCTGCTGGGTCATCTGCTGCCAGCCGTTCCAGTCGTCCTCTGCCAGCCCGTCTTCTATCGACACCAGCGGATACATGGAGACCAGCTCTTCATAGTGTTCGATCATCTCTTCGGACGTCCTGCTGACCTTCGTTCCGTTCATCCGCGTCTCTCCGGGGAACTCATAGCGCCCGGACTTTTCATTAAACAGCTCACTGGCCGCCGCGTCCATGGCAAACACAAAATCCTGTCCCGGCTCATATCCGGCTTCCTCCACCGCTTCCTTCAAATAGAAAAACACTTCCTTCGCATCCCGGATATCCGGTGCAAATCCGCCCTCGTCTCCCACTGCCGTTATCAGTCCTTCTTTGCTCAGGATCAGTTTCAGCTTGTGATAAACCTCCACGCCCATACGCAGCCCTTCCCGAAAGCAGCACGCGCCCACGGGCATAATCATAAATTCCTGAAAATCCAGCGAATTTTTAGAATGCCTTCCGCCGTTCAGAATATTCATCATGGGCACCGGCATGCTGTCTGTCCGGATTCCTCCCAGATACTGGTATACCGGTATCCCAAGCGCTGCGGCCGATGCCTTCGCCACTGCCATGGATACGGCAAGAATTGCGTTTGCGCCCAGATTGGACTTGTTTTCCGTGCCGTCTGCATCGATCAGAAGATGGTCGATATACCCCTGATTCAGTGCGTTCTCTCCCAACAGCACATTGGCGATCTTCGTATTCACATTGGCGACGGCTTTCTCCACTCCCAGTCCCAGATAGCGTTCCTGGCCGTCTCTTAACTCCACCGCCTCAAAGCGGCCGGTAGAAGCCCCCGACGGTACGGACGCCCGCGCCTGATAGATTCCGTCCAGCAGCACCTCCGCCTCCACGGTAGGATTTCCCCTGGAATCCAGAATCTCCCTCCCATGGATGTACGTGATCGGCAGATATTGATTCATAAAAAGAACCTCCTTATACTTTTGAGTTAGTATAAGCAGGTTCCTCTTTTCTTATTCGAGCGCTTTCAGATACTGGGATTTCATATATCCCTCTTCGTTATTCTGCTGAATGCAGCGCACCTGTACCCATTCCTGAGAAATATCCCCCAGCACCTCCACCTGTTCCTCGCCTTTCACCTTTGTGACGATTGCACTGTCTGTATTGGTCTCGCTGCGGATGTTAATCGTACTTCCGTTCACCTTCATAATGACCGGCTCCGCCTCCTCAGGCTGTTCTTCCGGCTGTTCCTCAGGCTGCTCTTCCGGCTGTTCCTCCGGGCTTTCCTCTCCGAAGGTATCCTCTCCGTCGCCTCTGACGATGAGCTTATCGCCCTCGTCCTCTGCATCCTGCTCTGTCTGCACGGGATCTCTCGTATCGTCGTCTTTGCTGCCCAGCACACGGAACGCCACGACTCCGATCACCGCCACGATGACCAGCGCCAGCAGCACGCCCAGGATGATCATCTTTCTGCCGTCGTCTTCCATATCCCAGTCGTAACGGTCATCGTCCTCGTCATCCTCGTCGTCGTACTCATCATCCTCGTCGTCGTATTCCTCGTCTTCGCCGTACTCTTCCTCCTCGTCCATGTCTTCCTCATCCATTTCCTCGTCTTCATCTTCCGGCTCTTCCTCCAGAATACGCACCGGTTTCTTTTTGGGCCTGACAGGCTCCAATTCCGGTTCCGGATCGGCTACGAAATAATCAAACTCATCCGTTCTCTTTGTAACTTTATCCGCAGCCAGACCCGCGGCCAAAGCGGCTTTTTCATACAGGGTATCCACCCATACGCCGGAGCTGCTGTCCGCAATCTGCCGGGAAGCTTTCAGAAGAAGCAGCTTCCAGTTCTCCGTATAGGCCGCCAGTTCCTCCGGCTGATCCTTCACCAGGGTGGAAAACACCTTCTTCAGCTTGTCAAGCTCCGCCTGGATCTTCTCCTCGCCCAGTCCGAATATGGAAGAAATCTCCGCTGCGGTGAAATCATCCTGGCAAGACATGACCAGCATGATCCTGTGAAGCAGCGGAAAAGCCGCCAGAATCTCCGGCAGTGTCCGAACGCCCTCCGGCGGTGCCGCCTTCTCCTGCTTTTCCAGAAGCCGGTGATAGTGCTTCCGCAGTCTTTGATAATATTTTAACAAAAACCACCTTTCCATATCCGGCGCCTGGTCCGCTTCGTCCACGGATTCAAACAGATCCTTATAGAAATCCTTCAGAAACTCCATGGTTTGATCTTCCTTCCGGATGATCAGAAGACCCCTGCAGTAAGCCGCTTCGCAGGTGGCGTGGTACAGCTGCCCATAGCCCTGGCTGTTTCCGCTTTTCAGCGCCTCTATGGCGCGTCTCATCTCAAGTACCATATATACTCCTTATCCAGTAAAACTTATTTTACCAGCAGAGACTTTCCTGTCATCTCTGCCGGCTGCTCCATCTCCATCAGTTCCAGAAGCGTCGGGATGATATCCGCAAGGCACCCGCCTTCCCGAAGCTTATATTCCGGATCTGCGTTTACCAGTATGAACGGTACTGGATTGATTGTATGTGCAGTAAAAGGCGCGCCGGTCTCATAATCCTTCAGCTGCTCCGCATTTCCATGGTCTGCACAGATGAACATCTGTCCGTCCACGGATTTCAGCGCCTCCACGGCTTTTCCCACACACTCGTCTACTGCTTCCACTGCCTTGATCGCCGCTTCCTCCACTCCGGTGTGGCCTACCATGTCCGGATTGGCGAAATTGATGATGATCACGTCGTATTTATCCGATTTGATCGCCTCACAGAGTTTCTCACACACACCGTATGCACTCATCTCCGGCTGCAGGTCATAGGTGGCGACCTTCGGGGACTTCACAAGGATCCGGTCCTCTCCCTGATTGGGCTCCTCCACTCCGCCGTTGAAGAAGAAGGTCACATGCGCATACTTCTCCGTCTCGGCAATACGCGCCTGGGTCTTTCCGTTTGCCGCCAGGTATTCGCCAAAGGTGTTATGAAGCTCTACTTTATGGAACGCAACCAGCTTGTTCGGAATCGTCACATCGTATTCGGTAAAGCATACATAGGTCAGATCCAGCTTCTTCTCCCTGTCGAACCCGGTAAATTCATCATCGCAGAATGCTCTTGTAATCTCTCTTGCGCGGTCCGGACGGAAATTAAAGAAAATGATGGAATCCTTATCCTGGATCGTTGCCACCGGTTTCCCGTCCTTCATAACGATGATGGGTTTCACAAACTCGTCATAAACTTCTTCCTTATACGTATCATTCATACCGCAGATCGGACAGGGATACTCCGCCCCCTCTCCTCTGGTCAGTGCCCGGTATGCCCTCTCCACGCGCTCCCAGCGGTTGTCACGGTCCATGGCGTAATAACGTCCCATAACGGTTGCCACTTCGCCCACGCCGATTTCTTTCATCTTTTCCATCAACTCTTCGATATACCCCTTGCCGGACGCCGGCGGCGTGTCACGCCCGTCCAGGAAGCAGTGTACATACACGTTCTCCAACCCGTGGCGTTTTGCCAGTTCCAGCAGGCCATACAGATGGGTATTGTGGCTGTGTACGCCGCCGTCGGACAAAAGGCCGTACAGATGCAGGGACGAATGATTCTTCTTCGCATTTTCCACAGCTGCCAGAAGCGCTTCATTTTGGAAAAAATCGCCGTCCTCGATCTCCTTTGTGATCCGGGTCAGCTCCTGATAGACGATCCGTCCTGCTCCCATGTTCAGATGGCCCACCTCGGAATTGCCCATCTGTCCGTCCGGAAGCCCCACAGCCAGTCCGCTGGCGTATCCCTTTACAAACGGGCATTCCGCCATCAGTTTGTCCATGACCGGAGTCTTTGCCTCAGCCACTGCGTTGGCGTCCTTCCTGTCATTCAGTCCATATCCATCTAAAATCATTAACACGGTAGGTTTCTTGCTCATTTTCCTGTCTCCTTTATGTGTCGTTTCATCCAGCTTTCTATTTTACATGAACTGCCCGGAACATGCAAGCGTCCGGGCAGTTTTTCATTCTTTTTTCATTTTGTCCGATATCAGGCCCGCCCTAATAACTGATGATCCGGTTATAATCGTCGATCATGGCGGAAACCTTATTGTTGAAGCCCGCAATGGAACCGTCCACGGTAAATACATTCACGATACCATATCCGCCGGGTTCCTCCTGCTCTTCCACCTTCCGGAAAATCTCGTCCAGCTCCTTCTCTGAATTCTCCACCGCATCCTCGAAGGTCACATAATACGCGGACTGCGTGGGATAGCCTTCATTGCTCAGCACCTCTTCGTTGGCCAGATAGCCAAGCACCGTCTGAACTTCTTCTTTATACTGCTCATACAGAGGGCGGAGCGCCTCGATATCCAGCTGCAGCATCATGGAATCATCCTCGATCCCCTGCTCATAGATCGCCGTCTGAATCTCCTGGGCCGTGCTGATCATGCTGACCAGGGCATACGTCACCTCGTATCCTTCCTCTTTCATCTGCTCCATGTCTTCCGCACGCTGAGCGGATGCCACCGTTCCCAGTTTTTCAATAAAATCCGTCCCCAGAGGCTCATATTCATTGCAGCTCTTCCAGACAACCGCGTGCAGTTCTTTTCCTTTTGCAAAATCATCTTCCAGGAACGAATCCTCATCCGTATACGCCTGCACCTCATTCAGTGCCTGAATCAGCTCCCGGATCACCGGGCTGAGCGCTGTATAGGCCTCGTCCAGCTCGGATTTTTCCTGCTTTCTGGCAACCAGCTCATCTGTCCGGTCCAGGTCATCCAGGGTGCTCTCCAAAGAATAACAGAAATAATCCTCCCCTTTCAGAAGCGTAAACTCCTCCTGAAAGTCAACATATTCGAAATATTTTTCCAGAGAGGAACTGAGACGTCCGACCATGGTGTTGTTCAGATCAATGTACAGATTGTAAAGTTCCTGCTCCTCTTCCTCCGATAATGCAGCCGGCTCTTCCTCTTCCGGTTCTTCCTCCTGCACGGATGCCTCATTCTCATTACTATCTTCTGACGCCGCCGGTGTCTTTCCCGCACATCCCATTACCGTAACAGCGATCATCAACGCAGCACATGCTGCTGCCAGTTTTTTTCTCATAACCTTTTCCTCAATCCTTCTCTTAATGATTGTCAAACCCCCGCCTCACCAGCTGCGGAAGGCAATCAGGAACACCCGGGCCATGCCATACCGTATCCACACGGCCCGGGTGCCTCAGACGGAAAGTCCCGCCATGATTCCTTTATTTCCAGTTCACGATCTTGCCGAAGTCCGGTTTCAGCGCTGCGCCGCCTACCAGGCCGCCGTCAATATCCGGCTGTGCGAACAGTTCCGGAGCGGTCGCCGCGTTGACCGATCCGCCGTACTGGATACGGATCGCATCTGCCGTTGCCTGATCGTAAATCTCAGCGATGCACTCGCGGATTCCCTTACATACCTCCTGAGCCTGCTCCGTAGTAGCCGTCTTGCCGGTTCCGATTGCCCAGATCGGCTCATACGCGATCACAGCAGTCGCTGCCTGCTCCGCAGTTACCCCAAGGAACCCGACCTTTACCTGCTGGCGGATGAAATCCATGGTCACGCCCTGCTCTCTCTGAGTCAGTGTTTCGCCGCAGCACATGATCGGAGTGATCCCGTGCTCAAATGCCTTCAGCATCTTTTTGTTGACCGTCTCGCTGGTCTCCGCAAAATACTCTCTTCTCTCAGAATGTCCAAGAACCACATATTTTACGCCTGCGTCGGTAAGCATGGCCGGGGAAATCTCTCCGGTGTACGCACCCTTCTCCTCGAAATACATGTTCTCAGCGCCGATCTGGATATTGGAGCCTTTTGCAGCCTCCATAGCCGGAATGATGTCGATCGCCGGTACGCAGAACACCACGTCCGCATCATCTGTCGCTACCAGAGGTTTCAATGTGTTGATCAGCTCCACTGCCTCCGTAGGAGTCATGTTCATCTTCCAGTTACCTGCGATAATTTTTTTTCTTGCCATCTTAATCCATCTCCTTCATTTTATTATAGAACCTTCTCAATCCATTTCATGGATCGGGAAAGTTCGAATCATTTCCTCCGCAGAGGACTCCATGATTCTTATTTATCGTCTGCTGCCGCCACACCGGGAAGCTCCTTGCCCTCCAGGAATTCCAGGGAAGCGCCGCCGCCTGTGGAAATATGGCTCATCTTGTCCGCAAAGCCCAGCTGGTTGACTGCTGCTGCGGAATCTCCGCCGCCAATGATCGTGGTGGCATCGGTCTCTGCCAGGGATTTTGCGACTGCGATCGTTCCCTTTGCCAGAATGGGATTCTCGAATACGCCCATGGGGCCGTTCCATACAACGGTCTTTGCAGATTTTACAGCCTCTGCATACATCTCAGCCGTCTTCGTTCCGATATCCAGGCCCATTTTGTCCGCCGGGATCGCATCTGCATCTACTACGGACACTTCGATCTCGGCGTCAATCGGATTCGGGAATGCGGAAGCGATGGTCGTATCCACCGGAAGCAGCAGCTTCTTGCCAAGCTTCTCTGCCTTCTCCATCATTTCCTTACAGTAATCAAGCTTCTCCTCATCCACCAGAGAAGTACCGATCTCATAGCCCTTTGCCTTTAAGAAGGTGTACGCCATACCGCCGCCGATGATCAGCGTATCGCATTTCTCCAGAAGGTTCGCGATCACGTTCAGCTTGTCCGCCACTTTCGCACCGCCCAGAATCGCCACAAACGGCCTTACCGGATTTTCCACTGCGTTTCCAAGGAAATCGATCTCTTTCTGCATCAGGTATCCAACCGCGCACTCGCCGCCCTTTGCACGTACCACGTCCGTTACGCCTGCAACGGATGCATGCGCCCTGTGAGAGGAACCAAACGCGTCGCATACGTATACGTCGCAGAGGTCTGCCAGCTCTTTGGAGAAGTCCTCACCGTTCTTTGTCTCCTCTTTGCCGCGGAAACGGGTATTCTGGAGAAGCACCACGTCGCCCTCGTTCATAGCGGCAACCGCCGCGGTCGCCGCATCTCCGGTCACATTATAATCAGCTACAAAATTGACCGGTTTTCCAAGCTTCTCCGACAGTCTTTTGGCAACCGGCGCCAGAGACTCTCCCTCATTGGGGCCGTTTTTCACCTTGCCCAGATGCGAGCAGAGAATTACCTTTCCGCCGTCGTCGATCAGCTTCTGAATGGTGGGAAGCGCCGCTTTGATTCTGGTCTCGTCCGTGATCTCTCCATCTTTTAACGGAACATTGAAATCGCATCTTACCAGAACGCGTTTTCCCTCTACATTGATATCATTTACTGATTTTTTATTTAATCCCATCTCTTTATGCCTCCTGCTTTGTTCTAAATGAATTCCGTGCCGGGAGATCCGGCGCCGCACAGGTTGCTGTCCATGTTCATGTGCAGGCCTTTCTCACCGAAAAAAGGGCCCGGTCCTGAAGACCGGACCCTTTGAGGTCTTAAACTTATGCCAGCTCAGCAAAATATTTGATCGTACGAACCATCTGAGATACATAGGAGTTCTCATTGTCATACCAGGAAACAACCTCAACCTGGGTCTTTCCATCCGGAAGCGGAGAAACCATGGTCTGAGTTGCATCAAACAGAGAACCATATCTCATACCAACGATATCGCTGGATACGATCTCATCCTCGGTATAGCCGTAGGACTCGGTAGTTGCCGCCTTCATAGCTGCGTTAATCTCTTCCTTGGTCACTGCCTTGTTCACAACTGCGAACAGAAGGGTCGTGGAACCGGTCGGGGTCGGAACACGCTGTGCAGCGCCGATGAGTTTGCCGTTCAGTTCCGGAATAACAAGGCCGATTGCCTTTGCAGCGCCGGTGCTGTTCGGAACGATGTTGATTGCTGCAGCACGGCTTCTTCTCAGATCGCCTTTTCTCTGCGGTCCGTCAAGCGGCATCTGGTCGCCGGTGTAAGCGTGGATCGTGCACATGATACCGGACTCGATCGGAGCCAGGTCGTTCAGAGCCTTTGCCATCGGAGCCAGGCAGTTGGTCGTACAGGATGCTGCGGAGATTACCGTGTCGTCTTTTGTCAAAGTTGTGTGGTTTACGTTATAAACGATGGTCGGAAGGTCATTGCCTGCCGGAGCAGAGATAACAACTTTCTTAGCACCTGCCGTAATATGAGCGGAAGCTTTCTCCTTGGAGGTGTAGAATCCGGTACACTCCAGAACTACGTCCACACCGATCTCTCCCCACGGAAGCTCTGTTGCATTTGCTTTTGCGTAAATCTTGATTTCTTTTCCATCGACAACGATAGAATCCTCTGTTGCAGATACCGTATCAGCCTTCTCATATTTGCCCTGAGAAGAATCATACTTTAACAGATGTGCCAGCATCTTCGGAGAAGTCAGGTCGTTGATTGCAACCACCTCATAACCCTCTGCACCAAACATCTGTCTGAATGCCAGACGACCGATACGTCCGAAACCATTGATTGCTACTTTTACTGCCATGTTTCCATTCCTCCTAAAAGTTGAATTTAATTATTTTTGTCCTTTCAACTCTTTCAAGTTTGTTAAAAGAACATCAACCATTACATATTTTACCTAATTTGTCCCAAAATATCAATACCTAATCAACAATTTTTTCCCAAATCATGCAGCATCTGGTAATGGAGTCCGGCGTAATTATACTTTACATTTACCCGATTATCTTCTATGATAGAAATATATCGAATTCTGGAGGATCCTGTCTTGAAGATTTTATCCGATTACCATGTACATACCTCTTTCTCCGGAGACTGCAGCGTCTCGCCGGAGACCATGATCCGGTCCGCCATTGACCGTGGAATCCAGCATCTCTGCCTGACTGATCACATGGACTATGATTATATGGAAAGCGACGTTTTTTTTGAATTTGATCCGGCTGAATATTTTCACCGCCTGCTGCCCATGAAAGAACAGTTTGCCGGGCAGATCGACCTGGCCATCGGCATCGAGCTGGGGCTCCAGCCGTATCTGAGCAAAAAGCATCATAATCTGGTATTTTCCAATTCGTTTGATTTTGTCATCGGTTCCATCCATCTGGTGCACTGCAAAGACCCCTACTTCCCTTCTTTTTTCAGCGGTCGGAAGGAAGAAGACGCCTACCTGGAATATTTCCAGTGCGCCCTGCAGAATCTGCAGGCGTACTCCAACTTCGACGTGTTCGGGCATCTGGATTACGTGGTTCGCTACGGCCCCAGTCAGAACCAGTATTATTCCTATAACAGGTACATGGAAATTCTGGATGAGATCCTGCGCATACTGGTCAAAAAGGACATCGGACTGGAAGTCAACACCGGTGGATACAAATACGGCCTGAACGATCCCAATCCATGCAAAGACATTATCTGCCGCTACCGGGAGCTGGGCGGGAAGATTGTCACCCTCGGATCCGACGCCCATGATCCCGCGTTTCTGGCTTATGAATTCGACCGGGCCGCGGACCTGCTGAAAGAATGCGGATTTTCCTCGTATTTTATCTTTCACGACAGAAGGCCGGAAGAAATCGGATTGTAATATTCTGATAATATTTTCACAAAGAAAAGATCCCGCCTCCATGGACGGGACCTTTTCTTTGTTTTTATTTTTCGCAGCCGCAGCCGGAAGACGAACCGCCTTTCGCGATTCCGGTATCGAATTCCGGATTCATAATATAGAAGTTTCTGGAATCCAGATGTTCCTGCGTGATCCGCAGGGCTTCGCCGAATCTCTGGAAATGGACCACTTCTCGCGCCCTCAGAAAGCGCAGCGGATCCGCCACATCGGGATCTTTCACAACACGAAGCAGGTTGTCGTAGGTTGTGCGTGCCTTCTGCTCTGCTGCCAGATCCTCAAACAAATCCGTAATAATATCTCCCTTGGACTGGTACTCACAGGCATTATGCGGAATGCCTGCAGCCGCTGTGGGCCACAAAGCCGCTGTATGATCCACATAATAGGTATCAAAGCCAGACTCCTTAATCTGTTCCATGGTCATATTTCTCGTAAGCTGATAGACAATGGCACAGATCATTTCCAAATGTGCAAGTTCCTCCGTACCTATATCTGTATCGAAATGCTCCGTTGAGGAAAAACCCGAAAAAATCCAGGATTTATGCAGGTTTGACGAGCCTTCTACCTTACTTTTGGACAGGCTCCCCATCTACCAGAAAACCATGAAGCGGAGCAGAATTGAGGAAAAGAAGGATATTTTGGAATACAAAAAGACAGAGGAACCTCAATTCGTGGTAAATATCATGCTGAACATTCCCGCAGCTTAAAACTGAATAAAGATTTCTATAATTATATGTAGGCGTTCAAAAATGAGCGCCTATTTTTATGCCCCAAAATAGGAGGTGGTTCAGTAAATGAACGCAAATATTATCGCCGTTGCCAACCAGAAAGGTGGTGTCGGCAAGACAACGACCTGTGCCAATCTTGGTATCGGGCTGGCCCAGGAAGGAAAAAAGGTATTACTGATTGACGGAGATCCGCAGGGCAGCCTCTCCATCAGTTTAGGCTATGACCGCCCGGATAACCTGCCGGTCACTCTCTCCGATATGATGGGGAAGGTACTCACTGATACACCCATCCCTCCCGGTGAGGGGATTCTTCACCATGCAGAAGGTGTAGACCTTATGCCTGCCAACATAGAACTGTCCGGCATGGAGGTATCTCTTGTAAACGCTATGAGCCGTGAAACGATTCTCCGCCAATACCTTGATACGGTCAAACGCCAGTACAGCCACATCATTGTAGACTGCCAGCCTTCACTGGGGATGCTGACAGTTAATGCCCTGGCCGCCGCGAACAGCGTTCTCATACCTGTCCAGGCGGAATATCTCCCGGCCAAGGGCCTGGAACAGCTTTTGCAGACCATCAATAAGGTACGCCGCCAGATCAACCCAAAACTGAACATAGACGGGATTCTCTTGACTATGGTTGATTCCCGGACGAACTTTGCCAAAGAGATCGCCGCTCTGCTGCGTGAGAATTACGGCTCCAAGATTAAAGTTTTTACATCCGAAATCCCCCATTCTGTCCGGGCAAAGGAAATCAGCGCAGAAGGGAAAAGCATTTACGCCCATGACCCGGAGGGCAAGGTGGCAAGTGCCTATAAAAATCTGACAAAGGAGGTGCTAAAGGTTGAAAAGCAGCGCGAAAAAAGTAAAGCTGGCTTCTGTCGATGACCTGTTTTCCACCGAGGAAAGCCGGGCTGATGTCGGACGCGAAAAGGTTATGGAGATTCCTCTGGCAGAACTGCACGCCTTTGAAGGGCATCCCTTTAAAGTAAAGGACGATGAATCTATGCTGGAAACAGCGGAAAGCGTTCGTCAGTATGGCGTACTTGTCCCTGCGATTGCAAGGCCCCGTGCGGAGGGCGGCTATGAACTGATTGCCGGACACCGCCGCCACCGGGCCAGCGAGCTGGCGGAAAAGGAAACAATGCCAGTCATTGTCCGTGATCTGGATGATGATGCCGCCACGATTATCATGGTTGACAGCAATCTCCAACGCGAAAGCCTTCTTCCAAGCGAACGGGCCTTTGCTTATAAAATGAAGCTGGACGCTATGAAGCATCAGGGCGAACGTCTCGACTTAACTTGTGCCCAAGTTGGGCACAAGTCAGACGGAAAGAAATCAAGAGATATTCTCGCTGAGCAAGTCGGGCAAAGTAAAAATCAGATACAACGCTTTATCCGCCTGACTGAACTGATTCCTCCCCTGCTGGATATGGTAGACGACAAAAAAATCGCCTTTAACCCTGCCTACGAGCTGTCTTTCCTGACGAAAGAGGAACAGAAAACGCTTGTTGAAACCATGGACTATGAACAGGCCACCCCTTCACTCTCCCAGGCCCAGCGCATGAAGAAATTCAGCCAGGAAGGGAAACTGACCGGGGATGTGATGCTGGCCATTATGTCAGAGGAAAAAAAGAGCGATCTGGATAAGGTGACATTTACCTCTGACACCCTGCGGAAATATTTTCCCAAAAGCTACACTCCCAAGAAGATGGAGGAAACCATTATCAAGCTGCTGGAACAGTGGCAGAAAAAACGCCAACACCAGCAGGAACGCTGAGAAAGGAGCTGCCTATGACGGAAATGGCGGCTCCCTTCCGGGAGCTAAAAGGCCATGATATTCTGGCCGTGGAGCGGTTCGAGGATACTACCAGCCACATGATCGAATTTATGGTATGTAAACGGAAAAATCCCTATGGCAGACCCGGTGACGAGATGCGCCTGTTCCTGTCCGAAGCTGATTACAGGAAGGCATTGGAGAGCCAGGGCCGCAGGGAAATCCGTATCAGAAGAAACGCCCGTATCATTGAGGGGCATATCCTGTTAGACAAGAAGAAACGGAGGCATGGAAATGTTTAAAGGAAAAGAAGTTGAAAATGCGATCAGAAAGGTTTATTCCTATCTGTATCCCAATAAGAAGGAACGGAAAGAAGCCCTTGCGCGTCTGGATATGGAAAAGCTGGTGCAAAGCATCCGTTACCGCAGTGAAACCCCTCTTGCCTATTACGCAGGCGGCTCTGCTGACCTGTCCATGAAATACCATGGGCCTGACCTGTTTGAACAGAAAGCCTGCCGGATTTTCCAGGAGCCGGTGCAGGTATATTCCACACTGGTCGAGGGGACGTATCTTAGGGAGCTTTGGCTTTTGGAGGACGGAACCTTTGTGGAAGTGGCGGCGGTCAGTGTTAAATGCCGCTTTACTACGGAAAGTTACTCTACGGTATACCGGACGATCCGCCACACCATGACCGAAAAAGACTGGTCTGCCTATGTGCCGGAAGAAGCGGTAGATATGTTTGAGGATTTTAGCGAATACCCTTTTGACGGAGAAAAGGGGGCAATCTATGAAGTTTAAGCCGCAGCAACATACCGCCTGTGGCTTTTGTTATGCCTGCTGATACAAGGAAGGAGTGAAGCAAATGCCCGTATTTCGCGTGGAACGGACGCGGGACTATACAGTTATGAGCAACTACCATCTGCGGGACAAACGCCTGACGCTAAAGGCCAAGGGCCTGCTCTCGCAGATGCTGTCTCTGCCGGAGGATTGGGACTATACCCTCTCCGGGCTGTCCCATATCAACCGGGAAAGCAAGGATGCCATCCGCTCTGCGGTCAATGAGCTGGAACAGGCCGGATATATCCACCGCCGCCAGACAACGGATGCAAGCGGGAAGTTCAGCACCAATGAATATATCATCCATGAGCATCCTGACCAGCCGGAGCCGTTATTGGAAAAACCGTCGTCGGAAAACCCGACAACGGATAATCCGCCAACGGGAAACCCGTCACCGGAAAATCCAACGCAATTAAATACTAAGAAACCAAGTAAAGAAAAATCAAATACGGATGGACAAAGTACCGATTCCATTCCTTTCCGGGAAAATACGGCGGGAAGCCCGCCGGAACCGAAGGGAAGGGGGATTGCCGCCATGGAGGAAATAGAGAGTTACCGGGCTTTGATCCTGGAAAATATCGAGTATGACTTTATCAAACAGGACTACGGCCTGTATTTGTCTGACCTGGACGAGATTGTGGAGATCATGGTGGAAACGGTCTGCGCCAGACGCAGATACACACGGGTAGCGGGCAGCGATTTTCCCCATGAGGTAGTAAAATCCCGGCTCCTGAAACTGAACGGGGAACATATCCGCTTTGTCATGGACTGCATGAAGGAGAACACGACCAAAATCCGCAATATCAAGCAATACCTGCTCACAGCCCTGTTTAATGCCCCTACCACCATCGGGAACTATTACAGCTCCCTGGTGAACCACGATATGTATGGCAGCCCATAAGGAGCTGCTTTTTTTGACCGCAAAAAGCAAGATATGAGTGCTGAAAGGAGAGATTATGAGACGCCCATTAGCTTACATTACCGCCCCCTGGGGTGATAACGAATTTGAGAACACGGAAACCGCAGCCCGCTACTGCCGGATGCTGTATGATGCCGGATATTCCCCGGTCTGCCCGCTGTTGTTCCTTCCCCTGTTCCTGAAGGATGAAATCCCCCAGGAGCATAAGGACGGGATTGACATCGCCCGCGACTTCCTGCGGCGTTCCCATGTGCTGGTGGTCTGTGGGGACACCGTGAACGAAGCCATGAAGAACGACATTGCCGTTGCCGAACGGCTGCGGATCACCGCTACTACCCTGGATGGCCTGCTCACGGTAAAAGGCCAGGGCCGGGAGAAAGGAGGCAGCTATGAAGGGAATTAAAACGCCGAAAGCCAAGACCATCGGGGAGCTTATGGAGGAAACAAGGATTCAGGAAGGGGCGCAGGAATACAGCGGCCATGAATACCTGGACTTAAACCGTTTTGCCGAAGATACCCGCCACATGGTCATTTTTGATGTGCTGTCAAATGAATCCGTGATCGGCTGGAAGGGGGAACGGACACGCGCCTATCTTACGGAAGCCGGGTATGCAAACGTCCTGGCCAGCCAGGAGAAAGGGCATATCAGGATTCTGAGCCATGCCGGAGTAAACCGCGGCAGGCTCTCTTATGACAGCCGGGACAGCCTGCGGTAAGGAGGCGCGGATGACAGAGAAATATTTCCTGCGGCGGCTGGTGGTTCCGCCTTAGAGCCGCCGCCCCTGCTGAAAGAAAGGAGTGTGATAAGAGATGCAGGAAGAAGTTGAAAACAGGACGCTTACCCTTGGGATCAATACCAGTAAATTCACCGGGCGCGTCTTAAAAGCGGCCCTGTGTAAATACCTTGCCCACCGCAAAGAAAAGAAGCTGCAGGCCAGCCGGGATGTAAAACCTTTCGGCAAGGTCAGCATTGATGATCTTCAAAAAGACTACGGCGATATGCGCCAGATTGACGTGCAGGACAAAAGTCTGCGGGAATTTGACCGTATTGCCCGGAATCATGGGGTGCGCTACACCGTTTATAAGACGGACAGGAACCATTACCAGATATTTTTCAAGGCCCCCAACGAGGCGAACATGAACGCCGCGTTCCAGAAGTTCACTGTCACCAAGCTGAAAAAGGCCCAGCGGCGGGAATCCGTACTCGGCAGGCTGGATAAGTTCAAGGCACTGGTGAAAAATGCAGTCGTGGCCAGGACAAAGAGGAAGGAGCTGGAACGATGAAGCAGATCAATATCAAAAAGCTCCTGATCCCCAACCTTCCCTATCTGCTGATCGGGCTGTATGCCTCCAAGATCGGGCAGGCATACCGGCTGGCCGCTGGTGCCGACCTCTCCGAAAAGCTGCGGCATATCGGGGATGGCTTTGCTGCCGCTTTTGTTTCCCCTTATCCCAGCTTTCATTTGCAGGATTTGACAATCGGCCTTTTATGCGGCGCGGCTCTGCGGCTGGCCGTTTACATCCGGGGCAAGAACGCCAAGAAATACCGTAAAGATGTGGAATACGGCTCTGCCCGGTGGGGAACTTCCGCAGACATCCAGCCCTTTGTCGATCCGGTATTTGAGAACAACATTATCCTGACGCAGACGGAACGGCTGATGATGAGCAACCGGCCCAAACAGCCCAAATACGCCCGCAACAAAAATGTGTTGATTATCGGCGGCTCCGGCAGCGGCAAGACCCGCTTCTGGCTGAAGCCGAACCTGATGCAATGTACGTCTAAGGATTACCCGACCTCATTCGTGGTCACTGATCCGAAAGGAAGTATCGTTTGCGAATGTGGGAAATTATTGCAGCGCAATGGGTATCAGATCAAGATACTAAACACCATCAATTTCAACAAAAGTATGCACTATAACCCTTTCGCCTATATCCACAGCGAAAAGGACATTTTGAAGCTGGTGACAACGCTGATCGCCAACACCAAGGGCGAACAGAAAGGCGGGGACGAGTTTTGGACGAAAGCGGAGACCCTTCTCTACTGCGCCCTGATCGGCTATATCCACTATGAGGCCCCGGTGGAGGAACAGAACTTCTCCACCCTGATTGAATTTATCAACGCCATGGAAGTCCGGGAGGATGACGAGGAATTTAAGAACCCGGTTGACCTGATGTTTGAGGAACTGGCGGAGCGTGAGCCGAACCACTTCGCGGTGCGCCAGTATGCCAAGTACCGCCTGGCGGCTGGCAAAACAGCAAAATCGATCCTTGTGAGCTGCGGCGCAAGGCTGGCCCCCTTCGACATTAAGGAGCTTCGGGAGCTGACCGCTTATGATGAGCTGGAGCTTGATACCCTGGGCGACCAGAAAACGGCCCTGTTCATCATTATGAGCGACACGGACGATACCTTTAACTTTTTAATTTCCATGTGCTACACCCAGCTTTTCAATCTCCTTTGTGAAAAAGCGGATGATGTGTATGGAGGCAGGCTGCCAGTCCATGTGCGCTGTCTTATTGACGAGGCGGCCAATATCGGCCAGATACCCAAGCTGGAGAAGCTGGTGGCAACGATCCGTTCCCGTGAGATTTCCTGCTGTCTGGTCTTGCAGGCACAGAGCCAGCTAAAGGCACTTTACAAAGATAACTGCGACACCATTATCGGCAACATGGATGCCCGTATCTTCCTGGGCGGCTCGGAACCTACGACATTAAAGGAGCTGAGTACCGCCCTGGGAAAAGAGACCATAGATATGTACAACACCAGCGTTACCAAAGGTACGCAGGAAAGCCACGGGCAGAATTTTCAGAAGCTGGGAAAGGAACTGGCGTCCATAGATGAGCTGGCTGTCTTAGATGGCAGCAAATGTATCTTACAGCTCCGTGGTGTAAGGCCATTTTTGTCGGATAAATACGACATTACCAAACATCCCAACTATAAATACCTGTCTGATTTTGATAAGAAGAACGCCTTCAACATAGAGCGTTTTCTTTCCACCAAACTCAAACTGAAGCCGGGAGAAAAGTTTGAGGCATTTGAGATAGACACATCCGGCGGGGAGGCTGACCCCGGCTAAAAACAGCAGGCCATGAATACGGAAAAGCGTGCCTTCCATAAAAAATAAACTTTTGGAGGTAACATTTATGGCATTTTTTAACAGCGCAGTTGGAGTATTGCAGACACTCGTAGTAGCACTTGGGGCCGGCCTTGGCATCTGGGGCGTGATCAACCTTCTGGAAGGCTACGGCAACGACAACCCTGGTGCAAAATCACAGGGTATGAAACAGGTCATGGCTAATTAGAGGTAATCAAAAGAGGAAAGGAAAAGCACAATCCAGACGGAACCGGCGATACCGTCAAGAAATATTTGTGAGTTAGCAAGAATCCTGATATAATGGGTACAAACGCCCATCCGGGGCAGAAAGGCAGGGAGAAAAATGCACATCAGCTACAAACCGCTCTGGCACACACTGATAGAGCGCAACATGAGGAAAGAAGATTTAAGGCTTGCCGCTGGCCTGACCACAAATATGATTGCCAACATGGGCAAAGAAGGGAAACATATCAGCATGGACACACTTGCCCGTATTTGTGAAACACTGGATTGTGGCATTATGGACGTGATTGAGCTGGCCAGTGACGAGCCTTCCACCACAGGAGGGAACGATAATGGAAAAACTGAAAGAAAGAATCACAGAGAACGGCATTGATTATATTCTGGTAGGCGATTACTATATCCCGGACTTGAAGCTGCCGGAGGAGAACCGCCCCATCGGACGCTATGGGAGGCTGCACCGGGAATATCTCAAACAGGAGCATCCGGCACGGTACAGTTCCCTTATTTTGACCGGGACATTATGGACATACCTTGCCGACCTGAACGAGCAGGCGGAAGAACGGCTTAACTTAATCATTGAGCAGATGAAAGCCGCCGAAGGAGTGACCGAGGAACTGAAAGCCCGGAACCAGCTTGAATGGGTAGGCCGGATGAACAATATCCGCAACCGGGCAGAGGAAATCATAAACAGTGAGTTGATTTATATTTGATTGGATGTGGAAAGACCAGCCGACTACCCGGCTGGTCTTTCTAACCTTCCCTGCGCTCCAATACCGCCCGAATCATGGCAACGGCGATTTCCTGCTGGCTGGGCGATGTGCTTTCCCACAGCTCCGCCAGCTCCCGTATTTTGCTGACCTCATTATCTTCCAGCGCATCCCGTAGCAGATAATCAGGGGAGATTTTCAGTGCATTGCAGATATTGATAAATACGGGCAGGCTGGGAACCTTTGTCCCGCCCTCAATCTGCCGGAGATAGGTTGCGTTGATATTGCACAGTTCCGAGAGCCTGTCCGCCGTGAATCCCCGGTCTTTCCTCACCATGTTGATACGTTTGCC
>CAJUAA010000011.1 GCA_910584205.1 uncultured Lachnospiraceae bacterium
TTTGGCACTGTAGATGGAATATAATTAAGCTAAATATAACAAGGTCAGTACACTATGTAGACGAAAAGAAAACGCAGATTGGCTATGAAATCAGTTTTACTAAGTATTTCTATAAGCCGGTGGAACTGCGCCCAATGGAGGAAATTTTAGAGAGCCTGAAAGCTCTTGAACGGGAAGCGGATGGCATGATGGCGGAGATTATGGAGGGGATACAATGAAACCATACCCCGATTATTTCATAACACCGCTTCCATGGTTGCCTAATATACCAGCCCACTGGGAACTGGTGCGTAATAAAAATATTTTTGAGGAAACTAAAGATGTGGTTGGCGATGATATAGATGCATATCCTTTACTTTCCTTGACAACAAAAGGGATAATACTCCGCGATGTGGCATCTGGAAAAGGCAAATTTCCCAAGGATTTTAACACATACAAGATTGTCAAGCCAGGAGACATGGCATTTTGCTTGTTTGACATTGATGAAACCCCGCGCACTGTCGGGCTTTCCCAATATAATGGTATGTTGACTGGCGCATATACAATATTTCATGTTGCAAATATCAATCCGCACTATGCCTACTACTATTATTTGTCACTTGATAATGTGAAGGCAATGCGGCCACTGTATAGCGGCTTAAGGAAAACCATTAACACAGGAACATTCCTTAGCTGTAAATTGCCTCTTCCTCCTCGTCCCGAACAGGATCAGATTGTGCGGTTTTTGGATTGGAAGGTTTCGAGTATCAACAAGTTGATTGGCGTTAATCAGAAGCAGATAGAATGTCTAAATGAAAAACTCCTTACGGTGGTAAATGATTTATTAACACATGGAGTCAAACAAAATCGAGCCTATATGAAGACAAACATGGACTGGGCATCCGAAATTCCACTTGAATGGGAAATAAGTCGTGTAAGAAATCATTTTGAAATACTTAAACGCATAGCAGGTTCAGAGGGATTTGATGTCTTCTCTGTTACACAACAAGGACTTAAAGTGCGTAATATAAACCTTTATGAAGGGCAGTTGGCTGCTAACTATTCTGGGTATCAATTCGTATATCCCGGCGAGTTTGCTATGAACCATATGGATTTACTTACCGGGGGCGTTGGCATCGCGGATCATCTTGGAGTAACAAGCCCCGACTATCGTGTGTTTAGACTGTTTGATGAAGAACGGTGTTATGCGGCATATTACCTCAAGATATTTCAACTGTGCTATCGCCGCCATGCTTTTTACCGTTTTGGGCGAGGTGCTGCTAATGTAGGAAGATGGCGTTTGCCAGCAAGTGCATTTAAGAATTTCGAGATTCCGCTTCCTCCTTATGATGAGCAGATTGAGATTGTCCGAGCAATTGAAATTGAGGAACATAAAATCAAAACAGTTATTGATTGTTTACAGCAAGAGATTGATGTCCTCAAGGAATTTAAGAAGCGCTTGATTGCCGATGTTGTCACCGGAAAAATTGATGTCCGTGGTATTGAGATTCCAGAGTATGATCTTGTGGAGGAAGATAGTGATGGGGAAAGCGAGGAAAATACTGAGTCAATGGAAGGAGAAATGGATGAAGAATAGGTTGTCAAAATGGTGGTTTTTGGTTGTCCTTGCGGTTCCATTCATTCTCATGTTTTGTCTGCATATAGGGATTGCTTTGGGTAACTATTTCGGTATCAACATCAATGTGCCGAATGTAGATGCCTCAACATGGTTTGTTTTTTGCGGCAGTTACCTGGGCGGTACAATGACCCTTGCCGGGGTGATGGTTACATTGAGACATGAGCGTGGTATTCATCAATATGAAAAAGCGATGGAGATCATTGAAAAAGAAAGGGACGGACTGGGAAAAGTGATTTGCGAATTGAACCTGTTTGCACCCAGCATCCTTTATCAGCGGTTCAACTCTTTACGCATTACAAGCACAGGATACAATCCTGTTGAAGTGGCTGCTATTCGGCAGCAGTTAGCAGAGGAAATGCAAAAAATCAATACTGTAAAGCTGAAAGCAATGTTTTTTACAGATATTTATGCAATCCCGTCCGGATGTTCAACGTGTAAAAATTCATGCAGAATTCCAACAGTCTTGCCGGAATTTCAAAAGACATACGAAAAAATTAGCAATCGGATTTTCACTGTATTGGAAATGATTGATTCTTATATAGCCGTTTGCGACAAAAATGCAATAAAGCGAGCTTTGATCATGAATTGTCAAGAACTAAATCAACAACTGCAATCATGTGGACAACCACCGAAATACGGGGAAACTGAACTAAAGGGATACGAGAGTGAGATTATCAATGTGGAGTCTCGGCAAAATGATATCATTGCGGCATTAACTGAAATCAGCAAATATAGCCAAGCCGAAATTCCGCAGCTTAATGCATTGGCAAGAGAATATATCGCCACAAAACAACAAAACGCTTATAAGAATTGTTTCCCAGCCAAGGAGGGGTAATAAAATGACTGACCTTAACCTAACTCCTTATGAGGACATCTATTCTGAAATAAAGGAAACCCTCCTGCTGTCGCGCAATCAGGCGTACAGCGCGGTCAACTTTGCGATGGTACAAGCCTATTGGCAGATTGGGCGCATCATTGTAGAGTATGAGCAAAACGGCAATGCGCGGGCTGATTATGGAAAATCTGTCTTGCAGGAGTTATCCAGCCGTTTGACCAAGGACTTCGGCAAGGGCTTTTCTGTGCGGACATTGCAGCAGATGAAGAAATTTTATGTGATGTTTCCAAATACGAACGCACTGCGTTCGCAATTGACCTGGACGCACTATCGCCTCCTGCTGTCGGTGGAAAATGAGCAGGCAAGAAAATGGTATATGGACGAGGCCATCGCCTCCGCATGGTCGAGCCGTCAACTGGAAAGGCAGATTTCTACCCTATACTATGAGCGGCTTCTTGCAAGCAGAGACCAGGTATCTGTAAGGACCGAAGCTGTTGAACTCACAGCACCTTTATCTGCGGAAAATTTCATCAAAGACCCATATGTGTTGGAATTTCTTGATTTGAAAGATTACCCGGCCCTACGGGAGTCTGATTTGGAACAGGCATTGATTGATAAATTGCAGGAATTTCTGTTGGAGTTGGGACGTGGTTTCTGTTTTGTAGCCAGACAGAAGCTGATGCGCTATGAAGATGAAGATTTTTACCTTGACCTTGTATTTTACCACAGTATCCTGAAATGCCATGTGCTGATTGACTTGAAAATCGGGAAATTGACCCACGGCGACATTGGCCAGATGGACAGCTATATCCGAATGTTTGATGCGCTATATAAAAATGAAGATGACAATCCTACTATAGGTATCATACTGTGTTCTCAGAAGAATGAGGCAATCGTCAAATACTCTGTTCTGAATGATGCTCAACAAGTTTTTGCTTCACGTTATCGTTTTGCCCTACCCACTGCTGAGGAATTGCAGCGTGAAATTGAAGCTGAGCGCAAGCGGATTGAAGAACAGGAGGGATAACTATGCCAGGATTTACAAACACAAAAGAAAGCGGTTTAGAGGCCCTCATTGTAAAATGGCTGGTTGAGCAGAACGGTTATGAAGAAGGGACTAACGCCGATTATAATAAAGAATATGCGATTGATGAACCCCGCCTTTTTCGATTTTTGCAGGATACCCAGCCCTCACAGATGGGTAAGCTGGGTGTGTTTCAGTCCGAGCAGAAAAGGCGTCAGTTTCTGAACCGCCTCCAGGGTGAGTTGGTCAAACGCGGTATTGTAGATGTTCTGCGCAATGGCATTAAAGTGTACCCGGTTGACCTCATTATGTTCTATCTCACCCCGACCGAAAACAACGAAAAAGCGAGGGAAATGTTCCGGAAGAATATTTTCAGCGTGACGCGCCAGCTCCGCTATTCTCAGGACGCAGGCAAGCTGGCTCTTGACCTGTGCTTATTTATCAATGGATTGCCTGTCATCACCTTTGAACTCAAAAACCAGCTTACAAAGCAAAATGTGGATGATGCTGTCCAGCAGTACAAGGATGACCGTGATCCGCGAGAGATGCTGTTCCAGTTCAAACGCTGCATGGTGCATCTGGCCGTGGATGACGCCCGTATTAAATTCTGCACTCGCCTCGCGGGCAAAGACAGTTGGTTTCTGCCTTTCGATAAGGGATACAACGATGGAGCGGGTAATCCACCGAATCCCAATGGCTTGATGACCGACTATCTGTGGAAAGATATTCTTACAAAAGAAAAACTGACGTTGATTATTGAGAACTATGCTCAGGTTGTTATCGAGGTGGATGAGGAAACCAAAAAGAAAAAAGAGAAGCAAATTTTTCCACGGTATCATCAGTTGGATGTGGTCACAAAGCTTCTTAGCGATGTACGGAAAAATGGTGTCGGACATAAATACCTGATTCAGCACAGCGCGGGAAGCGGCAAATCCAACTCTATCGCATGGCTTGCGCACCAATTGATTGGACTTGAACAGAATGGGCGTCCGATGCTGGACTCTGTTATTGTAGTTACTGACCGCCGTATCCTTGACAGGCAAATCCGGGACACCCTCAAACAATTCATGCAGGTGAGCAATACCGTGGCATGGGCAGAGCACTCCGGCGACCTTACAAAAGCCATCACGGACGGCAAGCGCATCATCGTTACCACGATTGAGAAGTTCCCATACATTGTTCCGCAGATTGGAGCCGATCACAAAGAGAATCGTTTCGCCATTATCATTGATGAGGCGCACTCAGGGCAGAGTGGTCGCAACTCCGCACAGATGAATCTTGCCCTCTCCGGACTCGCCTCGGATGATGAGATGGACAACGAGGATAAAATCAACGCTATGATGGAAGGGCGTAAGCTGCTGAATAATGCCAGCTATTTTGCCTTCACAGCTACACCAAAGAACAAGACGTTGGAGACCTTCGGCATACTTGTTGTGGACGAATATGGAAATCCTATATTGAATGACAAGGGCGAATTGCAGCATAAGCCATTCCATGTCTACACGATGAAACAGGCCATCCAGGAAGGATTCATTCTGGATGTGTTACGGAATTACACGCCTATCGACAGTTTCTACAGACTGATGAAGACGGTCGAGGACGATCCGATGTTTGATAAAAAGCGCGCCCAGAAGAAACTCCGCAATTTTGTGGAGAGCGACAGCTATACCATAGCGAAGAAGGGCGCTATGATGGTTGACCACTTTCATGAACAGGTTATCGCTAAGGGAAAAGTTGGCGGGCAGGCCCGCGCTATGGTTGTGACTGCCAGTATTCCGCGATGCATCGAATATTACTATGCCATCAACAAGTGCCTTTCTGAAAGGCACAGCCCCTATAAAACCATTATCGCTTTCTCTGGCGAGTGTAAGTACAACGGTCAGGAACCGCCGCTGACCTCGGCAGGCATGAATGGATTCCCGGATGCAAAGATACCAAAGATCTTTAAGGCAGACCCGTACCGCATCCTGATTGTCGCGGATATGTTCCAGACCGGTTTTGACGAACCCCTGCTTCACACGATGTATGTGGATAAGATGCTCTATGACATCAAAGCGGTACAGACCCTTTCGAGGCTGAACCGCTGCCATCCAAAGAAGTATGACACCTTCGTTTTGGATTTCGCTAATAAACCGGAAATTATTGAAGAGTCTTTCTCCCGCTACTATCGTACCACGATTTTGTCCGGCGAGACCGACCCCAACAAACTCTATGATCTTGTAGCAACGATGGAAGGGTATCAGGTATATTCTGGCGATGATGTAGAACACCTGGTTAACCTTTATCTGGATGGCGCAGACCGTGATAAACTTGATCCTACCCTGGATGCCTGTACAGTCCTTTATAAGCAGTTGGAAACGGATGACCAGATTAAGTTCAAAAGCGCGGCGAAAGCTTTTGGCCGTACATATGGATTCCTCGGCGCAATCCTTCCTTATGGCAATGCGGATTGGGAGCGGCTCTCTATTTTTCTCAATCTTCTGATACCAAAACTGCCTTCTCCCCGTGAAGACGATTTGTCACAGGGTATCCTTGAGGCAATCGATTTGGAAAGCTATCGCAACGAGGCGCGTGAGTCAATATCCATCAAGTTGGAGGATTCTGATTCCGAGGTTGCTCCGGTTCCATCCGGCAAGGTCGGTCACATGATCGAGCCGGAGATGGATTTGCTTTCCGTTATTCTGTCCGACTTTAACGATATGTTTGGCAATATCAACTGGAATGATGTGGATAATGTGCGCAGACAGATTCTTGAAATACCCGCTATGGTTTCCAGGGATGAGAAATATCGGAATGCTATGAAGAACTCTGATGAACAGAGTGCAAGGCTTGAAAGTGAACGGGTTTTGCAACAGGTCATTTTCGCTATCATGGCTGATAATATGGAACTGTTCAAACAGTTTCAGGATAATCCCTCGTTCAAGAAGTGGCTTTCCGACCTTGTATTTCATCTTACGTACAATAAAGAAGGAAAACCTTATGAAGCGCCATCACAGGAACATAAATCCGTTGTTTATAACTTTGAGCCACAACAGGAACTGCAAATGGTAGCCGAGGAGCAATCGACTTACGGAGAAAAGAACGAATAATTCAAAGTCTATACAGACGGGTGTGTGCTACTTGGCAAGTAGTTTCTGCTTTTGGAGTAGCACCCCAAAACTCCTTGAACAGCCCCGTTGCCGGGGCTGGCTGCACGTTTGTTTCACGAACGCTGTTGTATTCATATTATGTAAACCGGAACACCTTCCGCGCTCCCACCGCGATCAGCAGAGAGACCATACCCGCAAACAGAACGACCGCGGATTCATACCCTCTGGCCGCCTCGAAGAGAACGCCGTACAGGGCGTTGCCCAGAGGCTGGGCGCACATGGAGACAGTCAGGATGACGGAGATCACTTTCCCGGTCAGGTGAGGCGGAGTTTCCGTCTGAATGAAGGTCATCATCTGCACGGCGAAGATGGTAGAAAACACCATGATAAAAAAGCAGCAGACCGTCAGCACCAGATAATTCAGAATTCCGGAGTCTGTAAGGAGAAGCGAGATCCCCATGGGAAAGACGCACAGGGCGCAGGCGGTCAGAATCCCGGCGGATTTCCGGACGTCCAGCCGGTGGGCGAAGATCCCGGCGCAGATCCCGCCGGTCAGCCCGCCGGCTGCCATGACTCCCTGTGCGAAGCCATACAGACGGTTGGCCAGGGCCGCAGGCAGCATCAGCACTTCTGTGATCAGCCAGGGCATCGCCACAAGAATCATGGCGGACAGGAACAGATTGATCCCACAGACCACAAACATTCCTTTCCGGATAACCGGATTTTCTGTCCGCAGAAAACGGATGCTTTCGGAGAGATCGTTCCGGACGGTTTTTAAGATTCCGCCGTCCGCGGCCTGTTTCCGGAATGGAATGTGGATAAAGAGTTCCATGACTGCCGACAGGAAGAAACAGACCATGCAGACCCACAGTACGGGTTTAAGACCCCAGGCGCTGTACAGCAGGCCGCCCAGCACGGGACCGGTCAGCGAGGAAAAGGAATTAATGGTGTTGATGACAGAGTTGGCCGTCATGGTCTGCTCCGGGCACACCAGAGCCGGGATGCTGGCCTGTACCGAGGGCTGATAGGCTCCGGCGATGCCGTACAAAAGCATCAGCGTGACCGTCAAAAGGGGAATGAGGCTGAAGGTATCCATCAGCAGAGAGAAGGTCAGAATCAGCGCGGCAGTCAGGAAATCCAGCGCCACCATGACGTTTCTCTTATTGACCCGGTCTGCGATCATGCCGCCCATGGGGGATAAAAGGATGGGAGGCAGAAACGCGCAGGCGGTCACGGTCCCGTAGAGGGCGGAAGAGCCGGTCAGATTCAGCAGGTAAAGGGGCAGGGCAAAACGGATGGCGGCATTGCCGAACAGCGAGATGATCTGGCCCAGAACGACCAGGGTAAAATCTTTGGTAAACAGTTTTTGTTTCTTATTTTGTTTCATATGTCCTCCTTTTCATACCGAACGACGGTATGTATATGCTTTAAAGAAATCTGCCCCTGCTGCGGGGCAGATCCGTTTCTTCTGAACACAGGATTTCTCAGATGCCGATCGGTGTCCGGCAGACTCTGAGCTGCGAGCGCTGTGTCACTTGTTTTTCTGATAAATTTCGGTCAGTTCCTTCAGTCGGTCCAGCATCTCCTGATCCACGATGTCCAGTCCGAAGCCCTGGAGCATCTGATGGAATACCATGAATTTCCGGCAGGATTCTTCCACGGTGCTGTCGAAGATCATGGGATTGAGCCAGACGTTGGCCGCCAGCAGGATCAGCTCCGCCAGCTGCTCGGGGTATTCGGTCTCTATGGAACCGTCGGCGATGCCCTGCCTGATGATCGGCAGGATATAGTCCGGCGCCGCGTTTTTGATGGTATCCTGAAGCAGGCTGAACAGCAGCCTGGGGTTATTGCGAAAACCAGGCGCTAAGGTGAAGATCTCATTCTGCACCGGCCGGCAGATGGATTCCCGAAAGATCGTTTTCAGTTTCTCGTTTCCGGTCAGATCTTCCCGGTCCCGGATGACGGCAAGCATCTGATTGGAAGCGGCGGTCGTCCGGTCTGTGACTGCGATCAGGATATCTTCCTTGGATTTAAAATGATGATAGATCGCTCCCTTGCTGAGTCCGCCCAGATGGTCGATGATGTCCTGAATGGAGGTGTGTTCGTAGCCTTTTTCCATAAAAAGGCGGAAGGCTGTGTCCAGTATGAAATTGACGGTCTCTTCCGGATGTTTGTTTCTCGCCATGGAACCTCCCTTCTTTACATACGGTTGGTATGTTTCAAGATTATCATACCGTTGGTATGTTTGTCAAGGGGAAAATGGTGAGATGCGGGAGATTTATAACGGAGAGGTTATTTTTTGCACTCACGCCAGCGTACAGCCCATTCCGGGGCGTCCGGGTGGCGTGGGTATGAAGTAACAAAGAGAGCGCCTCTCAATCCGACAACCATCTATACAACCGGTCTTTGCAATGGTAAGATAGAAGAAATCAGACATTCGGAGAATACGAGGAGACATCCATGACTTTAACACAATTGCGCTATCTGCTGACCATCGTGAAGACCGGGTCGTTCAACAAGGCGGCGGAGCAGCTGTATGTATCGCAGCCTTCCCTGACCAATGCCGTGAAGGAACTGGAAAAGGAGCTTGGCATTACACTGTTTTACCGAAGCGGCAGAGGCGTCACGCTCACCGGCGACGGGACGGAATTTCTCCTGTACGCAAAGCAGCTTTACGGACAGTATGAAAACATTATGGAGAAATACGGCAGAAACGGTTCGCACAGGAAAAAATTCGGCGTGTCCACGCAGCATTATTCCTTTGCGGTAAAGGCGTTTGTGGACATGGCGAAACAGTTTGACATGTCACAATATGAATTTGCCATCCGGGAGACGAAGACCGCGTCGGTGATTCGGGACGTCAGCACGATGAAGAGCGAGATCGGCGTGCTGTATCTGTGTGATTTTAACCGGAAGTCCATGGAGAAGCTTTTGAAATCCGCCGGCCTGGAATTCCACCATCTGATCGACTGTCAGGCCTATGTGTATCTGTGGAAGGGGCATCCTCTGGCAGAAGAGCGCTCCATCTGTTTTGAACAGCTGAAGGACTATCCCTGCCTGTCTTTTGAGCAGGGGGATGACAGTTCCTTCTATCTGGCGGAGGAGATTCTGTCCACCAATGAATACGCCCGGATCATCAAAGCCAACGACCGGGCGACCATGCTGAACCTGATGGTGGGCCTGAACGGGTATACGCTCTGCTCCGGAATCATCTGCGAGGAACTCAACGGAAGCGATTACCGGACGATCCCTTTTGAGGATGATGAAAAGAATCATAACAGCGTGATGGAGATCGGATATATCGTCCGCAGAAATACCATATTGAGCCGGATCGGGGGACTGTATGTGGAAGAGCTGAAACGGTGCCTGGGGATCGCGTGAACGATATGCTTCTGCAGCGGGGTTATTGAATTAAGATGATTTATGGGAAAATAGCCGGATGCCGGAGAAATAATCTGTCTTGCTGTTTTTTAATGGTTGAAGTATTTTAACATCTGTATCAGAACATCATTTTCATTCACACTTCCCTGCCTGTTCCGTTTATCAAATGCAAGGAAACCAGAGGAAGAATAGAAATCAAAAAGTTTTGGTTGGTTATTACATTCTATGTATACGGTTTTTCCGCCAATTACATATTCCACATCAAGATTAAGTGGACATATAAATGTGGAGAGAAGTGCCCTGCATGAATCCTCTCCATACATCTCCATCAAATCCAATATATTTATTTGTTTTATATGCGGAGTCATTTTGTTAAAGCTCCTAACAGTTTTTTAATATCCTCGCCTTTTACATCTTCAGATGCAACGTGGCAGAGAGGGTGATTTTCTGCTGTTTCGGCAGCTTGTTCAAGGGCGGTAATAAATATCTCTGCTTTTTTGGGGTCATCAATAACGATATTGTGAAAAATACTTTCTGTTGCCATAAGCGCACTCTTTCCATGTTCTTAATGCTATTATACTCATGTTGACGCTGAACAGCAATGGAAATTCTGGTAAAAGTAAAAAGAAAATGTAGTCAGGTTGCAATTCACGGTTTAGGAGTGGAGGAAGAGGAATCGAAGCTGATTCGGAAAATGTGTAAAATCAAAGAAAAGTCCTTCGGAAAATGTGGATAAAATGCAAAAAGTCCTTCTGAAAATGTGATTTTTATTGTATAAATCCGTGCGACTGCGTATAATAAAAAAAGAAAAATGCTGTGGCGAAGGGGGACGGAAGATGTACAGGGAAGCGATCAGGCAGCTGGAAGCATGGAAATGCGCGCCGGACAGGAAGCCGCTGATCCTTCGGGGAGCGCGGCAGGTAGGCAAAACCTGGCTGATGAAAGAGTTCGGCAGGCTGCATTATAAGAAGTGTGCTTATGTCAGCATGGATGAAAACGAACGAATGACAGAAGTGTTCCGGGAAGCGTTTGATATCGGCAGAATTATTGAGATGCTGGAAATCGAAGTGGGATTTCAGATCGATCCGGAACATACGCTGATCATTTTTGACGAGGTGCAGGAGGTTTCAAGGGCGCTGAAATCCTTGAAATATTTTCAGGAGACTGCGCCGGAGTATCATATTATGGCAGCAGGATCTCTTCTGGGGATTGCACTGCACGAAGGAACCTCTTTTCCGGTGGGGAAAGTAGATTTCTGCGATTTGTATCCGCTGACGTTTCGGGAATTTCTGCTGGCGTTGGATGACAAAGAAGCTTCTGGATGCGCTGGATGAAAATGATCTTCAGACGATGCAGGTGTTTCGGACAAAATATGTGGATGATCTGAAATATTATTATTATGTCGGCGGAATGCCGGAGGCGGTGCAGGAATTTATCACCAGCAGAGACTTGAAAAAAGTACGAAATATTCAGAATAAACTGTTGTATGCATACGAAAATGACCTGTCAAAGCATGCGCCGAAAGAAATCGTCACGCGGATTCGGATGCTGTGGAATTCGATTCCGGCGCAGCTGGCGAAAGAGAATAAAAAATTTATCTATGGTCTGGTTCGGACGGGAGCCAGGGCAAGAGAATACGAGGTGGCTGTCACCTGGCTGACGGATGTGGGGCTCGCATATAAGATCAACCGGGCAAAAAAACCGGATTTCCCGCTCAGGGCCTGTCAGGATTTTTCGGCATTTAAACTGTATGTTCTGGATATTGGTCTTCTGGGCGCCATGTCCAGGCTGAATGCCCGAACGATTCTGGAAGGGGACCGGCTCTTTGAAGAATTCAAAGGGGCGCTTACGGAACAGTATGTTCTGCAGCAGCTGATCGTTTATCCGGAAAACGATATTTTCTACTGGTCATCGGAGAACGCGACTTCTGAACTGGATTTTCTGATTCAGACGGAGGAGAGCATCGTTCCGCTGGAAGTAAAGGCAGAAGAAAATCTGCAGGCAAAAAGTCTGAAGGTTTTTGTTCAGAAATATGGAATCGACAATGCGGTCCGGGTATCCATGTCCGGTTTCCGGGAACAGGACTGGCTTGTGAATTTTCCCTTATTCAATATCGGAAATTTGAATTCCTATTTAAAGAAACGTGACGACGGGAGCCGGGAGGAAAATTTGCCGGGGCCTGTATGACAGGCGTTTCTGACCGGATCGGATCGTTTTCGATGCTGCGACATGAAAAAGGAGCCGCTGCTCCGTAGATGAATTGCTCATCTATGTTGCAGCGGCTCCTTTCCGGTCAGATTCCATTAGTCAATCGACTTTACATCCGTCCAGGTATGGGTTCTGGCGGACTCCAGAACCGCATCGGAGATCAGCTCCGTGATATATCCGTCGCGGAAGTTTGGTTCTGTCGGCGTGCCGTCGGCGACGCCTTTCAGAAATTCATAGACCTCGATCATCTTGGTCTCCGTATACCCGATTCCCAGAGCCGGAATCGGCCACAGCTGATTTCCGTAGGGATGCGCAGGGCCGGTGTAAACCGTACGGAAGCCGCGGCGGTCGTCGCCGTCTTTGGCAAAGCAGACCTGCAGCTCATCCCGGCGCTCATAGTTAAAGAACAGTGAGCCCTCGGTGCCGTGAATCTCAAAGGTAATATAGTTGTTGCGGCCCCAGGCGTTTCTGGTGGCTTCGATCGTTCCGAAGACGCCGTTTTCGCACTGTACCATAAAGCAGCAGTGATCGTCCACGTCCACCGGTTTTCTGGGAGTATCCCCCTGGCCCTTTACGTTGCCCAGGCTGTCCGTCAGCCCGGACTGAACGGGACGCTCCGGGATATAGGTCGCCGTTCTGGCATTCACCGACGCAAACTCTCCCACCAGATAGCGCAGCATGTCGACGATGTGCGTTCCGATATCCCCCAGCGCGCCGCTTCCGCAGATGCTTTTCTGAAAACGCCAGGAGAGCGGAGAATCCGGATCGGCGGACCAGTCCTGCAGATAGGTGCCGCGGAAATCCAGAAGCTGTCCCAGCGCGCCCTCTTCTATGTATTTTTTCGCCAGCTGGACCGCCGGCGTACGGCGGTAGTTGAAGGCGACCATGGTCGTGATCTTGTTCTCCTTCGCCGCCAGGTACATCTCCTCCGCCTGCTGCGACGTAAGCGCCATGGGCTTCTCACAGAGAATATGTTTGCCCGCTTTGGCGGCGGCAATCGCAATCTCGGCGTGCACATTGTTCGGCGTACAGATGTCTACGATGTCGATCTGCGGGTCCTCGATCATTTTGCGCCAGTCGGTCTCATAAGACGCAAAGCCCAGTCTTTTCGCCGACTCTCTCGCCGTCTCTTCCCTGATGTCCACAATCGTCTGTTTCACAGGAAGGACAGGCGCCGGCCAGAAAAACATCGGCATCCCCGCGTAGGCGATGGCGTGGGCCTTTGCCATAAATCCCGCTCCGATCATACCAATTTTCATCTCTTTCATGGTTTCCAATTCCTCCTTTTTCTTTTATTTCATCAAATTACAAACTGGCGCATATAGCGGTACGAGAGCTTCAGGGAATCCAGCACCCGTTCCGGCGTCCCCTCGAAAGCTTTGTCTTCGATCTCAATACAGCTGTATCCGTCATAGCCGATCTCGTTGAGGGCAGAGACATATTTCCCCCAGTCCACATCTCCCAGCCCCGGAAGCTTCGGCGACATATACTGGAGCGGGTACGCCATGATTCCCACGTCGCGGAGCCGGTCGGGATAGAGCTTGATATCCTTATAATGAACATGGAAGATCTTGTCCTTAAATTCATGCAGCGGTGCGATATAGTCCATCTGTTGCCAGATAAAATGGGATGGGTCGTAGTTCAGCCCCAGATAATCGCTGGGAAGCAGGGAGAAGACTTTCCGCCAGATGGCAGGCGTGGTCATCAGATTCTGTCCGCCCGGCCACTGCCCGTCGTCAAAAAGCATGGGACAGTTCTCGATCGCAATCTTTACTTTCTTTTCTTCTGCGGCCTGCAGGATCGGTTTCCAGATTTCCTGCATTAGTTCCAGATTTTCCTCCACCGTCTTATGCTGCGCTCTGCCGATAAACGTAGTAATCGTATCTACCTGAAGCTTCGGCGCGGCTTCGATCATGGCGATCAGGTGCCTGCGGATGCGGTCCTGCTCCGCCCGGTCTTCGGTCAGCACGTTCGGGTAATAGGCGAGGGCGGAGATTGCGACCCCTTTCTGTTCGCAGTAGTCGTGGATGTGCCGGATCTTTTCTTCATCCAGTTCTTCAATATTGATATGCGTCACGCCCGCATATCTTCTGGAAGCCTTCTCCACCGGCCAGCAGGCAACCTCTACGCACTCATATCCTATGGAAGCAGCGGTATCGATGACCTCTTCCAAAGACCGGTTGTCTAAAATCGCAGATACAAAACCCAGTTTCATCATATATTCTCCTTTTCTTTTTATTTTCCTATAATTGCGCAAATTTATATTAGAAAGTATAGCTCACGCGCAAATAAAAGTCAACAGAAAAACAATTTTTCTCAAAAATATAATATTCCAATTAAATATTCGTTATTTCTTACAAATAATTCTCCGAAAAATGTACAACTTATACAAAACCTTAAAAAATTACATCGAAATATTGACATGGCTGCCCGAATGAATTATAGTTGAGTCATAAATAATTTGCGCAAATTTGTAAAAACAAAAAAGGAGGATTTTATGAAACTGGGATACATGACAAACGGCTTTGGACCGCTGGTCGGCGACGGCGGCGGCGTCACAAGCGTCAAGGATATTCGCTATCTGACCCTGTGTGACGACGAGGCAGTTTTAAAGCAGATTACGGATGTGGGTTTCCGGTATATTGAAGTGCTGGAGGGAAATCTTACCAAATATGCGGCGGACATTCAGGTATTAAAAGATATGCTGGCAAAATACAACGCCGGGATGATGAGCGTCTGCGTCGGCGCAAACTTCATCTACAAGGATGCCCTGGAGGATGAGATGTACCATATGAAAGCAGTGGCGACGCTGGCGGAGCAGGTGGGGGTATCCTATGTGGCGTTCTGCGGCGGAGCGATCCGGGGAAAGGGAATCCAGGAAGGCGACTACCAGCTGTTGGCGGAAGGACTGGCCGAAGCTTCCAAAGTGTTCGCGGACTGCGGCATTGAGGCAAGTTATCATCCTCATCTTGGTTCCATGGCGGAACAGCCGGAGCAGATTGACCGCCTGTTCGAAAAAACGGACATCAAGATCTGTCCGGATCTGGCGCATCTGGCGGCCGGCGGGGGAGATCCTCTTACGATTGTCAAAAAATACTACGACCGGATCTCTTTTGTACATCTGAAGGATCTGGACGAGAACGGATTCGCGCCTCTGGGCACGGGCTCCATTGACCTGCAGGGCGTTCTGGCATTTTTAAAGAAACAGGGATACACCGGAGACTATCTGGTGGAGGTGGACGGATTTGCCGGAGACCCCGCAAAGGCCTGCAAAGTGTCCTACGAATATTTACAGGGAAAACTGATTTAGAGAACAGGAGGAAATTATGAAAGCAAAGAGATGGTTATCAACCTTATGTATTACCGCAATGACCGCTTTCTGTCTGGCAGGATGCGGAGGAAACAGCACGGAACCGGTGCAGAATGACGCGCCGGCTGCGGGCACGGCAGAAACATCAGAACCTGCAGCGGAGGAAAATACAGCGGCGCCCGCCGAAACGACCGCGCCGGCTGCCGATACCGGAAGCAGTGAGATCAAATCCACCGGCCCCAACGGAGAGAGCGCCGTACTTGCCACAGAGCTGTCTCTGACCGACGAGGAGATCGCGCAGATCCAGGCAGGCGGCTACACCGCAGCCATCAGCTTCCACTACGGCGGAAACGACTGGTCCTCCGCACAGCAGAAGGGGCTGGAGGACACCTTTGCCAAATTAGGCATCGAGATCACCGCTATCACAGACGCCAACTTCTCCGCGGAGAAGCAGGTGTCCGACCTGGAGACCATCATGGCAAAGGCTCCGGATATTCTGGTGTCCATCCCCACCGATGCCACTTCCACCGCCAACGCCTATCAGAGAGTGGCAGACAGCGGAACGAAGATCGTCTTTATGGACAACGTGCCGTCCGGATTTACCGCAGGGGACAATTACGTCAGCTGTGTCTCCGCGGACAACTACGGCAACGGCCTGATTGCGGCGGATCTCATCGGAGAGGCCCTGGGCGGCAAAGGAAAGATCGGTATTATCTACTATGACGTGGACTTCTTTGTGACCAATCAGCGTCTGGAAGCCTTCGAGAAAGAGATGGCGGAAAAATATCCGGACATCGAAGTCGTATCAAAGATGGGATTCCAGGATGAGAACGGCTGCGATGTGGTGGCGGACGCGATGATCACTCAGAATCCGGACATCGAGGCCATGTTCGTCCATTGGGATATCCCCTGTGAGGGCGCGCTGTCTGCCCTTCGCGCAGCCGGACGGAACGACATTCTGCTGAGCACCATTGACCTGGGAAATAATATCGCCAAGGAAATCGCAGAAGGAAACGTGCTGGGACTCGGCGCGCAGCTTCCTTACGATCAGGGCGTGGCAGAGGCGACGCTGGCGGCCTATGCGCTGCTCGGCAAGGAGACGCCCGCGTATGTGGCGGTTCCCGCAAAGCGCGTGGAGCAGTCCAACCTTCTGGAGGCTTATCAGGATGTATACCACACAGAAGCTCCTGACACAATCAAAAACGCGATGACCAATTAAGGGGATTTTTTAGAAAGAACAGGTAAAAATGATGAGCGAATATGTATTGGAGATGAAAGGGATTCAAAAATCTTTCGCAGTACCTGTGTTAAAAGGTGTGGATTTCTCCATGAAAAAAGGAGAGGTTCATGCGCTTGTGGGTGGAAACGGAGCTGGAAAATCCACATTGATGAAAATTATGACCGGCGTCTATCAGAAAGACGCCGGGGAGATTTTCATCAACGGAAATCCGGTGAATATACATAGCATTCACGATGCAAATGACAACGGAATTGCGATGATTTTCCAGGAGCTTTCCCTGATTCCCACCATGACCGTGGCGGAAAATATTTTCCTCGGGGAAGAAGTGACAACGCATGGATTTCGGGATGTGGCCGTCATGAACCAGCGGGCGGAGGCAGTGCTTGCAGAACTGGGCATCGATGTGGAACCGGATACGGTGGTCGGTACGTTAAGCGTCGGCGTCAGCCAGATGGTGGAGATTGCCAAGGCGGTGTCCAAGAACGCACGGATTCTGATTCTGGATGAGCCGACCGCCTCCCTGTCGGATTCAGAGACAGAACATCTGTTCGAACTGATTGCGGACCTAAAAGCCAAAGGCGTCTCCATGGTTTATATCTCTCACCGGATGAATGAGATTCTGAAGATCGCGGACGCGATTACGATCTTAAGAGACGGCATCATCGCCCACACGGACCGGATCGAACACATGGATCTGGATTCCATCATTAAATACATGCTGGGCGACGGAGCCGGCAATAAATTCAACTGGGTGGAGCGTTCCTATGATACGGAGGCGGAGGATCTGCTGACCGTCGAGCATCTGAAGGTCAACGACAAGATTTCCGATATCTCTTTTTCTTTAAAACCCGGAGAGATCCTGGGGTTTGCCGGACTGATGGGCAGCGGGCGCACGGAGATTCTGGAGACGCTGTTCGGACGAAGGGCCATGCAGGGCGGCACGGTGAAGATCCACGGAAAAGAGACCGTGATCAAACATACGCAGGGAGCCATCCGCGCCGGCTTCGCGCTGATTCCGGAGGACCGGAGAAAGCAGGGACTGGTGCTGATTCACACAGTAAAGGAAAACGCGATCCTTCCCATGGTATCCGGCCTCCGGAAGCATAAAATCTTCGTGGACGAGAAGCGGGCCAATGCCATTGTGGAGGACAACGTAGATCAGCTGAATGTCGTGACCGACGGGATTCACAAGAGAATCAATCTTCTCTCCGGCGGCAACCAGCAGAAAATTGTGGTCGCTAAATGGCTGAATATGAACCCTGAGATCATGATGCTGGATGAGCCGACCGCAGGTGTTGATATCGGCGCAAAGGCGGAAATCATCGATCTGATCCGAAGATTTGCAGATGACGGGAAGGGCGTGTTGTTTGTATCCTCCGAACTGACTGAGCTGATGGCGGTCTGTGACCGGATTATCGTGCTGTTCGATGGGAAGATCACAGGATGTCTTTCAAGAAAAGAAATAAATGCAGAGGAGGAATTACAGCATGCAATCCAGCAAAGCGGTTAAGAAAAATATCCAGTGGGACAAATACATGGTGTATCTGATCTTTGTGGGGGTATTCCTGGTATTTGCGGTGGTACTGGGAAACAAAGGATTTATAAGTCCCAACAACATTGTCAATATCCTGCGTCAGACCACCATGATCTCGATCATGGCCGTTGCGGGAACGCTGGTCATGGCAGCCGGGCAGATTGACCTGACGGTGGGCGCGGTGGCGGCCATGACCGCCATGATTGTCTCCCTGATCCTGCAGAGCACCAATTCCATTCTGCTGGCTTTACTCGCCGGGATCTGTTTTGGATGCCTCATCGGAGCGGTCAACGGCATACTCGTGACCAGATTCGGTCTTCCGGCCTTTCTCGCCACCATGGGCATGATGCAGGTGGTCAGAGGAAGCGCCATGTGGATCACTGATACCGCGGCCGTTCCGATTGCCAATCAGACATTCTGTACGGTTTTCGGCATCGGAGAGATCGCAGGGATTCCCGTACTGCTGCTGTGGACCTTTGTCTTTTATGTGGCAGGCTTCGCGCTCTTCAACAAGACAGCCTTCGGGCGCCATATCCTGGCAACCGGCGGCAATGAGATGTCCGCGCAGTACAGCGGCATCAATACCATAAGGGTAAAGATGACCGCGTTCATCCTGTCCGGCGCCTTTGCAGCCTTCGCCGGAATCCTCTACGCAGGACGGCTTCAGGCCGGACGTTATTCCTACGGCGACGGCGACGAAATGTCGGTCATCGCGGCGGTGGTGCTCGGCGGCACTTCCATGTCGGGCGGCACGGGCTCTGTGATCGGAGCGCTTTTTGGCTCCGTCCTCATGGGCATGATCAACAACGCGCTGATTCTGGCTAATCTAAGCAGCGCACAGCAGACAGTGGTAAAAGGGCTGATTATTATTCTGGCGGTTGCCATGAGCAATATTGCGCAGAAAAAGAACAGAAGATAACAAAAAATTATAAAAAAATAAGAAAAAGAATGGAGGAAAAGTAACATGAAAAAATTGAATGTAGGCCTGGTAGGCGCAGGATTTATGGGAAAGGCGCATGTGGTCGGATATTCCAATATGCCCAAATTTTTCTGGCCGGCGCCGGCGGTTCCGGTGATGAAGACGATCTGCGATATCGTACCCGAGATTGCAGAAGATGCCAGAGAGCGTTTTGGATTCGAAAAATGCTGCACGGACTGGAAGGAGATCGTAAACGATCCGGAGATCGACGTGGTCAGCATCTGTACGCCCAACAACGCCCACGCGGAGATCGCGATTGCCGCGTTAAAGGCAGGAAAACACGTGATTTGTGAGAAGCCCATCGCTTCTACGCTGAAAGATGCAAAGGCCATGGCAGAGGCGGCTGCAGAGGCGGCGAAAAAAGGGATCATCAGCATGAACGCTTATCAGTACCGCAGAGTGCCCGCCATCGATCTGGCAAAGAAGCTGATTGACGAAGGCTCTATCGGCGACATTTTAAATATCCGCTGCACCTATCTGCAGAGCTGGTCGGCAGACCCGTCCTCCCCGCTCTCCTGGAGATTCCAGAAAGAGATCGCCGGAGCCGGAACTCTGGGAGATATCGCGTCTCACGTGATCGATATCGCGCAGTATCTGGCCGGAGACATCGATGAAGTCACCGGTATGATGAAGACCTATATCAAAGAGCGCCCCGTACAGGAAGGCGGCGTGGACCTTCTGGGAACCGTAAAACTCGGAGCCGATGCCAAGAAAAGTCCGGTGGATACGGATGATGAGACCAGCTACCTGGTTAAATTCAAAAGCGGAGCGGTCGGAAGCATCGAGGCCACCAGAAACGCATGGGGCCGCAACAACTACATTACCGTGGAGCTTCACGGAACGCTGGGAAGCATCCATTTCAACTACGAGCGGCTGAACGAGCTCCAGGTGTGCTTTGCCAACGATCCGGACAACTGCCGCGGATTCAAGACCATCTATACCGGTCCGGCACATTTCCACGGAGAAGTGACCTGGAATATCCCGGGTATGAACATCGGCTACGGAGAGCTGAAGGCGATTGAAATGTACGAATTTATCAAAGCCATCGCCACCGGAGAGCAGCCCTCCACCAGATTCGCTGTAGGATATCGGGTGGAACGCGTCTGCGAGGCCATGAGAAAATCCTCTGAATCCGGAAGCTGGGAGAAGGTAGAAGATTAACGAAAGAATAAATCGGGGAAAGGGGCCGCTGCAAAATAGATGAACAATCGTCTATGGAGCAGCGGCTCCTCCGTCGGATGAGATCTCTATTCCATAAAAAGGCTGCCGGTGTTTTGCACGGCAGCCTTTTGAATGAAACTTATTCCATGGTAAAATGCGGCAGATTCTCCCGGATCGCGCGCCGAAGCTCGTCAGGCGGATTTTCCTTGAAAATATTGGACCAGGTCTTCAGAAGATTTTCCGGTGTCACCAGAACCGGTTCAATGCCGATGAAAGAAGGGGTCCGTTTTCCCAGAAGCGCGTTGGCGGCGGCCAGGGCAATCGCCTCCCCCTGTTCATAGGGGCACTGGGCGCTTAAGGTTTTGACCATCCCGCCCTTCGCCATATTGAGTGCGATGGAATGGTCCAGGTCTCCGGTCACAACCGCCACGTCCATCCGGTCCAGTTCCGTCAGCGCCCGCAGCACTTCCAGCGCCGGGCCGTCCCAGGAGACGTAGAAAGCCTCCACTTCGGAATGGTGCCGGACGAATTCTTTCGTCTTTTTATACACTTCTGATTCCGACTGGAAATGAATCTCTCCGCAGATCTGGATCTCAGGAAATTCCTCCGACAGTACCTGTTCCGCCGCGTTATCCCTCTGTCTGGTCGCATAAAAATGCTGATTGCCGTGGCGCACGATGCCCGCGTACTTCATCCCGTGGCGCACCATATATTTGCCAAGGCCGTGTCCCATGTTCCGGCCGTGGGAATACTCGTTGACGGAGACACAGGAGACATAGTCTCCCCGGGCAATTCCGTCCGGTATGTTGGTGATCAACACAAGCTTTGTCTCGCTCTGTACCACCTTCTGAAAGGCTTCGGCCGTTTCCCGGGTGTCAACCGGTACGGCGATCAGCAGATCCGGGGACAGAAAGCGGATGCTTTCCAGCTGCCGGCACTGCATGGGAGCTTCGAAATGCGCGTCGGTCACGGCGATGATCGAAATCTCCAGATCCTCAAAGATTTTCTTGATCCCTTTTTCGATGAGCTGCATCCAGGCCTTGCCCATATAGTGGAACGAAATCGCGGCGGTGTAATGCCGGCTGCGGATCTGTTCCTTCTCCAGCTCTGAGAGTTCCAGCACCTCCGCGCTCTCCGCTTTCTCCCCGAAAGGCCCCCGGCCGATGCCGCAGGTGGAATTTCTTACATTCAGGCGCACGGGAAGCGTTGTCTGCCGGTACTCCGCCTCCTCGCCCTGGATTCGCTTCATCAGGGTCTTGAATGCCAGAGCGCTGCACACAGGCGGCTGCCGGTCAATACAGGTAAGCTCCGGAGCCAGCAGAGGAGACCAGTCAAAATCGTTCAGACTGATGACGGAGATTTCCTTTGGAATCACAATATTGTGTGCGTGAAGATATTTTAACAGCGGCATAATCGGAAACGAGTTGGCCACCACGATTCCGGTGGGAGGGACCTCCTCCGCCATCATCTGATCCATCACCTGAAAGACTTCGGCTTCCGTATTCAGATTGGGGAAGATCAGACGCCTGTTTTCCTTCATGCCATAGTCGTGGAGGGCCTTTTGATAGCCGTCAAAACGCCAGGTGGACAGATCTTTGGAATTTCCCATATACGCGATATGTTCGTGTCCGTTTTTGATCAGATGCCTTGTGGCCTGATATCCTCCGTCGAACATGTCCGGAGAAAACACATCCGCCTTTAATCCCGGAATCTGCTTGCCGATCAATACGACCGGCACGGAAATTTCCTGAAAAAACGTTTCGGTCAGGATTCCGCGCTCATCGGGGAAGGCAATGATGCCGCACAAATCCGGCGTCGCCGTCAGCATGTTTTTCAGCACCGCCAGACGGGAGGTATCCTTGTCGTATTCCGCGGACACCAGCGTATATTCGGTGGCTGCCAGCAGATTCCGGATGTTTTCTTCGATCTGCCGCTGAAACAGGCTGCCCTTCTCCGAGAGCAGGATAAAGATGTATTTGATCCCGCCGGCGCCATGTCCTGTCCTGGTTTTTTTAATGATAAAATTGGGTAATTCATCCAGTTCCTGAATCGCGCGTTCCACCTTCTCCACCAGTTCCGGGCTTACATAGCGCGTATGATTGACCACATGGGAAACGGTTGAAGTGGAAACGCCTGCGATTTTTGCGATGTCTTTGATGGTTGCCATAATTCTGATCCTCGTATTACCATATTACTTTCCATATTATAGAAGGGGGAATAAAATGTCAACAAAATTTGCGCAAAATTTCTTGCCTCATATGAAAAATTACTTTGCTTTCCTTGAAGAGACTGCGCCCTTCAGGGCCAGGGAAAGGGAAGAAAAAGGCGAACTATAAAATATAATCGGTAAAGGATGATGAAGATGAACTTTTATTCTATTTATATTCCTCTGGTGCTTCAGAATATCATAACATTAAGTGTGAATCTGGCGGACAATATCATGCTTGGGGCCTACAGCGAGACGGCGCTGGCCGGGGTGGCAGCAGTCAACCAGATACAGTTTGTCTATCAGCAGCTTATCATGGCATTGGGGGATGGGCTGGTGATGTTTGGAAGTCAGTATTGGGGCAGGGGACAAGTACAGCCGATCAAAAAGATTACCGCCTCCGCCATGTATGGGGCAGTCACATTGGCTGCAGTGCTGTTTGCACTGGCCAGCCTGTTCCCGCGGCAGGCGGTTGGGATCTTTACGACGGACAGCGGGATCATAGGGGAGGGCGCGGCATATCTGGGGATCATACGTTTTACCTATCTCTTTTTTGCTGTGACGCAGCTTCTTTTGGCGGCTGTCCGCAGTACGGAGACGGTGAAGATCGCCTCCTGCCTGTCCGTTCTTACTTTCTGCATAAACTGCGGAATGAATTATATGTTGATCTTTGGACATTTCGGCGCACCGCAGCTGGGCGTACAGGGAGCGGCAATCGGCACACTTTTGGCGCGCATGGCAGAAAGTGCCGCGCTGGTTTTCTATATCTGGAAAAGAGAGCAGAAATTAAAGCTAAGATTCAGGGACTTCCTGCAGTTTGACTGGAAACTTTTGAAAAAATATTACAGGCTGACGGCGCCCATGCTCGTCGTGCAGGGGCTGTGGGGGGTTAACACCGCGCTGCAGACGGTGATCCTGGGACATATGACGGCAGCGGCTATCGCTGCAAACAGTGCGGCGTCCACATTGTTTCTGATGGTGAAATCCGCTTCGGTGGGAGCCGCTTCAGCAGCCGCGGTGATCATCGGGAAAGCGACCGGCACGGGGGATCTGGCGAAAGTGAGGGAATATTCGGGGAGACTCCAGAAAAAATTCATAGTGATCGGAGTGCTCTCCGGAGTGTTCCTGTATGTTCTGAGGATTCCGGTTCTTGGCCTTTATGATCTGTCGCCGGAGACAATGAAAATGGCGGATACATTTCTGATCATCTTAAGTGTCATCTGTGTGGGGATGTCCTATCAGATGCCGACCAACAGCGGAATTATCCGTGGGGGCGGCAACGCGCTGTTTGTCGTAAAGATGGACTTGATCAGTATCTGGGGAATCGTGCTTCCGCTTTCCTTTATCATGGCGTTTGTGGTGAAGGCGTCACCGGCAGTTGTGGTGTGTTGCCTGAATGCGGATCAGATTTTCAAATGCGTACCGGCATATCTGGAGTCTCATTACGGGAACTGGGTGCGCAGGCTGGTGTAGGGGAAATTTGTATCTTTTCTTCCGAATCTGGTCGATGGCTCCTGCTGCTGACTGGTTCCACTTCAGTTCGATCACCAGCGCCGGCAGCGGGGACGTCTTTTTCGGCAGATAGATCAGGTCTGCGTAACCGTTTCCGGCGGGGAGTTCCTCGAACTTCAGATAATGGTCTTTATAGCTGAAATAAGCCAGCTTGATCACACTGCGCAGAGCCTGTTCGTTATTGTAGAAGAGGAACGCCGTCTCTTCGGAATGAATCTTCTCGATCTGCGCTGCCACTGCTTCTTCGTTGCCGCGGACGGTATCTAAGATCAGCTGGTCGCTCTCCCGGATACGGCGGATGGTTTCCTCACGCTTTACGCCCCGGATGGCTCTGGCGAATTCCAGCCGGATCTCTTCGTTGGGGATCTGTGCGGTCTGTTCCGTCTCATCATAGGCAAGATAGCCCAGATGGATGAGAAGCGTCAGCACGTCATCCCGATTCCGGAAAGTGACCAGATCGTTGGAAAAACCGTTCGTATCCACCGGGACCGGAATACCGCCGAGAAGTTCTGCCGCTGTCCTGGACATCCCGTCAAAATCCAGGCTGATATATTCCATCAGACTTCTGGAGGCGGAGGTTTCCGTCCGGTAGGAACGGAACCGGCGGTTGCGTATGGCGGCCATCACGGAATTCGGATTGTAGACCGAGCCGGTATCTTCCAGATGATACCCGTCATACCACTGCTTCATTGCAGAATTGTCGCTCCCGGATTCCTGACAGAGTTCTTTTACCTCCGCTTCGGTGAACCCCACATACTCTGCATAAGGTCCCGGAAATACCATGGTAAATTCCTGAAAGTCCGAGATCGCCGACTGGGAGCCGTCTTTCCGGATGGGAAGGATACCCGTCATATAAGCCGCGGCAAAGATCCGGTCCGTCGTACCGCTTCCTTTGAACAGAGTACGCAGAAAATGAAGGTATTCCTTCTGGACTTCCGGCCTTTCCCTGATGGGGGCATCCCATTCATCAATGATCATGATGAATTTACTGCCGGTCAGTTCCGTGCAGGAAAGAAGCGTCTCGTCAAAAGTACTCCCCGCTTTCAGTTCCGGATAGGCCCGCAGCAGTTCCTCGGTCACCCGGTTCTCAATGAAAGACAGGAAATCCTGAGGACCTGCTTTTCCGCAGATGTTGGTCATATCCAGATAGATTACGTCATATTGATTCAGATGCTGTAGGTAGCTGGAGTTGATTTTTTCGCCCTCTGCGATGGCCAGGCCGCAGAAAAGTCCGGAGGAATCGCAGGTCTTGTCATAGTAGGCGCACAGCATCTTTGCCGCGAAGGATTTTCCAAAACGCCTGGGCCTGCTGATGCAGGTAAGCTTCCTTGGAGTATTCAGCGTCTCGTTGATCAGAGCGATCAGCCCGCTTTTATCTACATAACGGTCGTTACGAATCCCTGCGAACCCGCTGTTCCCCGGATTTACATACATCCCCATCGTTCTGCCACCTCCGTGTCTATCGTTGTTTTCATTATACGGTTTCAGGGAGAGATTCGCAAGGTTTCTTTTGGCAGGGTAAACAATGAAAACGGCGACCTTTTTCCGGCGGTGAGAAAAACCTGTATCTGACAGTAGACAAAGGTTCTGAAAAAACGATATAATAAAATTATATATGGACTCTTTAAAGCATCTGCTTCGTCTTCCGGAAAATGAGAAGACCAATGTCTGCGACGGGACCGAACGGGAGCGGAATATCTGCTAAATAAACGCCGCGCAGTTTGACAGAATCACGGTGTCAATTATATAATGATCCCAAATAAGGGGGTGCAGAATTTGGACAATACAGTAAAACTTCCCATCGGTATCGAAGACTTTGAGGAGATCCGTACGGAAGGCTTCTACTATGTGGATAAAACTGGGATGATCACGGAACTGCTGCACAACTGGGGAAAGGTAAATCTCTTTACCCGTCCCCGGCGCTTTGGAAAATCCCTGAATATGAGCATGCTCAAATATTTCTTTTCTTATGACAGTGATCCGGCGTTGTTTGACGGGCTTGCCGTTTCCCGGGAAAAGGAGCTCTGTGAGAAATACATGGGAAAATTCCCGGTGATCCGGGATGAAGCGCGCCGGTTCCGTTTTCTGCTGGAGGAAGGGGAACTTTCAGAAGAGGAAGAAAAAGACTACCGGGCTCTGATTGAGACGCTCCCGATGCGGGATCTGGACATCCCCGTATCCGAAGGAATCATTCGGGGAAGCCTTTGGCTTTTGTCAGAGCTTCTTAGCAGGCATTATGGACAGAAGGTGATTCTTCTAATTGATGAATATGACGTCCCCCTGGACAAGGCGCAGCAGTACGGATACTATGACCAGATGGTCAATCTGATCCGGGGATTGTTCGCGCAGGCGCTGAAGACGAATGAAAACCTGTTTCTGGCGGTGCTGACCGGGTGCCTCTGGGTGGCGAAGGAGAGTATCTTTACCGGGTTAAATAATTTTCACGTCATGTCGATCACCAATGTACGGTTTGATGAGCATTTCGGTTTTTCCAACACCGAGGTACGGGCCATGCTGGAATATTACGGGCTGGAGAGCCATTATGGGCAGATCAAAGAATGGTATGACGGCTATCGTTTCGGAAATACGGACGTATACTGTCCCTGGGATGTGATCAATTATGTCAGTCAGCTCCGTTTTGAACCGGATACGCTTCCCAGAGCCTACTGGATCAATTCCAGCGGCAACGCCATCATCCGGACGCTGCTTCAGAAGGCGGACGAGCAGACCATGGCGGAGTTGGATCAGCTGGCAAATGGTCTGCCTGTTACAAAAGAGATTTGTGAAGAACTGACCTACCGGGAACTGTATGACAGTGTTGACAATCTGTGGAGCGTCCTCTATACCACCGGTTATTTAACCAAGAGAAAAGAAGTTGCTTTGAATACTTATGAACTTGTCATCCCCAATCAGGAGATCCGCGTCATCTTTACCGAGCAGATTCTGTCCTGGTTCCAGGAGGAAGCAAGGAAAGACGTTTCCACGCTGGACGCCTTCTGCGAGGCGTTCCGTACAGGGGATGCGCCCTTGATCGAACAGAAGTTCACTGCTTATCTGAAGAAAACCATCAGCATCCGGGACACCGCCGTCCGGAAGGAAAAGAAAGAGAATTTTTACCATGGCATTCTGCTGGGGCTGCTGAGCCACCGGAGAGATCAGGTCCTGAAATCCAGCGCGCAGACCGGAGATGGCTACAGCGACATTCTGGTAAAGATCCCCTCCCTCTCCATGGGGATCGTGATCGAGCTCAAATACTCCGAGAGCCGGAATCTGGAAGCTGCCTGCCAGAAAGCGCTGGAGCAGATCGAAAAGAAAGACTATGAGGAGGAGTTTTTGGACGACGATATCACGACGATCCGGAAATACGGCATCGCCTGCCGCAGGAGAAGCTGCATGGTGCGGATGGGGCAGTAACCGATTCATAACAGGTGGAGGATGTATCATATGATGACTTATGTGGATCACTATCGTTCGCCTCTCGGCGGTATTACGATATCAAGTAACGGCAGTGAGATTACCGGACTGTGGTTCGACGGCCAGAAGTATTTCGGCGCCGGACTGCCGGAAGAATATGAGGAGAAAGCGCTGCCTGTTTTTGAGGAAACGAAGAAATGGCTCACCATTTATTTTGGCGGCAAAAAGCCGGATTTCACGCCGCCGCTTAGAATGGAAACGACTCCTTTCCGCAAAGCTGTATGGGAGATCATGCTTACGATTCCGTACGGACAGACCATGACCTACGGCCAGATTGCGGACCGGATCGCGAAGCAGAAAGGGCTTGAAAGGATGTCCGCCCAGGCGGTCGGCGGCGCGGTGGCGCATAATGCCATCTCCCTGATCATTCCCTGCCACAGAGTGGTCGGAACAAACGGGAGCCTGACAGGCTATGCGGGCGGCATTGAGAAAAAAGTGCGGCTGCTGACAATGGAAAAAGCGGATATGTCGGCATTTTTTGTGCCGAAGAGGGGGACCGCGTTATAGTGTTCACGTTTGCAGCTGCTGCGGGAAACGGACTTTTTTATCATGGGGACTGGATTCGCGAACCTGGAGTCGCCATTTGCAGCTGCAACGACGGTCTGCGTCCGGTGATTTTCAAACTGGAAGCGACCGACGAACCTTCGGATCTGGATTTTGTACCGGTGAGATAGCGGAAAGAAGGAACAGGGACCTGTAAAGCAAAAAACAGGACAGTTTTCAGCAAAATTTATGCAGAAAACTGTCCTGTTCGGCGTCTTTTTATCATATTGTGGACGTTCGGGAAATGCTCTATAATGAGATCAGTACAGCAGGGCAGGGGGAGCATATGAACAAAAGGAGAATGGATATCATCAACGATCTTGCGAATCTGGAGCGGACCAGTACACTTGCGGTTCTGACGGAAAAGTACGGGGTCTCTACGCGCACGATCCGCAGCGATCTTGGCGCGATCAACGAGATACTGGAAAAGGGCGGCCTGTCGCCGGTCGAACTTCGAAGGGGCGGCGAGATTCACTGCGGGCTGGATTTTGTCGGGATTCTGGAACTGGTCGATGTGGAAGACTATTATGAATACCGGCTTTCCAGGGAGGAACGGATCCGGATCGCGGCGACGCTGATGGTCCAGTCTGCGGACTATATTACTCTTTCTGCCATTGCAGAACATCTGTTCGTCAGCCGTGCAACGGTGATCGAAGATCTGGATGAGATCAAGAATCTGATCCGCCGGGGCGGCCTGGAAGTGATCTCCAGCCCCAACAAGGGGCAGCGGGTGGTGGGGAAGGAGAGCGCCAAGAGGCTGTTTCTTCTGGATCTTCAGGAACCGGAGCGCGCGGGCGCAGGAAGGGAGACGGCAAAAGTCAGCACCCAGGCGGGAAACCGGATCGTGATTCAGAAAATCATCAACGAACAGGAGCATGTACACAAAAGTTATCTGGATGACGCTTCTTTTACAAAGATCAGCAGCTATCTGGGCATCATGATCGACCGGAATCTGATGGGTGAATACATGGAGCCGCAGCCCCTGACGGACAGCCCCCGCTATCGGCTGGCCCAGGATATTCTGAAATATATCTGCCAGTACTGCCAGATTACGACGACGGAAGATGAGCTTCGTTTCCTGTGCGGCTTTCTGTCCAAATGCCGCTTTGTCCGGCAGTCCGGCTACAATCCGAATATCGTCAAGATCCAGATGATCACCAGACAGTTTATCCGCAGCATCTCGGAGGAGCTGGAACTGGACCTGAACATGGATTATGATTTTTTTGAAAATCTGTCCAATCATCTGGAATCCGTGCTGAAGCAGGAGGCGCCCTTCTATCCCGACAGCGCGGCGATCCGGGAGATTGTGGAGGACAATCCCGGGGTTCATACGGCGGTAAAAAATCATCTGCCTGTGCTGCGACAGTATTACAGCCGGCCGCTCTCGGAGATCGAGATTCAGTACATCACGATTCATGTCTGCGCGGCGCTGGAGCGGAAGAAAAACCGGGAGATCGTCTTTCATGTGGCGGTGGTCTGTCATTCCGGCATCGGGACCTCCCAGCTTCTGATGGAAAAGCTGAAAAAGCACTTTAATTTTCAGGTGGTGGAAGTTCTCTCCGCCCATGAAGCGCGTAATCTGACGGAAGAGACAGCGGATTTTATCCTGTCCACCATTCCCCTTAAGAACTGTAAACTGGATCATGTGGTCGTTTCGCCCATGTTCAGTGACGAGGACTATATCCGGGTGGGAAATAAGATCGACACTCTTCGGAACAGCCGGAACCTGCCCTCCCGGGTGGAGGAAAAGGCGGTCACGGCCAGGGGCCTTTTGAAGCTGTTGAAACCGGTCATCTATGAGATGGCACCGGATGCGGCATCGGGGCTTTACAGGGAAGTGCGCCGGGTTGTCCGGCATTATTGAGAAAGCATTTTAAACCCCCATCTGAGATGGGGAGAACGGAATGAGCAGTGGCGTTGCCTGAAGTACTGAAAACCTCCTGTGTTATACTGATATTGGTTTCGCAGGCCATATATCAAAACAGAGGAGGTATCCAAAATGGATAACAGAAGTATAGCACATACGCGGTGGAATTGCACTTATCATATTGTATTTATACCAAAATGCAGAAGAAAGGTAATGTATGGAGAAACAAAAAGAGATCTGGTGGAGATTATAAAAAAATTATGCGAAATGAAACAGGTGGAACTGATTGATGGACGGATATGCAGGGATCATATTCACATGTATGTGGCAGTTCCGCCAAAAATGAGTGTGTCGGAATCTATGTCTTATCTCAAGGGAAAGAGTGCACTGATGCTCTTTGACAGACATCCGGAATATCGGAGAAAGTGGGGAGACAGGCATTTCTGGGCACGGGGGTATTATGTGGCAACAGTGGGAAATGTGAATGAAGAGACAATACTGAAATATATTCAGGAACAGGAAGAGAACGATAAATTAGAAGACGGAAGAAAGTAGCAGAGCCTTCTTTTAGAAGGCAACCAGTAAAAATGGTGTTGCGAGACCCCGCCTCAGGCGGAACCCGGGAAAGACCCCGGAGGGGTAAAAATCAAACCCCCATTTGAAATGGGGGTCCTGACTTTTGATCAGTCGCAGGAAGCGGATGAGGAAATTTTCGCGCCCTGCCTTCATCACCTGCTTCCGCCGGATCATATCCAGCTGGACGTCCGCTGCACGGACTGGCGGGACGCAGTGCGAAGGTCAGCGGAAAAACTTCTGAACTCCGGCTACATCGAGGCCCGGTACATTGACGCCATGATCGCCAACATTGAAGAAAACGGTCCGTACGTGGTGCTGTCCCCCGGCTTTGCCATGCCCCATGAGGGACTGGAGCAGGGGAGCATCAAGGTGGGGATGAACCTGATCCGTCTGAATCCGCCGGTGGATTTTGGAGAAGAGGAATTTGATCCGGTGGAGTTCGTGTGCTGCTTAAGCGCGGTAGACCATAAGCTTCATCTGAAGGCGTTCTTTAATCTGGTCAATATGCTGGGGAATCCGGATTTTAAGGATGCGCTGCGAAAGGCAGGGAGTCCGCAGGAAGCGGCGGCAGTGGTGGAACGGTATGAGTATACGCTGGGAGTGTGAGTTTTTCCCCTGTACCTGAAACAGCATCGATATGGAAGGAGGAGCAGTATGAACTGCAGATTAGCAGCTTTGGATATGGATGGAACGCTTTTGATGTCAGATAAATCAGTACATCCGGATACGATTCGGGATATTGAACGGGCGGGCAGGAAAGGAATTCATGTTGTATATTGTTCCGGCAGGGCAGTCCCGGAAATATTACCATATGTTTCCTGTCTGAAAACGATGCGTTACGCGGTATGCATGAGCGGCGCGCTGGTATATGATTTCGAAGAAAACAAAAATATTTACCACAAGGCGATCGCTTATGAATATGTTCAGAAAATCGTGGACGCGGCAAAAAGGGATGATGGGATGGTGAATTTTTTAACAGACAGGGAATCGATTGTCCGTGCGGACCAGGTAGTTCATATGAGAGATTTTCATATGGAGGTATATCAGCCGATGTTTGTTGAAATTACGAAAAAGGTTGCGGATATGTCGGAAGAAGCAAAGCATTATGACTTTATACCGAAGGTGAATGTTTATTTTCATTCAGAAGAAGCAAGGCAGCAGGCGTATGAAATGCTGAAAGACCTGCCGCTGGCCTTCGCTTTTGCGGAAGGAGCAAGCCTGGAAATGACAGCCCGCGGCGTGACAAAAGCGGCGGGACTGAAAGAACTGGCAAAATATCTGGGGATTTCCATGAAGGAAACGCTTGCGATTGGCGACGCGGATAATGATCGTACCGTGCTGGAGGCGGCAGGTATTTCTGTTGCAATGGGGAATGCAGACAGGAAGATTAAGGAGATTTGTGATGCGGTAACCGGCGACAATGATCATAATGGGGTTGGGGAGGCAATCAGGAAATTTCTGTTTACGGAATAAGGTTTTTAAAATACCGGCAAAACCGCTTGTATTTTCCCGGACCATCTGATATAGTAAAAAATACAGATCAGAGAATTCAATCTCTTATGTTCTTTCATGGTCGTTGCAGATTCTGCAGATGTTCCATAATTGAGATGTTTAAAACAGAAAAAACGGTTGAGATACGGGAAATATACGGGTATAATATAGGAAAGTGACAGAAGTCAGACTCGTTTCTTTTCCGTACTGTCCGGAGGGAAGGAGACGGACAGATGTTCCTGTCACCAAAATACGATGAATTTGTAAAGGAAATGTTCCGAAATGAGACTGTGCGCAGGTACTTTGTCGGCGATATTCTGAAAATCCCGCAGGAGGAGATCCGCAGTGTGCGGCTTAAGGATCCGTTTCTCAGAAAGTTTTTTCACAGGCAGAAACAGGGAATCCTGGATGTGAAGATGGAACTGAACGACAGCCGGAAGATCAATGTGGAACTGCAGGTGAAATTGATCCGTCACTGGGATAAGCGCCAGTTGTTTTATCTTTCGAAGCTGTATACGGAGGAGCTTTTTGCGGGAGAAGATTATGAGCAGCTGAAAAATGCGTGGGGATCAGTATACTGGATTTTAACCTGACAGATCGGAGCAGATACCACGGCGTCTACCGTCTGCGGGATGAAGACGGGTATGAATTTACGGATGCCATGGAGATCCATGTGATAGAACTGAAGAAAAAGCTCACCGGAGAGGGTGAGGTGGATGACTGGATACGTTTTTTTAATGTGAAGACAGAGGAGGATCTGGAGATGATCAGAACCAGGAACCCGGGGATTTTGGAAGCGATAAGGGAGCTGAAGCGGATGAGTATGAGCAATCCCGTGCGCCTGTGGAATGAGGCGCATCTGAAAGAAGTAAGGGATCGCAGGGCAAGAGAAGCGTATGTCCGGGATGAAGGAAAAGCAGAGGGAAGAAGGGAAGGAAAAGCCGAAGGGCTGACAGAAGGCGAACAGAGGCTGTCAGAACTGATCAGGCGTCTGATGGAGGACGGACGCCTTGAGGACGTCAGTCTTGCGGCGGAGGACACAGCTGCCAGAAAGCGATTGTATCGGGAGTACGGAATTAAATAACATCTGAAAACCCGGATGAGGAGGAGATGATCCGCATCATTCTGGAGGAAAGAAAAGGCTTTTCAGAGAGCAGAGACTCTTTTGAAAAGCCTTTTCACGTTCTCCGGTCACACCTTTGCCGCCTGCATTATCATTCGACCACCCATTTCACAATTCTATGAAATCCATCCAACCAATCGGTTTCTTTTCCAATTTTTTGAAATACACTTGACTGTTTTTCCGGCAGGACCTGTGATAAAGTATAGCCATAACAAAGAAAGAACTATTTTATCGATAAAACAATCTTTCCGGAACCTGAACACAACAACTTTTTACAACTTCATAAAGAATTGCCGAAGGCGGAAGACAGAGACAACAGACAGGCCTTCGGCACAGAGAAAAATCCAAATCAAAAAAGGAGACTACATAGTATGGCTAAGAAAAAAGTAATCGTCGCATGCGGCGGCGCAGTGGCAACTTCTACAATCGCAGCGAACAAGGTGGTGGAGCTGGCAAAGGAAAACGGGATCGACATCGAGATCTGCCAGATCCGGATCTCGGAGATCGCGTCCAATCTGGATTCCAACACGGTGCTGATCGTGCCGACGTCCAGAGTGAAACGCGATTACGGAGTACCGCTGATCTCCGGCATGCCGTTTATCTCCGGCGTGAAGCTGGAAGAGACGAAGGCGGCGATCTTGAAAGTGCTGAAGGAAGCGCAGTGACAGGTACAGGGAACTGAAAACGGCATCTGCCCAGGCCGTGCGGAACCGGACCGGAACAGGACGCGGACAGCCTGGAAGCGGTCCTCGCCGGAAGGCGCAGGAAATGCGCAGGAAGTCCGGTTCCCGGACAGTGAAACGGCAGATGCCTGATTAGGACGAGGAGAATCAACATGTTAAATGCAGCAGCATTTGTAATCAATTATGTAATCGACATGGGCGCATCAGTGATGCTTCCCATCGTCATTGCGATCATCAGTATCGCAATCGGAATCAAAGTGGGAAAGGCGGTCCGTTCCGGACTGATGATCGGCGTCGGCTTCGTGGGCATGGGGCTGATCGTGGACATGATGAATGCGGAAGTAGGGCCGGCGGCACAGGCCATGTCCGAGCGCTTCGGGCTGAGCTTAAGCGCCGTAGATGTGGGATGGCCGGGCATGAGCCCCATCACCTGGGCATCGCCCATCGCTACCGTGGCGATCCCGGTGGCCATCGGCGTCAATATTCTGATGTTGCTTTTCAAACTGACCAAAACCGTCAACGTGGATGTGTGGAACATCTGGCATATGACCTTTACAGGAGCGATCGCCTACGCAGTCACCGGCAATTTTGCCGTCGGTATTCTGGGCGTGGTCATTCACGCAGCCATCTCCTACAAACTGGGAGACCTGTGGGCGCCGATTCTGTCTGATTATTTTGAACTGGACTGACCTCCCCTCACGGCACCTCGGCGTACATGGCGCCCTTTGCCTGCCTGATTGACTGGATCATCGACAGAATCCCGGGACTGAACAAGATCGACCTGACCGCAGATACCCTTCAGGAAAAGGTGGGCGTTCTGGCAGAGCCGGTGGTCATCGGCGGAATCCTCGGCACGGCAATCGGTTTTCTGGCAGGCTATGACGCACAGAGTGCACTGCCTCTGGGAATCAAGATGTCTGCGGTCATGGTATTGATGCCGAAGATCGTCAAGTGCATCATGGATGGCCTGATGCCGCTGACCGAGCGGGCAAAGGAACTGATGAACGCAAAATTCAACGGCGCGGAGTTCTATATCGGCCTTGACCCGGCGATCCTTCTGGGCGACGCGACGGTGGTATCTGCGGGACTGATCTTCATTCCCCTGACCCTGCTCTTTGCCGTGATCCTTCCGGGCAACACGGTCCTGCCCTTCGGCGATCTGGCGACTATCGGCTTCTTCATCGCCATTGCCGTCGGCGTACATAAGGGAAATCTGTTCCGCAGCCTGATCTCCGGCAGCGTGATCATGATTGTGACGCTCTTAATCACGAACCAGACCGTGGCGTGGACCACACAGCTGGCTGTATCCACCGGAAGCGCCCAGGCCGGCAGCATTGTGGCCGCTATGGATCAGGGCGGATGCCCCATCGCCTATATCTTTACCAGTCTGTTCACCCGTGAAAATGTGTTCGGCCTGATTTTGGCGGCAGCCGTCTACGCGCTGTGCATGGTCTTTGCGGTCCTGCACTCCAGAAAGCGTGCGGCGGAGCTGGAAGCGGACGAAGCGTAATTTAAAACAGCATCTGCCCGAGGGTCGCTCCGGAAGGATTTTACGGAGCGAAGCAAGGGGCGGATGCGGAGCTTTAACAGGAGGTCCATATTATGAAAGCAGGCGTTGTATACGCAAAAAACGACATTCGTTTTGAAGATACAGAAAAACCGGCAGTCGTGCCGGGAAAGGTGCTGGTCAAGGTAAAATACACCGGGATCTGCGGATCGGACGTGCCCCGGGTCAACGGCGATGCGTGCCACTATTTCCCCAATATTCTGGGGCATGAGTTCTCCGGCGTAGTGGAGGAAATCGGGGAAGGCGTCACATCCGTAAAGCCGGGGGACCGGGTAGCGGGAATCTCGCTGGTCCCCTGTATGAAATGCGAAGACTGTCAGAAAGGCAATTATTCTTTATGCAGGCATTACAGTTTTATCGGCTCCCGGGAATTTGGAAGCTTTGCGGAATACGTACTGGTACCGGAGAAAAATGTATGCAAATTCTCCGAGAAAGTCAGCTTTGAGCAGGGTGCCCTGTTTGAGCCGGCCACGGTTGCGCTCCACGGCCTGGAGCGGCTGAATTACCGGGGAGGCGGCACGGTGGCGATCTTGGGCGGCGGTACCATCGGCATGTTTGTCATGCAGTGGGCGAAGATCTACGGCGCCCGGAAGGTGGTGGTCTTTGATATTGCCAAAGAGCGTCTGGAGCTTGGCAGAAGGCTGGGTGCGGACGGCGGCATTAACACGCTGGATGCGGACTTCATGGATCAGGCCATGGCCATGACGGACGGCAGAGGTTTTGATTACGTCTACGAGACTGCCGGCAACGTCATCACCATGAAAATGGCATTTCGGCTGGCGGCAAATAAAGCCCAGGTCTGTTTTGTGGGAACGCCGACGAAAGAACTCTCCTTCTCCGTGGAGGACTGGGAAAATATCAACCGGAAGGAATTTACGCTGACCGGCTCCTGGATGAGCTACAGCGCGCCGTTCCCGGGACATGAATGGTCCGCGGCGGCCCATTATTTTGAGACCGGAGAACTGAAGACGGACGACTCCTTTATTTTCAAAAAAATGCCCTTAAAGGATATTGCGGAGGCGTTCGAACTGTACAGGACGCCGGGCGCGGTCAAAGGAAAGATTTTGATTGATTCGGAATTTCAATAAAAATGGAGACAGCGATATGAGTATAAGAAAAAATCCCATGCAGGTCATGATGGACCGCAGGCGGTCAGGCGAGAAGATCGGAATTCCGTCCTACTGCACCGCCAACGAGCTGGTCATCGAGGAAATCCTGCTTCGTGCAAAAGAGACAAATATACCAACACTGATAGAAGCAACTGCCAACCAGGTCAATCAGTTCGGCGGATACACCGGTATGAAGCCGGCGGACTACTGCCGCTTTGTCCTTGACCTGGCGAAGAAGACCGGCTGCCCGGAAGAGCTGATCATCCTGGCCGGCGACCATCTGGGGCCGCTGACCTGGCAGCATCTGCCGGGAGCGGAAGCCATGGCGAACGCGGAGGAACTGGTCTACCAGTATACCCGCGCCGGATTTACGAAGATCCATCTGGACACCAGCATGAAGGTGGCGGACGATCCGGACGGGCTTCTGTCCACGGAAACCATTGCAAGACGCGGGGTCCGGCTCTATCAGGTATGCATGAGAGCATATGAGGATCTGTTAAAAGAAAAACCCGACGCCGTGCGCCCGGTATTTATCATCGGATCGGAGGTCCCGATCCCGGGCGGCGCGCAGGAGGCGGAGGAGGGACTGACCGTCACCAGCCCGAAAGCGTTTGAGGATACGGTCAACACCTATAAGAGGATGTTCCGGGAAGCCGGAGCGGAAGACGGCTGGAACGATGTGATCGCAGTGGTCGTACAGCCGGGCGTGGAGTTCGGCGACGATCAGGTCTTCCTGTATGACAGCGGGGCGGCACAGGCGCTGACCGCAAAGTTAAAGGAATATCCGGAAGTGGTGTTTGAGGGCCATTCCACGGATTACCAGAGCGCCGAGAGCCTAAGAGACATGGTTTTGGACGGCATCTGTATCCTGAAGGTGGGACCGTCTCTGACCTATGCCATGAGAGAAGCCGTCTTTGCCCTCAGCATGATGGAGAAGGAGCTGGTCCCGGCGGAGGAACAGGCTTACGTGATCGAGACGCTGGAGCATGTGATGACGGACGAGCCGGCCAACTGGCAGAAGCATTACCACGGCAGTCTCAAAGAACTGGCCCTTGCCAGAAAGTACAGCTTTTCCGACCGCGCACGCTATTATATGGGGGAAGAGAAGGTCACGGCTGCCATCGGAAAATTGTTCGGCAACCTGAGAAAGTACACGATCCCCGTGAACATGCTTCATCAGTACATGCCGCTGCAGTTTGATAAAGTCCGTACAGGGACTTTGCAGATGGACCCGAAAGGACTGGTGCTTGATGCGGTCCTCCAGTTCCTGTATGATTACGAGTATGCGGCCGGGATACCGGTGGAGGCGGAGCTTGGCAAAGTGGGCGGCAAGGAAGACGGCCTTGTGGTCACCGGAGACAGCCCCTATACGGATCCGGGGGAAGCGGGAGTGTTCGTGGAGCGGACCGGTGTGGACGCTCTGGCGGTGGGAATCGGAACGGCCCATGGATTTTACAAAGGGGAGCCCCATGTGGACCTGGAACGCTTAAGTGAGATCCGGGCGGCCGTGGACATTCCGCTGGTGCTGCACGGGACTTCCGGGGTGCCGGATGAGACGGTGGCGGAGGCGGTAAAGCGGGGAATCTGTAAAGTGAACTACGCCACCGAGCTTCGGGCGGCGTTCAGCGAGGGCGTGAAAGAAGTGATGAAGGCGGACCCCGCCGTCTACGATCCGAAGAAATACAACAAGGCGGGACGGGAAAAGGTAAAACAGCTGGTGATGAAACGGATCGACAACCTGAGAAGCGCGGGACGCGCATAAAGAATGGAAAAATTCTCCGGCAGCCGGGCAGAGATTTCAGGCGCGGCCGGGAGAATGACAATGATAGAGGATAAGGAGGCAGCAGATGATCTGGGAAGAACTAAATCAGGCGTTGATCGTTACCGGAATGGAAGCGTCGGACTATAAAGATGTGATGAAGAACCTGGGTTCGGTCGTCATAAAGGAAGGGTATGCGAAGGAGTCCTATGTGGACGCGCTGATCGCCCGGGAGGAAGAATATCCTACCGGTCTTGACGTGGACGGCATGGGGGTTGCGATCCCTCATACGAGCGTGGAGCATGTGAAGAAAGCAGGTATTGCCATCGCCGCGCTGAAACAACCGGTCACCTTCACGCAGATGGGGACCGACGACGAGACGGTGGAGGTAAGCCTGGTATTCATGCTGGCGGTGGTGGACCCCAACGCCCATATTGACAAGCTTCAGCGGATCGTGGAGATGATCCAGGACAAAGAAATGCTCGGGAAACTGATGAAGGCGGACGCGCCGGAAGAGATGATCCGGATGATCCGGGAGAAGGAAAAGACGATTTAAAAGAGAAGAAGGCTTTTCGGAGTGCGGAAGATGCTCCGGAAAGCCCTTTTTTGCCGATTGGAAAAATAACAGGAAAAACAGCACCTTGACCTGGAGTCCGCTCCAGAGATTACAGTCAGACATATCCGGTTTTCAGACCGGAGTCTTTTTCAATTTCTGCCTAAGAAGCGGAAAGCCGGTGCACAGTCACATAAAAAGCGCTCATGACACAGACGGCGCTGAACAGCCAGGCGGTGGTCTCGGCGAAGAACAGGCCGTATTCCCCCACGATCCGGGGAAGGAAGAGGGCTACGGACACGCGCCCCACGCATTCCAGAAGGCCTGCAATCATGGGTATGATGGTATTTCCCATGCCCTGGATGGCGGAGCGGTAGACGTGCAGGGCATAGAGGATAATCAGCGTCACGCTCATAATGGTCAGGTACTGATAGGCCAGTTCCAGTACTGCAGGGGCATCGGCATCGGAGGATGAGATAAACAACATCAGCAGATACCTGCCGAACAGCACCATTCCCACGGAGATGGTTACGGCAAACAGGGCGGCAAGCTTCATGGCGCTTCGGATGCCGCTCCGAATCCGCGGCAGATTGCGTGCGCCGAAGTTCTGGCCCGTGTAGGTGGCGGTGGCAAAGCCAAAGGAGATGGCGGAGCTCTCCAGCAGTCCGTACAGCTTGTTGGTGGCGGTAAAGCCGGCGATAAACAGGGAGCCGAAGCCGTTGATGACAAACTGCAGGATAATGCCGCCGAACACAATGGCCACATGGGAGAGGGCCAGAGGGATCCCAAGTTTTAACAGTTTCAGGATGACCGGGAAATCCAAAGCCCAGTCTTCCTTCCGCAGCTTTGCCGCAGGTATTTTTCCGATCATCCGCAGGCAGTAGAGAAATGCCAGAAGCTGGGAAAGGATGGTGGCGACGGCAGCGCCGGTGATCCCCCAGTGAAATCCCATGACGAGCAGGAGATCCAGCCCGATGTTTACTGCGGCGGCGATAATCATGGCGATCAGGGGCGTCTTCCCGTCTCCAAAGGAGCGCAGCACGGCGGAGGCCATATTGTAGGCCATCACGATCAGCGTTCCGGCATACATGACGACCACATAGGAGAGGGCGCCTGCAAAAATATCCTCCGGCGTCTTCAAAAGCCGCAGGAGCGGAGACGCCAGAAACGGAAAGGTCGCGGAGACCAGGGTTCCCATCGTCAGACACAGTAGCGTGGACATGGCGATGGATTTTTTGACAGCCTTTTCATTTCCCTCGCCGATGTTCTGGGTAATCAGGACAGCAAAGCCCTGGGTCAGTACCTGTACGGACCAAAGCACAAGCCAGTAGATCCAGTCTGTGGCTCCAAGGGACGCCAGGGCGTCAAGCCCGACTCCCTGTCCCACGATGACCGTATCGGTAATCATATAGATCTGCTGTCCCAGATTTCCGATAATCAGGGGCAGCGCAAAGAAAAAAATCAGTTTTGCAGGGTTTCCGTGAGTCATGTCTTTTACTCTGCTCATTATTTACCTCCTCATCCGGGTGTCGTCGGCCGTTTGACATTTCCCATTGAAATGATATAATCATAATATCAAAAATGCGATTTGTATATAAAAATAGTCCTGTTTTTTATAAAAATAATTCCAACTGTACGGTTGCAGATAGTTTCAAAAGGAGTGGGATGTTATGCAGGTCAGAACGATTAAGACAGATGAACATCTGAGGGAGCTGATTGATTATAAGGATCTTTCTTTTCCGATTGATATTTGTACGGATGATTACAGTACCTTTCTGGACCATACCATGAACTGCCACTGGCATAATTCTTTTGAATTCGGGACCATGGTGGAGGGGCGGCTGGATTTTTATACCGGCGAGACATGCCTGAGAATGGAAAAGGGAGACAGCGTCTTTGTGAACGCCAATGTCCTTCACATGGCAAGACAGGTGGACCCCGGAGAAAATACATTGATGGTGGGCGTGGTGTTTCCGCCGTCTTTGTTTCCCGGCGGGGGCGTATTCCAGAAATATTTCCAGCCGGTCCTGAAGATGCCGCTTCAAGGATTTTGTGTGAAGGCGGACAGTCCCGTCGGCAGAAATATGGAGCGGACGCTTGTGGAGCTCTGCGGACTGCGGGATGAGGAAGCCGGTTATGAGCTTCGGTGCTTAAGCCTGATCAGCCGGCTGTGGCTTGACACGCTGGAGTACCTTTCCGGGGAGAATCATGACTTTGTCATGGGGGAGACAGGGCGGCGCCACGGGGACGTGGTGAAGCAGATGATTTCTTATATACAGGAACATTATGCGGAGCCTGTTGCCATCCGGGATTTGACGGAGCATGCGCATATAAGCCGCAGTGAGTGCTTCCGGTCCTTCCGCCGCTACACAGGAAAGAAACCCATGGAATACATCAACGAGTACCGCCTGATCCAGGCGGCGGATCTTCTGAAGGAGACCAGCCTGTCGGTCTCCGAGATCGGAAGCGCCTGCGGATTCGGGAGCTCCAGCTATTTCGGGAAGCTCTTTAAGGAGAAATACGGGGTATCGCCGCTGGGGTATCGGCAGGGATCAGCCTGCGCGGTCTTGCCGGAAACAGGCGATGTGTAGTAAGATGAAAAGTAGTGTCAGGCAGTTAATGAAAAACAGCATCTGTCCGAAAGCAGCTTTGGAAATATTTTACAAGACATAACCTGTAAAATGAGTTAGAATAGTAAAACGTTATCAGACAGGATACGAAATCGAAATTGAAATAAGGATGGAATACAGCATGGAAAACAAAAGATCAGCCGGTCATCAGGCGGCGCTTTTTACAGTCATCATCTGGGGAACGACCTTTATCTCCACCAAGGTTCTGCTGGCGGATTTTCAGCCGGAGGAGATCCTGTTCTTCCGCTTTGCGCTGGGATTTGCGGCGCTGCTTCTGGTCTGCCCCCGGCGGCTTGAGCTGGAAGATCCAAGACAGGAGCTTTTGTTTGCGGTAGCGGGGCTGTGCGGAATCTATCTGTATTATCTGCTGGAAAACATCGCGCTGACTTATACCATGGCGTCCAATGTGGGGGTTATCATATCCGTGGCGCCTTTTTTCACCGCTATCCTGTCCCACCTCTTCGGCCGGTCCGGGGAGAAGCTTCGGGCCGGTTTTTTCGTCGGCTTCGGCGTGGCCATGGCCGGCGTGGTCCTGATCAGCTTCAACGGGTCCAGGCTTCAGTTAAGTCCCATGGGCGATCTGCTGGCGCTCCTGGCGGCATTTGTATGGGCCTGCTATTCCCTGCTGACAAGAAGGATCAGCAGTCTTGGCCATCCGGTTATCCTCACCACCCGCAGGACCTTTTTCTATGGGGTTATCTGTATGTTCCCCACGCTGTTTCGGTTCGATGTACGGCTGGAACGGTTCGTGCATCCGGCGAATCTGCTGAATGTGCTCTACCTGGGGCTTGGCGCATCGGCGCTCTGCTTTGTGACCTGGAATGTGGCGGTAAAAGTGCTGGGAGCCGTACGGACCAGCGTCTACATCTATATGGTCCCGGTGATCACGGTCATTACCTCCGTGCTGGTGCTTAAAGAACCGGTTACATGGACTTCGGCGGCGGGAACGATGCTGGCGGTGGCGGGGCTTTTTCTGTCGGAGCGCTTTTGATTTTATTGCAGGGGTGCGCCGTTATCCTGCGGTTTTGAAGGCCTTTTATTTACGGATAATAAAGCTTCCGTGGTGGCAAGAATAACCTCAAGCTGTTTTTCATCGCAGCGGGTCAGCAGACGGTTGATATCCTGATATGTTTTGTTGGACTGATTCTGGTTTGGATAGATTACCGCATCCGCTGACAGATTAAAAAAGCGTATTACTTTTTCAAATATTTCATAGCTTGGATTATTCCGGTATCGTTCCAGATCTTTCAGATAGGATAAAGAAATGTCCAGTATTTCAGCCAGTTCGGCCTGTGTAAGCCTTTTATCCATTCGTGCGTTTTTAAGCACCATGCCGAATTGTTTTGAGACAAGAGCCATGGGGATGTTCCTCCTTTTGCATTTGTAAAATCATATAATAAAACAGGCCTCTAATCCATACAGATTACATAGATTGCGGTTTTCTGTGCATGGATTGCGGTTTGGAAGTAGGGTGTAGCCATATGGTGTTTTTAGCTGCCAGGCTTATAAATATGAAGTTAAAGTGGTTGCATATCGTTTGCAGCGCGTATTGTGTGTAAAAAGCAGCGGAATCATGGTGAGAGGTTTCGGAGTGCGGAAATGACGTGGGAAGATCTTTGTGATATTTACGAAGATTTTCATGAAAATAAGCGTGAAAAATATGACAATATTCTGAAAGATTTTACAAAAAACTATCTGGAAGATATGAATAAAGGCAGAGAAGATGAGGAAGAGAGGATCAAAGTACATTCGATTCATTCAAGAGTGAAAGATCCGGAGCATCTGATTGCCAAGATTATACGAAAAAAACAGGAAAATCAGAATAAATACAGTCTGGAGATACAGGTTCGTACGCTGTTTGAAGAGGGATGGGGTGAGGTTGACCATGCTGTTATCTATCCGTATTTTCAAAATGATCAGGTTCTGAAAGAGTATACGGAGCTGCTGAACAGGCTGTCCGGCCTGGCTGATGAAATGGGCGGTTTTTTCAGCCGTTTGAAAGAGATGGAAACAGGCAATAATAATTCACCACTGCCTGGCACACATAAAAAGCGGGAAGCGGCGGATGGGACAAAAATGACAGCGCCGGCTTTTCCTGCATCTGTGCCGGTCAGAAACCAACCAGTTAATACACCCAACGACTGTTTGCAGTCAGTACTGAATGAGTAAAAAGGAGGGAGAAAAATGAAAACCACAAAAAAGCAGGTGATATCTGCGAAAGAAATTGCCAGAGAAGGAATCCTGCTGGTTACCAGGGGGCAGGTACGGAATCATAAACTGGGTAACAGCGCGCGCATTCATACGGGAGAGGTCGAAAAAAAGAATGTCAGAACTACAGAGATTTCCTGCCGGGGAAAAACTGCTGTATGGTGTATGGACTGACAGGAAGTGAATGTTATGAATAACATAGAGAATACGTATATAAACTATGACGAACTGATTTCTACAATAGGTAAAGAAGTAATTGAAAGCCGTATTGAGCAGATCAGTCAGGAAATGCTGGATTTTCTGGAAGTGAATGAGCTGGAAGAAACCGCTTATATTCACCATATGGCATTAACATATGCAGTTATGGATTATTTTTCGGATATTCAGAGGCTGAAAGATTATCAGCAGATTGAACATGTAAATGAGATTAAGATAAAAGCGTATGAGACATTCTGGCTGCTGAAAAGGAAGCCTCTTCAATTGATCGGACAGATCGAAGACGACCGGCTGCTTTATGTGAATGAAAAGTTTTTATTGACAAGGCTGACCAGTTTTATGCTTGGGGATCATATAAACATGCCGATTATAGGCGATAAGAGTATTGCCTTTAAAAATTTTCTGGATACATTATATTATTATTTAAAGTTCAGAAGATGCGACGCGCAGTCACTTGAACTGATGCTGCTGGCTTTTAAAGCAGGCCAGATCGTGTTTGCGTAAGAACAGACCATAAGAACAGACAGGGCAGAGGGCAGCCGAAAGGCTGCCTTTTTCGACGGTATCTTTGCATCCATAAAAGCGTTTGCCGCGCTTTGGATATTCCAGTTATAGATTCAATCTATAACCGGGTATTTTTTTTGCGTATTAGACAAAGAAAACCTACTATGATAGTATGTTTACAGAAATTCAGAAAACAAAAATTTGGAGGAAATAAAAATGACAGAGAAAAATATCAGAGATTCCAGAAACTGGGCGTTTGAGACCAGACAGTTACATATCGGACAGGAGCAGGCGGATCCGGTTACGGATGCAAGAGCGGTCCCGATCTATGCAACCACATCCTATGTATTCCATGATTCGCAGCATGCGGCGGACCGTTTCGGCTTGAAGGACGCAGGAAATATCTACGGCAGGCTGACGAATCCCACGCAGGACATTTTCGAGCAGAGGATCGCGTCTTTGGAGGGCGGCGTGGCGGCGCTGGCAGTGGCTTCCGGCGCGGCGGCCATCTCCTACACGTTCCAGACGCTGGCAAAATCAGGAGAACATATCGTGGCATCGAAGACCATCTACGGCGGAACTTATAATCTGCTGGCCCATACGCTGCCGCAGACGAACGGAGTGACGACAACCTTTGTGGACCCGCAGGTGGAAGGTTCCTTTGAGGCGGCGATCCGGGAGAATACAAAAGCGATCTTTGTGGAGACGCTGGGCAATCCCAACTCAAACCTGGCGGATCTGGAAGAACTGGCAAAGGTCGCTCACCGGCATCAGATCCCGCTGGTAGTGGACTCTACCTTTGCGACGCCCTGTCTGGTGCGGCCCATCGAGTACGGCGCGGACATTGTAGTCCACTCGGCCACCAAATTTATCGGCGGCCACGGAACAGCCATCGGCGGCGTGATCGTTGACAGCGGTAAGTTTGACTGGAAAGCGTCCGGAAACTATCCGTGGATCTCGGAACCCAACCCCAGCTATCATGGAGTGTCTTTTGCTGACGCGGTGGGTGCGGCCGCTTTTGTGACCTATATCCGTGCGGTCCTGCTGCGGGATACCGGAGCGACACTTTCTCCGTTCCATGCATTCCTCTTCCTGCAGGGGCTGGAGACCCTGTCCCTTCGCGTAGAGCGCCATGTGAGCAATGCGCTGAAGATCGTGAAATATTTATCAGAGCATCCCCAGGTGGAAGCGGTCCATCATCCGTCGTTGGAGAGCGAGCCAAGCCATGGACTGTATCAAAAATATCTGCCGAACGGAGGCGGTTCGATCTTTACCTTCGAGATCAGAGGAGACGCGAAGACTGCCCAGACTTTTATCGACCATCTGGCGATCTTCTCCCTGCTGGCCAATGTGGCGGACGTCAAATCTCTCGTCATCCATCCGGCGACCACCACTCACAGCCAGTGCACGGAGGAAGAACTGCTGGATCAGGGCATCCGGCCGAATACCATCCGTCTTTCCATCGGCATTGAGAAAGCGGAGGATCTGATCGCGGCTCTGGATGCGGCGTTTGAGGCGGTGAAATAAGTACAGGAAAACAGGACAGCCGGCACGGTAGAAACCGCGCCGGCTGTTTTCCGGGGCGGCAGTACCGCCTGTCTGCTGTTGATTTCGCCCACGGTCTTTTCTGCGTCTTTTCTTTGACTTTTTATCTGCAAAATGATATAACAATTAGAGATGAAATTTATAACAAATGAAAGGCGAAGGAAGATGTTTAAATATGAGATCATAGCGGAGGAGATTCAGAAGAAAATTCAGTCCGGGGAATATCCGGCGGATGAGAAACTGCCGCAGGAGATGGAGCTGTGCAGGCAGTATGACGCTTCGAGGATCACGATCCGGGAAGCGCTGGATCTTCTGGTAAACAGGGGTCTGATCACCAGGCGGCGCGGTGCGGGAACCTATGTAAAAGCCATCGCGGGAGAGGCGTCGGATTCGGAGAAATTTGCCAGATCCCAGCAGTTTGGGGGCTTTACCAGCGACATGAAGGGAAGAGAAGTGAGCACGGAGCTGCATGAACTTTCCCTGCTGCGGGCGCCGCGGCATGTGGCGGAGCGGCTTCAGGTTCCGGAGACGGCGTTTGTCTGTTATATCTGCAGGACCCGTAAGGTGGATCAGAAACCATATGTGGTGGAATATACGTATATGCCCACGGATTTTATCACCGGGATCACAGAGGATGTGGTGAAAGGTTCCATCTACGGCTACATCGAGCATACGCTGAAGCTGAAGATCAAGAGCGCGCATCGGACGGTCCGGGCGGATATGCCGACCGCTCAGGAGCGGGAATGGCTGGAGATCGGGCAGGACGCCATGCCGATTCTGGAGGTGGAGCAGACCGGGTACCTGGATGACGGCAGGATCTTTGAGTATTCCACGGCACGTCACCGGGCGGACTGCTTTGAACTGCATACGGTCAGTATCCACTGAACAGGCAGGTTGTCAGAATATCGTATGATTCTATACAGAACGAAGGACCGCGGCGCGGCAGATTGCATATCTGCCGCGCCACAGTCCTTCGTTTTTTGGTGAATTTATATGTTTTTTGAAAAAATCAGCTGAAAAAATCAGAAAAAAGGTATTGACAAATCTTTAAGTTATAATATAATAAAAATATGTTATGACAAATAATAATAAATACATAACAAAGTTGCTTTCCAGTTTTGGCAGAGGAGTGCAGAAAGCCGGGGCGGAAGGAAAAGAGAAGGGAGAATATATGAAATTACCGGATCATTTTTTTATGGGTGCGGCCATGTCCGGTCCGCAGACCGAAGGGGCGTATAAGACCGGCGGAAAGCTGGAGAATCTCTGGGATATCTGGTCGGACGCGTCGATTTCTGATTTTTACAACAAGGTCGGTAGCTATGTGGGGAACAATTTTTATGAGAAATACGAGGAGGATATCCGGCTTCTGAAAAGTCTGGGTCTGGATTCCTTCCGGACATCCATCCAGTGGAGCCGGCTTCTGAACGAGCACGAAGAGCTGAATCCGGAAGGGGCAGATTTCTATCACAGGGTATGCGCCTGCGCAAAGGAGAATCAGATCGAGCTGTTTATGAATCTGTATCATTTCGACATGCCGGCGTATCTGTTCCGAAAGGGCGGATGGGAGAACCGGGAAGTGGTGGAAGCCTATGCCGTCTATGCGGAGAAGGCGTTCCGGGAATTCGGAAAAGAGATCAGGTACTGGTTTACTTTCAATGAAGCGATCGTGGAGCCGGATCAGAGATATCGAAGCGGGATCTGGTATCCGTTTGTAAAGGACGCAAAGCGGGGCATGAAGGTGCAGTACCATATTTCGCTGGCGCACAGTCTGGCGGTACGGGAGTTCCGGAAAGCGAAGGAGGAAGGATATCTCCTGCCGGATGCGCAGATCGGGCTGATCAACTGTTTTGCGCCGCCCTACACCAGAGAAAACCCGACGCCGGAGGATCTGGAGGCGCTCCGCATGGAAGACGGACTGAACAACCGCTGGTGGCTGGACCTGGTGACGAAGGGAGAGCTGCCAAAAGACGTGCTGGATACGCTTAAGGCGTGCGGCCTGGCGCCGGAGGTCCGTCCGGGAGACGAGGAGATTCTGCGCTGCGGCGTCGTGGACTGGCTGGGCTTTAATTATTATCATCCGTCCCGGATTCAGGCGCCGAAGGAGAAGACGGACGAGAACGGCTATCTGAAATTTTCCGATCCGTATGTATGGCCGGAAGCGAAGATGAACATCTACCGGGGCTGGGAGATCTATCCGAAGGGAATCTATGATTTTGGTATGAAAATGAAACACGAATATCCGGATTTGAAGTTTTTTATCTCGGAAAACGGTATGGGCGTGGAACACGAGGACCGGTTCCGCGACGCTTCCGGAGAGATTCAGGACGACTACCGGATCGAGTTTGTACAGGAACATCTGGAATGGATTCTGAAAGCAGTCCGGGACGGGGCGCGGTGCATGGGTTACCATTACTGGGGTCTGATCGACAACTGGTCCTGGAATAACGCTTATAAAAACCGCTACGGAATGATTGAGGTGGATCTGATGGACAATTATCGGAGAAAACTCAAGAAATCCGCAAAGTGGATGCAGGAGGTGATACGTTCGGGGGAACTGTAAGACGGGGTTGGTTTATCCAATCTGCAACCAGTAAAAGAATGAAATAAGGAGGAAAAACAAAGTGGACAAACTGAATCTGGACGGGAAAGTCATGAAGAAGATGGGCGGAAACGTATCAAAAGCTTCTTTTGCCAGTATTCTGATGCTGGACGGGGAAGGGACGATTACCAGCGGCGGGGAAACCGTTGCGTTCCGGAAGGGGGACAGCTTCTTTCTGTCGGCGGACAGCGGAGACTATATCGTGGAGGGCTCCTGCGACGCGCTGATTACCACCATACGGGAGAAAGCGGCTCCGGTCCGGATCGGGATTGACATCGGCGTGAATGAGACCCGGATCGGCCTGGTGGACATCCATCAGAAGCTGCTGGCCTGCGAAATAATCAGGACCGGCGCGGACCGTCCGGCCGAAGAGGTGATCCGGGAGATCGGGCAGCGGACCCTTGCGCTTCTGGAAACACACGGAATTCCTGTGGACCAGTGCGTATGTGCCGGCATCAGCGTGCCGGGTACCGTGGACCAGAGAAAGGGCGTGGTGTGCTATTCCAACAATATCCGCTGGAAGCAGGTGGAGGTGGCAAAGCAGATCAGCGAATATCTGCCGCTTCCCATACACGTGGCCAACGACGCGGACTGCGCGGCGCTGGGCGAGGCGACCGCGGGCGCCGGAAGGGAATATCAGGATGTGGTCATGCTCACGCTGGGAGTAGGCGTCGGCGGCGGAGTCATTCTGGACGGGGAGATCTGCGCCGGCCGGAATATCGGCGGCAATGAGCTGGGCCATATGGTCATCGTGGAAGACGGGGAAACCTGTACCTGCGGAAGACACGGATGCCTGGAGGCGTATGTGTCCGTAAGGGCGCTGGTCCGGGATACAGAGAGAGTGACCGGACAGGAGATGACGCCCGAAGAGATCTTTGCACAGGCAGAGGCCGGCAATGCGGAACTGAAAGAGCTGATCCGCAAATATACCGGAAGACTTGGAACCGGACTTGTGAATGTGGTAAATATTTTCCGGCCCCAGCTGGTCCTTCTGGGCGGAGAACTCTCGGCGCAGATGGAGCCGCTGCTTCCCTCCCTTCAGAGCATGCTGAAGGAAGGATGCTTCGGCGGAGCGGACAGCGAGTATCCGGATATTAAGATTGCGGCGCTGGGGAATGACGCCGGTGTGATCGGAGCAGCCAGCCTGACGTAGCCTTGTTCTTAAAAAACCGGGTAGCTTTTGGAAAAGGCGAATAGAACATATGTTCAATTTCCCTTATGTATCAGAGCACTTCAGAAGACGGAGCAGAATATGGACCAGTCGTTCGCTGTGGGGCAGGAACACGCCGGCTACCGGCCCCACCAGAAAGGCGCTGATAAGCGTTCCGACTCCGACGGCTCCGCCCATGAGAAAGCCCATGGAGACAAAACAGACGTCCACCAGAATTCGGACCGGTCCGAACGGTTTTGCAAGGCGGTCGCTTAAGACGATGGCCACCAGATCGTTGGGACCGGTGCCCGCGTCGGATTTGATGACGATGGTCATGCCGAAGGCAAGGATCACGCAGCCCAGCGCCAGCGTCAGAAGGCGCAGGACAAAGGGATTGCCCGGATGGACCCAGTGCTCCAGCAGGCGTGTGAACACATCGATGATGGGTCCGCCGGCGATCATGCAGACCAGAGTACCGGCTTTGACGTAGCTTCGGTCGGTCACAAGCAGGATCAGCATGATGAGGATGCTGACGGCGGCGTGGGTGCCGCCGTGGGTCAGCACCGGAATCAGGCGTCCCAGCGTCCGGAAGATTCCCTGAATAAAGACGTTAAAAGGATCGGCGCCCAGGTCCGTCAGAAGGAACAGGGTCACGCCCAGGTGGGCGATAATCAGTCCGATGAATAAAAGCAGCAGCCGCGCGGTATATTCTTTCGCATTTCGTTTCATTGTAATTCCCTCATTTCATCTGCGTCGGGTCCGGATTTACGACGTGATTTTTTCAAAATCGGAAGCCGGATGTTTACACAGAGGACAGATAAAATCCTCCGGCAGATCGTCGCCTTCATAGAGATAACCGCAGACGCTGCAGCGCCATGCCGATTTCTGACCGGAAGCCGAAGGCTCCGGCGCAGGTTTGATGGAAGACTGGTAGTAAGCGTACGTTGCGGACGGGACGTTGGACAGGACTTCCATGTCGTTTACGGAAGCGAGGAACATGGTGTGACTCCCCAGATCGACCGCCTGTTCAACCGCGGCGCTGATGTAGCTGTTGGTTCCCGCCGTAATATAATACAGGCCGTTTGCGCTGCGTGCGCAGTCCGTGTAACCGGAAAATTTATCCGTGCTGCGGCCCGACTGAAAACCGAAATGCCGGAACGTCTCAAAGACGGCTTCTTCGCTGAGCACCGATACGTTGAAAAGGCCGCTCCGGGCGACCAGATCATGGGTGAAATTTGCCTTGTTCACCGTAATGCTGATCCGGTTGGGGCTGCTGGTCACCTGGCCGGCTGTATTGATGATGCAGCCGCTCTCTGTTCCCTCAGAGGCCGAGGTGAGGACGAACAGTCCGTAGGTCAGTTTGTACATTGCTTTCTTATCCATAGAGATACCCCCTTTATCATGGTAATATGCTGTTCCAGAATGAAGAAACAGACATGCTTTTATTATAATCGTTCTGTACCTTTCCTGTCTACTTTTATCGAAAAAACAGATGTGCTGTTCCGGAGTGAAAGAGACCTTGCGCTTCTCTTCAGGGAAACGTATAATAAAACCAGATCCGGTATCTGCCGGGAAAGGCAGTCCTCCCAGGCATCGCCGGATCCGGGAAAGAAAGACAGAAGGAGACAAGGGGAAAATGATATTATACAGGCCCGTAGGAACAGAAGAACTGAAGCTTATAGAAAAAAGCGGTTATCTGAGATATCCGCCAAGACTGCCGGAACAGCCGATATTTTATCCTGTGCTGAATGAAAGATATGCGGCGGAAATAGCAGGGCGGTGGAATGTAACATACAACAGCGACCATAAAGGATATGTGACGAGGTTTGAGATTGATGACGCGTATGTGCAGCAGTTTGAGGTTCAGACGGTCGGTGCGGAATACCATCAGGAGCTGTGGGTTCCGGCGGAGGAACTGGAAACCTTTAACGACCATATCATTGGGAAGATCGAGGTCATCCGTCGTTTCCCGGGGAATGAGAGCCGTTCGGACTGACCTGGATTCCTGCCCGGTACGCCGAATGGCGGTGCCATTCAATGGATACACAATTTCAAAACGGGAACCATACATCTGTGCCGGGACATGCCGGCACATTTTTTTATTTTCCTGCATCGAAATGCGCATCAGGACGATCTAATAGGTGTAAACAGACAGACGGGACCCCCGGCCGGGCTTCCAGATGGAGGATGAAGGATATGAGTATATTGGTGAAAAAGGCGCAGCAGGGAGACGCGGAGGCCTTTATCGAATTGATCGAACAGAACAGGATGACGCTCCAGAGGGTCGCTTATGGGTATTTCCGGGGAGAGGAGGATGTGGCAGACGTGATCCAGGACACGATTCTGGATGCGTTTGAACATATACGGAAGCTGAAGAAGCCGGAATATTTCCGAACCTGGCTGGTGCGGATCCTCATGAACAACTGCAACCGGCTGTACAACCAGAACCGGAAAAGCTGCGGGCTGGAGGAGGTGCCGGAGACGGCAGGCGACAGTTCCGGTACGGCGGATGTGGAGTTTCACGAGCTGCTTCGTTCGCTTCCGGAGGACAGCCGGGTGATCTTCCTGTTGTATTACGGTGAACGGTTTACGACCAGAGAGATTGGGCAGATGCTGAATATGAAGGAATCTACGGTCAAAAGCCGGCTGCTCAGAGGAAAACAGAAGCTGCGGCTGGAAATGCAGGTTGTCTAGGAAGCGATCAAACTATGTAAAATCCGAACAGGAGATGGAAATATGAGACAGGAATATACAAAAAAAGAATACGAGAGAATACTGAGTATGGAGCTGACGGAGCCGGAGATTGTGAAGGAAAGAATACAGGAGACATATGGAATGATTCGAACGGACAGCCGGTGTAAAAAAAGCATGTGCGGGAAAAAGAGGATGCACGGCCTGATCAGGGGTATGTCTGCCGCGGCGGCGGCGCTGGTGCTGAGCGTGACCGTCTGTGCGGCCAATCCGGCAATGGCGGCAAAGCTGCCCTTTATCGGCCACGTATTCCGGACCGTGGGAGCGGATTCCGGCTTTGCGGGCGATTTTGAAAACGGGGCGGTACAGCTGGTGGAGCCGGACGCGGTGCAGGAGGACGGGACGACGGACAGCCCGTACGTGCAGACGGACAACGGGGTTACCTTTACCATCTCAGAGTGCAATTACGGAAGCATGGCCATGTACCTGGCCGTGGGCATCGAGTCCGAAGAGGGCTTCAGCAAAGACTTCAGAAACTTTGCCCGGTATGGCTCTTATGAGGAGACAACGGAGTCGGAGATGGCGGTTCCCTACAGCACGCTGTATATGGAAAGTACGTCCGAAGCGGATTTCTCCGCATCGGGAAAAGGGACTTATCAGGGAAATCCGGCGGAAGGTACTTCTTCGCCCTACTATATAGAAGGAAAATTTGTGGATGACCACATTTTTGCGGGTATTATCCGGGTGGATCTGGTGCATATGGGAATTCTGGATGAAACCGGAGGATGGAAGGAATTTGATTATAAAGATCTTCCGGATGCGTTTTCCTATGCCCTGCACATAACCGATCTTTTTGCCGATGTGGAAGGCGAGCATCTGTCCGGAAACTGGGATTTCGTGCTGGATGTCAAGCTGAACCGCGAAGCCACCGTGCAGAAAGAGGTTCAGGACACCAATGAAGAGGGCATCGGAATCGGGACCGTCACAAAGACCGCCTATGAGCTGTATGCGGACCTGCTGGTTCCGGACGGTCGGGAGCATACGGATTATGTGGTGGCGGTGTGCGACGCGGAAGGAAAGCCGCTGGAATCCCAGGCAGAATACGCGGAGATCTATTCGGTCTACGGCAGGGATGTGAGCCGGGTGTATGTATATGTGGTAGAAGAGACCGTCTACATGGACGAATGTAAGGGAAATAATTACATCCATCTGCCGGAAAAGGCGGTGTACCAGACGGAAGTGGTGTTTTAAGTCAATTCTCTGCTCAGCAGCACGTATTCGTACTCAAAATCAATCAGTTCCTGAAAATAGTCTTTGTTGATATTGCCCTGGCGGATCAGGGCGCCCACGGAGGGGACGCGGGATTTCTGCAGCTCCTCTCGGATGGCCTCCGCCAGGGCTTTTCCCAGCCCCCGGTGGGCAGGGTCCACGCCCATGTAAAGCATGACATAGGATGTCGGATGGATACGGGTCAGCAGGATTCGCAGGCAGTCCGCGAAGGTCAGCTTTCCGTAGACGGCGCTGCCGTAGTCGGGTATGCTGATGAAAAAACCGACGGGCCGGCCTTCGTAATAAGCCATTTTTACCATGGAATAGCGGATCAGAAGACGCAGATATCCGTACAGGGCGGTAAATTCCTCTTCGGTAATCCGTTTATAGGCGGGAAAGGTCCGGTAAAGCTCGATGAGAAGCCCGTAGACTTCCTGCAGCGTGCGGTCAAAGGAACGTCGGGAAGGGCTTTCGATCCGGTATCCCTCCTTAAGCTTTTGCTGAAGCCGGGCCGAAAACCGCGGATCTGTACAGGAGCGGGGCACCGTTCGGTAGTGGTTGGAGTAATAGCGCTCGATGACCTCATAGCCCAGGGACTGCCACAGGCGGGGATAGTAGTCCAGGTTAAAAGGCTCTCCGGTATAGGAGCTGTCGAAACGGTTGTTTTTGAAACGGTAGCGGATCCAGAACGAGGCGTCCACAGGGCCGGTGATCCGGCGGCAGCCCTGTTCCCGGGCCAGCTGCTCCGCTTTCTGAAAGAGCAGCCGGACCGCTTCTTTGTCGTCTGCGCTCTCAAAAAAACCAAGATAAGCTTCCGGATCATGGGGATAGACGGTGAGGACGGCGCGGGAGAGGGCGCCGCCGTCTTCATCCAGGACCAGCAGGGGGAAGACGGAGAAATAATGGCTCAGCACATGGGTGCCGGTCACGATCCGGCGCTCTTCCTCCGGCTGCTGCGTGCATGTCTTTTTCGTGTAGAGCTTCCCGGGAAGCTCCAGAAATTTCCGGATCAGGTCCTCTTCCTGTGAAAATGCAAGGACATCTAGATTTCTGCGGGTTCCCGTGTGTTTTTTCTCTTGATGATTTCTGTGATTTGTCATTTGATTCTTCCTCCCAGCCGGTCAGGCCTTATGGAAACCTTCCGGATCTGCTTGTAACGGGGCAGCCGCCGGTTGATCTGCTCCATATAAGCATGGATCTCTTCTTCCGGCAGGTCGCTGACGATGGAGGCCGCAGGGTGGTGTCCTTCTTCATATACCTTTGCCGTAATAATCCCGGGGTGGGCGAGAATCAGCTGCTCCAGTTCGTCCACATAGATATTTTTCCCATTGGCGGTCAGTATCATCCGCTTTTTCCGTCCTTTCAGGTACAGATGGCCGGAGTCGGACAGGATGCCCAGGTCTCCGGTGTGGTAGGCGCCGTCCTGATCGAATTCTGAATTTCGGTCGTTCCGGTTCAGATATCCGGAGGAGACGCTGCCTCCGCTGACGACGATCTCGCCCGCGCCGTGTTCGTCCGGATCGAGAATCCGGACCCGGAGATTTTCAAAGACCACGCCGTTGGAGAGAAGATCCGGGTCGCCGGGAACCGCGAGGGCGATGACCGAAGAAGTCTCGGTGGTCCCGTATGCTTCCAGCAGGCAGACGCCCTGTTCGATAAAATACTGTTTGGCAGCAGGATCGGTAAAGCTTCCGCCGCAGTAGAGAAAACGGATCTGCCGCAGGACGTCCATCAGCTCGTCGGTCATGGCTTCCTGCATCCGGTATAAAAACAGCGGGACTGTGCAGACAACCGTGGGACGCACTTCCATCAGCTCCGGGATCATCTGCGTCAGGTCGGAGCAGAGCCAGAGCTGCATACCGGAGATAATCGTATAGAGAATGTTCGCCACGCCGGTATAGACATGGTGAAAAGGAAGGAATACGTAGGAACGGTCCTGCTCTGTCATGGGCGTCCGCCGGTACAGCGTCTCCCAGTTGGCGAACAGGTTTGCCTGGGTCAGCGGAATGGCTTTGGGCAGGTTGGTGGTGCCGGAGGTAAACAGGATCATGGCGGTCCGGTCCGGGTCCTTTCTTCCGGAAAGCGGGCAGGCGTCGGCCCGGCCCTCCCGAATCAGGGCCGGAAGGGTATCTTCGATGCAGAACCAGTCGGTATCCGGCTCCTGCGCCTTCAGTTCTTTCAGCCGTTCCATCTGCGTACGGGAACAGAAGACGGCGGAAACCGGAAGGACGGACAGGGTGTTTTTCAGATCATACGCAGTCCATTCCTTATCCACCGGAACGCAGGTTCCCACATAGGCCATGACGGCAAGGTAGAGGAGAATCCATTCGCGGGAATTTTCCGAACAGATCATGATGTGTTTGTCTTGATATCCCCGTTTCAGGAGGCTTCTGGAAAGTCCCTGTATGTCGCCGACCACCTCCTGAAAGGTGCGGGAGGTCCAGCTTCCATGTACTTTCGTGGTGATGTAAGGGCGGTCTGCCCATTTTTCTCTGTCTTCTTCCAGATAATCGCAGATGCTTTTCATATGTCTTCTCTGTCTCTTTCGGTTGTTTTCCGGCCCTGGTCCGGGAGGGCCGGGGGATATGGCCTGCCGTAAAAACGACGGCCTATGACAAAATGGTTACGGTTCCGGTGTCTCCGTCCACTCTCACCCGGTCGCCGTCTCTCAGAGTTTCCATAAGGCGGGGGATTCCGACTACGGCGGGTTTCCCCAGCTCCCGGGAGATGATGGCCGTATGGGACAGAAGGGACCCCTTTTCCGACAGGATGGCTTTGGCGTCCGCCAGAAGGAATACCCATCCGGGGTCGGTCATCCGGGTGACGAGGATCCGTCCCCTGACGGGAAGGTTCAGGGATGGCTGACGGACCAGCAGCACTTCGCCCTCGGCGGTTCCGGGGGAACAGGCGGTGCCGTGCCAGACGCCTGCCTTTCCTTCATATGCCAGGTGCCGGACCTGTTTCGGATGCCGGTTTTTTATGTTTCCGAGAAATACCAGGCGGGACCAGGGAGGAAGGGTCTGATATCCCTCATACTGTTCTCTGCGCTCTAAAATGATCTGCTGCAGGTTCATCTGCGGATCGCCGGCTGCCTGGGCGATCTCGCCGCACTCCAGCCAGAAGATGTCCTGCGGATTTCCGATGCGCTTCTGCCGGTACAGATTTTCCCCCATACGGAGTGCCAGCGCGCGCATCATGCCGTACAGCCGGCTCCGGTTCAGACGGGATTTCTCCCGGTTGCGGATGCCGAGGGCGGCTTTTTTGGCGAGAAATGCCGCGAGGCGGTCTGGAAGGCAGGTGCATGGGGGCTTTTGAGCGCTGACGGCGCGCTGCCTGTCTGCCGCCTGCCTGCCGGGCCGGGTCGGGCCCTCTTTGGCTGCTTTTTTACGCTTCCCGGCGCGTCTGCTTTCCGGCTGTTCCGCTGTTTCCTGCGCATACCGGAGAATCCGCTGGATCAAAAGTTCCGGGTTGGTACGGAAGGTCCGGCTCTCCAGCTTCAGCTCTTCCATATTCCGGTCTCCGAATTTTTCGATGTATGCTTCCAGCTGCCTCGTATAGGAATCCCGGTGTTCCCGGACGTACCGGGTATAATCTTCTCCGGTCCGGATCTGCCGCAGTTCCGGAACTCGTCCTTCTTTTCCGGCCCGCCGGCCCAGCCGGATCAGCTCCCGGACGGGACCCAGGCTTTCCAGCTTCCGGATGCCGGAGACTGCACGGTTGGCTGTCCGTTCCGGTTCCGGTACGCGCCGGGCTTTCAGATAAGCCTTCAGAAACCCTGTGAAGAGAAACGAATACATGTCGTTGACCAGAGTAATATCCCACCGCCGGACCGTCAGATCCAGCAGTGTGCGGTAGTGGTCCATCAGGACCCGATTGTGCGGGCTGTCCGTATCCAGTGCTTCAAAACGGCAGATGATCGTTGCAAAATACTCATCCAGCTGTTTCATTTCCTTCGGGCAGGTGAGCAGCAGGCGGAAGAAGGAGCAGGTAACCTTCCATCGGGTGCGCCGCCGGATCGGTTCCTCCAGCCCGGAGCTTACCGCCCGGTCCCCCACCCCCATCATCTCCTGCCAGACAGGGATGATTTTTTGATGGAACGGCAGAAAAAGGAGCACGTCGTACCAGTTGCTGATCCGGTAATAGACCCGCCCGTTGGCCATGTCCACCATCTGCCTTAGAACACCGTCGATCTTCTGCACGGTCCCGGGCTCTCTGGTCAGCCGGAGCAGCAGGTGCTTAAACACCTGATAATAGGCTTCCCGGATAAAGCTCATGGTCAGGGGCAGCGTGATGCCGGGATAGCTTTCCACAATGTTGCTGTTGTCCAGGATGATGACAGGCCCGTCCTGTTGAAGCGCCGTAATGGGGCGCGCCTGCAGAAGCCAGAGCGTCTGTCCCTTCAGAGCATATTCCAGATCGCATTCCGTCCCGAACCATTCCCGGATCTGCCCGGATACCCGGATGAGCTTCTCCAGTTCCTGAGAAGTAAGCAGCGGGGCGTCTCCGTCCTGTTCGTAATAACAGAGTCCGTCGGAACGGTTATAATAATAAGTCGTGGTATCCGTCCGGTCCTCCACCACCCGGTCGCCGCTTCCGGCGCCCAGGACGATGACGGTCTCGTTCAGAATTCCCTGCGGGTTGGCGGTAAACAGGATTCCGGACCGGTCCGCTTCGACCATCTCCTGGATGATGACATGCATGGATATGAACATATGTTCGATATTTTGAAGCCGGCAGTAGGTACGGACGCTTTCCGAATCCGTGCTTGAGAGAACCTGCCGGATGGAGGCGCAGACGTCCTCACGGCGCACCCGCAGCAGGGTCTGAAACTGTCCGGCAAAGGAGCAGTACGTTCCATCCTCCGCGGATGCGGACGAACGCACGGAGAACAGAACCGTATCCGGAAAATGCCGGTCCATATAGTCCAGCACTTCTTTTTCCTCAAACTGTTTATCGACGCAGAAAAAAGGAGGGACCGGACAGCCGCATTCCGCCAGCCGGAACAGGCTGCGCGCCTTGGCTCCTGTTTGATGCGCCCTGTAATTTGCAGTATGGATAATCATCTTATAGTTTCCCCCAGAGCAGATAGACGGGTATGGTCAGGAGCATCAGGGATTCCTGGATGTAGGTATACCGTTCCACCTTGTCCACGATGGCAAAACGGGAGGGGTCCTTCAGGAACTGCAGGAATTTCACCGTCATCCAGGAGACGTCCAGAAAGAGCGCCGCTACGGTCAGTTTGTTCAGGTTCCACACCAGAAGAAAGTTGGTGACGATGTCCACCCAGGTCAGGATCAGGATAAACCGCACCGGCTTTCGGTAGCCGAAGAGGCTGGAGTAGGTGACGTATTCGGTCTCATCTTCCGGAGCCCGGATTTTCCGGGAAATCTCCCAGATCAGCGCCGGGAAATACAGGGTCCATGCCGCCAGAAAATTGACCCATGTAAAAAGCGGAAGGCCATATTTGAAGCAGGTAAAGGAGATGATGTAGACGTTCATGATCATCTGGACCGGATTGTGGGTCACCAGTGCCAGCGGAAGGCTTTTCTGGATCTTCTTTTTACTGAAAAACCACAGGGACATGAGCGTTCCGTAGATATACAGAAACAGGAAGAATCCGAAATTATTCATGAAAAAAAGGTTCAGAAGCACCGTCACTGTGATCAGGGCGGAGACAAAGACAGCCAGATCTTTTTTGCGGACTCTGCCGGAGGGCAGCGGCCGGTGGGCAAAGAGCCGGCAGTCCAGTTCGTAGTCTTTAAAATCGTCCGCGATCCGGAGCCACAGAAGGAAGCTGAACACGGTAAAGCCGCCGATCAGCTCCTGGATTCCCAGCTGAAACGCATGGATGCCGGCGTTCAGAAGGATAATAAAATGGATTTCCCCGAAGATGATGAGGCCCAGGAGGAACCTGGGAAGGATCGGGTACATTTCTTTAAAATAAATGGACAGGCGTCGGAACATAAAGGGCCTCCTCCCGGTATTTCTGCTGCTATTATACAACATTCTGCCGGGAAAGAGAAGCGCCGATTCCGCAGGCGTTCCGGGCTCTGTCGGGACGGGAGCGCAGTCGGAGATCCGCCGGTCTCTATGGCAGGAAGAAAAGCGCCGCAGGACTCAGAGGCTTCTGCGGCCTGCCGGTCAGTCCAGCAGGGCCTGCAGGTCTGCGGTCGGAGCGGAGCAGGCGCCGCCCCTGCACAGATAGTAGACGGCGCCCTGATCGGGGAGCGGATACCTGGCCGTGAAGGGCGCCAGGCGGGCGAGCCGGTCCCGGTTGTCCGGCGTCAGGAGCAGCACGGTCAGGCCGGGCCGGTAACCGGTGCGGAGCGCTTCTTTCAGTTCTGCCGGAGGCGTGTCTCCGTCGGAGCCTGAGGAGGCGCAGACCAGCTGGGCGGACGGATCAAAAACCCGTCCCATGGCCGTCAGGGCAAAGCAGTGGCCGGACGGCCAGGAGGAAGCTTCCCCGGCAAGATAGCGCAGGAGGCGTTCCTGCTCCAGACGCCAGCATTCCTCTCCCGTCAGTTCCCACAGGAGGGAGAAGACCAGAGCCGCCACGGAATTTCCGGAAGGAAGGGCGCCGTCCAGGCTTTCCTTCGGGCGGCAGATCAGCTGCTCCGCGTCGCCGGCATACAGATAGAAGCCGCCCTTTGTCCCGTCGGAAAAGAACCGGAGCATCTGTCCGGCGGCTTCCGCGGCTTTTTCCAGATCCTCCGCCTTCCATGCGGCTGCGTACAGCTCCAGAAGCGCCCAGGCATAATATGCGTAATCTTCCAGATTTCCGGTGCCGGCGGCTTCCCCGTCCCGATACCGGATATACAGCCGTCCGCCTGTATGTTTCATGCGTGTTTCCAGAAACTGCTGTGCGTTCTGTGCGGCGGCAAGCCAGGAGGGTTCGTCAAAGACCAGGGACGCCTTTGCCAGAGCGGCGATCATCAGACTGTTCCAGCCGGTGAGAATCTTGTCGTCCGTGTGAAGCGCGGTGCGGATTCGGCGGTAATGGTACAGCTTTTCGCACAGCTTCTCCGCCTTTGCGTTCTTCCACGGATGCCCGGCGGACAGATGGGGGATGCTTTTTCCCTCAAAATTGCCCTCTTTTGTGATGCCGTAGAAGCGGCAGAAATAAGCGCCGTCCTCTTCTCCCAGAACCCGCAGGATCTCTGCCGGAGTCAGGGCGTAGTATTTTCCCTCCACGCCGTCGCTGTCCGCGTCCTGTCCGCAGTAAAAGCCGCCCGCCTCGTCGGTCAGTTCCCGGAGGACATAGCGGACCGTCTCCCGGACCACCGAGCAGAACAGGGGCTCCTTTGTGACCAGGTACGCTTCCGTATAGGCGTAGATCAGCAGCGCATTGTCATAGAGCATTTTTTCAAAATGGGGGATCAGCCACTGATCGTCGGTGGAGTAACGGGAGAAGCCGCCTCCGATGTGATCGTAGATCCCTCCTTCCGCCATGCCTGTTACAGTTTTCACAGCCATCTGCAGGAAACGATCGTCCTTTTCCCGGGCGGCATGGCGCATGAGGAAGAGCAGATTGTGGGGCATGGGAAACCTGGGCGCCGGGCCAAAACCGCCCCGTTTTGGATCAAAACGTTCCCGAAGCTCCCGGGCGCCCCGGCGGATCAATTCCAGAGAGGGTTCCGAAGGGGAGGCGGAAGCCTGCGCCTGCAGCCAGGCAGTCACCTCGTCCCCGGTACGAAGAAGTTTTTCTCTTGCCGTGCGCCACAGCGTTTCCACCTGAAGCAGCAGTTCAGACAGGCCGGTGCAGCCGTACCGGGAGTGCTTCGGAAGGTAGGTTCCGGCATAGAAGGGTTTCTGGTCCGGCGTCATCAGGATGGTCAGAGGCCACCCGCCGGAGCCGTTCATGGCCTGGCAGACGGACATGTAGACGGCGTCGATATCCGGGCGTTCTTCCCGGTCCACTTTGACGCAGAGGAAGGAGCGGTTCAGAATCCGGGCGATTTCCTCGTCCTCAAAAGATTCATGGGCCATCACATGGCACCAGTGGCAGGTGGAATAGCCGATGCTCAGGAAGACGGGACGGTCCTCCTGCCGGGCAGTCTCAAAGGCGCGGCTGCACCAGGGATACCAGTTGACGGGATGCCCTGCGTGCTGCAGAAGATAGGGGGATTTCTGGTCTTTCAGCTGATTTGACATGACATAGTCCTCTCTTATTTATTCGAATCTTATGGTTATTATAAACCCGGACGGGGATTTTTATCAGGAAAATCAGAATGCAGTTACGGAAACCGTCCTTAGACCCTTCCTTGCGCATTTTCGAAAAGTGGAGTATGATAGAACACATCACAGGCAGTTGGGGAGAGAGACCATGTCCGATGTCATCAGAATCACTGAATTTTCAGCGCCGGAGCTGGATGTGTACGCCAGGCTTCGGGAAACGCAGCTTTTAAACTGCAGGGCCCCAGAGAGAGGCATCTTCATCGCGGAAAGCCCCAGAGTCATCGAGCGGGCGCTGGACGCCGGATGCGAGCCGCTGTCCTTCCTGTCGGAGGAACGGTATGTGCAAAAAGAGGCGAAGGAACTTCTTGCGCGGTGCGGGGACATTCCGGTCTATACGGCAGGCATGGACGTGCTGGTGCAGATCACCGGCTATAAACTGACCCGGGGGATGCTCTGCGCCATGAGAAGGCCGGAGAAAACGCCTGTGGAGGAAGTCTTAAGAGGCGCCGGACGGGTAGCCGTGCTGGAACATGTGGTAAATCCTACAAATGTAGGAGCAATTTTCCGCTCGGCGGCGGCTTTGAATATGGATGGAGTGCTTCTGACGCCGGACTGCAGCGATCCTCTGTACCGGCGTTCGGTCCGGGTGAGTATGGGAACGGTCTTTCAGGTTCCCTGGGCCTGGCTGGACGGGGAGGATGCCTGGCCGGACAGGGGGCTGCGTACGCTGGGCAGGTTCGGCTTCCGGACGGCGGCCATGGCGCTGACGGAGGATTCCGCGCCCATCGACGACGTGCGGCTGCGGACGGAGGAGAAGCTGGCGGTGATCCTGGGTACGGAAGGGGACGGCCTGGCGGCAGGCACCATCGCGGACTGCGATTACCGGGTGCGGATTCCCATGGCCCACGGAGTGGATTCCCTGAATGTGGCGGCGGCCAGCGCCGTGGCGTTCTGGGAATTGAGGAAAAGAGAAAGAGAGGAATTATGAAGAGAACCTATTATCTGATCGATACCGAAAATGTCGGGGATCGATGGATCGATTTTATCGATAGACTGGAAAAGGACGACGTACTGGTCGTATTTTATACGAAAAACCATTCCCGCCTGCTGGAGGAGCATTATCTGAAGCAGCGCTATAACAAACAGATCCGATGGGTGGAATGCGTATCCGGCTACAATGCACTGGACCACCAGCTGGAAGGCGTGCTGTCCTACCTGATCGCAACCCATGCGGATGCGGAATACTGCATCTATTCCAACGACCAGGATTATAAGGAAGCCATCGACCTGTGGAAGGAAAAGGGTGTGACCGTAAGCAGGGTCGGATTTGATCCTAAGAAAAAGAAAAACAAGGCGAAGAAATCGGAACCGGCGGCGCCGGTCCAAAGCCCCATACCGGAGGAACAGGTGATGGAGGAGATCGCCAGAGCAGTGCCGGTGTCTGATATGGGCGGCTGGTATACGGTGCTGGTGCTTCTGCTGGGACAGGAAAAAGGGCGGGAACTCTATACCGGCCTGAAGAGCGACGAGGATTTGAGGGACAGGCTGTCAAACTGCCTTCTGTCAGGGGAAACAGAGCGGAGCGTGCATTTGGTTACGCTGCTGTACAGACAGCAGCAGCTGGATACGGCAAAAGCGGAAAAGACAGTGAAGATCGTAAAAGCCCACAGCAAAAAGAACAAAAAGGCTGTCAAGGCGGATATGGACAAATGCTTTGGAAAAGAGGTCCGGGACGTATCGCCGTACTATAAAGTCATAAAACCGGTAATTCCGATTCTGAAGGGAAAATAACGAAACGAAAGGGAAAAGTGATGGAACAGTTAAGCCTGTTTGACGACCGCCGGACCAGCGCGCCGCTGGCAAGCCGCCTGCGTCCGGAGACGCTGGAGGAATATGTGGGACAGAAGCACCTGCTGGGGCAGGGAAAGATCCTTCGCCAGCTCATCGACCGGGATCAGATCTCGTCCATGATTTTCTGGGGGCCGCCGGGGGTGGGCAAAACGACGCTGGCGCGGATCATCGCCGGAAGGACGAAGGCCTCCTTTCTGGAATTCAGCGCGGTGACCAGTGGGATCAGGGAGATCAAGGAAGTGATGGCGCAGGCGGAGCAGAACCGTCGCATGGGCATCCGCACCCTTCTGTTCACGGATGAGATCCACCGGTTCAATAAGGCGCAGCAGGATGCGTTCCTGCCCTATGTAGAGAAGGGGAGCATCATTCTGGTGGGGGCGACGACGGAAAATCCGTCGTTCGAGATCAATTCCGCTCTGCTGTCCCGCTGCAAAGTATTTGTTTTGAAAGCGCTGGAGGAACCGGATCTGAAGGAGCTGCTCGTCCACGCCCTGAAAAGCCCCAAGGGCCTTGGGATGATGGACGTCGCCATCGAGGAACCGCATCTGAACGCCATTGCCCGTTTTGCCAACGGAGACGCCAGGACGGCGCTGAACACGCTGGAGATGGCGGTGCTGAACGGGGAGATGGACAGCCGGGGAACGATCCATGTGGATGAGGAGGTGCTCTCCCAGTGCATGAACCGCCGCTCGCTGCTCTATGACAAAAACGGAGAAGAGCACTATAACCTGATCTCGGCGCTCCATAAATCCATGCGCAACAGCGATCCGGACGCGGCGGTCTACTGGCTGTGCCGGATGCTGGACGGCGGGGAGGAGCCGCTGTATATTGCCCGGAGGCTGATACGGTTTGCCAGCGAGGATGTGGGGATGGCGGACTCCCAGGCGCTTCCCCTGGCCGTATCGGTCTATCAGGCGTGCCATTTTCTGGGGATGCCCGAATGCGACGTGCATCTGACCCATGCGGTCGTCTACCTGTCCATGGCGCCTAAGTCCAACGCCCTGTACCAGGCGTGCGAAGAGTGCAAGAAGGACGTGCGGGAACTGCCGGCGGAGCCGGTGCCCCTTCAGATCTGCAACGCGCCTACGGGACTTATGAAGGAGCTGGAATACGGAAAAGGCTATGTATACGCCCACGATACAGAAGAAAAACTGTCAAAGATGAAATGCCTGCCGGAAAGCCTGGAAGGCCGGAGATATTACCGGCCCACCAGAGAAGGGCAGGAGAGAAACGTAAAGGAAAAGCTGGAGAGGATTCTGGCGTGGAAGGAAGGATGAAAGGAAAAAACGGAAGTTATCATCAGCATAATTTCAGATAATACTTTAGTATTTTGCTTTCATAACGTACAAGGCCCCGCATTACTGCGAGGCTTTAACAATAATAACTTAGATCTTATAATAATGCCCTATAGGCAAGATTCAAGGTTTCCCCTGTGGTGTTAGTATAGGATATTTTATATCTTTCGTCAAGAAATATTCACAATCTTACAATAATCTTACAATAATTTCATGATGCCATTTCATAAAACTCAATTAAAAAAGTACAGTTCTTTCAACTTTGCATTGATTTTATCCATTGCTGAAGCTGACAGAGAAATTCCATATAAAAAGTCTTCGGAACGTTTCGGAGTATAAATACGCTGTTTACTCACCGTAGTGATTTGATTCGTTACGGCCATACTTCCTGTTTTTAATTTGGCGATTTCCTGATTATTCCGTTCGATAATAGCCCGGCTTTTTTCTGCCTTCTGAATTTTTTCCTCCATCTCTCTTTGATAATGAATGGCATCTTTTAGCCTTGCCATCAAATCAGGAGGAAATTCTTCTGACACAGGTTCAAAATTCTGAAAAATTTCCACAGTTGTTTTAAAAGCGGAGTATGCTTTCTTCAGTTCGTTAAGTTCCTGAACAGCGGATAAGTTTATCTGGTTCAAATGAGTCTTCGAAGCTTATATACATGGAAAAAGATTCCAACCAGTAGGATATAAGATTTGTTTTCTTCAACAGTACTTTGTTATCAGATGAAATGTATTGCTCTAATAATGTATTTAATTTTTTAATGGCTCTTTTTTTGTGCTGGATGACCTCTTCTGCTGTCATTTCTTTACTCATGGCTTTCACCTTCTTTCTTTGATGGTTTATAACGTTCACACATATGATCATGGAGAAATCCTTAACAAAAAGTATAAAGCATAGATTAAAAAAATCAACTGCTTTTTACCTCATAATGCCCATTATGAGGTAAAAGCAGAAGTTTCAGGGGAGATGGGGTCCGGTATGACCGACAGAGAAATGCGAAAACTGAAAAGACAGGATCTGCTGCAGATGCTGGTGGCACTGCTCTGCACGGTGGTGGACAGCAAGGGGAACCCCATGGAAGAGGGGCCTTTCCTGGAGGAGCTGTCGCCCAGGCTTCAGGACGCCATCCAAAGTTCCGTGCGCCACGGAGACGTGGTGGCGAAATACGGCAGGGGCCAGTATCTGGTGCTGCTGGTGAATACCACAAGGGAAAACTGCAGTGTGGTACAGAAAAGAATCAACTATAAATTCGTTGTGGGCCGGCAGCGGACGGGAGTGAAGTATTATGTCAACAGCGTGGTCTGTCCGGCGGAGACGAAGTAGAAAGAGGCAGTCATGGACGGGTCGCAGAGGTATATCGGATCACCGAATGGAATCGTCCTGTGTATCGACCGCGCAGGAGGAGGATTTCTGAGCGGCCGGTTTTACCACAGGTACAGGGAGAGAGAGACGGCGTTCGCCAATACGGAGCAGATGCTCTTCCGGTTCGAAGAATTTTTTGACAGCATCAATTATCCATACCCGGGAACGACAGAGCGGACATTTCAGGAAAAGGTCCAGGGGAAAGAAGGAAGACAGGAGAGGACGGAAAAGATGAATGATGAACAATTGCTGAAACAACACGGGGAACTGGGTACCTTTGTAGTCCGGGTCCAGCATCGCCAGAACAGCAGCTGGCAGGGCCGGGTCACATGGATGGAAAAAGACCGGACACTGTATTTCCGGTCCGCATGGGAGCTTCTGAAGCTGATCGCCAGCGCGGTGGAGCTGCCGGAGGAGGAAGACAGGACGGAGGAAGAGACGCCTTCCTGGTTTGAAGAAGAATAAGGGAGAACGAGACGCCCGGGCGTATGTGCCCGGGCGATTTAGTGGTTTTTTATCACGCTGTTTGTTTTATTTTTAGATAAAACCGTTGCATGAAAGAAAGAATTCGTGTAAAATATAAAAACATATATTTTCAGGGAGAGTGCCAGGGAAGCGGGCCTCTTCCGGCGATGTTTGCTTGTGAGGTGCCGGTTATGGTTTCATATGGAGTGTTGGATGATAAGACATATATGGCAGAGATCAGAGGGTGCTTCCAGGATATTTTTGATGAGGGAAGCAGTGAGGTGAAGAACAGGCCGGTAGAACTGCTGCGATATGTAAGGACGAATGAGGAAAGAGTAAAAGAAGGGAATAACAGACTATGAGGATCACAGATGGTTCAATGATCGTGGATGAAGCAGTCAATATGTGCCGGACTCTGACAAAAAGCAGCTTCGGTATTAATGAACTTATGCGTATCTATATGGCTACCCCTGTGTCCGACTGTTTCAGCCAGGACGGGTCCATGGGCGGGTATGTTCCCCATAAAAGACGTATGAGAAAAAGGAATTATTTCGTATAAACATGTAAAGGTGAACATATGGAAATACAGAACAAAATGGAAGAAGCGGCTGACTTGATTGTCGAAGCAGTGAAATTTGCAGCGGTGGCAGGAGTCAATGCATCGGAGTTCGGGATTCGTCTTTCGGAATCTCTTTATTTAAATATCCGGGACGCCATGTTTCATTATAAGGCACTGTGTGATCAGGTTCGGGATGGGAAGGAAGAGGATGCATGGAGACATTATTTTAATTTAAAGGAACACCTCATCCGGGGAGAAAAGGATGCAATCATTGTACAGGTGCAGGCTGTGAGTGAGGCTGTTTTCAGTATCATGGAGCAGGCGGCTTTTGATGATCTGTTCGATTCGGATGACAGAAAGGAACTGCAGTCCCGCAGCCATCAGGTTAAGGATATCATATTAAGAGTGAGGATCGCCGGAAGCGATCTGCCGGAAGAGGAATTTTCTGTCAGTGAGCTGCGGACAGAGGTGGTATCCTGTACAGTAAAGGCAGCGAAAATCTGCGAGGAGAAAAATCTATCGTTATGGATCTAATGAATATCTATCAGATTGTTCAGTGTATGGATCCTCTGGACAGAACAAGGTTTCAGCCTAAAGTAACAAAATTCGAAAAGTCTCTGGCAGCGGATGATTATGAGAACCGGTGGCGTCTGTATTCTCTTCTTTATCTGACGTATCAGTATATTTATCCCGATTCTGTAAAGGCAGAAAAAATTAAGATGATGATGGATGCTGTTGAAGGCGAACTGGAGAAAGCCGGCGTATCCGGATTTAAAATAGAATTTGAGGAGACAGATTATGCGATCCGAATGCATATCAAGAAAAATATTGTGATTAATGACGCTTACGGACCAGCATTTTCAAAGAGGGATTTTCGGTTGCAGAACAGGAGCTTTATGACTATCCTCAAGGGGTTTAGTTCATCAACTCCTTTTTTTATCCGGCACTGAGAGAAAGATTTCACAATGTGCCCATAAAGGGGGCGGCTTTTTCCTGAAGTGGAAAGGATATGGGATAGTGGTTGATCCGGGTATTAATTTCATGGAAAATATGCACTTTACAGGGTTGAATATCAATGATATCAATGCTGTTTTAGTAACACATGACCATATAGACCATAATGGAGATCTGCCGGCCATAGATGATCTGGCCTCACAGTTTGGCAGACGGGATATTGCCCTGTATATGGATAAGCATACGGAAAGAGAATATGCGGGCCGAAAGGGATATTTTTCGGAGAAAAACAGACATGGCATAGATCTGACAATGAACAGAAGTTTTGATATCGGACCTTCTGTCAGTATTCAGGTTGAGGTGATGCCGACGAAGCACATTCTGGAAAATGTCTGCAGCGACTGCATTCTATCATAAATAAGATCTGCCAGATCAGCGTATCGGGCTTAAGACCGGGAATTTGAAAAAAGTTCCCGGATTTTTTATAAAAGTGTAAGATATCCTCGCCTGCGGACGGAATATATAGTGAAGGAACCAAAAGGGCAGCTGACCTTTTGGCTTCCTCCCAGGGCGTCTGCCGGCGGGCGCCGCGTAAGCTTACGAAATCTGAAGGAATGGGACAGAGGATGTTTCATGACAAGGGATGAACCATATTTTTTGAGGTAACTGTGATGAAAGCAAATGAAGATAATTATGTAAACCTGATCAAATGCCGTCGGGAAGAAGGGCTTGTGTATGTGATCAGGACCTATGGGGGGCTTTTAAAGTCCATTGTGCAAAAAAGGCTGTTCGCATCGCCGGACCGGGTGGAAGAGTGCATGAACGACATCTTTCTCGGGATCTGGAAAAACATCGACTGCTTTGACGAAAGCAGAGGAAGTTTTGTGAACTGGGCGGCGGGCGTAGCGAGGCTGGAAGCCATCGACACCCTGCGCAGAATACAAAGAGAACATCTCTCCATGTCTCTGGAGGAACTGGAAATGGAGATCCCCAAAGAGGATATGGCTCTTCAGAAGCTGACGGAGCAGGAGCTTTCAAAGGAGACAGAAGAAATCTTAAAGTGCCTGTCGGGAAGAGATCAGGAGTTGTTCCGACGGATCTTTCTGATGGAAGAGGAGCCGGAGGAGGCAGGCCAGGCGCTGGGAATGAGCAGAGATAATGTCTATGTACGGATCTTCCGGGGAAAGAAGAAGATCCGCAGTAAATTTGGAGAAAGGAAGAGGGCATGAGCATGAACAGAGAAGCATACAGACTGGCGAATGAGATCAGGACGGATTTTCAGGCGGACGGGGATCGGCTCATGGAACGCCCTGAGGATTTGGATATGAAAACATATGAGGCAAATGCGTTGCAGGAGATCAGAAAAGAGAAAAGAAAAGCCAGAAGGACCTTCGGGAAGATGGCCGTGGCGGCGTGCGCGGCGGTGACGCTTCTTACCGGAACCGTGGTGTTCCGCCAGGAAGTGCACGCGGCCATTGACCGGATCGCCTGGAGCCTGGAGAATGCGCTGGGGCTGTCCGGAGATCTGGCAGATTACCGGGAGGTGATCCACACCTCGGTGGCGGACAAAGGCTATGTGGTTACGCTGCAGGAGGCGGTGATTTCGGAAGAAAAGCTGACGGTCAATTATACGGTGCAGAGGGAAGACGGGCAGCCCATGGAGCAGTATCTGACTCCTATGGAGATTCTTTATGTCAACGGAAAACAGCCGGGGGGAGGAGCCGGGGGAAGTGCCAGTTTCCTGGATGAAACGCAGACTGTTCTGGGCGTAGAGATGTCCTACGACATTCCCGGCGTGGATCTTTCCGGGGAAAATGAATTCCAGATCCGGATCGGCGCCCTGGGGAGCGGAAACGAAGTCAGAGGGAAGTGGGATTTTGCGTTCACGGCAGACGGAGCCGCGCTCATGGCGGATACCAGGCGGATCGCCATCGGGAAGGAATTTACCCTGCCGGACGGGGTGACCGTCACGCTGGAGGAACTTACCATGAACGAACTGGAGCAGCGGATATCCTTTACGAAATCTGGAGCGACCAACTATATACAGCAGGTACTGGCCGTGGATTCGGAAGGGCATCAGGTGGAGTTCGGCCTTCGAAGCGCTGACGAAACGTCCGGCTATCTGTCCAATGAAGAGATCATTGACGACGGAAGGCTATCCGATACGGCAGAGCGTGTAACCATGACGTTCGGCGTGATCGAACTGCCGGAGGAAAGCGGGCAGATTACAGACGATTTTGAACCGGTCGGAGAGGTATTTGAACTGGAATTACAATAAAACAGAACAACATGTATGAGGCTGCCGCAGGACCGGAAATGCGGCAGTCCAATCCTCTGGAGAAACGTGAATTGGTTATATTTAACAAGTGAAAGCAAAATATATGGACTTTTACAGGAAAATGTTATAGTATAGGACAATATATGAAAATACACGAAGGAGGATCAGGAAATATGGAAGGAGATCATTGTACGGGCGGCATGCCGCATGGAGGAAAAGGGCGCAGCAGTTTTTCAGGAAGGCTCGGGTATGTTCTGGCAGTTGCCGGATCGGCTGTGGGGCTCGGAAATATCTGGCGGTTTCCCTATCTGGCGGCAAAGTACGGCGGAGGGATCTTTCTGCTGGTCTATCTGATTTTGATGCTGACTTTCGGCTATGCGCTGATTGTGTCTGAGACGGCGCTGGGACGCATGACCAGAAGGAGTCCGGTGGGGGCGTTCGGGACTTTTGGAAACGGCGGGCTTTTTCGGTTCGGCGGCTGGATCAACGCGGTGATTCCCATGCTGATTGTGCCTTATTACAGTGTGATCGGCGGCTGGGTGACGAAATATCTGTTTGAGTATCTGCGGGGGAGTACTGCTGCGCTGGCGGAGGAAGCGTACTTTCCGGAGTTTATTGCGGACACGTCCAGTGTGCTGTGGTTTCTTCTGTTCAGCCTGGCGGTGGCGGCGGTGCTTTTCGCGGGCGTGAAACAGGGAGTGGAGCGCGTATCCAAAGTCATGATGCCGCTTCTGGTTCTGCTGGCCGTGTTTGTCGCGCTTTATTCCATGACCAGGCCGGGCGCCTGGGAAGGCGTGAAATATTTTCTGGTGCCGAATTTCCAGCATTTTTCCTGGATGACCGTGGTCGCGGCCATGGGACAGATGTTTTATTCCCTGTCCATCGCCATGGGAATTCTGTATACCTACGGTTCCTATATGAAAAAAGAGGTGGATATCGAAAGTTCCACAAAACAGGTGGAGGTGTTCGATACGGCCATTGCCATGCTGGCCGGCCTTATGGTTATCCCTGCGGTTTTTACTTTTTCCGGCGGAGATCCAAATACATTGCAGGCGGGTCCGTCCCTCATGTTCATTACGATTCCGAAAGTGTTTGCGAGCATGGGCTTCGGGACTGCGGCAGGCATCATGTTCTTCCTGCTGGTCCTGCTGGCGGCGCTGACCAGCGCCATCTCCCTGGCGGAATCCGGCGTATCCACATTTGAAGACCAGTTTGGGTGGAGCCGGCGCAGATCGACAGTCTTGATGGACGCCATCATCCTTATATTCGGCGCTGCTTCCGCGCTGGGCTTCGGCGTGTGGGATTTCGTCACGCTGCTTGGAATGTCGATTCTTGACTTTTTTGACTTCCTGACCAATTCTCTGATGATGCCGGTGGCCGCTCTGGCGACCTGCCTTCTGGTCACCCGCGTGGCCGGGCTTGACCGGATCATAAAGGAGGTGGAGCAGTCTTCGGAGTTCAAAAGGAAAAGAATGTACTGCTTTTTCATGAAATACATGGCTCCGGTCTGTATCGTGATCATTCTCTTCAGTTCCATTGCCAGCGTACTGGGCTGGATCTCGATTTAATCCATAAAGAAACTCCCCGCAGCCCGCTGCGGGGAGTTTCTTTACGGGAGCGGCCGGAGGAATCATGCCGGCACTGCCGATTTCATGCATTTCCGATCAGAACAGTCACCGTAAACGTATCTTCCGTATAAGAGAGATCCAGGGTGCCGCTGTATTTTTCCACGACTTCCCGCACGCTGGACAGGCCCAGCCCATGGGCAGCCGGATCTGCTTTATCGGATTTCAAAATGCCTTTCTGTTCCAGAACGGCATTTTTTTTGGCGTTTGTGATCTCATAAGTAAAATAGCCGTTTTCGGTCACCCGCGCTTTTACAGAGATGTGACGGTCATGGGGGTCCGGGATTTTTACGGAAGCTTCGATGGCATTATCCAGGGTGTTGGAGAAAAGACAGCAGAGACTGACGGCATCGATGCCGGTCAGTTTCTGCAGGTCAATATGGAAAAAGCAGTCGATCCCGTGTTCCACGGCCAGATTGTATTTGGCATTCAGGACGGCGTTGACAATGCTGTTTTTGCAGAAAGCACGGTTTCCCGCGGTCATCCGCGTCTCCAGATCCTTCAGATACTGGTCGGCCTCTTTGAGACTGCCGGAGTCAAGCAGGGAGCGGAGCACCGTGAGATGGTTGTTCATATCATGGCGCAGCCTGCGGACCTGCGCCTGATTCTGTTCCAGCTCCTCATAATAGATTTTCTGGAGCATCAGATTTTTCCGTTCCATATTTCTCTGGATACTGACGGTAAAATACTCCGCCAGGAACAGGCTGCCCAGATTGGTGGCAAAGCAGGCGAACGCCGCGGGCCAGATCCGGCTGCTTTCCTCCGGGGAAAAACAGATACAGGTGGTGATGCTTACCATGGATGCCAGGCAGATGGCGTCCAGCAGGATCCAGGTTCGGTGATCGAAGAGTTTTTTCATCTGGAAAAGGCGTTTTTCAAATACCCGGAGGATAGTATACCAGAAGAACAGGTGCAGGCATGTATCTGCAAGCGTGCAGAAAATATCCATAAGATACGCGCGTCCCGACCAGATCCACAGCTTTCCAAGCAGGTCCATGACGAGGAAATTCTGGCTGACCACCAGCGGGTAGAGGATGGAGACCGCGGCCAGCTTCTGCCAGACGTTCCCGCGAAAGGCCAGCAGCATCATGGCCAGGAACCAGATGAGATCCAGCATGATATTGAAGAGATCATTGGGAAAGATGACCATGCTGGAGATTGCGGTGCAGGAAAGATAGACGGCAATGCTCCAGAGTTTTCCGTTCCGTCTTTCTGCCATACAGCAGAGAATTCGGAAGAACAGGTACCCCTGTGCGAAATACAGGATGCCGCTAAGCCCATAGGCCGCTTTGTCAACTGCAATTAATATTTCATTCATGGAACGTTCCTCCGGTTACCGTCCTGACGGCGGGTTACAACAGACTGTGGGAAGCTCCTGGCGTGTCTGCAGGATCGTTTCCCTGACTATCGCAGCAGCAGCCGGGCAAAGGCAACTTCCAGAGACTGCTGGAACGCCCGGCTTACCGGGAATTTCAGGCCGGCCGGTCCGCAGATGCAGCCGTCTTTTTCCAGCGCGGTTACATGGTTCAGATTGATCAGGTGGCGGTTGTGGCAGCGGATAAAGAAATCCGGAAGCTGTCCTTCCAGGTCATCCAGCTTTCCGTAGAAATCCGGTTTCTTTTCATCGGTCATGGTAAGTACGATCTTCCGCCGGTCGCTGGAGAAGGCGACGATGTTCCTGAGCGGAATTTTGACCGTGCCGGATTTCTGTTCCAGAGGAAAAAACTGCTCCTTGACGGCGCCAAGTTCTTTCAGCGCCTGTTCCAGGACGCGGCTGATCTTCCGTTCGTCATAGGGCTTCAGAATGTAATGAAAAGCGTGGACTTCATAGCCCTGGAAGACATAGTCCGGATAGGCGGTTACGAAAATCAGAAGCGTATGCGAATCTCTTCTGCGCAGCGTCCTTGCCGTATCCATGCCGCTCAATTCTTTCATCTCAATATCCAGAAAGAGGATATCAAGCCCTTCCGCTTCCGGGCGCAGCACCAGGGATTCGCCGGAATCGTATTCAAAAATCTGATAATCCGTTCCAAGAAGCTGAAGCTTCTGTTCCAGGGGCCTGCGAAGGGTCCTGCGCATGGATGGTTCATCATCACAGATGCCGATGCTGATCATGCCGACGGTTCTCCTTTTCTCAAAAATAAAAGCCCTGCCTGCCGCAGGACTCTTATCTAAGCGTTTTCGTTCGATCTGTAAAAATCTATTCGGCTTGTGGTGTCTGTATAACCCACTGGCTGGCTCCGTAACCGGCTGCACGCCGACACAGTCGGTTGTTTCAGTGCCGCGATAGCTGATCAATGCCACTATCCTCTGAATTTATTATAGCATATACAGGCTATAAGTCAATTATGAAAAGTAACGATCTCTGTGCTTCCTTTATTATATGCAGATAAATGGGAAACAGTCATTCGTCGAGTTTGATAAACCACATATTACACAGGATGCTTTCTACGGTTCCTCCAGCAGACGAATGATATTACATCTGTAAAATCCATGCGGCATTCAAACTTTACACCATCTATGTCAAAGATGACATTTCCGGAAATGCGGCCCGCGCCTGTATCCGCTACAATAACAGTACAAAAAAGAGAAGCTCCGCCGCAGGGGGCGGAGGACGAACAGGTGTGTAAGGAGGGCGCGGATTATGCTCAAAGTAAAGCAGTTGTCAAAAAGCTACCGCTCAGGCGGCCGGGAGTATCCGGTGTTGAAAAAGGTGTCTCTGGAGGTGGAAAAGGGTGAATTTGTGGCGGTCATGGGCCCGAGCGGTTCCGGGAAGACCACGCTTTTAAACTGTATTTCCCGGTTTATTCCCCACGAGGAGGGGGAGATTCTTCTGGCCGGGAAGGATCTGTCGCATCTGGAGGGAAAAGAGCTGGCAAAGACCCGCAACCGGCGGATGGGATTTGTCTTTCAGGATTTCATGCTGCTGGACGGACTGACGGTCTTTGAAAATATCTGTCTTCCCCAGATCATCGCCCGCCGCCCGGTGGTGCAGATGGAGGAGAAAGCGTCAAACCTGTGCCGGCTTTTCGGCATTGAGAGGATCATGGAAAAATATCCCGCAGAGATCTCCGGCGGGGAGAAGCAGCGGACTGCGGTGGCGAGGGCGCTGATGAACAGCCCCCATGTGATCCTGGCGGATGAACCCACCGGAAATCTGGACAGCAGGTCCTGCCGGGCGGTGATCGAGGCGTTTCTGCGGGCGAAAGAGGAGATGGGAGCTACCATCTTCATGGTAACGCATGACAGTTTTGCGGCGTCCTTCTGTGACCGGGTGATCGTTCTGAAGGATGGCCGGGTGTATGGGGAACTGATGAGAAAAGGCGGCAGGCGGGCGTTTATGGACCAGCTTCTGGACACGGTCCGCACACTGGGAGGTGACAGCGATGAAGATGACGATGAATAAAATAACGGATAAGCTCCGCAGGCAGAACCGGGGACAGTACCGGCTACTGGGGCTGTGTATCTTCCTGTCCATGCTGTTGGTGACGTCTTTTACTTTGATGTTTTTTTCACAATCCATCCAGGAATTTCTCTCGCCGGGCGGGGACACGAGAAAACTGATGTGGCTCATGCTGGGGGTGGTGTCCATCGGCTGCCTGCTTTTTACGCTGTACGGCAGCGGCCTGTTTTTCCGAAGCAAAAGCAGGGAATACGGAGTGATGCTGGCACTTGGAACGGAAAAAAAGGAACTTGCGCGCCAGCTTGCGAAAGAACTGGCGGCTGTGGCCGGAACATACATGGCTGTCGGAATGGCGCTGGCAGTACCGGTGTCTTACCTGATCTGGAAGTTTTTTCAGCTTCTGGTGGTCAATACGGCGCAGACACAGTACCGCCCGGGGGCGGCAGGGATTCTGGCAGGACTGTGTTTTGCGGCAGTACTGTCTCTTGGCATTCTGGTTCTGGGAGTCCGTTTCATCCGCCGGACCGATATCATGGATATCCTGAACGCGGGAAGGAAGACGGAGATGGTGCGTGTGATCCGGCCGTACACGGGGAAGCTTGGCATGGCGCTTGTGGCGGCGGGGCTGTTTCTTGCCATGGCGGTGCCCCAGCTGACCGCAAGGCTGTTTTGGCAGGGCATGCCCGGAATCTGGAATGTTACTTATCTGATCGCGGCAGTGGGCCTGTATCTGCTCATGCTGAGCGCGGTCGCCCGCTCCGGGAAAGGACGGCGTCCGGAAACATATTACAAACATATCATTTCTACAAACCTGATGCGTTTTTCCGCCAGGCAGACCACCCGGAATCTGTGCGTCATCGCCATGCTGGTGTTCGTGATGGTACTGTCGGCGTTCTGGGGTGTCATGTATTACTTCAGCGTTACAGAAGGAGGCAGCGAAGCGCCTTATGATTATTCCATTCATTATCCGGCGGAGGAAGAGCAGATCGGCGGGGAGGACGTAAGGCGTCTGGCCCGGGAGTACGGGGTGGAGATCACGGCATATGAGGAGCTGAAATCACTGGAGCTTGTGATCCGCTATACCGGGCGGGACATGGACGACAGTGGACGGTATTTTGACGTGGAATATGAAAAGCTTGCCTCTTTTTTGCCGGAATCGGATTTTACGAGAATCTCCGGGATTCCGATGGATCTGGGAGAAGGAGAATACAGGACCGTTACCAGTACCGGATATCTGGAGAATATCTGGGTCAGCGCAGACTGCCTGAACGCGGTGGAGCATCCGGTGACAGGGAAGAGCATGGTTCCCAGGTTCAGAGGAACGGTGGAATTTGACAATCTGGCGATGGCCAGCGATCCTTTTGCGTTTGTCATATCCGATGAAGATTACGCCTGGTTTGCCGAGGGGCTTTCAGAAAAACAGAAAGAAGAACATATGTTCTTTCGCGTGGAAGACTATATGGAAACATATGATTTTGCGGACGCATGGAGACGGGAGTATATCGCCCATGCGACAGAACGTTCCAGCCATTACCGTCTGTATGACGCCCATGAAGAAGAGCTTTCCCTGGCGGCCGGAGAGGAGTACGGTTATGCCGGAGAGATCGATCTTTCTCCGGACAACACGCAGCTTTCCGGAGACTGGAAGTACGCGCCCTTTTCCAAAGTGCTGATGCAGGCGGAGGCCATGGAGTTTGTAGCGGTGTATGTACTGCTGAGTATCTATGTGTCTGTGATCTCTCTGGCCGCGGCGGGCATTATGAGCTATGTCAGGAGCGTCACCGTCGCCATGGACAACCGGCAGCTTTTTGAAGATCTGAGAAAACTGGGAGCGGACGATGCGTATGAGGAGCGCGTGATCCGGGTGCAGCTTCAGAAGATTTTTGCCTGGCCGGTGGCGGCCGGGTGCGCCGCGGCCGGACTTTTCTCCCTGTTTCTCACATATTTCAACGACATGGTTCTTAAGCCGTTCGAAGTGCGGATGCTCCTGATGGAAATGCTGTTGATGGCGCTGATCGCTTTGGTCCTGTACGGCGTATACCGGGCGGCGTACCGGCGGACGAAGGAGATCGCCGGCATCGAAGGAAAAGCCTGTATATTTTGACATCGAAAGCCTTTCTGTGTTAATATAAACCATAAGATGGGGTTGTCCGACACGGCGCCCCGGGAAGGGAGAACAGAGACAGAGATGATATGCAGAAAGTGTGGAAAAACGCTGGATGACAACGTGCGTTCCTGTCCTTACTGCGGCCAGAAAACGGGAGAACAGGTGTTTAAAAGCGGGATGGGAGAGATCGCATCTTCGCAGTCTGATCCGGTGGACAAAGACAATCATTCGGAACAGCAGGTTTTTGAGGGAAACGCGCAGACCGGCAGTTCCGGAGAAGGTACAGGCGGACCGGAAAACGCGGAGAGAGAACCGGAGGAAAACGGGAAGAAGGAGAACGAATCCCCGAAAGGGAAAACAAAGAAAATACGCGTCATTGCGGTTGCTGCCGCGGTCCTGGCGGTGCTCCTCCTTTTGTCCATGTGCGGCAGGTCTTCCAATCCGCCGGAAGATGCGGAGGCTGACAGCACGGCTGTGACGGAGCCGGGCGAACCGGAGGGCATCGAACCAGAGGACATCGAGCCGGAGGAAACGGCGTCTTCGCAGGAAGCGGAGGAGGAACTGCTCATGTATATGAACCAGGCGGAGGAACAGATTTCCAGGATGTACAGCGAGCTGGATGCGATTGATGAATCGGACAGTGAGGGAATTGAAAAAATCCGCAGGCGGGCCGAGATTCTGGAAGCGGTGCTTCCCGATGTAGAGAAGCTGCAGGAACAGGCAAACGAGATCAGCAGTGTCGATGCAGCGCTCAAAGAGGCGGTAAGGGAATACTTTGTCATGAACCATGATGTGTTCAAAGGTTACCATGAGATCCAGGTTTTTATGAGAGATTATCTGGATTTCTGTGAAAAAAGCATATACACCAGGCCAGACCCGGAGGACGCGGCTTCTGCCTATGATTACTATTACGCTCTGAACGAGTGGTATCCGTCGGCAAAAGAAGCATATGAGGCCATTGATTCCTGCCCGCTGTGTCTGGAAGCGGAATGGGAACGGTACGGAAAGGTGCTGGATCTGAATGATGACATCCTGAAGAAAACGGCGCTGGCAAATAACTATAAGGATGGGTTAAGGTGGCAGTCGGTGAAAAACATGTCCGCGAGATACGAGACATCGGAGGAACTTGGATACCAGGCGTTTCTTGACTGCCTGGGAGGAGAGATGACGCATGTTCGGAGACAGCGGAGTATCTCGTCCAGTCTTGCGGAGGAGATCCACGCTTATGCGGAGCTTGGGGAAAAAGAGCGCGACGGATATGAATTTGAAAATAATCGCAGCGGAAAGATCTTCATAGGCGACGACGCGTTCGAAGCGGTGGATACCATCTATCCTTCCCTGTATCATACATACGACGCGTTTTTGATTATCAAGACCGGATGCGTAAGCGGCACAAGAAAGATTGTGGTGGAAGCGGAGATACCGGGATTTACGCAGAAATACAAGGAGAGCTTTACGCTGGACGCCACGTACCGGGAGATTGCGGTCAAACCGCCCGCACTGACAGGCGAGCTGGATCTTGCATCGGCAAAGGACGCGCAGCTGACGCTTACGATATCAGAACAGGAAAACGGAGCCGAGCTCATATCGAAGTCTTTCCCTCTGACGATCAAGAGCAAATATGATTTTGACTGGATCAGCGAGGAATACGGAGTGATGACGAAGGACAATATCCTCTGTTTCCTGACGCCGGAATCCTCGGCGATCTCGGAGATGAAACGCCAGGCCATCGACGAGATTTCCAGTATGACCGACGGGCAGATGGAATCTTTCGTGGGCTATCAGAACACCAGATGGAATAACCATTATGTGGGCACCTACCTGCAGGCGGCGGGAATCATGCGGGCGCTGAATGAGATGGGAGTCCGGTACAATATGAAGACGTTTTCTCTCAGCAGCAGCAACCAGCACATCCTGCTTCCGGACGATGTGCTGGAGCAGAAGGGCGGCCTGTGCATCGAAACGTCCCTGGTGGTGGCGAGTGCGCTGCAAAGCGCGGGAATGCATGCCTTTATCGTCCTTCCGCCGGGACACGCGCAGGTTGCGGTGGAGGTCTGGGACGGCCGGGGAGAAGATACAAAGGGCACGGGAGAATATTTCCTGATTGAAACGACGGCCCTTGACCAGGACTGGTCCGGTGCCTTCATAGACGGCGCGAACGGTTTGCTGAATAATCAAGGCCCGACCGCCGGCCCGATTACCTATAAGAATAGGGAATCCTGGGAAGAGTACCTTTCAGTGGAAAATACCTACCTGATCGACTGTAACGATTCCAGAGTGCTTGGCCTGACGCCGTTTGTAAATTAAACGGCGCGGACGGTAGGTTACGGCGGCTGGGTGCGCCTGTCTGGAGACGGACAGGCGCTTTTTTCGTCCTGTTTACGGTCTTATTTACGAATGATTTACAAAATAAGAAAGGTCTTGACAAATGCGCCGTTCCCATATATACTTTAGCCGAATACTTTGATAATCAAAATAATATGGCGAATAGAGGATAGGAAATGAACGCAAAAATCATCGGGACCGGCTGGCAGCTGCCGGCATATGAAGCGGATAATGATTATCTGTCCACGCTGGTGGAGACCAGCGACGAGTGGATCACGGAGCGGACGGGAATCCGGAAGAGACATCTGGCAAAGGAAGAGACTACCACGTCTCTGGCAGCGGGAGCGGCGAAAAAGGCGCTTGCGGATGCCGGTCTGCCGGCGGAGGAGATCGACCTCCTGATCGTGGCGACGATCACGTCGGATACGGTGACGCCCAGCACCGCCTGCCGGGTACAGGCAGAGCTGGGGGCGGTGCATGCAGTGGCCTTTGATATCAACGCCGCCTGCTCGGGATTCCTGTACGCGGTACATATGGCGGACGCGTTTATCAAAAGCGGCGTCTACCGAAAGGCGCTTCTGATCGGGGCAGAGACGCTGTCAAAACTGGTGGACTGGACAGACCGGGGGACCTGTGTCCTGTTCGGCGACGGAGCCGGGGCGGCGGTGCTGGCCGCGTCGGATCAGGGCGGCATTGCGGCCCAGTCACTGGGGAGCAACGGGAGCAAATGGGAGGTTCTGTCCTGCATGGGGCGTCCCAACGGCAATCCGGTGTGCCGGGAGCAGAGGGAGCCGGGCTATCTGCAGATGAACGGACAGGAAGTCTTTAAATTTGCGGTAAAGACCGTTCCTCTGTGCATCGAGGACGCGCTTGAGAAGGCGGGGCTCTCTCCGGATGACATCGACCATTTTCTGCTGCATCAGGCCAACAAGCGGATCATCCAGTCCGTGGCAAAGCGTCTGAAGCAGCCGGAGGAGAAGTTTCCCATGAACATCGGCCAGTGCGCCAATACGTCGGCGGCCAGCCTTCCGATCCTTCTGGCGCAGATGAAGGAACAGGGGCGCCTGCACCCGGGAGAGAAGCTGGTGCTGTCCGGCTTTGGAGCGGGCCTGACCTGGGGCGCCTGCGTAATGGAGTGGTAGCAGTCCGCGGCAGCAGAGGATCTGCCGGCGGAAAAACTCTGTCCGGGGCAGCCGGATAAATTTTATAAAAAACTGTATTGACAAAACAGGATACGGACTATATACTTTGATTGTCAAAGTAATTTCGAAAAAGAAAAACCAATCAGGAAAAAAGTGAAATTTTAAGAAGAGAAGGAGAACGATACGATGTTGGAGAAGATCAAAGAGATGGTAGCAGAGCAGCTGAATGTGGAAGCAGAGAGCCTGACCGCGGAGACTTCCTTTAAAGAGGACCTGGGAGCGGATTCCCTGGACCTGTTCGAGCTGGTAACCAATCTGGAGGATGAGTATGAGATCGAGATTCCGTCCGAGGAGCTGGAAAACCTCACGACGGTGGGCGCAGTGGCAGACTATCTGAAGTCCAAGGGAATCGAAGCGTAAGGAAGAGTAAAGAAGAAGAGGTAAAGAAGGAAAGCGGGTGTCTGTTATGAAGACAAGAGTTACGGAACTGTTGGGCATGGAGAAACCGATCATTCAGGGCGGCATGGCGTGGGTGGCAGAATCCCATCTGGCGGCTGCCGTATCGGAGGCAGGCGGATTCGGCCTGATCGGCGCGGCAAACGCGCCGGCGGACGTGGTGAGAAACTATATCCGGGAAGCAAAGAAACTGACGGACCGGCCATTTGGAGTCAATATCATGCTTTTGAGCCCTTTTGCGGATGACATCGCAAAGGTGGTCGTGGAAGAAGGCGTGGCGGCGGTGACGACGGGAGCCGGGAACCCGGAGAAATATATGGCTCAGTGGAAAGAAGCCAATATCAAGGTTATCCCGGTGGTCGCATCTGTAGCTCTTGCAAAGCGTATGGAACGCTGCGGGGCGGACGCGGTCGTGGCAGAGGGAACCGAGTCCGGAGGACACATCGGCCAGGCGACGACCATGACCCTGGTGCCCCAGGTGGTGGATGCCGTATCCATTCCGGTCATCGCCGCAGGCGGGATCGCGGACGGAAGGGGCTTCGCGGCAGCCATGATGCTGGGTGCGGAAGCCGTACAGATGGGGACCAGATTCTGTGTGTCCGATGAGTGCGTGATCCATGAGAAATACAAGGAGCGCATCCTGAAGGCAAAGGATATTGATTCCGAGGTGACCGGCAGAAGCCACGGGCATCCGGTACGCGGGCTCCGCAATAAGATGACCCGGGAATATCTGAAGCTGGAAGCGGAAGGGGCTTCTTTTGAAGAGCTGGAGAAGCTGACGCTGGGCGGTTTAAGAAAAGCAGTGGTAGAAGGAGATACGGACAACGGCTCCGTGCTTGCGGGACAGATCGCGGGTATGGTGAGCCGCCGTCAGAGCTGCCGGGAGATCATCGATGAGATTATGGATCAGGCGGAGGTTCTGCTGAAGCTCAGATAGGACCGGACCCATTGTCCGTCCAGGACGGACAGCAGGCCGATCAGAACAGGAGAACAAAAGGGCTGCCGGGCCGAATGGCATGGCAGCCCCTGTTTTAAGACAGACAGGGTCAGATGAGGAGAAGAAGGACATGAGTAAGACAGCATTCGTATTTCCGGGCCAGGGCGCGCAGTACGTGGGCATGGGAAAAGATTTTTATGAGGCATTTCCGGAGTGCAGGGAAGTGTTTGAGACCGCTTCCGAAGCATCGGGGCTTGATATCGCAAAGCTCTGTTTTGAAGAGAACGATCAGATCAATCAGACAGAATACACCCAGGTCTGCATGCTGGCCGCGGAGATGGCGGTACTCCGGGCCGTGGAGCTTAAGGGAATCACGTCCTCTGTGAACGCGGGCCTGAGCCTGGGCGAGTACGGCGCTCTGGTGGCGTCGAAGGCCATGAGCCTGAGGGACGCCTGCCGCGTGGTGCGACGGCGGGGAATCCTCATGCAGGAGGCGGTGCCGGTGGGCGGCGCCATGGCGGCGGTGCTTGCCATGGATGCGGCGAAGATCGAAGAAATCTGCGGGCAGACCGAAGGCATCGTATCCATCGCCAATTACAACTGCCCGGGACAGATCGTGATCACCGGAGAAGAGCAGGCGGTGGACGCGGCCTGCGCGGCGCTGAAGGAAGCCGGGGCGAAACGGACGGTCCGCCTGAATGTCAGCGGCCCGTTTCATTCCGCCATGCTGCAGGGTGCGGGAGAGAAGCTGATGGATGTGCTGAAGGATGTGGAGCTTACGGCATTTGACACGCCCTACATCACCAATGTAACGGCGGATTATGTGACCTCCACGGAAGGAATCCGGGATCTGCTCTGTCGCCAGGTGTCGTCCAGCGTGCGCTGGCAGCAGTCGGTGGAGCGTATGATCGCCGACGGCGTGGATACGTTCATCGAAATGGGCCCGGGTAAGACGCTGTCCGGATTTATGAGAAAGATCAGCCGGGACGTGAAGATGATGAATATAGAAACGATGGCGGACTACGAGAAGGCCATGTCCGCCCTGTAACTGCTGGGAGCATCCGCAGGCGGGGACGCCCCGGCATCCGCGGGTGCGGAATCTGAAAGGATAACCGGAAACAGAAAAACCCGGAATTAGGAGAAGACAGAATGTTGAATGGAAAGATCGCCCTGGTGACCGGGGCGGCAAAAGGAATCGGACGCGCCATCGCGCTGGCGCTGGCGGCGGAAGGAGCCGTGGTCGTCGTCAATTACAACGGCTCCAGAGAACGGGCGGAGCAGACCCTGGAGGAGATCAGAGCGCTGGGCGCGGACGGCTGCGTGTACCAGTGCAATGTGGCGGATACGGAAGCGGCGCTTGCCATGGTCAAAGAGGTGACGGCCAGATACGGCAGGCTGGATATTCTGGTGAACAACGCGGGCATCACAAGAGACAACCTGATCATGAAGATGTCGGAGGAGGATTTCGACGCGGTGATAAACGCCAACCTGAAGGGCTGCTTCAATACCATCAAGGCGGTGAGCCGCCAGATGCTGAAGCAGAGGGCAGGGCGTATCGTCAATATTACATCTGTATCCGGTATTCTTGGCAATGCAGGACAGGCGAATTATGCGTCGTCCAAGGCGGGCGTCATCGGCCTGACAAAGACCATGGCGCGGGAGCTGGCAAGCCGCGGCATCACAGTGAACGCGGTGGCGCCGGGCTTTGTGGATACGGACATGACTCAGGTGCTTTCTGACAGCGTGAAAGAGGCGGCGACGGCTCAGATCCCTCTGGGACGGTTTGGGAAGCCGGAAGATATTGCCAATATGGTGGCTTATCTGGCTTCGGAAAAGGCAGCGTATATCACAGGGCAGATCATCAGCGTAGACGGAGGTATGGCGATCTAATGAGAAGAGTAGTTGTGACTGGAATGGGAGCGATCACTCCCCTTGGACTGAATGTAACGGATTATTTTGAAAATATCAAGGCCGGCAATCATGGCTTCGGCATCATTTCCAAATTTGACGCCTCTGAGTACAAGGCCCATGTGGCGGCGGAGGTCAAAGGCTTCTCCGCAAAGGAATTTATGGATTTCAAGGCGGCAAAGCGGATGGAGCCCTTCTCCCAGTACGCGGTGGCGGCGGCGAAGGAAGCCATGGAGCAGGCGGGACTTGACATGGAAAAAGAGGACGCCTACCGGGTGGGCTGCTCCATCGGCTCCGGCATCGGCAGCCTGGAGGTAGTCGAGAGGGAATACACCCGGCTGACTCAGAAAGGTCCCAACCGTGTGGCGCCCCTGATGGTGCCTCTGATGATCTCCAACATGGCGGCAGGAAACGTGTCGATCGCGTACGGCTTAAAAGGAAAGAGCCTGAATGTGGTGACCGCCTGTGCCACCGGAACCCACTCCATCGGGGAGGCGTACCGGAGCATCCAGGCCGGAGACGCGGACGTGATGCTGGCGGGCGGCACGGAGAGCTGCATCTGCCCCACCGGCGTGGCGGGCTTTGCGGCGCTGACGGCGCTCTCCGGCAGCGAGGACCCGGACCGCTGTTCCATTCCGTTCGATAAAGACCGGGACGGCTTTGTCATGGGCGAGGGCGCAGGCGTGGTCGTTCTGGAAGAGCTGGAGCATGCGAAGAACCGGGGAGCCAGGATCCTGGCGGAGGTCGTGGGCTACGGCGCTACCAGCGACGCGTACCATATCACTTCCCCGGCGGAGGACGGCATGGGTGCGGCGACGGCCATGAAATGGGCGGTGGAAGAATCAGGAGCTGCCATGGAAGATATCATGTATATCAACGCCCATGGGACCAGCACCCACCACAACGACCTGTTTGAGACCCGCGCCATCAAACTGGCGTTCGGAGCGCATGCGAAAGAGATGAAAGTCAATTCCACCAAATCCATGATCGGGCATCTGCTGGGAGCCGCAGGAGCTGTAGAGTTCATCACCTGCGTTAAGGAGATGGAAGAGGGCTTCGTCCATGTGACGAGAGGACTGGAGAACCCGGACGAGGAGCTGGATCTGGATTACGTACAGGGCGAGGGCGTGAGCATGGAGCTGACTTACGCACTGTCCAATTCTCTGGGATTCGGCGGGCATAACGCCAGCATCCTCATCAAAAAATACGAAGCCTAGGGCCGCGGAGGAAGCAGTATGACAATGGATATCAAGGAGATTATGGAAATCATCCCCCACAGGCAGCCGTTTCTGCTGATCGACCGGATCGAGGAGCTGGAGCCGGGTAAGAGGGCCGTGGGAAAGAAGTGCGTCACGTATAACGAGCCGTTTTTCAACGGGCATTTTCCGCAGGAGCCGGTCATGCCGGGCGTCCTGATCCTGGAGGCGCTGGCGCAGGTGGGCGCCGTGGCGATCTTAAGCCAGCCGGAAAATAAAGGAAAGACCGCTTATTTCGGAGGCATTGACAAGGCAAAATTCAAGAAGAAGGTGGTGCCGGGAGAGGTGCTGGCCCTGGAGCTTGAGATTGTCAAGCAGAAGGGCCCCATCGGCGTGGGGAAGGCCGTGGCGACGGTAGACGGCAAAGTGGCGGCATCGGCGGAGATGACCTTCGCGGTAGGCTGAATACAGGCGGTCCGGCATCTGGAAAAGAACGTCGGAAAATGCAGGACTTTCCTTTACTTTTGCCAAAAAGCGCCGATATACCCTTTAGACGCAGCTTTTACAGCATAAAGGAGGAGGTTTAGTATGCAGGTTAATACAAATTATGACGCTGCCGTCAGACAATATACACAGGCAGCGCAGACGACAGGAAAAGCAGGTGCAGCGGTAGACAGCTCGAAGGATACGGCGGCCGCAGCAGCGCCGAAGCAGGATGTGGATCAGGCGGATTTCAGCAAAGATACGGCAGTGACCGGGAAGATGAGCAGCTCTGACAGAGCAGCGCTCGTACAGAGCTTAAAGGCGGATCTGGACAACCAGATGTCCCGCTTTACCAATATGATGACCCAGATGTTCCAGAAACAGGGAATTACGGCAAACCTGTCTCAGGGCAATGATTTCTGGCGGTTCATGGCGAGCGGCAACTATACGGTAGACGCCAAGACAAAGGCGGACGCGCAGGCGGCGATCTCCGAGGACGGTTACTGGGGCGTAGCAAAGACATCCCAGAGAATCTTTGATTTTGCTCAGGCTCTCGCAGGAGACGACCCGGAGAAGATGAAAGAGATGCAGGCGGCAGTGGAGAAGGGCTTCAAGCAGGCAGAGGAAGCATGGGGCGGCAGCCTTCCGGCAATCTGCGGCGATACCCACAGTGCCATCGGCAAGCTGTTCGACGACTATTATGCACAGCGCGGCGTAGCGGTATAATACGTACCGACAGGCAGATTACAACAGACAAAAGACAATCAAAACTCCCGGCACGGAAGGAACGGTGCCGGGAGTTTTCTGTTCCGTATGCGGCAGCGGAGCTGCCGGAAAGGCTTTGCCGCCGCACGGCGTCGGAAGCTTCTGATACGCTTTTACGACATGACCTCATCCAGGATCTCCATCAGCCGGCCGACCTGCGCTTCGGTGGTTGCCCAGCTTGTGGCGAAGCGGGCGACAGTGCGGTCCTCATCCAGCTTTTCCCACAGGCTGAAGTCCACATGTTTTTTCAGCCGGTCGATGAGAGAGTTCTTCAGGATCAGAAACTGCTGGTTCGTGGGAGACTCCAGATAGAAGGGAAGCCCCCTGTCGCGGAACCCTTTTTTCATCTGTTCCGCCATCTCGATGGCGTGGCGGCTGATCTGAAAATAGAGGCCGTCCGTGAACAGCGTGTCAAACTGGATGCCCAGAAGACGCCCCTTGGCAAGCAGCGCGCCGTGCTGCTTGACGGTCGTGAAGAAATGCTTCGGCGCGCCGCGGCGGGGGAAGACGACGGCTTCTCCGCACAGGGCGCCGATTTTGGTTCCGCCGATGTAGAAGGCGTCGCAGCACCGGGCAATCAGCGGCAGCGTTACGTCGGTGCCATGGCTCATGAGGCCGTAGCCCAGCCTGGCCCCGTCCATATACAGGGGAATCTGGTGGGTGCGGCAGATGGCGGAGAGATCCTCCAGTTCCGCAGCCGTGTACAGCGTCCCGTATTCGGTGGGGTGTGAAAGATAGACCATGCCGGGAAATACCATGTGCTCATGGCTTTCATCCTCCCAGAAGCCGCGCAGGCATGCTTCCAGTTCCGCTGCATAGATCTTTCCGTCGTGCTGAGGCAGCGTGATCACCTTGTGGCCGGTGTATTCGATGGCGCCTGCCTCATGGAGGCTCACATGGCCCGTGGAAGCGGCGATCACGCCCTCGTAAGGCGCCAGCATCCCGTCGATGACCGTGGCGTTGGTCTGGGTGCCGCCCACGAGGAAAAAGACGTCGGCATCCGGGCATTCACAGGCGTTCCGGATCTTTTCTTTTGCTTCTGCGCAGTAGTGGTCCGTTCCGTAGCCGGGCAGCTGTTCCCGGTTCGTCTCTATAAGCCGCGCCAGGATCTTTTCATGCGCGCCTTCTGCATAGTCGTTTTCAAATGATAACATGGTTCGTGTTCTCCTCCCTTTTTTCGTATTCTATCACCTGGACAGGAACAGGTCAATGAAAGAAATATTTTCTGCCGTTTCTGCATATATTTGATAGAAACCGGAAGGAATCCGGGTGCGGATGCATGACTTTTTTCTATTATATCTCTGACTTTATCATACCCATTGTCATTTTCTATATTGTGGCTTATGCGCTGACGGAGAAGGTACATGTCTATGACGAGTTTGTCGCCGGAGCCGCGGACGGAATCCGGACAGTCCTGAAGATCCTCCCTACGCTGGTGGGGCTTATGGCGGCGGTGGGGATGCTGCGGGCGTCCGGCTTCCTGGATTTTGCGGCGGACTGCCTGGCGGGGCCTGCGAAACTGCTGCATTTTCCAGTGGAGCTGATCCCGCTCTCCATCATTCGCCTGTTTTCTTCCTCGGCAGCCACTTCTCTGGCTCTGGACATTTATAAATCCTATGGAACGGATTCCGGCATCGGCCTGACCGCGTCGATCATGATGGGCTGCACCGAGACCGTGTTCTATACCATGAGCGTCTATTTCCTGACCGCAAAGGTGACGAAGACCCGCTGGACGCTGGCGGGCGCTTTGTTCAGCACCTTCGCCGGTATCGCCGCCAGCGTGGTGCTGGCAGGGATGATGTAGAAAAATCTGCATCTGAACCTGCAGAAAGCAGAATTGGTCATACCCTTCTGCTTTCAAAATACGGGAATTTTTCAAAGGCATCCAGAATGTCCTGAAAATCCTCCCGGGGCGCCAGTTCGATGTAGCGTTCCAGAAGCTCCGCCTCCTGCTCTTTATACCGGCCATAGAAAATGTCGAACAGGTTATGGCCCCGCATATAAGTCCGGATCTCTTCCATATGTTCTTTTATATCCATCACGGTCGTCAGATCATGTCCCAGCACCTCCAGAAGGTGCCGTCCGCTGGTGATCCGGTGCAGGTACTCCTTCCATTTTTCCAGAAGAATTTCATAGAAGGCTTCCTCCGACTCCACGATGCCAAGCTGTGCCATGACCTTCGGATTCAGGAAATAATTTTCAAAGGAATAGTATTTCAGGATCAGCACGTTTTCCGGGCGGACTCTGGGAAGCTTATCCAGATCCTCCAGGTTCCGCTCCTCATAGTAGCGGCAGAGCTGACGCCCCAGCACCGCAGGGTCCTTGCCGTCGCTGTCCCGGATCATGAGAAACTGGTCCCGGAGATAGATCTGGTTCATGTATTTTAAATTGGCGTAGGTCTTGATGTTGGTACAGCTGTTGGTGGTAATGATGGCGATGCGCAGCAGGTTGCCCTGCTCGTCGGTGGTCTCGGAGTAGTATTTCCGAAGGAGGATCGGGAGCCTCGATTTGTCCTGCTTTCCCTCCACGATAAAGACAAAGTTTACATTCATCAGATCGCCTGCCGTGTAGCCCAGATCGTCCAGAATGGCGCTGATGTCGGTCTTCTGACGGACGTCGGAGGAGCCGTCCTCCCCAAGCACGACCTGCCGGATCTGGCGGCTGCTGAAGTTGGGCAGCAGATTGGGCGAATGGGTGGTGAAGATGACCTGGTTTTTCCGGGAGAGCCGGTAAAGGATCTTCCCGGATACCTTCTGAAGCCTGGGGTGCAGGAAGATCTCCGGGTCCTCGATCATGATAATGCTGGGCAGGCTCTCTTCCACCTCCGTGTACGCCTCCAGAAGGGAGAACAGGTAGATGGAGCGCATGCCCTTTCCCATCCGGGAGATGGGGCGGGTCAGGCTCTGGGCCGGCAGGCGGATCTCCGTCGTGACCTGCAGGATCTTCTCCACGTCCCGGTTCATGGTGTAGATAATATCTTCTCTGCCGCCGTTTTTCTGGAAGCTCTCGTTGACCTTTTTGGCGAATGCGTCCAGATTCAGCTGGTACAGTTTGTAGTCCAGAAGCTTGGATGTCTCGAAGACGTCAAGGTCCCGTGGCTGTTTCTGCTCGATGAGACCGATGCAGTTAAAGCAGTGGCTGCACCGGCGGGCCTGGTTGAACATACAGCAGCCCGTACGCATCCGCTGCAGGATCTCATCCTCCTGCAGAAGGAACAGGTCCTGCTGGAGCCGTTCCAGCCGCCGCTCCGTGTCCACATGGTACACCTTCGGGAACACCTCCTGAATATACGGATTGTGCTTGTGCACGCCGTCCTGATAACGGATCCGTCCGTCCCGGTTGGCGGACATGGTAAAGGCGAGCGTATCCCCGGAAAAGGAGGGGAGCTTCTTACAGAAATCCTGAAGCCACGCCTCCTTTCTGCGGTACTGGCTGACGATGCCTTTGCGCCGCAGGAGATTCAGATCCTCTTCCGTAAAGGAAAGCGAGACGGTGATCTCGATGTTGGAGCCGTCCTCCCAGAAATCCTCCGGACAGATCTCATATTCTCCGCCCACCGCCCGGACGGCGTCCAGCACGGTGGTCTTGCCGGTGTTGTTCTGTCCCACCAGAATCAGGGCGTTTTCAATCTGCTTCAGATGCATGTCATGGATGGATTTGAAATTCCGGATGTGCAGGTCTGTGATCTTCATGGGCGGACTTACACTTTCTGTATAAGAATGGCCTGGCCGGTCGGGCGCTCCAGGCGGTTTTCGGATATCTGCTGTCTATTTTATCATGTTTCCCCGGGGAATAAAAGCGTCATTTTGGATTGAGAATTGCAGGGGGTTATTGGAAACATACCGGATTTGCGGACCTACAGAAAATGTTGCAGGATTCATATTTTCATGACCAAAACAATTTAAAAATATTGACATATCACGTAAAGAAAATTATAATTATTTTTAATAGAAAAGCAAATGAGAAGAAGGAGCGGAAACTGGCGGATCCGGAACAGATATAATAAATCATGTATAAAACGGACAGTGTAAAGACGTATGGGACAACAGGTGGTATTCCATACGTCTTTTTTGTTTGTTTTACAGATATTCATAGGAAAAAAGAAGTAAAAATACAAAAATTCATAGGAAAAATGCAGGAACACAATTGTTTTCATTTGAATCATATGATAAATTAAGTATAGAATGATAAAGAAAGGGGCTGATCATCTGGAAAGAGACATTATGAAGCGGTTGGTGGAATGGAAAGATTCCCCTGACAGAAAACCGCTGCTTCTGACCGGCGTAAGACAGTGCGGGAAAACCTATGTGTGCAAAGAGTTCGGGGAACAGTATTTTGAAGATACGGCTTATTTTTATTTTGAAGGAAATAAGGGACTGGCTTCTGTGTTTGACTATGATTTTCATGTGGACAGAATACTCGACGAGCTGGGAAATATCATTCGGGGAAAAGAAATTGTGCCGGGGAAAACCTTGGTCATTTTTGATGAAATACAGGCATGTCCGAATGCGATTACATCCCTGAAATATTTTTGTGAGAATAAACGGGAACTTCATATCGTGTGCGCCGGTTCGCTGCTCGGCGTGGCGGTGAAACGGGACAGTATATCATTTCCGGTTGGGAAGATTGACCGCTTACAGATGTATCCTCTTTCCTTTTCGGAGTTTTTGCGTGCGGACGGCAGACAGGCCATTTATGAAGGCGTTCAGAACTATGGAATGGATCGGGAGCTTCCGGAGCTTTATACGGAAAATCTGAAAAAGGCGCTGAAGTATTACTATATTGTAGGCGGAATGCCGGAGGCTGTGGCAAAATGGGCCGAGACTCACAGTTTTGAAAAGGTTGACAGGCTTCAGGAGAATATTCTGCAGGATTACAGCAGTGACTTTGCAAAGTATGCGCCCAGGACCGACGTTCCGAAGTTGGGCTGGATCTGGGATTCGATTCCGAAACAGCTTGCCAAAGACAATCATAAGTTTGTATTTTCCCATGTAAAAGCCGGAAAGCGTTCTTCGGAGCTGGAAGACGCGCTTGAGTGGCTGGTGGATGCGGGTCTCGTGTACAGACTGGAACTGGTTCGAGATCCGGAGTTGCCGCTGTCTTTTTGCGCAGATGCATCATTTTTCAAGGTTTATATGTCGGATGTGGGGCTGCTTCGCAGAAAAGCAGGTATTTCTCATCGGGTGATCCTGGAAGATTCGGAACTATATAAAAATTTCAAAGGAGCTTTTACCGAAAATTTTGTATTGAATGAACTGATGAAAGCAGGAATTCACGCATATTTCTGGAGATCCGGAAATACTGCGGAATTGGATTTTTTATTTGAGTATGAGGACAGGATTATTCCGGTGGAAGCGAAAGCAGATGTTCACACACGTGCTAAAAGCTTCAGGGAATACTGCCGGAAATATCATCCGGATACCGGTTTTAAATTTTAACAAGAAAATGGTTGATTATCTCAAAAAAGCCTTGATTTACGGGCATACAAGCAGGAT
>CAJUAA010000012.1 GCA_910584205.1 uncultured Lachnospiraceae bacterium
CTACCAGCCGATCAGCCAGGAATAGATCCCCTCATATTTGTATCTGGATGCATCCCATGAGAAATCCTTCTGCATGCCTCTTGCAACCATCTCATCCCACTCTTTCCGGTGCACAAAATATGTGTACTTCGCATAGTTGATGACTTCCATCATATCCCATGGATTGTAATTTGTAAAGGAGAATCCGTCGCCCTTTCCTTCATATTCATTATATGGCTCCACGGTATCCTTCAGACCGCCGGTCTCGCGCACGATGGGAACCGTTCCATAACGGAAGGAGATCAGCTGCGTCAGGCCGCAGGGTTCGAAAGCAGACGGCATCAGGAACGCGTCCGCCGCCGCATACAGCTTGTGGGACAGTTCATCCGCATAATAAATATTAGCGGATACCCGGTCCGGATATTTCCATGCATAGTGACGGAACATGTCCTCGTATCTCTGGTCACCGGTACCGATGACCACAAACTGCGTATTGTCGTCCACGATCTGTTCCATCACCTCCGCGATCAGGTCCAGGCCCTTCTGGTCCGTCAGACGGGAAATCAGGCCGATCAGCATCTTGTTCTCGTCCACTGCCAGCCCCAGCGCCTCCTGCAGAGCCTTCTTATTCGCCGCCTTTCCTTTCTTAAATGTCTTCAGCTTATAGTTTTTGTCAATCTTCTCATCCGTCTCCGGATTCCAGATGTCATAATCGATTCCGTTCACAATACCTCTGAGATCCATATGTCTTGCAGACAGAAGCCCGTCCAGCCCCTCACCGTACATAGGTGTCTGAATCTCATAGGCGTAGGTCTCGCTGACCGTCGTAATGTAATCCGCATAAACCAGTCCGCCCTTTAACATATTGGCGTCTCTTTTAAACTCCAGCTTATCCGGTGTAAACACATAATCCGGCAGGCCTGTCAGGCCCTGCATGGTCTCGATATCCCAGATTCCCTGGAATCTCAGGTTGTGGATCGTCATGATGGTCTTGATGCCCTGATAAAAATCTCCCGCTGCAAACTCCGTCTTCAGGTAGACCGGAATCAGGCCTGCCTGCCAGTCATGGCAGTGAATCAGATCCGGGCGGAAGCCCACAATCGGAAGGATCGACAGCACTGCTTTTGAGAAAAACGCAAATTTCTCAATATCCGTACGAAAATCCCCATACGGCTTTGCCCCTCCGAAATAAACCAGATTGTCAATAAAATAATAGGTGACGCCATCCAGTTCATAAGTCATGACGCCCACATGCGCACCGGGATTATACGAACCGGTTCCCATATAGAAATGCGTGATGTATTTAAAATTATTCCGGTACTTATCCGGAATGCAGGTATAGTTCGGAATCACGACCCGGACATCCCACTCCTCTTTATTGAAGCCCTTTGGCAGCGCTCCGCATACATCTGCAAGGCCTCCGGTCTTTACAAAGGGAACGCACTCTGACGCCGCAAACAATATTTTTTTCATGGATGAACCCTCCCGTATCATTTAAGAAGTATTTTGATATTCTTATCATACCACAATCTTCCTCATTTCTAAAGTACATTTTTGCAAAAATACTTGCAAAAAGAAAATTTTCCGTTAGAATATAGAGTGTTGTATGACAGATAATCATTTTCACGCAAAGAAAGGTTGATTTTATGATCAGTGCAAATAATGTAACGCTCCGTCTGGGCAAAAAAGCCCTTTTCGAAGATGTGAATATAAAATTCACGGAAGGAAACTGCTACGGCCTGATCGGTGCCAACGGCGCCGGCAAGTCTACGTTTTTAAAGATCCTGTCCGGAGAGCTGGACTCCACCAGCGGCGAGATCGCCGTCACGCCGGGCCAGCGTCTCTCCTTTTTGAAACAGGACCACTTCCAGTATGATGAATATCCGGTCATGGATACGGTCATCATGGGAAACGCAAGGCTCTACGAGATCATGAAGGAAAAAGACTCCATCTATGCCAAAGAGGATTTTACCGATGAGGACGGAATCCGCGCCAGCGAACTGGAAGCAGAATTCGCGGACATGGACGGCTGGGAGGCGGAATCCGACGCTTCCACCCTGTTAAACGGCCTTGGGATCGAGACGGAATTCCACTATTCGCTCATGAAGGACCTGACCGGAGCGCAGAAGGTCAAGATCCTTCTGGCGCAGGCGCTGTTCGGCAACCCGGACATCCTGCTTCTGGACGAGCCTACCAACCACCTGGATCTGGACGCCATCGCCTGGCTGGAAGAATTCCTCATCAATTTCGACAACACGGTCATCGTGGTCTCCCACGATCGTTATTTTTTAAACAAAGTATGTACCCACATTGCGGACATTGACTACGGCAAGATCCAGCTGTACGCCGGCAACTATGATTTCTGGTATGAGTCCAGCCAGCTCATGATCCGCCAGATGAAGGAAGCCAACAAGAAGAAGGAAGAGAAGATCAAGGAGCTGCAGGAGTTCATCTCCCGTTTCTCCGCCAACGCTTCCAAGTCCAAACAGGCTACCTCCAGGAAAAAAGCGCTGGAGAAAATCCAGCTGGACGAGATCCGTCCTTCCAGCCGGAAATATCCCTACATTGATTTCCGTCCCAACCGGGAGATCGGCAACGAGGTGCTGACCGTGGAAGGCATCTCCAAGACCATCGACGGCGTAAAGGTGCTGGACAACATTTCCTTCATTCTCGGGCATGACGACAAGGTGGCGTTCGTGGGAAGCAACGAATTTGCCAAGACCACCTTATTTAAAATCCTGTCCGGAGAGATGGAACCGGACGAGGGAAGCTACAAGTGGGGCGTGACCACCTCCCAGTCCTATTTCCCGAAGGATAACACGAAGGAATTCGACAACGACGACATCATCGTGGACTGGCTGACCCAGTATTCCGAAATCAAGGACGTGACCTATGTCCGCGGTTTCCTGGGAAGAATGCTCTTTGCCGGAGAAGACGGCGTGAAAAAAGTACGCATCCTGTCCGGAGGCGAGAAGGTCCGCTGTATGCTCAGCAAGCTCATGATTTCCGGAGCCAATGTGCTGATCCTGGACGAACCCACGGACCACCTGGATATGGAATCCATCACCGCGCTCAATAACGGTTTGATCAAATTCCCGGGCGTCCTTCTGTTCTCCTCCCGCGACCACCAGATCGTCCAGACCACGGCGAACCGGATCATCGAGATCCTGCCGAACGGGTCCATGATCGACAAGATCACCACCTACGACGAATATCTGGAAAGCGACGAGATGGCAAGAAAACGTACCGTCTATACGAGTAATAAATTTGCGGAAGAGGACGACTGATTCTTCCAATGCCGCAGACGTCAAAAGCCGGCGGACAGGTGACGTATCACCTGCCGCCGGCTCTTTCTCTTTTCTGTTATCTTTTCAGCCTGTACACCGCAAAGGTTACCGTGCCGTCCTCATTGAGCGTAACCACATCCACCTTAAGACTCCTGATTCCGCCGTCGCTGTAGGACCAGTTGCAAACCCTCATACTGCCCGGCTTTTTCTCCGGGAACAGCTCGTTCACGAAAATCGGCCCGCTTCCGCTGCCTTCCTCTCCCAGGTCATAGGAATATTCGGCCATTCCGTCCGCATCCGGCCTGCACACCTGCACGGTGGATTCGATCCGCTCCGCGTCTTCTTTGATCCTGCCCTCCTGAAGCTCGGACTGAAACACTTCCATCCAGGCTTCGATCTCCAGATCCTGCTCACCCATCTCCATGGGCTCATCCTCCGCGTGCATCTCTTCTTCCAGGGACCGCAGGAATGCCTCTGCTGCCGCCGGGTCTCCTTTGGCAGGGTCCAGAGGAAGGACAAACAGCGCATTCACCTTCCCGTAGCTCTCATTCCTTGTGATCTCCCCGGTGGCCTCATCAAACCGATAAGCCTCACTGTCGTAGAAGGTTCCGGAACTGATGCCGATGTAAATCCCCCGGTCTGCGAAGATGTCGATGTTTTCCATAGACAGCAGGCGGTACTGTATCCCCTCCTGTACAAATTCGCTGTATCCGCCGCCCAGATTCATAAGGCCGTAATTCCACGGCTCCAGCCCCTTAATATAAGGAGACACATAGAACGGCTCCTCTCCGTACGCGTCGTCGCCGGTATCCGGCATGGGGCTGCCGTCCGCCCGCTCAATGGCCACCGCCGTATAGAACCGGTCGTCCTCCACCTGCCCTTTCTCATCCACCGGAAGGTATTCGCTGATGTTCCGGCCGGTCACCGCCCCCAGAAGGGTGATCCGGTATCCCGCATATTCCTGCGTCTCATTGACCAGCACGGCGTCCTCTCCCTGAAACGCGTCCATCAGCTTCTGATCCTGCAGTTCCTGGGCGATCTGCCCGGGAGTCAGGTACCTGGCGGCTGCCACCACCGCCGCGGAACCGATCACCAGTGTCAATGCTGCCGCCGTCACCGCCGCGGATATCCTGCTTTTTCTCATTTTCGACCTGTCTGCCATATTCTCCATCTCCTCTGCCTGATATAAAAGATTCCGATTGAGCCATGCATCCGGCTCATTCTGCGGAGTAAGGGCCTGTTTTAAAACACGATCAAGATCTCTTTTCATGCAAAACAACCTCCAGTTCTTTTTTCAGCACCTTTTTTGCCTTGTAAAGCCTGCTCTTCACGGTTCCCTCCGGAATCTTCAGCACCTGCGAGATCTCGGAAAGTTTCAATTCCTCCATATAAAAGAGCAGTACCGGAAGCCTGTATTTTTCCGGCAGGCTGCCCACCGCCTTTTGTACCAGCGTCCTCTCCTCTTCGGATATGACCTGCTCTTCCGGCGACAATTCTCCTGCTGGCAGCTCCAGAACGGTATCCTCCATGGACAGCACCGGTCCTGTGATCCGCTGTCTCCAGGCGAATTTCCGTCTCCGGTTCCTCCACAGGTTCACTGCCACCGACAGCAGATAGCTTTTGGGATTGTTGGTGATATCCAGCCTTCCCTTAAGCTCCACCATTTTCAGAAAGGTATCCTGGTACAGATCATCCGCTTCCTGCCGGCTGCCGGCCAGCTGACAGCAGAAAGAATAGATGTCTTTTCCGTTTTTCCTGATACATTCCTCCAGTTCTTCTCGGCTCATGTCCTGTCCTCCAGTTTCAGACGTCTTTTCCGAAGGCTTTGCCCTTCACCCTTATATGGTAATCACATGGAAAATGGTTTTCATTTTTGTCAAAAAAGACAGGCGCCGGATTCCGCACCTGTCCTTTCTTTGAATTTCTCATATCATAAGCTGTTCTTTGTAACGTCTGATCTCGGCGATCGCCTCCTGCATGACACGGTCGCCTTTTGCCATGCCAAAATCCCGGGTATCTACCGCCAGCACCGGAACCTTCACCGGAACCCATTCTCTCACACTGGCCAGCGCGCAGCGCACCTGCGGGCCTACCAGAACGATGTCGGCATCCTCCGCTCCTTCTTCCAGCCCGGCAAGCGAGGAGATCACGATCTCCGTCTCCATCATATTCGCAGCCGCCCATGCCAGCATCCGGTCTTTTAAAATACTCGCAGAGCTTCCGGAATAACTCACCAGAATAATCTTCATCATTTCCCTCGCCTGACGGTCTATTCCGGATCATTGTATCCGTTGGGATTCTGAGACTGCCATCTCCAGGAATCCGCACACATCTCTTCGATCCCGTACTCTGCTTCCCAGCCCAGTTCTTCCTTCGCCTTTGCCGGATTGCAGTAGCAGGTGGCAATATCTCCCGCGCGGCGGGGCTTGATCGCATAGGGCAGCTCTTTCCCGCATGCCTTGCTGAAGGCCGCCACCACCTGAAGTACGCTGTATCCGTGTCCGGTACCCAGATTGTAGATCCGGACTCCTTTTTCTTCTTTAAACTTCTCCAGCGCCTTCACATGTCCTCTTGCCAGATCCACCACGTGGATGTAGTCGCGCACGCCGGTTCCGTCCGGAGTATCGTAGTCGTTTCCAAACACGCCGACGCACTCCAGCCTGCCGATGGCAACCTGCGCCACATATGGAAGAAGATTGTTGGGGATTCCCTTGGGATCCTCCCCGATCTTACCGGACTTATGCGCGCCGATGGGGTTAAAGTAACGAAGCAGGATCACATTCCATTCCGGATCGGACTTCTGAATGTCCATCAGCACCTGCTCCAGCATGGTTTTGGTCTGTCCGTAGGGATTCGTCGGAGACTGTTTGGGACAGTTCTCCGTGATCGGAATCTCCAGAGGATCTCCGTATACGGTGGCGGAGGAACTGAAGATGATGTTTTTCACGCCGTTCTTTCTCATGGTGTCGCACAGCAGCAGCGTTCCTGCCATATTATTGTAATAATACTCGATGGGCTTTTCCACGGACTCTCCCACCGCCTTATAGCCTGCGAAATGAATGACCGCTTCCGGCTTCTCCGCCTCAAATATCTCATTCAGCCTGGGCTGGTCCAGAAGATCCACCTCGTAAAATGTCACTGACCTGCCTGTGATCTCCTCCACCCGGTCCAGCGCTTTTTTACTCGCATTGTACAGATTGTCAACAACCACCACATCATAGCCTTCGTTCAAAAGCTCCACGCAGGTATGGCTTCCAATATAACCTGCTCCGCCAGTCACCAAAATCTTCATAAATTTTTTCCTCTCTGAGATCCGTTTATTTGCATCTTCCGACGGCCGATGGCCTTCCTCGGCCCGTCATTTATCAGTGTATCACATTTTGGCCGGATTGGCAAATAGTCCTTCCCTCAGAATGTAAGATTCTCTCAAAGTTTCCTTGTATTTTCCATAAAGTAGATTTATAATGTAAACATAAAAAAGTCTTTGGACTTTTTTATGTTTAACGACAGACCGAAGGTCTGGAGTCTTATGCTCCGCAACAGACCATTGTTTTGTTTAACGACAGACCGAAGGTCCGGAGTCTCACCCCGTACTTTGCGGCAGCCCAGCGGCCGTCCATATAAAAAGGAGAAAAAGTTTATGAAAAACCAGTTATTTGAAGAAGCCAAACGTTCTGACACGCTCAGCAGGGAGCTCATCAGCAATCTGCTGGAATCCATGGAGTACAGCAGCATTTCCTTTATCAACTGGACCATTGACGTCCTGAAGATCCTCCGTACCCGTATTGAGCGCGGCGACAAGATCACGGACGCCGTATCCAAAGTGGTCTATGACAGGAAAACCTTCCAGGCATTTGTAAAGAAGAATTTCTCTTCCTACATTTTCAGCCAGGTATTTGCAGATCCGAAGAAAGCAGAAAAGGTCTATTTCAGCCTGGAATCCTGCGAAGGCGGATACAATCTGATCATGGCTCCGTCCTCCAAAGAGAAGACCTACGAATGGATCTCCAGCTTAAGCGAGCGCTTCTCCCTGGTACAGATGATCGCCACCGGCGTTGTCTATGTCAAGGACAACAGGAAAAATTCCTATATGCCCTTTATCTCCGAACACGGAAAATACTGCCGCTACGACAAGAAGGCGGGAAAGATCCTGGAGCTCTGATCCCCATTGCTTAAAAAACCATACCGTACGGTTCCCGCCGCGTGGTATGGTTTTTTCATGTGCTTACAGCCTGTATTCCATATAGGGCTTCCCGTCCAGATCCTTCCAGAGAAAGATGCCGGCTTCATAGATGAGATATCCGTGGGCGCTTCCTTCCTTGGGAATGGACACGGAACCCGGATTCATATACACATACGTCTCATGCTCCCGGCAGGCCGGCACATGGGTATGCCCATGCAGCAGGATATCTCCCTTCTTCAGCATCGGAAGATTCTGTTCGTGAAAGACATGTCCGTGGGTCAGGAAGATCATGCGTCCCTGCTCATACAGAAAACCGTAATCCGCCAGGATCGGGAACCGGAGGACCATCTGGTCCACCTCCGTGTCGCAGTTTCCGCGGACACAGAGGATCTCCTCTTTCCGTTCATTCAGCATGGCAAGCACCTCCTTCGGCGCGTATTCCTTTGGCAGGTCGTTGCGGGGGCCATGGTAGAGCAGGTCTCCCAGAAGGATCAGCCGGTCTGCCCGTTCCTCCTCATACCGTCTCAAAAGCGTTCTGCAGTAATACGCAGAACCGTGTATATCACTTGCGATCAGCAGCTTCATATAGTTCCTCCATTTCTGCAATTGTTCTTCTCAGGCGCTCTTCCTGATCCTTTTGCTCCAGCAGCCGGTGCAGATCCCTGCGCTCATATCCGACTCTTCGGATATCTCCGTGGTTCTGAAGCCCCTGGAGCCAGTCCGCCAGCTCCAGATCCTCCCCGAAGGCCTCCAGCAGGAAATCCGTCATGCGGTCCAGAAACGCCGTCAGCTCCTCTTTCTCCCGGGCAAGCCGTTCCCGCTTTTCCCCAAGCCCCAGCGAGGGGCAGGAGTCTTCCTCCACCTTCCGGCAGTTCTGAAGCTCCGATACCACCTGCAGACGCCCGGGACTAAGAAGCAGCTCCCGCAGACGCTCATCCACCGCGCATTCCATGCTCTCCTCCCAGGGCTTCAGCAGGCCGTTTTCCTTCTGCACCTGGCGGGCATGAAGACGCCTCTGAAGAAAACCGTCCGGATCACCTTTTCCCTCTCCTTTGATATAGGAGGCCAGCTGGGACAGCACTTCCTTTTCCCGCTCCTGATATCTGCTCCCTCTTCCACAGGCAGTAAGCTTTTCCGATGCAGCGGACAGCAGATAGTATACAAACATGGAGCGCACGTCTCCCTTTGCAGCTCGAAGGCAGCTTTTCAGTTCCTCCATCTCCTGGCCCGTCAGACGTCCTTCCACAAATTCCTGAAAGCGGTACTGGCCAAGATACGTCCTGCAGAGCTGATACCAGGATGCAAAATCCGACGCGATCTTCGGCACCCTCAGAAATTCTTTCATGAATTCCCTGCTCACGGGCAGGCCCTGCCGCTCGTATTCCCGAAGCAGGACGGACAGGTCCTCCCACCCTCTCGCCGTGACGAATTCCCGTTTATCCCTGGTCAGCGTCACCTGGTAGAAGTGCTCCGGATGCAGCTCCAGGTAGGAAAGGACCAGGGGATGTACGTCCTGCCGGAGCGCGTATTCTTTCCACACGGAAAGATCCGCCTCCACCTCCAGAAGACGCACCCGGTCCAGGGCCGCCATGTCCAGTTCCCTGACGGAGGTGTTGTATTCCTGTGGATTTCCCGCCGCCACGATCACCCATCCGTCCGGAATCCGGTGATTGCCAAACGTTTTATACTGCAGGAACTGCAGCATCGTAGGCGCCAGCGTCTCCGATACGCAGTTGATTTCATCCACGAACAGCAGCCCTTCCCGATATCCGGTGCGCTCCTGATATTCATAGACCGCTCCGACGATCTCGCTCATGGTATATTCCGTCATGGTGTATTCCCGATCACCAAACTTCCGGTTCACCAGCTGGGGAAGGCCTACGGCGCTCTGTCTCGTATGATGCGTGATCGTATAGGCCGCCAGCCCTACCCCGCATTCCTCCGCCGCCTGCTCCATGATCGCCGTCTTGCCGATGCCCGGGGGGCCCATGAGCAGCACCGGGCGCTGTCTTGCAGGCGGGATGCGGCGGCACCCGTTGTCGTCCTTTGCTGTATAAGCGCGTACGGTACGTATGATTTCTTCCTTTGCTTCCTGTATGTTCATCCTTCCTTCTCCCATCCCGGTCCTGCGTCCAGAGTCAGCGTCTGCGCCCAGGAAGGCGCAGTCCCTTTCCGCAGCTCTTCATTTAAAAATACAAAAGCCGTCTCATAGCCGGGCTTCCGGTCCGGATAGATTCCGTCCCCGTCGGTAAAATACAAAAGCCCCTTCAGATGCTTCAGCCTGCCTTCTTCCACCAGCCGATCCACCAGCCGGAAGACCGGTGTAAAATCCGTATCCCCATGGCCTTTTACCGACATGTGTTCCAGATAATCCTTCCATTCCTCCTCGCTGGCCACGCAGACATGCTCCTGGACCAGGCAGTCGCACTGGATCAGATGGATGCGCATGTCCCGGAAAAAATTCTCTTTTTCCTGAAGGATCTCCCAGGTCTCCGTCAAAAACCGCCGCACCACCTCTCCTGAACAGGAGCCCGACGTGTCAATGGCGATGACAAACTCCTGAAGCCTGCGGACCTCCTTATACTCCAGCGGCTCCAGAAAGACCAGCCGCTCGTACATCCGCCGGCTGTAATCGTAGGGAATGCAGTCAAAGCTGTCCATGTCCAGCAGGCGCTCCTCCTTCTCCACGGCAAACTGCTTCAAAAACCGGCGGTAATCATAGCCCCGTTCCTTCTGAAGGACGATCTGTTCCGTCCTCGTCCCGACGCTTCCGCCCGCCTGCCTTCTGTGCTCCTCCTGACGCAGCTCCAGGTGTTCGAACACGGTCCGCCACCGGTGTACGGCCTCCGACACGCCCTGCGTCTCCTCCGGCTTCCATTCCTGCCCTGTATGATTTTCATATACGGCCTGTTCATTTTCCCGCCAGTACACATGTTCATCTTTTCGGAAGATCCTCTCCAGCTCCTCCAGTTCTTTCTCTTCTCTGGAGGCCAGCCAGGTGCACAGGGACCTTTCGTCAAAAGGCACCGACGCCTCTTTGATCTCCCGATAGTACCGGCTCCTGCAGGCCGGTATGGGCCAGGCAAAACCGGGCACGTGCATCCGGTCGATCCGGTATTCCGCCAGCAGATCGCAGGCCAGCCACCAGATCCTCTCTTCTGCTTTCTTCCGCCGGAAGCCGTGCAGAAAGATGCCGTGGAACAAAAGGTGCACATACTGCCGCTCCAGTACCTCCATCCCCTCCCGGAACCACTTCAGCACCTCCTGCTCATTCCAGTACAGCTTCTGTGCATCCATACCGGAGCGCCCGTCCGTCCATGCCTCGTTCGGCACGGCCAGCGCCCCTCCAAAAACCGGAAGATTTTTCTGAATCCGAAAACGGGCCAGCTTCAGCGCCTCTCTGGCCAGCGCTTTTCTCTGCTCCTCTGGCATACCTGTTCGATCCCTCCTCTTCTGGAAATATCCCGTCCGCCGTGGTCGCGGCGCTTTTTTGTTCTCTTCCGTTTTCCTGCCTTCTCCGCCGATCCAACATTCCGGATTGAAAATCCGCCGCCCGTATGGTATGCTGACAGCAGCAGGCAGCAGAAACGCGCTCCAGGCGCCCCTTTCTGCTCCCGCACATCAGGGACAGGAGGAATCACTCAATGAAAATGCAGGAATCACCGGAAGATTATCTGGAAGCCATTCTCGTTCTTTCCAAAGAGCTGGGCAACGTCCGCTCCATCGACGTGGCCAATCATCTGGGATACAGCAAACCAAGCGTCAGCGTCGCCATGAAGCGGCTTCGGGAAAACGGCTACATCACGCTGGACGATAACGGCCATCTGATCCTCACCGGCTCCGGGCTTGCCATCGCCCTGAACATCTACGAAAAACATCTGGTCCTCACCCAGTTTCTCATCTCCATCGGCGTGGATGAAGAAACCGCCAGAAAAGACGCCTGCCGGATGGAACACGTCATCAGCGATAAAAGCTTTGAAAAGATCAGGCAGCTGCCCCGGTAGCCGCCTGATCTCTTCTGTCAGCCGGACCGGCTCCCACAGGCTTTCTACCTGAATTTTACCATACCTGCCGCCCGCTCTTCAAGCTTCACTTTCCGGACGCAAAAATGACCATCAGTCAGTCTGATGGCCGTTTTTTATGCTTTATGACGATACCTCCTCCAGACAGCGGATTCTGGTACAGACGTGCTCCAGAAGCGGCATGCTGTGGCTCACCGCCAGAAGCCCGATCTCCCTTCGCTCCACCTCCTCCACGAGAAAATTCCAGATCTGGCTCTGGGTGATCAGATCCAGCATGGTGCTGATCTCATCCGCCAGAAGGAACCGGGTGCGTTTTCCCAGCGCTCTGGCAATGCAGAAGCGCTGCAGCTCCCCGCCGGACAGCTCCGCCGGATAGCGGTTCAGCCAGTCCTCCTGGATACCCAGCCCCTGCAGGATGTAGGCTTCGATCCCGTCCCCTTCCTGCAGAACCCTGCGCATGCGAAGGCGGGGATTCACCACCTGTTCCGGGTACTGCCAGATCATCTGCACCGGACAGCAGCCCCCATAAGCTTCCAGCGGCTTCCCGTCCAGCAGTACCTCCCCCCGGTCCGGTCTTTCGTAACCGGCCAGGATTTTGCAGAATGTGGTCTTGCCGAATCCGCTGGGCGCCGCGATGCCCACCCGCTCCCGGCTCCCGATCCGAAGGCTGAAGTCGTAAAGGATGTGTTTTTTATCGCCCCTGTTCGTATTTTTATATTGAAATGTAATATGGTTCGCTTCCAGTACCATAGGTCCTCCTGTCCCCGTCCGCCGACGGCTTTATGTGGCATGTACGCAGCGAACGCTCCCGCCGCGGAGCTCCCTGACGGGAATTTCCCTTCTGCATTCCTCCGTACAGGCTTCACACCGGGGGCCGAACGGACAGCCCTCCGGCAGATCCTTCACATAAGGCTGCGTCCCCGGAAGAAACTGAAGGCCGTTTTCGGGCATCGCCCGCCACAGCGCCCTGGTATAGGGATGCCGGAGCGTCTCCTCCCGCTGAAAATCCTGTACCGAAGCGTCTTCCACCGTCATCCCTGAGTAAAATACCACGACCCGGTCCGCCACCTGAAGCGCCTGTTCCAGATCATGGGTAATCAAAAGCACGCCTGCGCCCCGGTCCGCCAGTTCCCGAAAATGCCCCATGACCCGGCGCACCATGTCCATGTGCAGGCCCGGCGTGGGCTCATCCGCAATCACAAGGCGGGGGCTGCCCATAAGCGCCGTGGATACCAGCACCCTGCGGTTCATGCCGCCGGACAGTTCAAAGGGATACTGCTCCTGTACCTCCTCCTTCAGGTGATATCCCCGGAAAATATCGTTCAGCCGCTCTCTGGACGCCCGGTCCTTTTTTCCCTTCCGGATCTGGGGGCCGATCTTCATGAGCGGGTCCAGAAACGCCACGCTCTGGGGCACCAGCGCGATCTCGCTGCCCCGCAGCGCCTTCTGCCGCTCTTTCGTAAGCGGCGCCCCGTCATAGAGCATCTCCCCGCTCATGGACGCATTGTAGGGCAGGATTCCCAGGATTCCGTGGGCCAGAAGGCTTTTGCCGGAGCCGCTGGAACCTACGACGGCCACCATCTCGCCTTCATGGACCGTCACGTCCAGGCTGCGGATGACCGGAAGCTTCCTCTTCCGAAATCCTCTTTCATACTGTTCAAAGGACACCGAAACATTCCGGATATCCAGAATCACTTTTTTCTTCTCCATCACATACCGTATCTTTCCTGTTGATTCTTCGGGTTTCAGGCCAGTCCGCAGAGCTGCCGGAGCCAGACGCCCGTTTTCCTCCGGTTCCGGAGTTCGGGGCCGTCAGACATGCGCGCTGCCCGGGTCCAGAAGCCTTCGAAGCCCCTCTCCCGCCACGTCAAACAACACCACCGTGCACACCAGAAAGAGCCCCGGAAACAGCGCCAGCCACCAGCGCCCCATGGCCAGATATTTCATACTTTCCGACAGGATGATCCCGATGGCCGGCTGCTCCGGCGACAGACCGAAGCCCAGAAACGTGATGCCGGCCTCGTGCAGGATCGCATGGGGAAACGTCAGGATCAGCCCCACCAGAAACTGCGGAAACAGATGGGGGAACATATGTTTCCATGCAATTTCCCATGTGCCGACGCCCAGCTTCCTGGCGGCCTGAATGTACAGCGCCTCCTTTAACTGCATGACCTCGCCCCGGATCACCCGGGCCAGAGAGGTCCAGTGAGTCAGCGCCACGCCGACGACCACGCCCCGGAATCCTTTTCCCAGCGCACAGGAGATGAGAATCAGCAGCAGAATATGCGGGATTCCCATGACCAGATCGATGATCCAGGTGACGGCCGCGTCCGCAGCCTTTCCCATGGTCGCCGCCAGCGTCCCCAGAAACAGCGCCAGAACGGAGCTGACGCCTGCTGCCAGAATCCCGATCCGGATGCTCATGGACAATCCGGTCAGCGTCCGCAGGAACATGTCCCTGCCCAGCCAGTCCGTGCCGAAGAGATACGGCACGCCGGGCCCCAGGTTTTTTCTGGAAAAATCCGTCACCAGCGCTTCCTCGGAAACACCCCATCCCGCGGCTGTCACGGCCGCCAGAAACAGAACCGCCAGCCCGCAGAGGAACATGGCCGTCATTCTTCCATTCCACCGCCTCATATTTCGGCACCTCCCTTTCGGATCCTTGGGTCAATGATGCCGTACAGCAGATTCGCCGTCAGATTTCCGCCGAATACAAAAAGCGCGCTGATGACCGTAATCCCCAGAAGCAGCGGCACGTCGCTGCCCAGCCCCGCCGTCACCGCCGCCTGGCCAAGGCCCGGATAAGAAAAGACCTGCTCCACCAGAACGGAACCTCCGAAAATCTCGCTGATGGACGCAAACTGCAGCGTCAGGGCCGGCAGCAGTACGTTCCGAAGCGCGTGGTTTTTTACGATCTCATACGTACTCTCGCCCCTGGCTCTGGCAAAGAGCACATAGTCGCTTTCCATAATCTCGATCATCTTCTCCCGGGTGTGGAGCGTGATGCCGGCGATTCCCGTAATGCTTAAAGTCACGGCGGGAAGGACGGCGTGGCGGACCCGGTCCATGGCCGTGACTCCGCCTGCCTCCATGCCGATGGGCACGCTCAGCCCGATGGGCAGCATCTTCAGCCACACCGCGAAGACCATCAGAAGCACCAGAGCCAGCCAGAACGCCGGCGTACTGGCGATCAGAAGGGAATAACCCCTGATAATCCGGTCCAGAATGCTTCCCTCCCGGATTCCGGCCAGAATCCCCAGTACGAATCCCACGGCGCCGGACAGGATCCAGGCCATGGTCATCAGCCACAGCGAATTCATGAGCTTCACGCCGATGACCTTTGCCACCGGCTGCCGGTACAGAAGCGAAACTCCCATATCCCCCCGGAAGAAATCCCCTGCCCACGCAAGGAAACGCTCCACCGGAGGCACCCCCACACCCCAATAGGCCTGAAGCTTCTCGATCTGCTCCTGGCTCAGAGATCCGAGCGCCGCCTGCCCGACGTTTGCCTGCAGCGGGTCAATGGGTGAGGCCGACAGGAGGAGGAACGCTGCCAGACTTACAAAAAAGGTCAGCAGGAGCATCCGTACGGCCTGTGTTCCGATAAAAAGAACCTGTTTTTTCCACATGGTTCTACCTCTCCCAGTACCACTGGTCCACATTGTTGACGATAGACCAGCCGTGTCCGTGGGGATGAAGTTTCTGGTCTGCCACATGCAGGCCTTCCTTTGCCCAGTAGAGATGATCGATGTTGCACAGCCAGATCCAGGGGATATCCCCCTGCTGGGTGATCCCGGTCTCTCCGTCCCACTGGGCCTTTTTCCACAGCTCATACGATTCTTCCAGAGAAGTGGCTGCCAGCGCCTCATCCATGTACTGATCCACCTTCTCGTTGGAATACGGGGAATACTCCGCGCTTCCGCCCTCCAGCGTGTGATAGATGTTGTAGAGCTCCATGGGGGTATGCGCTCCCCAGCCCCACATAAGAGGCTCCGCCTGGGCTCTTGTATACGCCGTATCCCAGCCTACGCCCTCAATGGACGCATCAATCCCCAGCTTCTTCAGCTGGTTCTGCGTATCCGCCGCCAGCGCCTGACGGACGGAATCGCCGGCGGAATACAGAATATTCAGCTCTGCACGCACGCCGTCCTTCTCCCGGATGCCGTCGGGCCCCGGGAGCCATCCGGCCTCCTCCAGAAGCGCCGCCGCCCCTTCCGGGTCATAGGACACCTGCGCCGCGTCGTTATACCAGGGCATCCTGTCGCACACGCTGTAGGCCGCCGTCCCGTATCCGTTCAGGACATTCTGGATCATCTCCTCCCGGTCAATGCCGATGTTGACGGCCCGCCTGACCCGCACATCGTCTGTCAGGTCGTTGCCCATCGGATTGCCCTCCGCGTCCGCAGACGCCGGAGCCGCCGGCAGATTGATGCCCCGGTTGTCCACGGTCTCGTAAGCCAGAAGCGTATATCCGTCCACGGCCTGGTCCGAATACGAAGCCGCCGTGTATGCCAGGTCCGCCTGTCCTGCCATGACCGCCGCGTACGCCGCGTCCTCATCCATGAAAAGAACCGTCACCTTTTTCATCTTCGGCGCCTCCCCGTAATAATCCGGGTTCGCCTCAAAGATGATCTGCTGGCCCTTATCCCACTGTTTCATGAGGTACCGTCCGGAACCGACCGGGTTCTCCCCATAGGCGGGGCCATAGGCGTGCTCCGGCACGATCCCCACGATGGCCATGGTGTAGGGCCAGATGGAATAGGGCCGCTCCATCCGGAATTCCACCGTTTTCTCATCGACGGCCACCGCCTCCTTCAGCATGGTGAAATCGTTGACGGAACTGTCCGCCTTTACCGTATTGTAGGTAAAGGCCACGTCCTCTGCCGTCAGCGGATCCCCGTCCGTGAAAAAGACGTCGTCCCGGATCGTGACGGTCCAGGCCATACCGTCTTCGCTCACCTGCATATCCGTCGCCAGATCATAATCGATGGAAAGATCCGGCTTCGTCACCGTCAGCGTGCTCTGGATCAGCGGCTCGTGCACATGCTCGCCCGCTCCCCAGCCGTATGCCGGGTCAAATCCGGATTCCGGCTCTGATGTGGGCCCCATGACCACGATGACCGAATCCTCTGTATCCGTATCTGTCTCTGTTTTGTGTTCCTCTGCCTGCGCGGGCTGCTCCTGCGTTCCGTTCTGCACCCCGTCCTGCGCTCCGCACCCGGATGCGCACAGGCCGGTCAGCACTGCCGCCATCAGTATGCCGTATGCGTTTCTGTTCATCTCAAATCCCCTCTCTTTCGCTTTTCTTGTTATAAGTTTAACGAAACCCCGGCTGCACTGCAAGCCGGGGTGGGGGATGCGGACGATTCCGCTTTCTGATGGATGGATAACCGTTTGGAATGGCAGTACGGTCGCTGCCTCTCAGTTTTTGTCCAGATCTACTGTAATCTCATAATAATCGCAGGGATGGGCCGTCAGTCCGGTCACGCCTTCCCCGGATACGATGGACATTCTCAGATGAGAGGCGAAGACAAAGCCGTTGTCGTCCAGGATCACCTGCGTCATCCTGGTCGCCAGCTTTGCCCGATCCTCCGGGTCAAAGGTGCGGCTCATCTGCTCCTCCAGCGCTTCCAGCTCGTCGCTGTGGTAGCCGCCCCGGTTTTTGGAAGAGGAATCCAGACAGTGTGTGGTGAAGAAAAATTCCGGATCTCCCGTGGGCGCGGTGACAAACGCGCTGGCGTAAATATCCCAGTCGCCTTCGGCCACAAAATCCAGATGGTTCGCCGTACAGTTCACCTGCAGATCGATACCGATCTCCTTCATGACCGCCTGCACGCTCTCCGCCAGAAGCGGAAGTTCCTGACGGCTGGGATAGGTCAGCCAGCGAAGCGTCAGCTTCTGCCCGTTTTTGTCCACATAGCCGTCTCCGTCCGTATCCGTCCATCCCGCCTCTTCCAGAAGCGCCCGGGAGGCCTTCGGGGCAAAAGGCTGCGCCGTTACCGTCTGATCTCCAAAGCTGAAGCCGGCCGGAAACGGTCCCTCCGCCGGGCTGCCGTTCCCGTTCAGCAGGATTTCCGTAAAATTTTTCCTGTCAACGGCGCCTGCCACGGCCCTGCGCACCCGGTCGTCCTGCAGCACCTCCGACTTATAGTTCATGACAGCGAAAAACGAGCGGGACGTCTCCACGGAAGAAATGGTGTAGGGCGTCCCTTCAAACAGCGGCAGGCTGGCGTACGGAAGCCCGTAGGCGCCGTCCAGCTCTCCGGACTGCATGGCCATGGTCAGCGTATCCCCGTCGGAGATCGTCCGTACATAGATCGTATCCAGACGCGGCATGCCGTCCCAGTACGCCTCATTTTTCACCAGCGTCAGCCCCTTGTCCGTCTCCACCAGCGTCGCGCGGTAGGGGCCGGTTCCCGACACATTGCCGTCCTCTGTAATCCCCGCCGCCATATCGATGATACAGCCGTAAGGCTCCGCCAGATAATTGATCAAAGCCGGCACCGGTACTTCGGTCCGGATCGTCAGCTTCTGTCCGTCCGCAGCTATTTCCTGAATCTTCAGATCGCCTGCCGCACGCTCATGCACCTCGGTCAGATGCTCCAGACATTCCTTGACCGCCTGGGCATCCATGGAGCGTCCACTGGTGAAGGTTACGCCGTCCCGCAGCGTGATCTCCCAGGTCGTCTCATCCACGTTCGTATACTCCGTTGCCAGCCAGGGATCCGCTTCCATGGCATCCGAATACTTGAACAGCGTCTCCCCGATACCGTAGCGGATACATGCCCAGCCGGAATATCCATTGTGCGGATTCACATCCGACTCGTCGTTCTCCGCGTTAAACGTCGTATCCCCGTAGTAAAATACCTTTTCTCCCTCTGCCTCCTGTCCTTCCGAATCCGGCGCTTTGCCTCCGCAGCCCGTCAGAATCCCCGCGGCCATGACCGCCGCCAGCGCCCCCGCACAGAGCCTGTTCCAAAAACCATTCTTTCTCATAGGTTCCTTTCCTTTCTCCTGTACACCGCTTTAAAAAACCGAATCCACCAGCATCCGCGTATAGTCTTCCTTCGGATGGCGGATCACCTGGTCCGGCGTCCCCTGTTCCACGATCTTCCCCTGATACATGACCAGCACCCGGTCGCAGAGCGTCTGCACCAGCGCCAGATCATGGCTGATCAGCAGCAGGGAAAGTCCCCGCTCCCTTTGAAGCTTTCGTAAAAGCCCCACGATCTGCGCCTGCACCGTCACGTCCAGCGCGCTGGTGGCTTCGTCGCAGATGAGCAGTTCCGGGTCCGGCGCCAGCGCCCGGGCAATGGCCGCCCTCTGGCACTGTCCGCCGCTGACCTCGTGAGGGCAGCGGCATGCGAACTCCTGTTCGAGTTCTACCTGCCAAAGCAGTTCATACAGCCGCTCCTTTGCCTGCGTCCGGCTCATCCCCCGGTTGCGCATGCCTTCCATAATCCCGTCTCCCAGCGTCCGCCTGGGATCAAAGGAATCCTGGGGAGACTGGAATACCATCTGGACCTTCCGGTACAGTTCCCGTTCCGCCCGGCCTTTCAGGTACCGCGTCTCCTCTCCGTCCAGAAGCACGCTTCCCTCATCCGGCGGCGTCAGGTGGGTGATGATCCTGGCCGTCGTGCTTTTTCCGCAGCCGCTCTCTCCCACCAGCCCCAGGCATTCTCCCCGTTCCATGGCAAAACTGATCCCGTCCACCGCCGGAAAAGGAATCCTGTTTTTATAAAAGGTTTTCTTTATTTCCTTTATTTCCAGAATGTTCTGCATCTCTTATCCTCTGTTGACCCGAAGCACCGCGCCGATCAGCTTCTTCGTATATTCCTGTTCCGGATGGCGGATGACCGACGCCGTCTCTCCATACTCCACCAGGCGGCCCTGATACATGACCGCCACCTTATCCGCCATATATTCCACCACGCCGATGTTATGCGTGACGATGACGATCCCCGTACCGTAGAGATCCCGCATCTTCATCATTTCCCGGATCACCTGCGCCTGGACCGTCACATCCAGCGCGCTGGTCGGTTCGTCGGCAAACAGAAGGTCCGGCTTCAATATCATGGCCATCATAATACCGACCCGCTGGTTCATGCCGCCGGACAGTTCAAATGGATAACTGTTCAGAATCCGGTCCCCATCTTTCAGGCGCATATGGCCAAAAAGCTCCAGCGCCCGCCTGCGCACCTCCTCCCGGCTCACCTGCTCATGCTGGCTGACACTCTCATAGAGCTGGTCCCCAATGCTCCGGACAGGGCACAGCGACGCCTCTGTATGCTGAAAGATCATGCCCATGGCGGGTCCACGCATCCTCCGAAGCTCCTCCGGCCCCGCGTCCACCACATGGTTTCCTTTATAGTAAATATGGCCTCCGGTTACGGCTCCCCCGCTGTCCAAAAGCCCCATGGCCGCCTTGATGAGCGTACTTTTCCCGCTTCCGGACTCTCCCACGATCCCCAGGATCTCGCCCGGTTCCAGCTGAAACGACACATCCCGCACGACGGCTTTTCCGTGATAGCTGATTTCCACCTGCTGTACATCCAGTAACGGCGCCATGTCCTTCACCTCTTTCTCTGTCTGGGGTCCAGAAGATCGCGCACCGTGTCCCCGGCCAGATTAAAGATCATGACGGTCAGGAAGATCGCCAGCCCCGGCGCCAGTACGACCCAGGGCGAGGTCTGCAGCATGCTTCGTCCGTCGCTCATCATGGACCCCCATTCCGCGGCGGGCGGAGCCGCTCCCAGCCCCAGAAAGGACAGCCCGGCGATCTCCATCATCATGGTCCCCATGTCCAGAACAGCCGTGACCACCACCGGGCCCGCCAGATTGGGCAGAATGTGTTTTCCCATGATCTGAACGTCCCCGGAACCGGCCAGCCTCGCCGCCGCCACATACGGCATGTTCCGGATCGCCAGCGCCTGGCTTCTGGCGATCCGGGCGTATTTGGGCCAGGAGATGCACGCCAGCGCCGCCACCGCGCTGAAAAGTCCCCCCTTCATGACGCCTGCCGCCGCTATGGCAAACACCATCCCCGGAAAGGCCAGAAAGACATCCGACAGCCTCATGAGAAGGGAATCCAGCCATCCTCCGTAATATCCGCAGAGCATGCCCACCGCCGTCCCGATCACCGTAATCAGAAGTACCAGCAGAAGCGCCGAGAAGACCGTAGACCTGGAACCCATGATGACCCGGGAGAGCAGGTCGCGCCCAAAGCGGTCCGTTCCGAACAAATGTTCTCTCACCGGCGGCAGAAGCGCGCTTCCAAGATCCTGTTCGTAAGGGTCAAAGGGCGCCAGCTGCGGCGCGAACACCGCCGTCAGAAGCACCAGCGCCACCAGCGCGCCGAAAACGGCCATTTTAAATGTTGTATGGATGTTTCCTGCCCTTCGTCCGGCAGTTCTTTTCAGTTCCACTGCATTTCCTCCTGTCCCGCGCGGATCCGGGGATCCAGATAATGATAGAGGATATCCGTAAACAGGTTCACGCATACATAGATGACCGCCATCCAGATCACGTACGCCTGGATCACCGGATAATCCCGCATGGTAATGGCGTCCACCGCCATCCTGCCCACGCCGTCCCACAGGAAGATGGATTCCACGATGGCGGTTCCGCCCAGCAGCGACCCGACGGACAGCGCCAGCAGCGTCACGATGGTCAGCATGGACGCGCGCAGCACGCTGCCGTACAGAATCCGTTTCTCATGGATGCCCCTCGCTCTGGCTCCCTGCACATAGTCCTTGTTCAGTTCTTCCAGAACGGCCGCACGAACCTGCCTCGTATATCTGGACGCCATGGAAAGCGCCAGCGTCAGCGTCGGCAGAATCACACTTTTCCATCCGGCTGTATTTCCCATAACCGGAAGCAGTTTTAACTTCAGGGAAAAGAAATAGATCAGAAGCAGAGACACAAAAAAGTTCGGAAGGGAATTCCCCATAAAGCTGAAACACCGTATGATATAATCCGTGATCCGGTTGTGCCTGACCGCCGACAGGATTCCCAGCGGGATCGAGATCAGGACCGTCAGGAGGATGGAGGAGACCGTCAGGAGGATGGTCGCCGGAAGCTTTGACAAAAATGCAGGGAGCACCGGACGGCCGGATACGTAGGACACTCCCATATCCCCTTTCAACACCCTGCCAAGCCACGCCGCATACTGCACCGGCAGAGGCCTGTCCAGCCCAAGCTCCGCACGGAGCTGCTCCTTCTCCGTCTCCGTCATCACGCTTCCGGTATTGCTCTCCATCACATCGACCACGTCCGCCGTCCCCGTATGCAGCAGCAGGAAGGACAAAAGTGTGATCCCGAACAGGATCGGGATCAGCTGAAGCAGCCTTCTGGCTATGTATGTTTTCATTGATTTCCACCTTGCATTCCTAACGTTATTCTGCTCTATTTTACACAAAGACGGAATGGCAGACAAGCCCGCACGGGGGATCTGTCGCCATTCCGTTTTATTATGCTGTTATTCTATTTTGTTATGTCAGGATGCCTGCTGCCGGAGGAAGCCCCGCTGTTTCCTGCCATCCGTGCAAATCACCGCCCGGACGCCGTCCGCCGTATTTTCCATGTGCAGCGCAAGTCCCTGAAGCGTCAGGATCCGATTGGCCAGGTACAGGCCAAGGCCGGCATGGGTTCCGTTTCGGGCTGCGCCTCCCCGATCGAACATCTCAAACCCATGCTTCAGCTGTTCCTCAGAGAGCGGCGTCCCGGTGTTTTCGATGGCGCAGGACTGCGCCCGGATTTGAATATGGATCCGTCCGTCCATCCGGTTGTACATCACCGCATTGGTGAGCAGGTTCCGCAGCGCCTTTTTCAGATACTCCCGGTCTGCCTGAAGGATCAGATCCTCCTCCACATCACACCGGACCTGGATGTGCTGTTCCTCCGTCATCACCTGCAGCTCTTCCAGCTCCTCCCGCATGAGCTCCTGCATAGATACCCTTTCCTTCTGAAGGATAAGCTTCCCGGAATCCATCCGGGATATGGCAAGCATCTCCGCTGCCAGATCGTCCATCTTCTCGGTCTGTCCGATGATCTGCCGCAGATAATACTCCCGTTTCTCTTCATTGACCCGCTCCAGCAGATTCTCCGCAAATCCCCGGATGATTCCAAGCGGCGTCTTCAGCTCGTGGGCCATGGCATTGGTAAAATCCCGGCGGTTTTCCTCCAGCGCCTCCTGCTTCCGGTATGTCCGGTCCACTGCCGTACAGACCGCCCACAGGCAGGCCAGCATGAATATCCCGCACCCCAGGCCGGCATATTTCATATGGTCCGCGGCGGCAAGCCACGGATGGCTGTCATACGCAAGGACCATGGAATAACCGGAGCCTTCCACCGGCTGGATCGTCCGCTTCCACCGGTCTTTCGTATGAACGCCGCCCAGGTCCCCCGACTGTTCCCCGGACACCTCCGGCAGCTCTTCCGGGAATCCATGCAGATATTCATTTTGCTCCCAGCATTCCCATGCGTCATATCCGCTGCTGATACAGGGAAACATGGTCTCTATCATCAATCGTCCGGCTATGGAGCCGGACGACTCGGGATCAAAGCTCTCTCCCCACTGCCACACGATCTCCCCGTCCGTCATACCATAGACCGTATCCGGGTGGTTCCCATAGATCAACGTGCCTCCCAGGATTCCGGTCAGCGGGTCCGTTACCGATTCTCCGTCTCTCTCCCAGCGTTTTTTCTGGACAAAGATTCCATACGGTTCTCTGTCCTTCGAATCCACGTAAACGGAAGCATCATATTCCTCAAAGAAATCCGGCGCCCCTTCGCGCTCCCAGGCGTCCATCTTTTCCACGCTTTCGTTTATGCTCTGAACGCTCAAAGCCGCATAGCCCGCCAGCTCTTCCGTCTCTTCCTCCGTCAGATAATCCCGCATGGGCCAGGAAGCCGGCTGGCTTCTGGATCCCCCGTACGGATAACCGTACATAATACTGATACCGTTTTCCGCTTCCGCGATCTTTTTTCCCTCCGCGTCATAGACCGCGCCGGAGATCTGCTGGTACCTGCTGCCGTAGGCGCAGAACGTCCCCAGCAGATACAGGGAAAACCGCTCTCTGAACGCGTCATCTGCGTCCGGCTCTTCCGCCAGCACCTGCTCCAGCGTCCGAAGCTCCTCACGGGCCTGTATCTCCTTCGTCTGGTACGCCATCCGGAACGTTTCCCGGTATCTGTCCGCGGACAGACAGAGGGAAAGTCCCATGGCCGCCGTATACACAGCCAGAAAACCTGCCGCTACCCATGCCATCCATCTCTTATTCCTTCTCATTTCGCACCTCCATTCGATAACCCATCCTTTGAACGGTCCGGATCACACAGCCGCAGTCGCCCAACGCTTTTCGAAGCTTTTTGATGTGACTGTCCACCACCCGCTCGCTTCCGTCAAAATCATATCCCCAGAACCGGATCAGAAGCTGTTCCCGGCTGTAGACCCGTCCTGGATTTTCCAGAAAAAACAGAAGCATCTCATATTCCTTCGGCGGAAGCGCCACCGGCTCTCCCCGTTTCCACATTTCACGACTCCTGACGTCGATCTCCAGATCTCCTGCTTTCAGCCTTCCGGCTCCGCCCTTCCACACCCGCGCAGTCAGCGCCTCCGCCTTCGCATACAGCACCGGAAGCGAGAAGGGCTTCACCACATAGTCGTCCGCGCCTGCGGAATATCCGTTCAGCTGGTCCTCCTCCATAACCCGGGCGGTGATAAAAATCACCGGGACGTCGCTTTCCTTCCGGATCCTCCGGCACACGGAAAACCCGTTCATTTCCGGCATCATCACATCCAGCAGGATCAGGTGGAACCGTTTCTGTCCAAACCGCTCCAGCGCTTCCGCCCCGTTCCCGGCCGTCTCCGCCAGCCACCCTTTTCCCCCGAAATAATCGGCCGCCGCTTCCGCCATCAGCGGATCGTCTTCCACGATCAGGACCCGTCTTTCCATACGCCCTGCCTCCTTTCTTATCTGCACCTTACCATCTGAATATGACCTTTCTGTGTCCATATCCGGATCATCCGGCGAAAAAAGAGCCGGTCACCGACCAGCTCCTTCCTGCAGCTTTCCTTTCACAAATTCCAGAAAACGCTCCGTCCACGGCCCGGGCGTCTCGTCCTTTCGAAGGACATATCCAAAGATCACCGGGGCCTCCTCCCCGTAAAGGGAAAGCCCCGGATAGCCCTGAGAGCTTTCCTCCGGCCCCAGATAGGCGCCGCTGATATTTCCCAGATCCGTATTCCGCAGCAGATCGTTCATCACGTAATCGCTGTTGGTAATCACCGCCACCCGCGCCTTCGTCTCCTCCTCCTTCTCCTGTCGGAAGATATCCCAGTAATGGTTCAGCGTAAATTCATCCTCATAGCACTGCACCAGGCGGACTTCCTCCATGGGCACCTCCTCCACCGAAGCCCTCCGGCCCATAGGATTGTGCACGCCAAAATAGAGCATGGCCTTCAGCCGTCTCAGCTCCACGAAATCCAGACGGTTCCGCTCCAGCTTATACCGGAAGGACAGCATCTGGGGTTCCATCATATGCACGAAGCCCACGTCCGACCTTCCGCCGCCGCACCGGCGGATCGCATCCTCCGTGCTGGCCGTCATGACCTGAAAATGGACGTTTTCGTCCCTGTGAAGCTGATAAAATTCCGTAAAACAGGCGGACATCCAGGAGCTGGGATTGCAGACGATGGAAAGCTCCTCCCCCTCATCCATTCTGGCAAACGCCGCAAGCTGATTCACATGCTCGATGACCCCGCAGGCGTAATCGTACACCCGCTTTCCTTTTTTCGTCAGCTGAATCCCCCGGCTCTGCCGCTCAAAGAGCGGAAAGCCAAGCTCTCCTTCCAGCATCTTGATGACCTTGCTCACGTTGGGCTGACTTGTATATAAAACATCTGCAGCCTTACTGAAAGACTGCAGATCCGCGCATACAACCAGATATTGAAGTTGTTTTGTCTCTATCATAAAAGATTCTCCGCTTTCTGTCAGGCAGACAGGACCATCTGCCGGTCCGCTGCCCGGCACTTCACCGCACTGACCAGGAACATGGGCGTGGACGCGTAATTTACCTGCTCGGTCCGGTCCCACACCCGTTTCCACACCTGTTCATCCGCCTGCACCCGCTCTCCTGCGTATGCCTTCAGCACCTGCATATCCCACGCCGGACGCATGACGCGGCTCATGGGAACCTGTCTTGCAATCTCCTCCATGGCGTCGATGTCCGTACATGTATAGTGATCCTCCATCTGAAGCGCTTCCACCCGCTCCCGGTCCTCCTCGTACCGTCTGCGCTTCTCCTCGTCAAACAGGTGATGGTACCAGTTGGCGTCAAAATTCAAAAGCTTTCCGCCCTCCTTCAGAACGCGCATCCATTCGGCGTACGCTCTCTCCGGCGATTCCAGATTCCACGTCAGATTGCGGGAAATCACCACATCAAACGTCTCGTCCGGAAATTCCAGGCTCTGGGCGTCCATCCGCCGAAAGCGGATCCGGTCCGCCAGCTCCCCTGCATTGCGCTCCGCCTGCCGGAGCATGGCCTGCGTGTAGTCCACCGCCGTTACCTCATACCCCTGCTTCGCCAGAAGGATGGCAAAAAAGCCGGGGCCTGTCCCCACATCCAGAATCTTCAGGTTCTTTTCCTTCGACAGATGCTTCTGAATCTCCCGAAACCACACCCTGTCCTGCCCTGTGGCAAGCTCGTGCCGGTTCACTTCCGAATATCCTTCCGCCCTGCCGGTCCAGTATTGTTCAATCTTTGCTGACAGCATCCTTAATTTCCCTCCGCCTGTATGATGATCTGTTTTATTTTACCGCCCGGATGACAAAATTCAGAATCAGCTGATGTCCGTCCGCCAGTGTCTGCTCTCTCGTCACGCTGCCGTCCACATGCGCCGCTCCCATCTTCCGGAGCATCTGCACGTCCCAGACCGGACGAAGCTCCTGCGCCATGGGAAGCGATTCCCCGATCCGGTCAATGGGGGCCGCGCTGACGCCCTCCATATGCGTATGCTTCCACCTCATACGGTCCCCATACTCCGCGTCCTTGACATAATAGTAAAAATTGCCGTCGCAGTTCATCAGGCTTCCGCCGCTTTTCAGTACCCGGAGCCATTCTTCATAGGCATGCTCCGGCGCCTCCAGGTTCCACAGCACATTGCGGCTGACGATAAAGTCGAAGGACTCGTCCGGAAACGCCAGATTCTGGGCGTCCATTCGCCGGAAATCCACGTCCACCCCGTAGGCGTCTGCGTTTTTCCGGGCCTGGGCCAGCATGTTTTCCGTATAGTCCACCGCCGTCACCTCATATCCCATCTGCGCCAGCAGGACAGAGAAAAATCCCGGCCCGCATCCGATGTCCAGTACTTTCTTATACGGTTTTCCATCCAGTGACTGGCGAAGCTGCCCTTCCCAGTAGCTGCGTTCTTCCCCCTCAAGCTCTTCCTGACTGCTTCTTGCATATCCTTCCGCCCTCAGATTCCAGTAGCTGCGGATCTCCTCCAGCCGTTCCCCCATGTGTCTGCCACTCCGTTCTTTTTAGTCTGTTAAAATTATAACGTTTCCTGCAGCGTCCCACAAGCCGGGTGGGGGGATATTTCGTCAAAATTATCAATGGAGCTTAAAGCATTCAATGCCTGTATTTTTCCGAATGCTCCAGAAGCTGTTATTATTCACCGAATATTTCCGGATAAAAGTCTCCCGCCATCGTCTCCACCGCATATGCCATGCGGTTTCCTGCCAGAACGCTTTCCAGAGTAATAACCGCAAAGTTTTCATTTTTCACGCAGTCCAACTGGGAGAGCGTGGGATTTGCCTTGATCTCGGCGATTTTTTCCTCCACAGACGGAGAATCATAATCATGGATCAGGATCACATCCGGATTACGGTTCAGCACCTCTTCGTAGCTGACCGTCACCCACTGCTTCTCCGTCAGATCGTCAAAAAGACTCTTTCCGCCGGCCAGCTCCACCAGCAGCGATTCAAAATTGGTTCCGGAACAGGTGAAGACGCCGTCGTTTCCACTGTCATACACCAACACATTCACCGGTGCCTGATCCGCAGTCTTTTCCTGCACCGCCTGAATCCTCGCTTTCTGATCCGCAACATAAGCCTCCGCTTTCTCCTCAATCCCGAAAATCCTGCCGATATCCAGGATCTCCTGATACTGCTCTTCCAGAGTCGTTGCCGAATTCACATAGACGGTCATACCATAATCTTCCACCTCCTCGATATTGCATCCCTCGTCGCCGATCTCCCAGTCCAGCGCATAGATAAAATCAGCGCCGCTGGACAGGATCGCCTCGCGGGTCGCACTGGAATAGTTCAGTTCCGGAATCTTGTTCACCGCGTCTGCGTACTCATCCAGCGGTCCGCGGCTGTGATTGATCAGAGACCGGCCGACCACATAATCCTCCAAACCCAGCGCCGCGAAAAGCTCCGTGCAGTTTGGACCCAGCGTCAACACCTTTTCCGGTTTTTTCGTGACTATCACTTCTCTGCCGTAATTCTGGAATGTCATCGGATAATCGCCGTCCGAAGCAGTATCGCCCGCCGTCTCTCCTTCCGCTCCTGACGCCGAAGACGCTTCATCCATAGATTGTCCGGTCTCTGCCGGCGTCTCTTTCTTTCCGCCGCAGCCTGTCAGTACAGACGCCGCAAGCGCCCCGGTGAGCAGTAAACTGATTATTTTTTTCTTCATATCTTTCTTCTCCATTCTTATCTCAATATGCTATGCTGTCTGCAGATCCGCAGGCAGATACGTGATCGACATTTTCCCGGTAATCGGATGTTTCTCCACCGAGCTTCTGACGCCGTAGACGTCATAAATATGTTCCGGCGTCAGTACTTCCTCCGGTGTTCCATGAAGGACGATCTGTCCAGCCTTCAGAACATAGATCCGGTCGCAGTACAGCGCCGCCATGTTCAGATCATGGATCGCGGAAAGCACAGTGACTTTCAAACGTCTGATAAAATCAAAGATCTGCATCTGATAACTGATATCCAGATGGTTCGTCGGTTCATCCAGAATAAAAAAATCACTCTCCTGCGCCACCGCCCTGGCAATAATAACCCGCTGCTTCTCTCCGCCGGAAAGATTCAGATAATTCCTCTGAGCCATAGCTTCCATCCCCAGATGCTCCAGTGCATGCCGAACAATCTTCTTATCTCTGACATTGTCGATGTCAAAAAGCTTTTTATGTGGACTCCTCCCCATGGCAACGATCTCCTCCACCAGAAAGTCAAAGGGGACATCGTTCTCCTGCCCCACCACGGCCATCTTCATCGCGGATTTTCGGTAGGACATATTCAGCAGATTCTCCCCCTCCAGTAGGATCGAACCGCTGTCCGGAATCAGGCCCCGGTAAATGTTTTTTAAAACTGTGGACTTGCCGCTCCCGTTGGGACCGATCAGACCGACAAATTCCCCTTTGTCCACATAAAGGCTGACATTTTTGACCGCCTCTTTTTCGCTGTAAGAATAGGTCAGACCTTCTACCTGCATCAACATTTTCAATTTTCCTCCTCTTCTTACTTTTTCTCGCGGTTATTCTTTTTGAGCATCCAGATAAAAATCGGGCCTCCGATCACAGCCGTCAGAATACCAACCGGCAGTTCCTCCGGAGCAATCATCATCCGCGCCGCCACATCCACCCACACCACCAGAATTCCACCCAGAAGGGCGGAGATCGGGAGCACCTTTCGATGATCGCCTCCGACCAGAAGTCTTGTAAAATGCGGCACCATCAGACCCACGAAGCCGATCGTCCCGCTGACGGCAATCGTCACGCCCGCCATCAGGGAGGCGATCAGCACCAGCTCTTTCTGCAGCCTTCTCACATTGATCCCCAGAGAGCCTGCGTTCTCGTCGCCGAGAAGCAAAAGATTCAGCCCCCGGTAATGGAGCATCAGAAAGACCATGCACAGCACCAGAACGCCGAGCGGAAGCTTCAGATACGCCCATTTAGCCCCGGCAAGACTTCCCGACATCCAGAATTCTGCGTTATGTAGACCAAGTGCATTGGGAGCGCTCAGCTTGATAATGCTGGTCACTCCGTCCATGATCATGGAGATCGCCACACCGGACAGCAGAAGCTGTGTGATGTTGATCCTCCCCCGGACTCTGGAGATCACATAAACAAAGATGATCGTAATCGCCGATCCGATAAACGCGCTGATGGACAGCGAGTATGTTCCCAGGAAGGAAAACACTCCAAAGAGCATCCCCAGTGTCGCAAACGCCGCCGCACCGGAGGATACGCCCAGGATAAACGGATCTGCCAGATTATTTCTCACAAGTGCCTGCATGGTAACTCCGCAGACCGCCAGAGAAGCGCCGACCACCATGCCGAGACACACACGCGGCAGCCTCAGGCCCAGCACGATATTCTGATCCAGCTGTTCCCAGGTCACGGCAAGGTTGCCGCCGAGAACCGGAATCCTGCTGGCAAGTATCCTGGCTGTCGTCCCAGGCGCCACCGATACCGGTCCAAGGCCGCTGGCCAGAAGAAGCGTCACCACCGATATGGCCGACAGAATCAGAATAATCAGCGGCATGTTGGGCTCCTCCCGATTAAAATGCTTTTTCCATTTGTTCATATATCATACCTCTTTTTCTGTTGTGCCGCCGCTTCGCCGTCTCACGATACGGCGGCAACGGGCTTTATGGACTGTCCGTTAAAAATATAACATACTGCGGATTCCGGGAACAACCCGGACAGGGGGATATCGACCATTCGGGTTTTGCATGGATTCATTCTTTTTCCGAATGTCCTTGGAATCCTTTCATCATAAAATCGCTCCTGTTTTTCCCAAGAAAAAAGACGCCTGTCACAGACGTCTTGTTCAGAAAATACTGCCAATGCAAATTTCTGCACTCACAGTTCTTAGTCCCCTTGTCGTTTATCATACACGCAGACTCTTCACAACCCCACAGGGGGGATTTTCCTGCCCCATAAAAATCTGCCCACGGGCAGATCTTTATGATTTGACAGAGTATTTATATAGGATTTTTATATAGGAGCATTGTTAAATTCCGGTTTGACTATACCACGTCAAAAATATGTCCACAAGCCGGGTAGGGGGATAATTTTTTATTCTGTTTCATTATTGGAACATTCAGATTCGTAATACTGGTTCCTTCCTGTCCCCACGCCTCTTTTCCAAAGCAGCATACTGTCCTGAAATTCAACCACCAGCTTCCCGGTATCCTTCAGCCATGAAAGGTAAGACCGCACCGTACTGCCAACCAGCACATACTGCTCAAAGTTCATGGAAAGACCATAGCCTTTGAACACTTCCTGCAAAATACGCTCAAAGCTCATCGGTTCTTCACAAATCAAGAGAATCCGTTCCGCCACCTCATGCACCTTATTCCTGTTGTAACGGACAAGCTCCTTCACGTCGGCGGAGGCTTCCGCATGGGCCGGAACAAACATGGCCGCCTCCATCTGCTCCACCTGGTCCAGCGTTTCCAGATAAGCGCCCACGTCATAGAGGAAGGAAACCGCATATTTGTCCAGCGTCTCCCTGCTGCTGATGCAATCCGCAAGGAACACCACATTGTCCGGCATACAGAATCCCACCATGTCAAAAAAGTGCCCCGGCAGGTGTATGATTTCAATCTCCTTCGGGAAACCTGCATCTGAAAAATCCGTCACTTCGCTTTCCTGCGCCATCAGGAACTTATGCCGCAGATCCTTACACGGATAACCTCCGTAGAGGAAGGACGGCTCCAGTACCGGGTATCTGGTAAAAGCCGCCTCTATGCCGCCGGAATACACCTTACATCCCGTCTGCCCCTGCAGGTATCTGTTCCCGCCGATGTGGTCTGCGTTGGAGTGGGTATTCAGGATCGCCGCCAGATGCCACCCGTTTTTATCCAGTATCTGCCTCACCTTCCGCCCTGCGTCTTTGTCATTCCCGCTGTCAACCAGATAGACATTCTCCCTGTCCGCCACATAGACGCCCATCTTCGCCGGGCAGTTTATATAATAACAGTTCTCACTGACCTGTACCAGTTCATACATTGTTTGTTTCCTCCTTATTCAAGACGGAATCCGCCGGATACCCGGCTGACTTCATTGACCATTTTTCTACCGGATCAGGTACAGATCCACTGTACCTTCTCCGCCTCAAACCGTTCCGGCAGTACCAGGTTCTTCAGCATGCCGCTGACCGCCTCCTCCGGGACCTCTTCCTTCCGGCTCTGGTTTCTCCGGCAGCGTTCCTCCCAGCCGGTTTCCACATAGACGATGCGCACGGAGGCGTGGTAGTCATGAAACAGGCGGATCTGTTTCTCCCGAAGCGACGGAGTCACATTCGTGGCGTTCCACACAAAGGGTCTTTTCTGACGCAGATATTCCCTGGCACGCTCTCTGGCGCACGCCGCCACGCGTCCCTGCGGCTCCCGGGGCGATACATGCAGTTCTTTACGTATTTCATCCAGAGAGACCACCGGCAGCCCTCCAAAGCGCTCACGAATCCAGGTATCCTTTCCGGCGCCGGGAAGCCCCGACATGAGGATGACTTCGCCCCAGGTGTCGTCATACAGTTCCTGTCCCGGCCGGATCTTTCGTCCGGACAGATATGCATGTTCCGCAAAGGGGGAAGGAAACGGAAACGGCCCTTTCAGGCAGGAATTCTCTTTGGCCAGATCCGCGCAGAGGCGTACCGTATCCACGGACTCCGGAATCCCGTCATAGATCCGTCCCCGCACATCCGCCTCCGTCAGGATACACAGCAGTTCCGCAGTCACATCTCCCGCAAGCTCCCCGTTTGCCGCCAGTTTCAAAAGCCTCAGCTCCGGGTCCGTCTGGTCCAGAATATGCACAGGGAGCGAATGATACCGGATCAGGCCGCACACCGTCTCCCGGAACTCCAGCAGTTCCTGCATCCCTCCCAGTCCGCACGACGCATACAGGAATTCTCTCGCCATCCTGGCACCCACCGCCGTATGGTTCGGAGAGATCAGACGCCCGTCTTCCAGCCTGGTACAGGGAATCTTCCCTATATCGTGCAGCAGCGCCGCAAGAAAGGCCTCCTGACGCCTCCTCCTGTCCAGACCCCGGAACGCTTCCATCTCCGCAAGCGTTTCACAGACCATCCGGGTATGGGTCCATACATCGCCTTCCCCGTGCCATGCAGGATTCTGCATGGTCTCCTCCATCCGTCCGATCATTGGCCGCAGCGCGGACGTCTTCACCGCGTTCCAGTCAATCCTCCAGTCCGGCGGTTCCGGTATGAAAGCCAAAAGCTTTTTCCATGGATCCATCCTCCGTCACCTCCTTCCCGGCAGCTCCGGCAAAAACAGCTCCTCCATCGGAATGCTCAGCTGATTGGGCACAATAGGCCGGTCCAGCCAGTGGGAATCCGATTCCAGAATGCACTGCATAAAGGAAGCGCGTACATATTTCAGCCGTTCTGTCACGCAGCCGTTCTCCTCCACCTTCAGGTACAGCCCTTCCATCAGCCCTGATCCTTCCGTCTCCCGGCACTGCCGGTCCGCGTCCAGCCCTTCTTTCCCGCAGTAAGCCCGCAGCCGTTCCATATGGCCTGGCCGGATATAGAGCGACGGGCCGATCAGATCCAGCAGCTCCTGCTGATCGGAAAATTCTCCTTCTTTGAGCACCGGTACGGACACCACCGGCATCCGCTCCGTCAGCCTCCTTCTGGACGGCGTATCCAGAAAACAGCCGCTCTCCCGGTCCAAAATGTCAAATTCCAGAAAATAGTGAGGCAGCGCGTCATAGTATACGCTGTGTTTCGCATACATCCACTCTCCGTACATCACGTATCTGCTGCCCAGTACCTCATGGAACACCTCCCGGTGTACATTCGCCCACTGCTTCAGCAGGTTATAATGCCGCTCCCGGTACCCTCCGGTGAGATAATGTCCCCGGCTCTGAAGGAGCAGTTCGCCATGTCCGTCAAAGGAAATGGCGGAATTGGCTCCGTCGCATTTTTCCTCCACCACCAGATGTCTTCCCCTGATCTCCCCAAAAGGAATCTGACTCAGATCCTCGTCCCCGGGCTGAAGCCTGGATCCGGACAAATGAGGCGTTCTCGGATATTTTTTCAAATCTGTGTTCATATTCTCTTTGCCTCCTCCGTAAAAACTCCTGGTATACCGTATACCAGGAGTTACTGTTATTACTACATTATTTTAACCTGCGACTTCATCGCGAAAACGTTCCAGCAATCTGTCAATCACATGCACCAGATGGCCGATCTCCGGCTTGGTAAGCTGCTCGTCTGCTCCCAGAGCCTCGCCCTTCAGCCGCATCTGATCGTCGATCAGAGACGAGAAAATAACCACCGGTATTTTCTTCAGCCGCGGATCGTCCTTCACCAGCTTGGTCAGACGGTGTCCGTCCATTTCCGGCATCTCGATATCCGTAACGATCAGGTTCACCTTATCGTACAAATCCGAATCATGGCGAAGCGTCTCCAGATAGTTCCATGCTTCCTGTCCATTGTTGAAATTCTTCACATTCAGGAAACCTGCACGTTCCAGAGAATCATCGATCATCTTCTGCAGAAGCACAGAATCCTCTGCGATCACAAGCGGACTGTCACAGAGCGGGCGGTCGCCCAGCCGCTCTACCTCCGAAATCTGAATCGTTGTCTCCGGAGCGATCTCAGCCACGATTTTTTCAAAATCAAGGATCGTCACCAGCTCTCCCGCACACTGCGCAATACCGGTAGCTACGCCTTCCTCTCCATGGGACAGCGTCTTATCCGGCTTCTGGATATCTTTCCATGAAATCCGGCTGATTCCCTCAATGCTCTGGACACGAAACGCAACCGTCATCTTGTTGAAATTGGTCACGATAAAGAGATCCCGGGGCTTGTGCTCCAGATCATTGCCGGTGAGATAATATCCCAGGTCAATCACCGTAATCAGAATATCTCTCGGCTTAAAGATTCCCTCCACTGCCGGATGGGCATGGGGCATAATCTTCACCTTTTCACTCATCATGATTTCCTTGACCTTTGCCACATTGATCCCATAAAACTCACCCTGGATCGTGAATTTCATGATTTCGATCTCATTGGTACCCGACTCAAGAAGAATACCCTCTTTTTCTTTCTCCACTTGTATCCGCTCCTTCCTTTACAGATGCTTCTCCGGCTTGCCGGCTGTCCGGATGATGACATCCCCGTTGGCTATATTAATCAGCATGGTTCTGGCATAACTCCCGCCGGTATCCTCCGCCGCAATACGCATCCTTTCCTGCAACAATAACTTCTTCACCATTGCGGCATTCCTCTGTCCAATATTTCCGAAATCTGAATTGCCCCGGATCTCGAACATTTTGGCTCCCCCCGCAATCTTCACTATGGTCCTGCTCTTCAGCATACCGAAAGCCGACATCTTGCGGATCATCTCCTGAAGTCCGCTGTCTGCATATTTAAATACCTTCGGATCGTTCGGATCCGTTCTGGAAGGCAGCATGATATGCAAAAGCCCGCCCAGCCGAATAGCCGGGTCATACATCGTAATCCCGATACAGGAACCCAGCGCGTAAGTAATGATCTGCCCCTCTCCCCGGGCAAACTTCATATCACCGATTCCTACTTTTAAGTCTCTTCCTGTCAACTTGACACACCTAGTTTCTCTAATATCCTGTTCAGTGATGCAATATCCGGCAGCATCAGAAGTCCGTCTGAAAGCCTGGTCCCGTCCATGATAAATTCTGCGTTGATATACATCAGTTTATCTGTCTCATAACCGTATTCCGCGATGGGAACCGTCAGAATGCCCCCCAGCATATTGACCGTAGAACTTGGAACAGACAGATCGATCTCCACCCCCACCAACTGCGCAAACGCATTGACGTACGAGCAGATAATAATATTTCCCACCTCTTCCAGAGCAGAATAAGCCAGTTCATCCATCTCCTCAAAAGAAACGTATTTTGTTCCGATCAGCTTTTGCAGCACGGCATTGGCCATATCCATCTTGAAGATAAACAGAATCAGCCCGTTCACCTCATTGGACATCTGCACCAGAGTTGCCGCCACCAGCTCTTCCATCTCGCCGATCTTATTCACCGCGTCTTCATAGCCAAGAATACTGACTTCCGGAATGGCGATTCGGATCTCCTTCTGAAGAAGTTTGGACAGAGAAGTCGCCGCATGGCTCGTGCCAATGCTGCTGATCTCTTTCATTACGTCCAGATCTTGAAGGTTCATCTCTTCATAACTTTTTAATCTCATATCCACCTCCTGCTGTCCGGCTATCCTCTCAGAGAATTGATCGTAGATTCCACCTCATCCGATGTGGTAACCATCTTCAGCGCATAGGTAAATGCCCGCTGCGCTTCTATGACTTTCACCATCTCATCCGCCATATCCGTTCCCGAACTTTCCAGCGCTCCGGTGGTGAACACCGGATTCTCAATCAGGATCGGTTCCGCGCCCTCGTCTGAAGGAGCAAATTCATTGTCTCCCACATTCATAAGACGGCTCGGATTGTTGAACGTATAAAGAGCCACGCTCTGCCGGATGGCGCCCAGATCCTCGCCTGCATTCTCATTATCCGCGATCTGTCCCACTTCAATAGGCTCCCGGTTGGCATCCAGCACCATCCGGTTGGAATCGGTCATCAAATAAAACTTTCCATCCAGTTCTCCTCTGTGAAAATGCCCGCTTCTTGTATATGTAATCTCACCTGTTCCCACGTCCTGCACCATGAAAAACGCATTGTCCTGCAGGATCGCAAAATCCAGCGGGCTTCTCGTCATGGCCACCGCCGATGTGCCAAAGTTGCTGTAGGTTCTCTGTACACGCATGCCGTCTCCTGCCTGAAGCTCCGTAACTGCCTCCGCCGAATCGTTCAGATTGTAATTGATCAGATCGGAAAACGCCACATTCTTGGGCTTGAAACCATGGTTGTTGATATTGGCGAGGTTGTTGGAAGTCACACTCAGCTTGGAAAGATACGCGGAAGCCCCAACTGCTGCCGAATAAAATGACTGATACATAAAAATCCTCCTTACATTCTGCCGATGTCGGTTGCGGACTTGCTCATGACCTGATCGTACATCTTCAGCATCTGAGCCGCACTCTGCAGCGCTCTCTGGGAAGTAATCATGGAAGTCATCTCCTCCACCATGTCCGCGTTGGACCGCTCCAGCGTCTTCCAGATCACCGCAGTCTCTCCCTGCAGCACTTCTCTGGATGCCGCATCTGTAGAATACAGCCCATAATCTTCTTTATGAAGGATATCCTGATATTCTCCTTCAAAATCCACCACCCGAAGCGTTCCCAGCTCCTGGACCACCCCATCCTCGTTGTACCCATAGATCGTACCGTTGCTGACGGAAAAGTTCTCATTGTTGATCTGGATCGGCTGTCCGCCGGCGCCCTGTACTCTTCCCAGATTATTCAGTGTCAAATATCCTTCTTCATCCACGCGGAAAGAACCATTCCTCGTGTAACGCACCCCGTCCGCCGTGTCGATACAGAAAAATCCTCTGCCGCTTAAAGCAAAGTCATAGATACCATCCGTCGGGTTGAAACTTCCCTGCTCATAATTCACATAGGTTCTCTGAGCCGTCCGAATCTTGGACGTGACGCCCAGCGCCTCATGCTCTCCCTTGTTCTTTCTTCCGGTCCGGTAGAGCATCTCCTCTTCAAACGTGCTGCTGACCATCTTATCACTCTTATAACCCGGGGTCTGGACATTCACCATGTTGTTGCTGATGGTATTCAGATTTCTCTGCTGTGTCAGCATACCGGATGTCAGGTTATAAAATCCTTGATACATCCTCTGTCTCCTCCTTATCTTTTTCTGTATTCCCGGCTTCCCTTCCGGTCTTCTATATATAAGTACTCATATAGGCTTTCAGCTTCTTGATGGCGCCGCTGTGAATCTGAGAAATCCGCGGTTCGCTGACCCCCAGAATCCCTGCGATCTGCCCCATGTTGAGTTCCTCCACATAATACAGCGAGATCACAAGCTGCTCCTTCTCCTTCAGACTTGCCACCGCCTCCGCCAGCACCTGTCTGGATTCGCCCTGGAGATATGCCTTTTCCGGCTGAGAACCCGAATCCTTGCTGGAAAGCTGCAGGGACTGGTGCTCATCCTCGTCATCAATCAGCATATCAAGGGACAGCACGTTCATAATCACACTCATGCGCTGGAATTTCTTGTATTTTTTCACATCCATTCCAAGGTAGGCAGCAACCTCTTCATCCGTAGGATCGCCCCCCAGTGCGGTACGCGCTTCCTCCATCAGCCGAATCTGTTTTCTGAAGTCCCGGGGCATCCAGTCGTTCTTGCGCACCAGATCGATAATCATCCCCCGGATTCGTCTTGATATAAAAGTCTCAAACTTATTATCTCGCTCCGGGTCGTATCTGTCAATCCCTTTCATGATGGCAATCACGCCTTCATTGATGATATCCTCCGTCTGAAGGGATCCCGCATAGACACCCCGCATCTGAGATGCAATCGCCTTGACAATATAGAGATAACGCATAACCAGTTCCTGCTTGATCTCGATCCTGCCTCTTTCCCGGTACATCTCAAGAAGCTCTTCATTTGACTTATCTTTTAGATTTCCTGTCCGAGCCATCATATGTCATCTCCCTGCAGATCAGGCACCTCGTTTCTCCGGATTTTCAAGAGTCAGGCTCCCGATCGACTGTATCTGAATATTGTTTGATATCTCATTAAAAGACAGCACCCTGACATTCGGATAAAACTGGTCGATGAGCCTGTAAAAATGAACTCTCATAACCTGAGAAGTCAGGATCACCGGATTCTGTGACAGGCTGTTGAATTTCTTAAGCTGCACGGTGATCTGGTTGATCAGGCTCTGAAGCACATCGGGACTCAGGGCCAGGTAATATCCCCGTTCTCCCTTGGACAGGCAGCCAACCATTGTACGTTCCAGCTCTGAATCCAGCGTAAGGACCTTCATACTGCCGTCCTCACAGTACAGCCGGGTGATTGTACGCTTCAGGGCCGTCCTGATATGTTCGATCAGGCCATCCACATCCTTGATCGGAAGTCCTGTCTCTGATATGCTCTCCAACGCAGTCTCAATAATCGTTTCCAGATCCTTGATCGGCACACCTTCTTTCATAAGGCTTGTCAGTATTTTCTGAAGCAGGCTGTAGTTGATATAATTGGGGAACGCCTCTTCAATCAGTTCCGGAGAATTCTTCTTGACATTTTCCACCAGATGAATGATCTCCTGTCTGGTCAGCAGTTCATGCGCATGCTGCTTGACCACCTCCGACAGATGCGTTACCAGCACAGAAAGCGGATCAATGACCGTATATCCGTAAATCTCGGCAATCTCCCGATCCTCCGGACGGATCCAGCGGCTGGGAATGCCGTATGCCGGCTCGATGGTCTCGATACCATCGATCTCTTTCTCCGGATTTTCCGGGTCCAGAGCCAGATAATAATCCACCAGCAGCTCGCCCTTTGCCACCTCTTCGCCTTTGATCTTGATACAGTACTGATTGGTGTTCAATCCGGAACTGTCCCGCAGACGGATGGACGGAATCACAAATCCCATATCCTGGGCGTACTGCCTTCGGAAAATCACGATCCGGTTAATCAGCCTTCCGCCCACGGATTCATCTACCAGAGGAATCAGGCTGTAGCCGAATTCCATCTCTATGGGCTCTACGGTCAAAAGGTTATATACATTATTGACGTCTTTATAATACTCTTCCTCCGTCACCTGGCGAAGCGGCTCTCCACCGGCCTCCGGTTCCGGAAAATCCTGCGCCGGACCGGGCGTTGGCCCCGAAAATCCTGCGCCCCCCGCAAGGGCGGGCTCTTCCTGAATCCGTCTGGACAGATAGTAGCCTCCGCTGATCAGTCCCACCGAAACGATCAGCAGCTGGATGACCGGCATTCCCGGAATCACTGTCAGTACCGCCATGACCACGCCGCTGATCATGATGGCCGTGGGCTGCGCCGTAAACTGTTTGGAGATGTCCTCGTTCAGGCTTCCTTCCGCTACGGCTCTGGTAACGATCATACCGGTTGCCGTGGAAATCAGGAGGGACGGGATCTGTCCCACAAGGCCGTCGCCCACCGTTGCGATAGAATAGGTGGTCGCCACCTCTCCCAGCGTTCCGCTGCCCTGCACCATACCGATGATAATACCGCCGATCAGGTTGATACCCGTAGTAATCAGCGACATGATCGAATCGCCCTTTACGATCTTTGTAGCACCATCCATGGATCCGTAAAAGTCCGCCTCCCGCTGGATCTTCTCACGCCGCAGCTTGGCCTGCTGTTCATCGATCAGGCCGGAGTTCAGATCCGCATCGATGGCCATCTGTTTTCCCGGCATGGCATCCAGGGTAAATCTGGCCGCAACCTCAGACACACGCTCAGCGCCCTTGGTGATAACCAGAAACTGCATCAGGACGATGATCAGATAGATGACCAGGCCGACTACCACATTGCCCTGAAGAATGAAATCACCGAACGCCTTGATGATCTGTCCGGAAGAACCGGAATTGCTCAGAATGTTCCTGGTCGTGGATACATTGATACCCAGACGGAACAGCGTCGTGATCAGAAGCAGCGACGGAAAGATCGCAAATTCCAACGGTTCCCGGATCGTCATGGTGATAACCAGGATCATCAGTGACAGCGACATATTCAAAATAATCGCCACGTCCACCAGCGCAGTGGGCAGTGGTATGATAAGCAAAAGGATAACTGTAAGTACAAACAGTACTACTGAGTAGCTTAATAATTTTTTCATTAACGACTCCATCCATCTATATAAACTATGCGGACTGTGCTCTTCTCATGCGCTCCCTTCCGAAAACGCCTGTCACTGAAGCATCTCGTCTCTGTGGTTGAGCCTGTAAATATATACCAGAAGCTCCGCCACCGCACTGTAGAATTCGGGGGGAATCTCCCTGTCTACCTCACAGGAAGCATACATCGCTCTCGCCAGAGGCCTGTTTTCCACAATCGATACCCCATTTTCCTCGCCGATCTTCACGATTCTGAGCGCCGTATGGTCCTGGCCCTTTGCCAGAACAACGGGGGCCCCGTTTTTATCCGGGTCATATTTTAACGCAACTGCAAAATGCGTCGGGTTCCTTACGATCACATCCGCCTCCGGTACATTCTGCATCATTCTGCTCATGGCCATCTGGCGCTGGATTCTCCGAATCCTTCCCTTAATCTCAGGATTTCCCTCCGTCATCTTGTATTCTTCCTTGACTTCCTGCTTGGTCATCTTCAGATTGTTTTCATAATCCCATCTCTGATAGAGGAAATCGAAAAAGGCCACCACCGCAAATGCGATGCACACCTTCACGACCAGATCAAACACCATCTGCAGCGCATACACTGTCGCACTGTAGACCGGCATGTCGATCATCCGCGCGATGGGCCGCAGGTCGCTCTGAAGCAGGTTGTAGAGCAGTACCAGCAGGACGCTGATCTTGATGAGGTTTTTCACAAGATCCACGATTTTATTGAGACTGAACATTTTCTTCAGCCCGTTTATGGGATTCAGCTTGCTGAATTTGGGTTTCAGCGGCTTAAATGTAACAAGAAAACGAGTCTGTATGCCATACCCCAGAATACCCAGAAGCATGGCGACCAGAAGCAGCGGAAGCGAACACTTCAGCAGAGAAACGACGCTGAATACATAAATCTGAGGTGATCCCTCCAGAGGAGCATCCAGACTGACAGCAGAAAAAAAGAACTCCATATATTCCCGCACGCTCTCATAGATGAGCGGCAGCACCAGCCGGATCATATAGAATACGCCCAGCAGCATGATTACCGTAACGACATCCTTGCTCTGAAATATATTGCCTTCCTGGCGGGCCTCTCTGCGCCGCTTACTGGTTGGCTGTTCGGTTTTCTCCTGCCCGTTTGCCTCCGCCAAGTTCACCACTCCCTTCTTCTGTCAGAAAAACTGCTTTCTCCTGTGGGCGCCCTATGCCAGGAGCATCAGCGCCTCCTCGATATACAAAAACATGTTGTCAATGATATCATACAGTTTGCTCGCCATAGGATTGAACAGATAGACCAGCATCATCAGTCCCACGATGATCTTCAGCTGAAAGTTCACCGAGAACACATTGATCTGCGGGATCACACGCATGAGGATCCCCACTGCCGCCTCCGTCACCAGTTCCATGGCGATAATCGGAAATGCGAACTGCAGCCCCATGGCGATGCTTGTCTTGAAGATCTCCAGCATCAGCTCCGCAAGCTGCGGCCTTAACAGTACCTGGCCAAAGGGCACCAGCCGTGCCGATGTATAGATCAGCGCCAGCAGATGTACATGGCCGTCCCCTGCCAAAAATAAAAGCACCAGAAATGTGTAATACATACCTGATGTAATTGTCATCTGTGTATTGTACTGAGGGTCATATACCTGCGCCATGGAAAGTCCCATGATATAGTCCACAATTGCAGCCGCAAAACGCACCACCGCAAAGGACAGCTCCATGGAAAATCCAATGGCAAAACCGACCATCAGCTCCTTGATCAGCATGACCGCAAATTCCAGTATCATCCGCGGTTCCTGCTGAAGCACTCCTCCCGTCCCTGTGTACATCAGGAAAGACAGTGCGAAGATCACAACGCCTTTGACCGCATACGGGATATTGGACCGTCCAAGTACGGGATTCAGGACAATCGCGCCCGTCATCCGCATCAATACAAGGGCAAAAAGGATGAACATACGGTCAGCCTCCTGCAATCACATTCATCATCTGCCTCAGGAAATCCTGAAGCATGGACAGGATCGTTCCTCCAAGAATCCCCATGACTGCCAGTATGGCGAGAAATTTGGGCACAAAGGTCAGAGTCTGCTCATTGATCTGCGTGGCCGCCTGAAAGATCGATATGATGATACCCACCACCATACTGACCAGCAGAAACGGCAGGGCAAGCCTCAGCGCCATCACAAATGCCTGATATAAAATACCCAGTATATCTGATTCTGTCATCCGTAGACTCCTTTCCATTTCATCCTCTGATACTACTTGAATCCTCTCACAATGTTGGAAAAGATCAGTTCCCAGCCATCCACCGTCACGAAAAGCAGAAGTTTAAAGGGCAGCGAAACCATGGCCGGAGGCAGCATGACCATACCCATGGACATCAGCGTAGTCGATACGATGATATCCACCAGAAGGAACGGAAGATAGATACAGAAGCCTGCAATAAATCCTTTCTTCAGCTCACTGGTCATAAAAGACGGAACCACGACGGTCAGCGGATAGTCCATCGGATCTTCCTCCACCTCGGTACCCGACATGGCTATAAAATTGTCCAGTGTATTGACCTCTGTATTGCGCAGCATGAACTGCTTCATGGGAACGACCATCCGATCGATGGCCTCCTCCTGCGTGATCTCTTCCCGCAGATAAGGCTGATATGCTTCCTCATTAATCTGGTCGATCACCGGACTCATAATGTACAAAGTCAAAAATAAGGAAATACCCACCAGCACCATGTTAGGCGGCGCCTGCTGAACTCCCATGGCATTTCTCGTAAAAGAAATGATAATGATGGTCCTGGTGAACGAAGTCATCATGATCACGATGGAAGGAAGCAGCGCCACAAGGGTGAGCATAAAGATCAGTTCCAGAGTGGGAACGCTCCCACCATTCAATTGTGTCAGTAGATCGCTCATCAGTCAACTCCATCTTTCTCATTACGGTTTTTCCAGTATCTCTCCAGAAGTTCCTGGAAAGAAAACGGCCCTGTGCCGCCGGGACCGGGAGGCATGTCCGCGATAAAATCACCTTCCAGCTCTGCCAGAAGCTGAACACCCGCCTGGCTGACACCGATCAGATAGTGATGGTCCGCCACCTCCAGAAGAAGGATTCTTCGGTCCTGTCCTACCTGAATGCTTTCCAGGACCCTCATGTTCCCGGAACAGGTGTTCTGCCCCCACCGCTTTCCAAGCAGGCGGGAACACCAGTATGCCAGCATCAGGACACCTATTACAGTCACAATCGTGCTGAATGCGGATAAAGCTCCCATCATCACAGAATTTCCGGATTGATCTCTTTGGAAACGATCTCTGTAATACGGATACCGAAGTTATCCTCTACTACGACGATATCGCCCCGCGCAATACACTGACCATTGACAAACAGGTCCACCTGCTCGCCTGCCATCTTATCCAGGACGACCAGAGTACCCTGTGTAAATTCGAGAATATCCTTGACCAGACGCTTGGTTCTTCCGATCTCCACAGAAATCTCAAGAGGAACCTTCATCAGCATCTCCTGATTGGTCTTGTCCTCGATTCCCTCTCCCTCATCTCCATAAATCTGTTCAGAAGCCAGAGGCCGGATGATCGAACTTTCCTTTCTCGCCGGTTCCGGAGCCTTGGTTGTCTTCATCATCTCCATCATATGCATCTGTGTCTGCTGCATCTGATTCAGAAGCTGAAGCACCATCGGGTCCATAGCCGGTGCCGGATACGGATAATACGGCTGCTGCGCTCCCACAGCAGCCTGCGGCTGCATGGCCGGTGCCGCCTGCGGCGCACTCTGAGGCCCTTCTGCCGGTGCTGCCGGACTGCCCATGGATGCCATCAGCGCGTCCATCTCCTCCTGAGACATGCTTCCGCCTCCGGTGGATGCTGCCGCAGGTTCTTCCTCCGGTGCCGAAGACCCGCCCATGGATGCCATCAGCGCGTCCATCTCCTCCTGAGACATGCTTCCGCCTCCGGTGGATGCTGCCGCAGGTTCTTCCTCCGGTGCCGAAGACCCGCCCATGGATGCCATCAATGCGTCCATCTCCTCCTGAGACATGCTTCCGCCTCCGGTGGACGCTGCTGCCGGCTCTTCCTTTGGCTGTTCCGCCGCCGGCTCCTCGTCCTCGTCATCGCCTCCCAGACCGAACGGCGTCAGCAGACGCTTCGCCAGTTTGGTTGACATAATATTCATAAATTCACTGTTCAGTTTTTCTTCGATCTCCAGACGGAAGCGGACGACCACCATCCCTTCCGCATCCGGAAAATATTTTTCCTTGAACTCATCCGGCTCTCCTATGTCAAATGACTGGGGGGTCGAAATATTCACACTGAACCCTAAAAATTCAGACAATGCGGTAGCCGAAGACCCCATCATCTGATTCATAATCTCACACACTGCGCTGATATGGATTTCATCCAGTCCAAAGGACTCGTCGCTGAGGTCCTCCCCCATCAGCGTTCCTACGATGATGCGGATATCCTCCTTACGGAACATCATCACGTTTTTGCCTGCGAGACCCTCTACATAGGCAATCTCGACACCGATCGCCGGTTCCATCTTTTTGAATTCAAACTCGTCACGGGTCTGAACCTGCACTACCGGCGTAGTAATGTCTACCTTTGTGCCAAGCAGTGTGGAAACCGCTGTTGCCGATGCGCCGAGACTGATGTTCATGATCTCGCCTATGGCATCTATTTCCATTTCGTTAAAGCTGCTAGCGCCCATTTCTATGTCTCCTTTTGTCCAACATTATTTTCCAATCTCAAGCGCCTTCTGCGCCATCAGCTTCATTGCGTTCAATGCCGTGACATTCGCATCATAGGATCTGGTCGCTGACATGGCGTCGGCCGTCTCCTTTAACAGATCCACATTGGGCATCTCCACAAAACCGCTTTCATCAGCATCCGGATGCTCCGGGTTATAGACCATCTTCATCTCCCGGTCATCTTCCACGATATCAGCAACCCGCACGCCGCAGGCCCGAACGTTGATCCCTTTTCCCTGGGCAGCATTACGCATGGCCTCCCGGAAGGAACTGCCGGATCCATAGCTTTCGAACACCACCAGTTTTCTGCGGTAGGCGCCGCCCGCCTCGGTTCTTGTTGTGTCAATATTACTGACATTTTCCGAAGCAATATCCATTCTCAAACGCTGCGCGCTGAGTCCGGACGCACAAATATCAAATGAACTTAAAAAAGCCACCTTTTTTGTCCTCCCGCTTTCTTCCTATCCCAGGATCGTCTTCACAGTCTCTACGATACGTTCTTTGTTAAAGGGCTTTACGATGAAGTCCTTTGCTCCGGACTTGATGGCATCCACTACCATGCCTTCCTGTCCCATAGCGGTACACATAACGATCTTCGCATCCGGATGGTTTCCGCGGATCGTCTTCAGCGCCTGAAGTCCGTCCATGTTCGGCATGGTAATATCCATAATGACCATATCCGGACTCTCCTCATCATATTTCTTGACTGCCTCGGCACCATCCTGCGCCTCTACAAAGTTGTCATAGCCGCCCTCTTTCAGTGCGTTCTTGACCATCATCCTCATAAATGCAGCATCATCAACCAGCATAATCTTCGCCATTGTTTTTTCCTCTCTCTCATAAAAATATTATATGTAAGCTTTATTCTAATGCGGCTGTCTCAAGCTCTACGTCCAAATCCAGTTCTTCTTCTTCCGTCTCATCCTCTTCGTAAAGCCGTTGATTGATCCGCACTGCCACATTCTTTTTATATATGCCCATCTTACCGGTGAACCATGCCTGTCTGCCGATAAACAGCCGTACATCGTGATCCTTCGGTTTGTTCATATCGATTACATCGCCCTCCTTCAGATGATAAATATCCTCCAGATCCAGCGATATGGTACCCAGCTGGCCGGTGACCGGAAGCGAGGACTCACGAATATTATCAAGGATCGTATCCCTGTTATCCTCGTAAGCATAACCTCTTACAATATGCTTGCGGCTGTCGACCACCTGGAAAATGGACTCCAGAAGCGTTCCCGGCATACAGATGCGGATCTTCTCCGATGCAACACCGGCAAGGTCCACATTCAGGTGGATGATCGCTACCGTTTCATCCAGTCCCACATCCTGCATCATACTGGGATTATCCTCAATCCTCTGCGCCTTGAACTCCATATTAATATAATTTGCAAAGCCGTCCTTCAGGGCCTGGATCAGGTACGACAGAATCCTGCGGTACAGAGCGATCTCCACGTCAGAATAACGGTATTCCGGCTTTACCTTTATGACCTCTTCGCCTCCGCCCAGCATATGGTCGATCAATGTAATGATCATCCCCGGGGAGACATAGATCATAAGCGGAACCAGATTCTTACCATGATCCTGTATGGTGGCTTCCACCAGCGTCACCGCATCGTTCTCATGCAGAGAATTCACATATTCATAATAACGGCGCTCCTGAACCTCCATGACCGTAATATCCGTCATCACCCGGAACACACCGTTTACCTGTGAAGTAATGATCCGCGCGTAATTTTCAAATACGCTGGTCAATATCCGCATCTTGTCTTTTGTAAATTTTCTTGGACTGTAGAAGTCGTACTTACTGTACTTGACCTCTTCTGTTACAGCCTTTGTCTTTTCTTTTGGTACCGCCTTTTCAGTCTCCGGTTCCTCGCCCCCCGAACTCATAGACTTCAAAAGCGCGTCAATCTGACTTTGGGACAATACGTCTGCCATCTAAAAAGCCACCTTTTCTCAATCGTTATTCAACCGTTTCGGCTGCGTCATCCGGCTGGAGCTCCTCCACCGGAACTGCGCTTGCAGACCCCTCAGAAGTACCGCCGACGGTATCAAACCCCTCTTCGTTGATCTCCTGTCCTGTAACCATTACATTGCCTGCTTCCACATCTTCAAGGAATTCGTCGTAATAGTCGTTCATGGATTTGATATCCGCTCCACTGTCGACGATCAGGAATTCCACTCTTCGGTTTCTCGCCCTTCCCTCGCTGGTATCGTTGTTGCTCACGGAACGGTACTGTCCGAAACTCAGGCCCACCAGCTTGCTGGGGTCGATCACGCCTCTGTTCTGAATATATGCCGCAACCTCCGCAGAACGCATGGCCGAGAGGATACGGTCTGTCCTTGCATTGTTGGCCCGATCCGCCCGCGCCTGTGCCGTATGTCCCATAATATTGATCTGAGAGACACTTTCATCAAACGGCTCCAGCACACTGCACAGAATATCCAGAATGCCTACCGCTTCATCCGTCAGGTCCGAGCGGTCACCGTCAAAAAACGCCTGATTTTCAAATACCAGGAATGTATAGCCTTCCCGGCGGGAAACACTCACTCCCTCCACGCCGCTGGCAGAAAGCGCTTCCACCAGAGCGATATACAGTTCCTCCGGATTCTGCGGGTCGGAAATCGTTTCGTCAAATTCCATATTTCCGGACACATCATACTCGCCCTCTGAAATCTGTTCATTGATCGCAATCTGCTCCGTCTCATCCGAACTGGGAAAAATACTTTTTACAAAAATCTCCCACTTCTGCTGATTCAGGCTGGACATGGAATAAAGCATGACGAAAAAACACAACAGCAGGGTGACCATATCGCCATATGTGTCCATCCAGCTTCCGCAGTCTTCACCGCCTCCGCCTTTTTTCCGTCTGCTCATGCCTTTTCACCGCCTTCCGCGCTTTCCGCTTTCAGAAGAAGTTTCTTCTGCTGGGACTGTTTCATACAGGACAAAAGATGCTCTCTTAAGAACTTGGGATTCTCTCCTGCCTGGATCCCCATGATGCCTTCAATGACCGTCATGCAGTACAGTTCTTCCTCCGCCTGTCTGACACGAAGCTTCTTTGCAATCGGCTGAAAGAACAGGTTCGCAAACAAACTGCCGTAAAACGTGGTGATCAAAGCCACACTCATGTCCTGTCCCAGCGTACTTGCTCCGCCGCCGCCGTCCAGATCCATACCCTTCAGCATGTTGATCAGACCAATCAGGGTACCTACCATACCAAATGCCGGACAGTAGGACGAAGCCTTCTCATAAATACCCGCCGCTTCATCATGCCTTGCTACCATATCATCCATCTGTTTTTCAAGCATGCTCCGAACCTTGTCCGGATCATTCGCATCCACAATCATCAAAACGCTCTGTTTCAAAAAGGGATCCTTGATCTCCTCCGCCTTCTCCTCCAGAGCCAGAAGACCGCTCTGCCTTGCCAGCATGGCCAGATCCACCAGCTGGTCCACCAGCTTCGGAATCTCAAATTTTTTCCCTTTGGTCAATACCATCAGCTGCTTCGGTATATCCTTCAATATCCGAAAAGGGTAGCTTGCCAGTACGGCCGCAACCGTTCCTCCAAGAACGATGACCAAACTCTGCGGATCCCAGAAATTCCCGAGTTTTGAAGTACCGATTCCCCATACTACAAGCCCCATACCAATTACTATACCGAGAAGCGTTGTAACATCCATTCCCTTATCTCCTCCTTGCCGTATATCAGCAATTCTTTATTTATATTCACTCTCCGGTGAGATACAGCTGTGATAGAACGTTCGAAGCTGCTCCACAACAGAATCCGCTGTATCCTTTACCAGATAGTAATAGCCGTTCATCATTTTGATCTTTGTCTCCGGAATAGATTCCATTGACTCGATCTGAAGTACATTCAAATATAATACTTCTCCGCTTAACCTCGTTACCCTGATCATCTCTTTCCCTCCAGCTTCCATGCTCCAGGCCGGCAGCGAATCCGCGGAGGATGAATGCTCATCCTCCATATGGATCCTTGCCATACGGGCCTCACGGGCCCGGTCCATGATCTTCTGGTCGGCACTCCGTCTTCTATACCGCCAGCTCATTAACGTTTCATATTGATGAGATCGGACAGGATCTCATCGCTGACCGTGATGATCTTGGAGTTGGCCTGGAAACCTCTCTCCGCCATGATCATCTCGGAAAACTCTACTGCCATGTCTACATTGGATGCCTCCAGGTAGCCGGGCATGAGGGTTGCTCTGTTCGTTCCGGGTACATCTACGCTGCAGTCACCTGTATTGTCGTTTGCAGATGCCTTGTAGTAATTGCTTCCGTCCTTTGTCAGACCGTCCTGGTTCTGGAAGGTAACAATTGCTGCAGTACCGATCAGGAAGGTTCCGCTCTGCAGTTTTCCGTTTGCATCTTCGTAAGTCAAGGTCGCTTCAATATTACCTGCTTTGTTGATCTTAATGCCGTCACACTGAAGAGAAGCGCCGATCGTTACATCATCATCACCTGCAAAAGTAAGGGTCGTTGTAGTACCGTTAATCTCCACTTCTTTCGGGATACGCAGAGGAACCAAGTCCTTCGAAACGGTCGTGCCGTCTGTACTGCGGAATCCGTATACAAAATTGCCATTGCCGTCTACGATAAATCCATTGCTGTCCTTCCGGAACTGGCCGACTCTGGTAAAGTCAAAATCCGCTTCTTTGATCTTCTGTGTATCATCTGATGCCAGTCCGGTTGTACCAGCCACGGTCATTTTTGTGGCCTTCGTCACAAAAAAACCGTTCCCGTCAATGGATGCGCTGAAACCGCCCACGTAGGTCGGCGTACTGGCGGTCATATCCATGGAAATCGTCCCCATCAGAGAACCATAACCGAACTGAGCCGCATTGACGCCGCCGGCATCCGTTGTACCGTTCGTCGATGCCGTCGACGACTGATACATGGTATCCTTGAAAGTATAACTCTGTGATTTATAACCAACGGTATTGACGTTTGCAATATTATGTCCGATGACATCCAGTTTCTGCTGGTGGGCACGCAGGCCCGACACTGCTGAGTCCATTGCTCTTAACATAAATTCTATTGTCCTTTCTTTTCCGTTCTTCCGTCCATGTGCTCCTGTCAGTCAGGCAGGAGCAAAAGCATCCTCATACGAGGGCCTGCTACATCAGGACGGCGCTGTCGATATTCGTAAATACCCGCTCCTTCATGTCACTCTGGGACATGGTGGTAACGACGGTATTGTTGGGCACGTTGACAATGAAAACTCCCTGCGCTCCGATGACTGCCACGTCTCTGGCACCTTTTTTCCTGGCACCGTCCACGGCATGCTCCAGATCGCTCATGAGCTGACTGTCAAACGCGATTCCCCGTTCATTCATACGTTTTGCGGCATGTTTGGAAAAACTCAGGCCTTCCCTGGCCTGTTCCTGGAGCAGTCTTTCAAACGCCGGCTGGCTTTCTCTGGCGCCGGCTCTGTCCGTACCATGTTCAATTCCTCTGACACGTCCGTTCTCTAAACCCTGAACTCCATTCATCTCCATATGTATTCCCTTCTTTCCAAAAACATCTGCCTGATACTGCTTAAAACTCTGCCCGTATTTTATTACACAGTTGTTTCTTCTCCGTTCTCTCCGGTATCGGGGTCGATCTCCGGATCAGAACCTTCCTCTTCCTCCGTCTTGTCTTCATACGGATTCGGGATTTTTCCCACACCCAGCACATGGCTCAAAGGATATTCTTTCTTATCGCCTTCGACTTTAAGTACCGGATTACCGTTTACGAAGCTTATATATTCCACCTTCGCATATTTGACGCCTACCGGAACATCTACGCCGTTCTTTTCTTCCGTGACTGCAACCGTAATCTCCTGTCCGATCAGTCCGGCCGCATAAGTCTGTGCCGAAGTTGCCGTAGACGTCTCGATTGCCGTTGTCATGGAACTCATGGCCTGCATCATGCCCATCTGGGTCAGCTGCGCCATCATCTCGCTGGTTTCCATGGGATTGGTCGTGTCCTGGTTCTGAAGCTGCGTCGCCAGAAGCTGGAAAAAATCCGTCATGGACAACGTGTTCCTGTCATTGGACTCCACCGTATAGCTCTGCAGAAAATCAGGATTTGTTGTTCCGCTGACTGCCATATCAGTTGCCATTTTTCATCATCCTTTCTGTCATTGGTTCTGTGTCAGATCCGGTCTTATACCAGACCCAGACGAAGCTGCTGCATGAAAGATTCGGTCTGCTGATGCGACTCTTCCCTGTGCTGCTGCCGCTCCTGCTGCTGCCCGCCGCGGCTCTGCTGCTCCTGCGCATCCTCTCCCGGCTCCCGTTCCGGCTGCTGGGTGTAGATCACGGTCTCCTCTCCGGTATGCTCCTTCAGGATCCCCGCAAGCTCCGATGCCTTTTCATTCAGAAGTTCCAGCGTCTTCGGATTCGATGCCATGATGGACACGGCCGCTTTTCCCGCCTCATATTCCAGACGGATCGTCAGCTTCCCAAGAGATACCGGCTCCAGCTCCACCGTCAGTACATGGCTGTCGCCGCTGTTCCTGGACGGCCACACTTTCGCAAGCTCCTGCGGCAGCTCTTCCACCGTAGACTTCACCACCTGCTCTGTCGTCCCCTCCTGCGCCGTGAAGGTTTCCTTCACCTGCTCTGTCCTGGTAACGTTCTGTGTGCCGGCTGTGGCCTGGCTCTGCGCTTCTTCGTGAACCACAGGCGCCTCCTGGAAGGCAACCGTCTCTTTCCGGTCATCCTTTCCTGACTCCGCCGCCTTCACACTGTTTTCCTTCGGCATATGGCTGGCATCTGCTTCCTGTCTGCTGCTCTGCGGCGTCTCCGTCACCTGAACGGCCGCCTGCTCCGGAACTGCATCGTTCCCGTCAGACTCCATGGCTGCCGCTTCCGGCCTGGTCTGTCCGGATACCTCCGGTGCTTTCACCGGCGTCTCTCCTGACACCTGCTGTACCGTCTCGGCCGCTGCTTCCACAACTGCCGCCGCTTCTACCACTGCGGTTTCCGGCTGCACTGCAGGCTCCATAATCTCCGGCTGCACCACTGTCTGCTGCAGGATACTCTGCTGAAGTTCCAGCTGCTGCAGATCCACATCCTGAAGTTCTTCGTCCTTCTCCTGCTGTTCCTCTGCCGTTTCGGGCTTCTTCGGTGCCTCCTGTACCGAATCATCCTGTACCGAATCATCCTGTACCTTTTCCGTATTCTTCGGTGCCTCCGGCTGGACCGGTTCCTGTTTCTGCCAGAGCAGTTTCATGAAATCATCTCCGGAACCCGCGTTCTGTACCTGACGGGCCGCAGATCTTCCCGGTGCATTGCTTTGCACCTGCAGATTCATGATCTTCTCCATACCACGCCTCCTTTCCTTTTATGATATTTATAATCAACAGTCATATATATGACTGTGACTATCCATCCTATGCTATTATATGTATCAGCCTCTGTGCTGGCGCCTCATCCGGAGCGCCTCATTGGAAACAAATTCTTCCACAAACATCTCATCGGCCTTTGCCACGGCTTTCTGATATTCCCGCAGCTTCCGATCCTTCAGTTTCTCATATCGGGAGGTATCCACCTTAGCCTGTACCACTTCCTGCTTTTTGGCGTCCTCCTGGCGTCTCAGCACATTTAAACGCTGCTTTTCCTCATCGATCATCGTCTCCATCCGGCCGATACACATGTCGAAAAGACGATAATCTTCTATGGATGCCTGTGAGCCTTTAATCTGATCAAATTCATTCTCATACCCCACAAGCTCTCTTTTCATTCCCCGGATCTGTTCCTGCTTCCGGTTCACATTCTGCAGGATGACGGCATGCTCCGTCTTCAGGTTATCCAGCACCTGGGTCTTGTAATCCAGGACCGTTTCCAACCTGTACGCAAATTTTTTCATTTTTCCAGCTCCTCCGCAATCAGCCTGTGATTGTCTGCATAATACGCAGAGTATCCTCATAAGAAAAACTTTCATCCACTTCCTGCCGCAGGAAATCATTGATCCCGTTGATCTTTTCCACCGCTTCATCCAATGCAGGATTGTTTCCTTTTTTGTACGCCCCGATGGAGATCAGGTCTGAATTCTTCTGATAGATGCCCAGGATATTTCGAAACCGGGACGCAATCCTCTGATGTTCCTTCGGCACGATCTCCACCATCAGTCGGGAGATGCTGGCGCCGATATCAATGGCAGGGAAATGGTTCTCATTGGCCAGCTGGCGGCTCAGTACGATATGCCCGTCCACAATACCGCGGACCGTATCGGATATGGGTTCATTGGTGTCGTCGCCTTCCACAAGAACTGTATATATACCTGTGATGGACCCTTTGTCAAAATTCCCGCTTCTTTCCAGAAGCTTCGGGAACTCCGCATAGATGGACGGAGTATATCCTCTTGCAATCGGCGGCTCTCCGATCGCAAGCCCGATCTCACGCTGAGCCATTGCATATCTGGTCAGGGAGTCCATCATCAAAAGCACATCCAGTCCCTGGTCCTTGAAATATTCCGCAATAGTCGTTGCCACCAGCGGACACTTCATACGCAGCATGGCCGGCTGGTCCGAGGTTGCCACCACCAGAATGGAGCGTCTCATCCCTTCCTCGCCCAGATCCTTTTCCACAAATTCCAGCACCTCTCTGCCACGCTCTCCCACCAGTGCGATGACATTGATATCTGCCTTGACATTCCGGGCAATCATACCCATCAGTGTACTTTTTCCCACGCCGGAGCCTGCGAAGATCCCGATCCTCTGTCCCTTGCCGATGGTGTTCAGCCCATCGATGGCCTTCACTCCGAATTCCAGCCGTTCCCTGATAGGCGGGCGGCTCAGCGGATTGATGTAGGGACTGTTGACCGTATAATACCGGGTAGGCAAAAAAGGCTCCTTCCCGTCTATGGGTTCTCCCAGAGCGTTGATGATCCTTCCTCTCAGGAAATCTCCCACCGGTACCTTCAGCCGGCGTCTCGTATTGCGCACAAAACTGCCGGATGCAATGCCGCTTGTGGCCTCATAAGTCATCAGCTGGATCTTTCCATCCTTAAACCCGACCACCTCCGCCGGCATCTGGCGGTTCTGCTCCTCATTGTAGATCATGACGATATCGCCGATGCTCGACCGTCCTCCGGAAGCTTCCATGGACATTCCCACCACATTTTCAATTTTTCCGATATGGCTGACCGTCTCGGATTTGCTGATCAGCTGCGGGATCTTTTCAAACATAGGCTACACTCTCACATTTTCCAGGATATCCTTGATGTTTTCCATCTGTGTGTTGACGCTCACATCCACAATCTCTTCCGGCATCTCTATGATGCAGTTGCCGTTATCTTCCTTATTCATGACGATAAATTTAATATTATCGGACAGGTGGGACAGTTCATCGATGACGTCCGCATCTGCTTCCATCATCATATCGTAGTCCCCTTTATCTATGTAGATCTTGACCCATGCAGTCTTCTTCAGCTTCTCCGTGGCGGATATAATCATCTGACGGATGACCTCTCCGCTGGAACGCAGGCTGATCTGGATCACCTTCTCCGCTATGGCGATGGCGCATTCCTTCAGTTCGTCAAGGTAATTGCGAAGGCACCGTTCCTTTGCCTCTTCCACGGACCGGAGCGCCCGGTTCATGTTCTCTTCAAACACCTGCAGACGCTGCTCATATTCCATCCTGCACTCGCCCTGGGCCTTTTTTCTGGCCTCCTCATAGCCGGTCTGATAACCTGCGCGGTATCCCGTCTCCCGGGCTTTCTCAAATTCCGCCTCAGCCGCTCTTCTGGCGCCTTTCAAGATCTCTTCCGCTTCCCGGTTTGCTCCTTTCAGCACCTGGTCCGCTTCGTCCAGCATTGCCTGCACGGCTTCTCTGTCCACTTCCGCGATCTCTTTCGGCGGAGGGAGCAGTATCTCTTCTTCCCCTGCTTCCGGCTCCGCTTCTTCCACAGGCAGTCCCTCTTTTGTAACCCGCGGAAATACGGCGCGCTCCGGTTCGACGATCCGTCTGCTTACCGTAGTCTCAGCCGGAGGGACGTACAGTTCTATCATGCTGACCGCAGATGCATCTGATCTTTTAATAACACGGTTAGATGATAATATCGTCGTCCTCTCCTCCCTTCTTGACCATGACTTCTCCCTGTTCCTCCAGACGGCGGATCACATTGACAATACGCTGCTGCGCCTCTTCCACATCCTTCAGCTTCACGTGAGAAGTAATCTCCATGTCTGCCCGGACCGAATCCGCCATACGCTTGGACATGTTGTTGAAGAAAATTGCCTTCATATCCTCCGAAGCATTCTTCAGGGCAAGCACCACATCTTTGCTATCGCAGTCACGGACAAAGCGCTGTACAGATCTGTCGTCCATATCCAGGATGTTTTCGAACACGAACATCTTGTCGCGGATATCCTGTGCCAGTTCCGGATTGCTTTTATTCAGCTGATCAAAGAGCTTTCTCTCTGTACTGCGGTCGATGTTGTTCATCATATCGGCAACGAAATCCACACCGCCAAGGCTCATGTTATCCTCACTGGTAATGATTGTTGCAAACTTCCGTTTCATCTCTTCTTCTACGATACTGATCGCTTCCGGCGAGACGCGGTCCATGTGCGCCATGCCTTCCACGACGGCAAGACGCTTCTCATCCGACAGCTGCTCCAGAATACGGGCTGCCTGCATAGGATCCATATAGGCCATGATCAGGGCGATCACCTGCGGCCTCTCGTTCTGAAGGATCGACAGCAATGCCTGGGGATCTCCTTTCATAAAGAAGTTGAACGGCTTGGACTGCAGCGTCTTCGATACCTTCTCCAGAAGGTTTCTCGCCGTCGACTCGCCAAACGCCTTCTCCAGTACGTTTCTCGCATAGTCAAGACCTCCATCCGTCATCATCTTATGTGTCAGGCAAAGCTTATAGAACTCATCCAGTGTTGACTCCACCTGATTGTTCGTGGTTTTGCCCAGCTTTGCCACCTCGTATGTAAGGTCTTCGATGTCCTGCTCATTCAGATATTTATAAATCTGGGACGCCCGGTCAGCTCCGAGGGAAACGACAACCAGAGCCGCTTTGCTCCTTACGTCAGTTAAAACGTCTTCGCCTGCGCCTGCGCTATTTTCGACCGCCGCTGCTGCCGCCGCCTTTTCTGCTGCTGCCATCTAAATCCTCCTCTCCTCTGAGCCAGCTCTGCACCAGTTTCGCCGCAATCTGCGGATTCTGGTCTACAAACTCGCCGATGTTCTGTTTCAGACGCATGCTCCTCTGCATACGAAGATTCAGAATCTCTTCACTGTTATTCAGGTCATCGTCATCATCCAATCCAAGATCCGCTGCGGACGGGCTTCCTTCCTCCAGTCCCAGATCGCTTGCGGAAAGCTGATCTCCGCCTTCGAAATCGTCCTCCTCCGGTTCGCCGCCTTTCTTCTTACGTCTCCTGCGGAGCAGAAGGAACAGCAGAAGCAGAAGGATCAAAAGGATCCCCGCAATGATCGCAATCAAAAGCGGAAGCGGAACCATGGTCGTAATCACGCCCCACGCGTTGTCCGGCGGGTTGACGATCGGCTCATTGGTAATCTCGGACGGCGAACGGACGATGGTAATCTTGTCGTTGGCCTCCAGCACATCGATACCCGACGAATTCGCCACCAGACGGATCAGATCCTCCTGGGGCACTGTCGTATCATTGGTCAGGATCACGATACCCACCGTTGTATCTTCCAGGATACCCGGATCGATCTGACGCTGTTCTTTTACCATATTATACAGCCAGGTTCTGGATGCGCTCCCGTTATTGTAACCTTCTACTTCCTCTCCGGTTCCGTCGTCATTGGTATATCTGGGCGCATCTGCATCGGCATCTGTACCAACCACGCCTCCGGCGCTGCCCGCCGTGGTCTGGGAGGATTCGTTCATCACATCCTCCTGCTCCAGAAGTCCGCTCTTATCCTCCTCATTGATCTTCTCCGGGGTAGAATACTCCACGCTCTCCTGGATGAGTTTCTCCATATTGATGGTTCCGCGGACGGATACCGCCACATTTTCCACGCCATACAGCTTGCCCAGCACATTCCTGATATTGGCGGCGATACTGTTCTCCACCATCTCGGTCAGGCCAACCATGTCTGCCGTAACCGAGCTGCTGCCTTCCGTATCGCTTCCGACCTCAGCCATGGTCGTGCCGTCAAGGACGACCACCTCTGTGAAATTCATCCCGCGCACCGCATGGGAAATCAGGTGCTTTACCGCCTGTGCCTTCTCTTCCGTCAGGGTTTCCCCATTCCGCATGGTCACGACTACAGACGCGGAAGCCCCCTGCTCCGTATTGTCTTCCAGCACATAACGCCGTTCGGAAGCTTCCGCAATATTGACTCTTGCCTCCTGAACGCCGTCAAAGGACCGTATTGTTGCACCCAAACGGTCCTGAAGCTCATACAAAGTAATCTGTTTTTTGTCCGACTCCGTCGTCATGAGTCCTGTGTGGTCCAGATACATTTTGTAGGCAAAACCATTCTTCGGATAGCCCTGAACCAGCAGCCTGCCCCTTGTGGCCTCCACCACATCCGCCGGAACCTTTATAGTCCCGTCCGACGCGTCATATTTATAATCGATCGACTCATTTTGAAGAAGAACGCCGATATCCTGTGCCTCTTCCTGACTCAATCCTGTAAACAGGTCGCTGTATTCCGAATTCGCACCAAATTTCAGCACGGCAATTGCGATCAGCGCGATGGCCAGCGTTCCAGCCGCGATCGCGATCACAAGCTTCCGTGTCTTCTCCGGTACATTCTTCCAGCTTTCTTTCATATTCTGAATTCGCTCTTGCACTTACTCATCCAACCTTCTGCCATTTTTAAAATCCCCGGACAGAGAGAGCCATGCAGCCCGCAGCCGCCGGATATCCTGTTCCTTATACGTTGATCTTAATCAGCTCATTGTACGATTCCAGCGTCTTGTTCCGCAGGGTAAGCAGCGTATCAACGGTAAATCCTGCCTTGGCTTCCGCGATCGGCAACGTATGTGCATCGTCAAGCTGCCCTGTGGAAAGAAGGTACTGCTTCGTTTCCACATCCGCCTGAGTCTCCTTCACCTGATTCACAACACTTTTGAATATATCTCCAAACAGCGAGGTTCCGTCACCGGCCACTCCCTCCTGGCCCTGGAGCCCTGCGCCTCTGGTGCTGCCGATACTGCCGATATTCCCAATATTTGCCCACGGTGTCATGGGAACTATGAATTCTGTCTCCATCTCTTATCCTCTTCTTCTTTTTTAATCTATAATCGCGGCTCTGTCAATGGATATGCATACCATTTCAGAGCGGCGCCACACAAAAAAACGCCTCTTCGTCTCCTCCAGAGGCATCTTTTTACTTGTCCATGCCGTCGCGCTCATCCGGCATCAAAATGAACGCACTGCGCTCTTCAGTCTGCTGATATCATTATTGAAAGAACTCAGAAGATACTGATATTCATACGCAGTACGAACCAGCTCCACCTGTTCCTGATCCATATCCACGTTGTTGCCGTCCAGCTTTGTGGACTCGGATCTGGTTGTATGAAGCGCAAATCGTGACGATTCAATTGCTTCTGATACCGCCCTCCTCGGCGTACGTGAAGCAGAACTTGCTTCCGATAGTTTTTTATTCAGCTCATCCTCAAAAGTTATGTACTGAGACTTGAATCCCGGTGTATCATTGTTGGTTATGTTGTTCAGCGTGATCTGCTGCCTGCCCCAGAGATAGTCAAGCACTCTCTCGGTCAACGCAATGCCGTTTCCATATATACCCGACATACCCATTCCTCCCAATCTTCCATATTTTCATCCCTGCCGTATAATGTTCCATATAGCGGACATGATAATTCACCATAAATTCATACGCTATTATCATACCATCACTTTGTAATAAAATCAAGAATTATAAAATATTTTGTGATTTTTCACACCGTTTTAACCTTTTCATTCTTTCGACAATTCCATAAAACGACCCGTTATTTACATAATCCGGAAAAAAATCGCCTCTTTTCTGCATAATTCTCACAAGAAAAGCAGATTCCACAGACAATCAGTCCGTGGGATCTGCTCTTGTGTACTCTGCGCTGCCTTTATTTTAACCGGAAGCTTCCGATCAGTCTCTTCAAAAGCTGAGCCTGGCTTGCAAGTTCTTCGCTGGCCGCCGCACTCTCCTCGGACGTCGCGGAGTTGGACTGAACCACGGTGGAAATCTGTGTGATGCCATCCTTGATCCTGTTGATCGCCAGCTCCTGCTCCTTGGATGCGGCAGTGATCTTCCGGATATCCTCCGTCACATTCTCCGCTCCCGCCACTACAGAATTCAGGGACTCCTGCGTCTTTCCTGTCAGCACGGAACCATTCTCCACCACACGAAGCGTCTTCTCGATGAGCGCCGTCGTATCCTTTGCTGCATCCGCACTTTTCGCCGCCAGATTTCGAACTTCGTCAGCAACTACCGCAAAGCCTTTGCCCGCGCTTCCGGCCCTTGCAGCCTCAACTGCCGCGTTCAGAGCAAGAATATTGGTCTGGAACGCGATATCTTCAATGGTCTTGATGATCTTGCTGATTTCGCTGGAACATGCATTGATCTGATCCATAGCCTCTGCCATTTCACGCATCTGATCATTGCAGACCGTGATGCTTCCGCCCACGATCTCTGCCTCTTTATTGGTAGAAGCAGCCGTCTCCGCATTGTTATTGATCTGTTCCGTGATGCGCTCCACCATCTGAAGCAGATTATCCACCTCGGAAGCCTGCTCGGTAGCGCCCTGTGCCAGACTCTGAGCGCCCACTGCCACCTGGTTGGCTCCGGAATCCACCTGATTGGCGGATGCATGGATCTGGGACAGGGTATGGTTCAGCTGCTCGCTGATCGTACCAATGGCCGTCTGGATCTGCACAAAATCACCAATATAGGTAATGCTGCTCTCTTTCCCAAGATCCCCCTGTGCGATTCCGTCCAGCACATCGGAAATATCCGTAATATAAAGCTTCAGATTCTTTACAGAAGTATTCAGCGCTTCACCAAGCTGCCCCAGCTCATCCTGGCTCTTCACATCAATCTGGAAATCCAGCTTTCCTTCCGCAAGTTCCCGGCTGGACTCTGTAATGTCTTTAATCGGAACGAGGATTTTCCGAATCACCAACCCTACCAGCAGACCGTTCATAAACAGAATCGCCAGAAGAACCACCAGGCTCACCGCTTCCGTCACATCGATGGAGCTGCGCAGATTCTGCTGATCGTCTGTCACCAGTCCTTCCGTAATCTCCGCCACCTCGTCCAGAATGCTCACCAGCTGGTTCACATTCGCCTTAACCGTATTCTGATACATGTCTCTGGCCTGCGCCGGATCGCTTACGCTCAGATCGAGAACTGTCTGCGCCGACTCATGAATCGCCTGGTGGATGGGTTTCATCTCTTCGATCAGTTCCAGGATTCTGCTGTCTACGCCCGACAGATCAGAACTGTAGAACCATTTACCAAGCACGCAGGTACGATAATCCTTGCTGCCGGTAAATTCCGTTCCCATGGAAACAGCCGAGCACAGGTTTTCAACCCAGCTGTAATGGGCTTTCTGAGCGGTCAGTACCAGTGTATGGATATCCACCGACTGATCTATATCTTTCGTATAGGATCTGCTTGCGTTCAGACTTGTGACAGTCACGATTCCGCTGATGATCACCGCAAGAAACACCAGGGCCACACGCATCAAAACTTCCTGTTTTATTGTACGCTTCATGTCCTCTCCTTTATTATATTTCCGGCATGCCAGAACATGACGGAAATGTCTTATTTTTTATCAATATTTATCATATCCGCCATAGGAAACATTCATATCCATGCTGTAATCCGGCTCATAGGAAGAAACTGGTCCTGATACACCAGGAGCCGAATCCACAAGATCCGTGTCCAGTCTGAACTTTCTCACCAGCTCGTTCAGAATCTGAGCCTGTCCGGAAAGCTCCTCGCTGGCCGCCGCGCTTTCTTCCGCCGTCGCCGAGTTGGTCTGCACCACACTGGAGATCTGGTCGATGCCAAGTGTAATCTGGGAAATGGACTCCGCCTGATCCGTAGCTGCTTTTGCAATGGACCCCATCAGGCTGCTCGCTTCCTGAATATCGCTGATCACCACTTCCAGAGACTGTGCGGTCTCATCCGCAATACGTTTTCCATTTTCCACTGCCTGAAGAGAATTCTCAATCAGAACCGCCGTATTCTTGGAAGCCTCCGCCGACTTGCTCGCCAGATTGCGCACCTCGTCTGCCACAACCGCGAAACCTTTTCCTGCCGCTCCCGCTCTGGCAGCCTCAACCGCCGCGTTCAAAGCCAGGATATTGGTCTGGAATGCAATGTCTTCAATCGTCTTGATAATCTTACCGATCTCTCCGGAAGAAGCATTAATATCCGCCATTGCCTGCAGCATGTCGTGCATGCGGTTGTTGCTCTCTCCGGCCTTCTCGCCCACCTGCATGGACTTATCGCTTGCATCCTGAGCCTGCTGAGCCGTCTGATTGATGTTGTTCGATATTTCATTGATAGATGCTGCCAGCTCTTCCACAGAAGACGCCTGCTCTGTTGCTCCCTGGGAAAGCGCCTGCGCTCCGGAGGATACCTGATCGGACCCGGAAGACACCTGCGTTGCCGAGCGATTCAAAGTTGCCAGAGTCTCGTTGAAGTTGTCTCTGATCCCCTTCATGGACTGGAAGATCTTTTGATAGTCCCCTACATACGCTTCCGCTATCGTCGAATGGATCGTAAAATCTCCGTCTGCCATGGCGCCCAGAATCTTCTCGATGTCGCGCACAATGGAGCTGACCGCCGTTGTCACCTTGTGCATGCTGTCTGCCATAGAACCGAACTCGTCTTTCGCATCATATTCCACATCCACGGAAAGGTTGCCCTGTACCATCTCTTTCATGGCTGCCTCGATCACTTTCACCGGAACAGCAATGCTTACACTCAGACGAAGGGCGAGAATCACAGTGATGATGAACGCCACTGCAGCAATGCCGATACCCAGGGCCAGAAGTCCGTTCATCTTTAACATCTGATCGTCAAAGCTGGTCTGAGCACTGGTTCCGATCTGTGCATATGCCTGGTCAAGCACTGCCGTATACTCTTCCACCACCGGTATGTACTCGTTCTCGATGATTTCCAGCGCCTGCTCATTGCCTGCCGCCGTACAGAGCGCCGCTGCTTCCATCACTCTTTCTCTGACAGATCCGTTGTTTGTCATCAATGTCACAAACTCCTGCAGAAGCGTCACATCTCCGTTGTACTCCTCGATCAGTTTTTCCGCCGTGGCACGGATATCGGTGATATTCTGATCCACCACCTGGGCTCTCTGGCTGTATTCCTGCTGATTCGTCGTATTCGCAGCCAGAAGCATCTCTTTCAGTGCCTCCTGAAGTTTTGTCTCAATGCTCTGCACGGATGTCACTGCGACAAAGTCTTCCTGATAGAAATTCTGATAACCTGACTTGGAGATTGCGATTCCTGAACAGGTTGCGACCACTGACACCAGAAACAGTACCAGTATGAGGCCAAAAGATACTAGAAATTTAACATTAAGTTTTAGGTTTTTCATCTCAACCCCTCCTTGTAAAAGCTGTCGGATCCGCTTCTCCATCAGGGAAGCCCGCCGCTATCTTTTAATATGTCGACGCGTTTTCGCCTTTTATAACACATTTTTAAGAAATTTTTTGATTTTTTTCAAAAAAGAGGGACAAAGCCCTTATACTTGCTCTTTTTTCGCCGATAATTATTCTAGTATGCCATAGTCTGCCATACTATTTTTTGCAGCAGGCTTTTTGTTTTATGCACTTTTTAATAAGAAGCGTTTGCAGAGACTATATCAAAAAGACAGGTGGTGTTTATAATGGATAACGGTATGGAAGGTATGCTTGATACATACCTCTTCGAGACGAATTCTCTTCTGGACCAGCTTGACGAGATGCTTGTAAAGGACGAGAAGATCGGTGATTTCTCTTCCGATGACGTCAACGAGATCTTCCGCATCATGCATACGATCAAGGGTTCCTCCGCTATGATGGAGTTTGGTTCCCTTGCGAGTATCGCACATCATATAGAAGATTTGTTCTTCTATATTCGCGACAAGGGCATCGATTCTCTGGATCCGGAACACAAAAAAGAGCTGTTCAATCTGATGTTCCGTTCCGAGGACTGCTTACGGGGACAGGTAGAGAAGGTGGAGAACGGGGAACCCCTGGATACCGATATGGATTCCTTCGCTTCTGAGATCAACCAGTTCCTGAAAAAAATCAGCGGAACCGCTTCAGAGGAACCGGAGGCCCCGGCCGACGCAGCCCCGAAGGGGCAGGCATCGGCGCCGGACAGCATGACCTCCGCGGAAAATCTTCCGGCGGACGGCAGCGCCGTATGTTTCCTGCATGTATTCCTTGACGAGGGCATCGGCATGGAGAATCTGCGCGCGTTCATGATCGTCAATTCCCTGAAGGAATGCGACGTGGATTTCCGTCATTATCCTTCCGATATGGATTCCAATCCCGAGACCTGCGCGGTCATCGTTGAGGATGGTTTCTATCTCGCTTTCGACAGTGCAGAAACGGCCGCTGTAGCGGAGGACCTTTTGAAGTCTCAGGGGCACATCCGCTCCTATGAACTGGTCATGGTTCCCCAGCCGGAGCCCGAGCCTCCAAAGGTTCAGGAAGCGGCTCCGTCCGCAGGCGCCGCGCCCGCTCCCGCACCGGAGCACAGGGAGGCTCCGCAGAAAGCGGCTCCCGCCAATGCACCGGTCAAGCAGAATCTGATCAGTGTGAATCTGACGAAATTAAATGACCTGATGGATATCGTAGGTGAGATCGTCATCACGGAATCCATGGTCACTTCCTGTCCGGAGCTGGATCAGCTGAACCGTGACAGCTATGATAATTTCATGAAATCCGCCCGTCAGCTGCGCAAGCTGACAGACGACCTGCAGGATCTTGCCATGTCCCTTCGAATGGTTCCCATCTCCGGCGTTTTCCAGAAGATGAACCGTATCGTCCGCGACATGAAGCAGAAGCTGGACAAAGATGTGCGCCTCACTCTGATCGGAGAGGATACGGAAGTCGACAAGACCATCGTGGACAGCATCCAGGACCCGATCATGCATATGGTCCGCAACTCCATGGACCACGGCATCGAGGACACGGCGGACGAACGTATCGCCGCCGGCAAGAATCCTCAGGGAGAGATCGTGCTCTCCGCTACCCATACAAGCAATGAGGTCATTATCTCCATTGCCGACGACGGAAAGGGTATGAATCCCGACCAGATCCTTGCCAAAGCAAAGGAAAAGGGAATCCTTGTAAAGCCGGAGAACGAATACACGAAAAAGGAAGCGCTTGGACTGATTATGCTGCCCGGCTTCTCCACCAACCAGACCGTCACGGAATTTTCCGGCAGAGGCGTGGGCATGGACGTGGTGAAGAAGAACGTGGAAAGCGTCGGCGGAGTCGTCTCTCTGACCAGCGAAGAAGGAAAGGGAACCACATTTTCCATCAAGATTCCTCTGACCCTCTCCATTATGGACGGCATGAAGGTGACGGTAGGGCGTTCGATCTTCACGATCCCCATCGCCAATATCCGCCAGTCCTTCAAGATCACGGCTGAGGAGATCATCTATGATGAAAACGGCAATGAGATGGTGGAACGCATCGGCGGCTTCTATCCCATCGTCCGGCTCCATCAGTTCTACGGCATCGAGACAGAGGTGACCCGTCCGGAAGACGGTATCCTGATCTGGGTAGAGACCAGCGATCATTCCTTCTGTCTGTTCGTAGACGACCTGATCGGAGAACAGCAGGTAGTGGTGAAACCGTTCCCTGCTTTCCTGAACTGCTTTGAACTGAAGAATTACGGCATCGGCGGCTGTACGATCCTCGGCGACGGCAATATCAGTATCATACTTGATATCCCGAGCCTGCACACAGCCACCCTGGAAGGCTTTTAGAAGGGAGGAATAGATATGGCTGAACAGACACTATCCAACGGAGAGCTCCTTGAGACTCCGGAACTTGACGAGGTATCGACCATCGAGCGCTGTCTGACCTTTAAAGCCGGCGACCTGATCCTGTATATCAGTACCCGACACGTAATCGAGATCATCAACAATTATTCGATCACCAATCTGCCGCTGGTACCGCCCTATATCAAGGGAATCATCAATCTGAGAGGACAGGTGCTGCCCGTTGTGGATATTCAGATGCGCATGGGCAAGTCAGAGGCGGAAGCCGGCAATGAGACCTGTATCATTGTTCTGGATATTGATTCGGTTTCTCTGGGCATCATTGTGGATTCCGTACGCCAGGTCATTGACATTGATCTGAAAGATGTACGTCCGATCCCGCTGAAACGCCAGCAGAAACTGCTGGACGGAATGGTAACCATGGAGGACGGAAGCGTCTTCATGTCCGTGGACTGCCAGGCGCTGGCCAAAGCGCAGTATTAACACGCTACAATAAACGATACGAGGTGATTTAGATGCTGACACTGACTGATCAGGATTTCCAGCGTCTCTATGTATATATCAAGCAACATTATGGAATTGACCTGAGCAAGAAGAAACAGCTGATCGTAAGCCGTCTTTCTCACACTCTTTCCGCCCAGGGATTCAAGGATTTTAAATCCTATGTGGATGATATCCTTTCCGGCCGCGACCCGGATATGGTCACGGCCATGCTGAACAAGCTGACGACAAACTACACGTATTTCCTTCGTGAGGAAGCGCATTTCAAATATTTCCAGGAGGTTGTACTGCCTGATCTGGAGCGCAAACATGCCCGGGACAAATCGCTCTCCATCTGGAGCGCGGGCTGTTCCTCAGGCCAGGAGCCCTACACGATCTCCATGTTTCTTCTGGAATATTTCGGCGCAAAAGCCTCTCAATGGGATACCAGAATCCTTGCCACTGATATTTCCAACAAGATTCTGGACGAGGCCATTCGCGCCGTCTATCCGGCAGAGAGCATGGAACCGCTCCCCGCCACCTGGAAGACAAAGTACTTTGTAAAAACAGGCGACGGAAAATGCACCGTATCTCCTGCCCTGAAGAAAAACGTGATCTTCAGACCATTTAATCTGATGGATCCCATCACCTTTAAGAAGAAGTTCGATCTGATCTTCTGCCGCAATGTCATGATCTATTTTGATCAGGATACGAAGGACGCCCTGGTCCAGCGTTTCTACAACGCAACGGTCCCTGGAGGCCACCTGTTCATCGGCCATTCCGAGGGTCTGACCAAGACGACCTGTCCCTATGAGTATATTCAACCGGCCATCTATCAGAAAACCGGCAGATAGGCCCTGTAAAACCGTTAAGAAAGAAGGTATCCATTCATGGCACAGAAGATTCGTGTAATGGTAGTCGATGATTCCATCGTGTTCCGAAACTGGCTGATTAACAATCTGCAGGAAGACCAGCGGTTTGAAATTGTCGGTTATGCCATCAACGCTCTTGACGCCAAGAACAAGCTTCCTGCACTGAAACCGGACATTATGACTCTGGATATCGAGATGCCGGGCATGACCGGACTGCAGTTTCTGAAAGAAGTCCTTCCGGTCAATCCCATTCCTGTCATTCTTGTGTCTTCTCTGAATGTACAGGTATTTGATGCGCTGGCAGCCGGTGCAGTAGATTTTGTGCGGAAGCCGGAAAGCGAACCCGGCGCAAGAGACCGTTTCGTACGGACGCTCAAATCCAAGCTGGCCGTGGGGAAAAATGCACATCCCCGTCTGCCCTCTCACGATCCTGCCGCCATGTACCAGAAAGCCAAGACGGCATCCGCCGGAAGCACCATAAGCAGCACCGGCGGTTTTGGATATCAGCCGGCACAGGCAGTGGCTGCCAGGCCTCGCATGAACACGGCCATTCCGCCCCATCCCAGCATAGATGTCATCGCCATCGGAGCTTCCACCGGAGGAACCGAGGCAATTCTGGATGTGGTACGTCATTTTCCGGCGAAGATGCCGGGCATCGTCATTACCCAGCACATGCCTGCCGGCTTTACCGGCATGTATGCGGAACGCCTGAACCGGATCTGCAATCTGCAAGTACGGGAAGCCAAACACGGCGACAAGATACAGCCCGGACTGGTACTGCTCGCCCCCGGAGGGCTGCAGATGCGGGTTGTCCGTATGGGAACGGGATATGCGGTGAGCTGTTCCGACGGCGAAAAGGTCAGCGGGCACAAGCCCTCGGTGGATGTGCTCTTTGATTCGGTAGCCGCCACGGTACGCAATCGCGCCATCGGCGTCATCCTCACCGGTATGGGCGCGGACGGCGCGGCGGGCATGCTGCGTATGAGAAGGGCCGGCGCCTACACGATCGGACAGGATAAGGACAGCTGCGTCGTATACGGAATGCCTATGGAAGCATTCAAGATCGGAGCGGTCTGTATGCAGGCTCCGCTGAATTCCATCCATCATGCCGTCATGGGACGTCTTTCCAAAGGATAAACCAATAAGAAAAGGACCGTCAGCTTTCTGATGGTCCTCTTTTTATTTATACATGTCGCTTTATGCCTGAATGTGCAGCCGTTATTTTAAAAATCCGTTTACAATCTGCTCTTCCGCTTCCTGCTCCGTCAGCCCCAGAGTCATCAGCTTGATGATCTGCTCTCCCGCGATCTTCCCGATGGCCGCTTCGTGAATGAGGCTGGCGTCCAGATGGTTCGCGTCCAGAGAGGGAACCGCGTTTACATGGCCTTCATCCATCAGGATCGCGTCGCACTCCGTATGGCCGTAGCACCGGTTGTTTCCGCAGATTTTGGAGTTGAACACCTGGGTGGAACTTCCCTTCGCCACGGAACGGGATACCACGTCGGCAGTCGAACCCGCGCCATTAAGATCCACCTGGAAATTCGTCTCCGCGTACTGCTCTTTGTGGGTCATGATCTTCTCCTTGATGATCAGCGTCGCCCCGTCCTTCAGATCCGCTTTCGTATCCCGGATCGTGGAATCCACGCCTTTGATCTGAGTCGTCTCCATCTCCATGCAGCTGTCTTCATCCATATGGACAATGGTGGTGGGATTCAATATCTTTCCGCCGGTCCCTTCGCCTTCCCCGTAATGCTTCTCCACATATTTCACCCGGGCGTTCTTTCCGATATGAAAGGTATGGATGCCGTCGTGCTCTGTATCCTCGCTTCCGCCGCAGTGAATACCGCATCCTGCCACGATGACCACATCCGCGTCCTCCCCGATGTAAAAATCATTGTACACCAGATCCTTCAGGCCGCTCTGGCTTACGATCACCGGAATGTGAACGCTCTCGTTCTTCGTTCCGGGCCTGATGATAATATCGATGCCGGGCTTCTCCTTTTTGCTGACAATGTCAATATTCGCCGTCGTATTTCTCCCTGCCAGCGCTCCGTTGTCCCGAATATTATAGGCTCCTTCCGGCACTGCGTGAAGATCCGCCACCTTGCTGAGCATATGCATCTGTAATTGATCCATGTTCGTATCCTCTTTCTCTTCGTCTTCCCTGATTTATACCACTTTATTCAGCAGCGTACTGCATGCCTCTGCGGAAGCGTGCAGAAGCTCCGGAAGAACCTCGTCTTTTGTTCCCTGAGCCCGGACTTCGCCATCCGCCAGGACAATAATCCGGTCCGCGATATTCAGGATCCGTTCCTGATGGGAAATGATGATGATGGAACCCTGGATCTTCTCCCGCATCCCCTCAAACACACGGATCAGGTTATTGAAACTCCAGAGGTCAATGCCCGCCTCCGGTTCGTCAAAGAGGGACAGCTTCGTTCCTCTCGCCATGATCATGGCGATCTCGATCCGCTTCAGTTCGCCTCCTGACAGGGAATCGTTCACCTCCCGGTTGATATAATCCTTCGCGCAAAGTCCCACCTCGGACAGATAATGGCAGGCCTGATTGAGCGAAAGCGCCTCTCCATGGGCCAGATTGATCAGATCCAGAACCGTCAGTCCTTTAAAGCGGACCGGCTGCTGAAACGCAAAGCTGATCCCCTTCCTGGCGCGTTCCGTAATGGACAGATCCGTGATATCCTCTCCGTTGAACAGAATCCGTCCGGACGTCGGCTTAATAATCCCGGCAATCACCTTCGCCATGGTGGATTTGCCTCCTCCGTTGGGTCCTGTGATCGCGGTAAAGTTGTCTTCGATCTTCAGATCCACATGCTTAAGGATCCCTTTCTCCCCGGAATCCTCCTGCACCTGGAAACATATATCCTGTAATTCAAGCATTTTTCTGCGCCTCCTGCGTATGATTTTTGGCAGTCTCTTCCATAAAACCGACCTACGGTCAGTGTACCGGCGCCAGAAGCACTTTCCCGCTGCCGCGGTATACGTTGACCAGGCCCTCGCCGGACGCGGCGGAACCGATCAGCGTCTTGCCGGAACGCTCCACCGTGAACTCCAGCGTGGAGCTCCACGCGATCGCAAAATTGCCGTCCACCTTCAGCACATCGTTATTCAGCGTGATTTCAACCAGCTCTTCTCTCGGATAGTTGGACTCCAGACATACGACGCCGTTTCCGGTCAGTCCCAGATTGAAGAGCCCCTCTCCCCCCGCCACGGCAGATGAGAAATTGGACCGCATGACCGCCTTGTGAGTCAGCGTGGACTCGCACGCCAGGAAAAGGCCGTCGTCCAGGATGATGGACCCGCCCCAGTCCTTCAGGTCCTCCAGCAGGATATATTTGTATGTCGGCTCCAGAACCAGTGTGCCGTCCCCGGTATACTCCGGCTTGATCGCCGACTCTCCCGTCATTTTCCCCCTGACTGCCTTGCCGAGGAAATCTCCCATACCCTTGACGCCGGTGGTGGCGTTCACATTGCCTGCCATCCACTGCATGGCCCCCGCCTGAAGCGTGACCTGCGCCCTGCTCAGCTCGCAGATCACCTGACGCTTACGCACATTCATCACATGGCAATAATAAGCAGTCTGGGCACTCTGCGGGCTCACACTCAGGTCCCTCTGATATTCAACCACCGTGAACGCACCTTTCTGATCCAGAATGCGGATATTTTTATTATTCGTAAAATTATTAATCTGATACATGAACGTATCCTCCTGTGTTATACTATGCAAAACTGCCGTTTTCATGCAGTCCCCATCCTGTCTATTATAATTCAACTCCTGTCCGCTGACAATAGATTTCGCTTTCTTTTTCCGCGATTGTGTAGTAAACTGACAGAAAAAAGGAGGACAGACCCATGAGAACTGACACTGCCCCGAACCGCTATGAAACATGGCGCCTGGAATGGAAGGAACGCTTTCTGACGCTGGATCAGGAAGCCCTCTGCGCACGTGTGCCCGGACTGACGGCCCGGGAAGACTGTCTGACGCTCGATTATTTCAGCCGTCCCTACGGCATCCACCGGGAAACCGGCCTCATCCATTCTCTGGAGGACGAAAGCCGGGAGCTGACCCTGTTCACGCAGCTCAACATCTACACACTGCTCTGGTACTGCCGGGAGGACGCCGTTTTTAAAAATCAGTGGATGCCCTTTCGGAATCTGAAGGACGCCTCCCCTTTCGGACCGGCGTTCCAGCGGACGGTCGTCGATGTATTTGCCCGCACCTTTTCCGGCCATCCGGACGAACTGCGGCGCGCCTGCGAAGCGCTGGGAGGCCGGCGGCTTCCCCATTCGGATGTGGGATATGAGATCCCCGCCTTCGCGTGCATCCCCGTACAGTTTCTTTTCTGGGACGGCGACGACGAATTCCCTGCGCAGGGAAACATCCTGTTTGACCAGAGTGCCGTGGAATATATCCATGTGGAAAGCCTGGTATCCATCGCCTCCGACGGCCTGACGCTGCTTTCCGGGCTTGCCGGCCTGCCGCTTGACGGGAACACCTTTTCCTGATCGATCCCATCACGCCGGAAGGATGACCGAACTCACATTCGATCATCCTTCGTCCTTTTCTTTCTCAGGTTTTCCGGCCGGATTCACGTGCACCATACAGTGTTTGACCTCCGGGAAATGTTCCTCAATGGCTTCATGCACGCTCTCCGCAATGGCATGGGTCTCATACAGCGTCTTTCTGCCGTCTGCGGCGATCTCCATGTCCACATACATCTTTGCCCCGAACAGCCTTGTCATCAGGCTGTCGATCCCCAGAACGCCCTCCTGCGCCAGTACGATTTGCCGAATCTCCTCTTCCGTTCCCGCGTCGCACGCCCGGTCCACCATCTTGTTGACCGCATCCATGAAAATTTCATACGCCGCTTTGGCGATAAAAACGCTGATTACCATACTGGCCGCCGCATCCATCACCGGATATCCCATCCGGGACCCGGCGATTCCGACAAACGCGCCGATGGAAGAAAGGGAGTCCGAGCGGTGATGCCACGCATCCGCCATCAGCGCCCCGGAATTGATCTTCTTCGCCGCCGCCCGCGTATACCAGTACATCCATTCCTTGACCACGATGGATACCACGGCCGCCGCCAGCGCCATGACCCCCGGAACCGGCAGGGATTCCGGACGGCCGGACAGGATCTGGCGGAACCCGTTCAGCCCGATCCCCGCGCCGGTGGCCAGAAGGACCGTCGCAAGTATGATGGAAGCCACACATTCCAGCCGTTCATGGCCATACGGATGGTTGGTATCCGATTTTCTGGCCGAGATGCGCACTCCGATAATGACGATAATCGTGCTGAACACATCCGACGCCGAATGCACCGCATCCGACACCATGGCTCCGGATCTTCCGATAATTCCCGCCAGCAGCTTGCCCGCCGACAGGACCAGGTTGACCACGATACTGACCATGGACACGCGCATGGCGATCCTCTGGCTGTCTTCTTCTCTTCTTGTTACATGTTCCAACTGTTCCATAATTTCATCAGTCCTCTGTCTGCATTTCTCACCAGTATAGCACAACCGCATCCCAAATGTACAGACGGGAATTTTGTATCTTTTATTCCATTCTGTCATACCCCGTTCACTTCGGCGCCTGCGGCCGTACCCTGGCAGGCTTCCTTAAGATTTTCATAATTGTATGGATTTCCACTGGTATTTATCACAGAAATCTGTTAAAATAACTGCGGTGATGTTATGAGTACAAACGAACAGAGAAAGGCCGGCAAAAAAACATCTGCCGGCAACGCAAACAGAAAATCCGCATCCCGGTCCTCTTCGGAACGCGGAGACCGGATCTCTTCCCGCAGCCGGAGACGCTCAAAAGAGGCAAGACGCAGGCGTCAGATGCGCCGGCTGATCCAGGGAATCCTCGTGGGCCTCTGCATCGGAATCCTGCTTTTCAGCGTCTGGCAGCTTGCCCGCATCTTCCTCGGCTATCATTCGGGCGACAAAGAATACGACGATCTGAAAGAGCAGTTTGTTCTGGACGCTCCCGTCCTTCCCCAGGAGGTGGGCGACATCGTTCCGTCCGGCGAAGACGGCGAAGGGGAGCAGGCTCTGGTTCCCATGACGCGGATCGACCTGGACGCACTCCAGGAGATCAATCCCGAAGCGGTCGGCTGGATCGAGATACCGGATACCATCATCAGTTATCCCATGCTTCACTCCACAGATAATTCCTATTATCTGACCCATACGTTCCAGAACGAGCGCAACAAGGTAGGAAGTATCTTTATCGAAACTGCCAACGAAGCGGATTTCTCGGATCTGCACACAATCATCTACGGGCACAACATGAAGAACGGTTCCATGTTCGCAGGCCTGAAGAACTACAGTTCCAAGAGCTACTGGCAGGCGCACCCCTATGTGTACATCGATCTGGCAGACGGCGCCCACTGTTATGAGATCTTCTCATGCCATGAGGCGGCCACGTCCGATATCACCTACACGATCGGTTATGCGGCGGACGACACGTATGCGTCCTTCCTGGAAAGCCTGAAGGCTTCCTGTCCCTATGATACCGGCGTATCCGTAGGTGTGGAGGATAAGGTCATTACCCTGTCCACCTGTACCCAGAACGGCCAGAAGCGTTTTGTCGTACATGCGAAAAAAGTATACTGATGATTCCAGGAGACGGCTGTCACAGACTGTGGCAGCCATCTCTTATGCCGTCCTTTCCCTCCTGCTTTTCCGCGCCGTAATTTCTGCGGTTCCTCCCCCTTTCCAATTCCATGGTCCTGTGTTAGAATGAATGCAGATGAATTTTTTACCAGAAGGGGTATTGATCCTATGAAAACATACGAGTCATGCCGGGAAGCCTTTCCCGTCTTTTATTACAGAAGCTGTACCTTTGAGGACACGCCGGATACGCTGGTTGTCACATACCATTTTGAAGTTCCGGGGCTGTCCTCCTTTGAACCGGAATGGCGGTTTCCCAAAAAGGACGCCGCGCCCGCGGACCCTTCCGGCAACCGCACCCTTCGTTCCATGCTGTTCGGACTGGGTATGGTAGAGCTGATCAGCTACTGGAAGATCGCCTGTCCGCCCCGGGTCGTGGTATCTGCCGGCACCCTGACGGAAGGCCAGATCCGCTGGTGGAAAGACCTGTACTATCTGGGACTGGGCGAATTTTTCCATACCAACCGGATCGCGGCGGACCCGGATACGTTTATGGAGATTACATGCGGCTGCGACGGGGACGAAGGCATGGAGATGCCTTCCGGCGCCAAAGACGGCTGCCTGATCCCCGTGGGCGGCGGCAAGGATTCCGCCTGCACCATAGAGATGCTGAAAAAAAGCGGCCACCCGCTGAAGACCTACATCATCAACCCCAGAGGCGCCACTTTGAAGACGGTGGAAGCCGCGGGGCTTTCCATGAAGGACAGCATTCACGCCTCCCGGACGCTGGACCGGAGAATGCTCGCCCTGAACCGGGAAGGATATCTGAACGGCCACACGCCTTTCTCTGCTCTGGTCGCCTTCTCCTCCCTGATTACGGCTTATCTGTACGGGCTCCGGTACATTGCCCTGTCCAACGAATCCAGCGCCAACGAAAGCACGGTAGCCGGCAGTACGGTCAACCACCAGTATTCCAAAAGCTTTAAGTTTGAGCAGGATTTTCATGAATATGAGAAAACATATATCCGAAGCGGCATCTTTTATTTCAGCATGCTGCGTCCGCTTTCGGAATTCCAGATTGCGAAATACTTCGCAGGCGCCACTGCCTATCACGATATTTTCCGCAGCTGCAACGCGGGCAGCAAACAGGACATCTGGTGCGGGCACTGCTCCAAGTGCCTGTTCGTCTTCCTGATCCTGTCCCCGTTTCTGAGCCACAGGAGGCTTACGGAGATCTTCGGCACGGATATGGCCGACGATCCGGGCATGAAGGAGGATTTTGAAAAGCTCATCGGCATCCAGGAAGAAAAGCCCTTTGAATGCGTCGGCAGCCGGGATGAGGTCAACGCCGCCGTCTGCCTGGCCATCGAACAGATGGAGCAGGAAGGGGAACCGCTCCCGGCCCTGTTCTCCTGGTACCGGCAGCAGCCGGTCTTCGCTTCCGCCTTTCCGAAAAGACACGACTACGACCATTACTATGACTGCGCACATCTTCTGCCGGAAGAATTTCTTCACATCCTGTCAGAAGAATGCTATGGAGGGACACTGCCTTGCTGAACCTGTTAAAAGACCTGATCCAAAACCGGCACCTGCTCCTTCTCGGCTTCGGCCGGGAAGGAAGGTCCACCCTCCGCCGGGTCCTGGAGGCCGGAGGGTATGCTTCCCTCACCATCGCCGACCAGAACCGCGTATCAACCGAAGACCCGTCCATCCAGATACTGTCCGGCCCGTCCTACATGGATACGCTGGACCGCTACGACCTGGTCTTCAAAAGTCCCGGCATTGTCCTGCCCAGAGACCCTTCCTCCTATGCCTGCCGCTTTACCTCGCAGATGGAAGTATTCTTCGGCGCCTACCGGGACCAGATCATCGGCATCACCGGCACAAAGGGAAAGAGCACGGTGACCACGCTGCTCTATCATCTGCTGAAAGAGAACGGACGCAGCACGGTGCTGGCGGGCAACATCGGCATCCCCGCCTTCGACGTGCTGGAAGAGATCGAAGGCCGGACGCAGATCGTCTGCGAGCTGTCCTGCCACCAGCTGGAATACATCCATGTATCCCCCCATGTGTCCATCCTCCTCAACATTCACGAAGAGCATCTGGACCATTACGGCACCATGGAGCGGTACGTCCATTCCAAGCAGCAGATCTACCTCCATCAGAAACCGGAAGACCTGCTGCTGTGCGACCTGTCCTCACGGCCCGAAGAGGGCACCTGCCTTTCACACATCTATACGGTATCCGACCAGTCTTCCGCGGCGGATGTCCTGCTGAGCGGAACCAGGATCCGTTTTGAAAAGGAGCATTTTGAGATTCCCGCCGGCGAGATCCGCCTGCTGGGCCACCACAACCACCTGGACATCGCTTTTGTCTATGCGGTCTGCCGCATGCTTGGCCTGACTGACGGTCAGTTTGCAGCGGCTCTGAAGACTTACGAGCCCCTTCCCCACCGGCTGCATTTTATCGGGGAACGATGCGGCGTCCGCTATTATGACGATTCCATCTCCACCATCTGCGACACGACGATCCAGGCGCTGAAAAGCGTACCTTCCGTAGGAAGCATCCTGATCGGCGGCATGGACCGGGGAATCGACTATGAGGAGCTCATCGATTACCTCTCCGCGGATCCGGTCCCGCACATCATCCTGATGGCGGATACGGGACGGCGCATCTACCGGGAGATCCACGACGCCCATCCCGGATTTCACCGGCCGGAGCGTCTCGTCCTGGTGGATACGCTCAGGGAAGCCGTGGACGCCGCCAGACGCCTGACTTCCCCCGGTGACGCCTGCGTCCTCTCTCCCGCTGCCGCCAGCTACGGCATTTTCAAAAATTTTGAAGAGCGCGGCGACGTATTTGCCTCCCTGGCGCTGGAAAGTGTCTGACCCGGGCCGCCGTTTCGGGCGGTATCCAGGCATTTCCGGATAAAAACCTGCGGAAATCTTATATTTTTCGCAAGATTTGTTTGCTTTTATCCGCATTACCCACTATAATAGTAACAGCGGCAAAATTTATTTTGATGAGGAGATTTACAAAATGGAAGAAAAACTGGAAGGGAAATTAGAAGAGAACATGACAATGGAGGATCTGTCCGAAGAGCTGGAAGCTTCCTGCGAAGCTGAGCTGGAGGCCACAAAGGAAGCCGAGGAGATGGATCCTGTATGGGCGACTCTGACAGAATATATGAATGAAAAGACAGTCCTGACCGTGAAGATCGGCGGCGTGGTAAATGCCGGCGTCATCGCTTACGTGGAAGGAATCCGCGGTTTCATCCCGGCTTCCCGTCTATCTCTGGAGCATGTGGAAGACCTGAATGAATGGCTGCATAAGAAGATCAAAGTCCGCGTCATCACTGCAGATCCGAAGAAAAAACGTCTGGTTCTTTCCGCAAGAGAACTGCTGCGGGATGAGGCACGGGCGGAGGCCGCGCAGAAGCGTCAGGCTGCCATGGAGCAGACCAGTGTCGGCGACGTGATGGACGGAACTGTGGAAACGCTGAAGGACTACGGTGCATTCGTCCGTCTGGAGAACGGCCTGTCCGGTCTCGTACATGTGTCCCAGATCTCTGACAAACGCATCACGACTCCTGACAAAGTCCTGAAGGAAGGCGATACGGTGAAGGTTAAGGTCATCGCCATCAAGGACGGCAAACTCTCCCTGAGCATGAAAGCCCTGCTGGAAAAAACGGCTGAGGATGACAGCCACGAACACAATTACAAGCTTCCCAAGAGCGAGAACATCTCCACCAACCTGGGGTCTCTCCTTGCGAACCTGAAACTGTAAGAGCAGTCTCTGGACTCTGGCTGATGAGGCCCGACCGATGCCGGTACAATATGCGTTATCTTTTCCACAGATGATACGGAAGGGAGACTACGTGTTGTCCCGGCATCTCTTTTCGCCGCCATCCACAGGAGTTTTGACGGAATCCATATTTTGTGATATGATAAAAAAAGGAGGTTTTCGTTATGAGTAATCAGAGACATAAGCGCAGAGAATCTTTCTCCATACTCCTGATATCCAATACCGACCGCAGCAGCAGGCAGTTCAATGTATCGCTTCCGGCCATCCGTTTTCTGCTTGTGATTCTGCTGCTTCTGTGTACCATCACCGGACTGCTGATCTATAAGGTCACGACGAATGAGAAGAAATTTTCAGAGCTGCGCACGCAGCTCCAGGCGCAGGAAGAGCTGGCGGCCCAGCTTACCGCCGAGAAGGAGACGCTTGCCAGTGAGAATCTCACCCTGACAGAGGAGATCACGCGTCTGCAGCAGGAGGCGGCGCCGGAAGAGACGGAAGAAGGCACAGCGGAAGAAGACACAGCGGAAGAAGAAGAACCGACACCGGATACTTCTTATCCCAGCCGTTATCCCTCCACAGGTTCCGGCGTCCTGTCCTCCTCCTACTCCGAGGAACAGCCCTACATCGCCATCACCGCCTACACCGGCGGTACGATTGTCGCCGCCGGAGACGGCACGGTCGTCGCTGTGGCTTCCGATGACATCTATCACCATATCATCGAGGTGGAACACGGCAACGGTTACAAAACCCGCTATCTGTGCCATCAGGAAGCGTCCCTCGAGACGGAGGAAGGCGCACAGGTGCAGTCCGGGGACACATTACTTACGATCACTGCTGACGAGACAGTGCTGGATTATCAGGTTCTCAACGAGGGAGCTCCTGTAGACCCGCTTTCCGTCATTGATGCAAGAGGATAAAAGAGGAGGATATAAAACCATGTTAGGAAAACAGCAAAAAAAACCGGCATCCACCGCGTCGGACATACAGACCAAGATCAGTACCATCATCGGTCCGGGCGCCGTTTTTGACGGCAACCTGAATGCTCCGGAGACAACCCGCGTGGACGGTGTGATCAACGGCAACTGCAACTGTGGGCAGAACCTGATCCTGGGCCCGGAAGGCCGGATCAAGGGAAATATCACTGCACAGAACGTAACCATATCCGGAAATGTGGAAGGCGATGTCATGGTCCATGGCAAGCTGGAACTCTACTCCACCGGAAAGCTTGTGGGCAATGTGACCGCCAGATCCCTTGTCATCGACGAGGATGCTTACTTTGACGGAAGATGCAGTATGGCTGCCTCTTCTGCACCCTCTGCGGACTTCTCCGTCTCCGACGAGATTTCATCCGGAACGGAAGCGGAATAGCGGTATTATCATTTTTTATATGTTTACTGAGTGAAGAACCGACGACTGTATCTGAACTGCAGCCGCCGGTTCTTTTTTGTTGAACTTTTGAACTTCTTATTGAACTTTTACAAATGCTGTGCTATACTGAATTGAACTCAAAAAATAATTTTGAACTTTTACAGGAGGATCCCATGTCAAACGATACATTTGCGGAAAGGCTTCGCGATTCCATGGACCGCCGGAATATCAAGCAGGTCGATCTGATCCGGATCGCCCAGGAACAGGGCGTCAAACTTGGCAAAAGCCACATGAGCCAGTATGTCAGCGGAAAGACCATTCCGCGCCCGGATATGATCCGCTTTCTGGCAGGAGCCCTGAGTGTGGAGGAGAACTGGCTGGCCGGTGCGGAAACAGCGGTTCCGGAGACGGCTCCCCGGGAAGAAGAAGAGGTCACAGAGACGAAAACAGAAACAGCAGGAGGAAAAACCATGTGGGAAATTAAGAAATCATCAAAACTGGACAACGTATTATATGATGTCAGGGGGCCTGTGGTGGATGAAGCCCTCCGTATGGAGGAATCCGGAACCCATGTCCTGAAGCTGAATATCGGCAATCCGGCTCCCTTCGGGTTCCGAACACCGGATGAAGTCATCTATGACATGCGGCAGCAGCTGACCGAATGTGAAGGCTACTCCGACGCCAAGGGACTGTTTTCCGCCCGCAAAGCCATCATGCAGTATGCCCAGCTGAAAAACATACCGAACGTATCCATCGGCGATGTGTACACCGGAAACGGCGTCAGCGAACTCATCAACATCTGCATGTCCGCCCTGCTGGACGACGGAGACGAGATCCTGATCCCGGCGCCGGATTATCCGCTCTGGACCGCCTGCGCCACGCTGTCCGGAGGAAAGGCCGTCCACTATATCTGTGACGAGCAGTCGGAATGGTATCCGGACCTGAACGATATCCGATCCAAGATCAACAGCCGCACAAAGGCCATCGTCATCATCAACCCGAACAATCCCACAGGTGCCCTGTATCCGAAGGAGATCCTCCAGCAGATCGTGGATGTGGCAAGAGAACACCACCTGATCATCTTCTCGGATGAAATCTACGACCGGCTGGTCATGGACGGGGAAGAGCACATCTCCATCGCTTCCCTGGCTCCGGACCTTTTCTGCGTTACCTTCAGCGGGCTCTCAAAGTCCCATATGATCGCGGGCTTCCGCATCGGCTGGATGATCTTAAGCGGCAACAAGGAGATCGCAAAGGATTATATCGAAGGCCTCAACATGCTGTCCAACATGCGCCTCTGTTCCAACGTACCCGCACAGTCCATTGTACAGACCTCTCTGGGCGGACATCAGAGCGTGAAAGATTACATCATCCCCGGCGGCCGGATCTATGAGCAGCGGGAATATATCTACAAGGCGCTGACCGACATTCCGGGAATCAGCGTGGTAAAACCAAAGGCTGCATTTTATATCTTCCCAAAGCTGGATGTGAAAAAATTCAACATCACCAATGATGAAAAGTTTGCCCTGGACCTGCTGAAAAGCAAGAAGATCCTCATCGTCCATGGAAGCGGCTTCAACTGGAAGGATCCGGATCACTTCCGGATCGTGTACCTGCCCCGGATCGAAGTGCTGGAAACCGCCATGGAAAAGCTTTCCGCATTCCTTGCATCCTATCATCAGTAGCCGGCCGGTCCGGCCTTCGGCCCGGAATATTTCCGGCAGACGACAATCGTGCCGGATATCACAGACAGACGCTGTGATGTCCGGCACGGTCTTCGTTCACAAAAGCTTAAGAAACGTTCCGATCATCCGGAATTCATCCTCGTAGATACAGTTCTGCATGGTATGCTCCTGGATCATCCGGAGGCACGCATGGTATTCCATCCACCTCACTTCTTCCACTTCCGTCTCCTGCAGGCGCAGATCCCGGATCTCCACCGGATTCCGATACACATAGACATGGCTCCACTCATAATCCCGGAATGCCCGGCCCCGGAACACATCCTCGGTCCATCCTTTATGGATGCCGACCTCCTCCAGTTCTTCCGGGCGGACCGAAAGGCCCAGCTCCTCCCGTGTTTCCCGAAGGGCCGACGCCAGAGCCTCCTCTCCTGCCGCCATATGTCCCGCCGCCGAGATGTCATAACATCCCGGATAGGAGTCCTTTTCCGCGCTTCTCTTCTGCAGCAGCACCTCGCAGGTCCCGTCCTCCCGCTCCTTTACGATCCATATGTGGACTGTCGGATGAAGGCTTCCCTCACAGTGGACCACTCCCCGCTCCCGAACGATCCCGCTCCTGCTCCCGTCCTCATTCAACACGTCGAAAAGCTCCATGGGCTGTCCGTTCAGGCTGGCTTCCAGAAGGCCGCTGTGCCCGTCATACACCAGCTTCAGAGAGAAAAACGGCGCGTTCTCATCCAGCAGGCGAAAGAAGATCTTGTCTCCTTCCCATATGTTCAGCTTCCATACCTTTTCCACCGGCACCCACTCCAGCTCTCCTTCGTCGCAGGGTATCGGGTCGCCCTCAAAACCGTCCGCTGTAAAAAGAGACATGTACTCGGTCACACCGTCTCCGGACACAAAGGTCACCAGTCCGCGGTACTGCCAGGACGTCAGTGTGTAACCGGTTTCCTCCTTTACTTCCCGAAGCACGCACTCCTCCGGGCTTTCTCCCTCCTCAAAATGTCCTCCGACGCCGATCCACTTGTCCTTGTTCACGTCATGCTTTTTTACGGTCCTGTGCAGCATCAGGTAGCTGCCGTCCTGTTCCATATAGCACAGAGTACTCAGATTTTTCATGGGCATCGATCCATCCCTCCTGTTTCCGCCGGATTCCAAACCGGCTGTTTTCCCATATTGTAACACATGAGAGACGAGCCGTAAACGAAAGACCGCGGCAGCTTCACCAATCGTCCATTGACAACCATCGGAACAACCTTTATAATTTATTTATTACACACGTAAGATTGTGGAGGAAAACAAACATGAACAAACTGCCTCAGATCTCCGAAGCAGAATACGAAGTGATGAAAGTCGTCTGGAAGTACGCTCCCGTCAACACCAATGAGATTACGGAGAAACTGCTGCAGACCACATCCTGGAGCCCCAAGACCATACACACACTGATCAAACGCCTGGTGAACAAGGGGGCCCTTTCCTACGAAAAACAGGGACGTGTCTTTGTCTACACTCCTCTGGTACCGGAAAATGAATACATCGGCCAGGAAAGCGCTTCTTTCCTGCAGCGGTTTTACAATGGAACGATCTCCTCCATGCTGTCCGCATACCTGGAAAATAACCGGCTGTCCGACGCGGAGATCGACGACCTTCGGACCCTGCTCTCCCAAAAAACCAAAAAGGAGACTCCTTCATGACGACTTTTGGTACCCGCTTTTTGCTCTGCAATCTCCCTGTAAGCGTCCTCCTTCTGGCCGTCCTGCTTCTCCGGAAGCTGTCCGGAAGGCTGCTGTCCGGAAACAGCCGGTATCATATCCGGCTGCTGCCGGTCATACTGGCCGTCCCCTTTCTGCCGCTCCGTCCCAAAGGAATTCTGCGGCTCTTTTCCTGGTTTCATGCCCAAAATGCCTCCGGCGCTTTGGCGGCCTCAGACATCATGGCTGACCGGGTTCCTGCTTCCTCCGCCGACTGGATCCGTGACTTCGGCGTCTCCGTCTCAAGAATCCCCGCTCCTGCTGCCGGCCGGCTCCTGGTCCTGTTGTGGATCCTCGGCACGCTGGCCATTACCATATGGATGATATGGTCCCGGGTCCTTCTGTACCGTCTGGAGCAGTCCGCTCTGCCCCTCCAGAACCAGGAGGTCCGAGGGCTGTATGAACGCTGCCGCGCAGAGCTTCCGGTCCGCAGAACGATCCCCGTCCGCACCACGGCGTTTTTAAAATCTCCGATCATCGTGGGATGCCTGCGCCCGCGGATCTATCTTCCCATTCATCTGATCACGGACGCTTCCCCTGCCGGCATGCGCTACATATTTCTCCATGAACTGCAGCATTATAAGCACGGGGATGCATGGATCAATACGTTCCTGAACATGGCCGCGGCAATCTACTGGTTCAATCCCGTTGTCTGGTATGCGAAAAAGGAGGCCCGCAGCGATCAGGAGATCGCCTGTGACGCCTCCGTACTGCAGATGCTGAATCCTGATGAACGGATTGACTATGGAAACACACTGCTGAATTTTGCCCGGACCCGGTCCTGCTCTCCGCTCTCACCGGTCTCCGGCATCGCCGGCAGCGGCCGGCAGCTGAAAAAACGGATTCTGAATATCGCACGGTACCAGCCCTGTACCGGATGGCGCCGAGTCAGAGAACGACTCCTCACCGCGCTTCTGGCCGTCGTCATACTGGAGTCCACTGCCCTGATACCGGCGGCGGCAGAAAACAGCGCCGCACTGCCGCGCGGCGCCGTCGTTCTGGAAAAAGATCTGTCCTCCTTCTTCTCTGGAAATGAAGGATGTTTTGTCCTGTACGATCCGGATGCGGAAGTCTGGACCATTTACAATAAAGCCCTGGCTGCCCGGCGGATCTCACCGGATTCTACCTGTAAGATTTACAGCGCACTGTGCGCTCTGGAAAACGGCTTCATCACTCCTGATGCCTCTTTCAGGACATGGAATAAAAAGCCGCACCCGTTTCCCAACTGGAACCAGGATCAGACACTGGCATCCGCCATGAAAGATTCTGTAAACTGGTATTTTCAGTCACTGGACCAGCAGGCCGGACCGGACACGCTGGAGCAGTTCTATGAACACATTGACTACGGAAACCATGACCTGTCCGGCGGCACAGCCGAATTCTGGCTGGAATCGTCCCTCCGGATCTCCGCAGTGGAGCAGGTTGGGCTGCTTGAAAAGTTTTATACCAATGCTTTCGGCTTTGAGAAAAAAAACATACAGGCAGTCAAAAAAACACTGGAAATTTCCGCATCCGGCAGCATGACCCTGTCCGGGAAGACCGGTACCGGCATCGTAAACGGAAAGACGGTGACCAGCTGGTTTATCGGATATGTGGAAACGGAAGACAACACCCTCTTCTTTGCCACAAGCGTCCGAAATCCTTCGGACCCCGCATCCGTGACCGCCAGCCGGGTCACGCTCCGGATTCTGGAAGCAGAGCAGATCTGGCGCTGATAACACATCGTCAGATCCTGTTCGCTTCCGGTTTTATTTCTGCATGGCCTCAAAAGCCTTTCTGCTCAGAGACACCCGAAGTTCGTCCATCTCCTCGCTGAAGGTATCCTCTGCCTCAAACGAAAGAAAACCCTTTTTCGCGGTAAGGTCCCAGGTAACTACAGAAGCCTCTTTATCCTGCTTCGCCCCCCATTCTTTGGCCGTGTCAAAACTCATGTCCTGAAGGTTCATATCGTGATAGGTAACGTCCACTTTTTCCGAAGCGCTCTTGCTCAGCGTTACGGCATAGACAATGCCCTCGGTGACGGACGCGCTCTGCTCGCTGCCGATATCGCTGCCGCCGCTCCACGGAACATAAACGGATACCCAGAACTGGTTCCCCGCGCCCTTGTTCAGACTGTAGTGGAACGCGATGTACTTGTCTCCCTCATGGGCCACGTCCTGCCGTCCGGCGTAGTTCACTTCATAGCCCCAGTCCGTCATCTCCTGCATGGTGGTCTTCCCAAGAACGATCGTATTTCCGTCAAAGACTGCTTCCATGGGCATCTCCGGGCCGGAGCACGCCGTCAGGCTCAGCACAAGCGCCGTCAACAGGATCAGCGGGATCATACGTTTTTTCAGATTCATATTTTTCTACTCCTTCTATATGATAATGTGACAGACATCAGTCCATTTGTTTTATCGACCGGAGTCCCCAAAATATAACATAGGCGAGGGAAAAACTGCAGCTACAGAACCTGCACAAAAAAGAACATGAATAATCTTTCGATTTCCGGGCAAATTAACAGTATTCTTCCGTTTATCATATGATCTGAATCTTACTGTAAGGAGGACTTTGTGATGAATAAAACACTGGATGTGATTGCGCTTACCATCGGCATTATCGGCGCTCTGAACTGGGGACTGATCGGATTTTTCAATTTTAATCTTGTGCAGTTCCTTCTGGGCAGCGGCGGAGCCGCGCGGACGATCTACGTGCTGGTGGGATTGTGCGGTCTGTATCTCTTGACCTTTTATATGAAGACCGGTAGATGCCTCAGCGAATAAAGAAACCCTGCGGCAGCCATGATATTTATCACGACTGCCGCAGCTTTCAATCCAAAATCATTTCTTTCCTTTTTTCAGTTCTTCTAAAAGGTCTTTTACCAGTTCCTTTTGCTTTTCGGTGAGCTGTTTCTTTCGGAAATAAGAAGCCACCATCGCTTCCAGCGTAGCATATTCCATAAGCGGTCCAAAGCATGTCCTTATGACAGCCTGCTCATATTCCATCCGAGACACAAGCGCAGTATAAAAATGATGGCGTCCTTCCTGCCGTTTTTCCACATACCCCTTTTTCGATATATTATACAGTATCGTACTCTTGGTTCCCCGCGTCTGCGGAAAATGCGCGTAGATCTCCTCACTGCTGACTCCGTCCGGATGGCTCCAGATAAACCGCATAAACTCCAGTTCCGTCCTCGAAAGATCTTTCTTTCCATTCAGTCCTTCCAATATTTCGTTCGACATGCCTGATATTTCATCCTTTCTTTTGCTTGTATTTTATGATGGACTTATCTCCTCCGCCATACCCCAAACAGGCTTTTCCTGTAATGCTTCAGTGCTTCGGCTGCCGGCCCGTAATTTCCCGCCGCTTTCAGATACTCCACGCCCTTTTCAATGTTCTCCCGTACACCGATCCCTTCGGCATACATCATCCCCAGACCATAGCTTTTATAGGGCGAATCCTGGCTTTTCTCCAGAAATGCTTTTCCACGCGCCGGGTCCTGCCGGCAACCGCGCCCCAGCAGATAGCAAATTCCCAGAAGATCATACTTGACATATTCCGATTCCTCATCCCTCTCCAGCCACTGGACTGCCCGCGCATAGTCTACTTCCGTCCCCCAGCCGTGGAAATACAAGCGTCCCAGCTGGCGGCAGGCATAGCTGTCATTGCCATAGCCGGCGGTTTTTTCGTAGCACTCTAAGGCATAGGGCAGATTGCGCTCCACCGCTCTGCCGTTCCAATAAATATCCCCTATGATATGCCAGCTCCAGAGATGTCCTGCCTCTGCCGCTTTCAGCGCCCAGGGAAGCGCTTCTTTATCGTTATCCTCTGTATAGGCCAGATAATGGGCATAGGCGTACATCCACTCCGGGTAGCCCCGCTCTGCCCCCTGGCGCATGATGGGAACTTCCTTTTCCGGCTCCGGCGGAATCAAATTTCCTCTACCATGTTGGTAATAATGGCAGTAATTCCGCCCCGCCAGGATCATGCCGCCGGAAAACGACTTTTCAAACCATGGAAGGCACTTTTCGATCTGCTCCCGCTTCCAGTGATTCCAGGCTTTCTTATTTGCAAACTCCCTTTCCTTACGATCTTCAATCTCTATGATGTCCAGAAAATAATAGGTGTTCCCAATCATGTACTGACAGAAAGCGCAGCCGTTTTCGGCTTTTTCATAGATGACATCCCATGCTTCTTTTATGTTCTCAAAAGGCATGATCTCCTTAAGTTCCGGTGTCAGCATATCCATACGCAGCGCCCCCAGGACCGCAGCGGCGCTGCCCAGGGAAATCGCCTGATGGAGCATGGCGTAGGCCGCTGCCTCGTTTTCTTCAAAGGGGTGATATTCCCAGCTGTAACAGGAGCCGGAAAAGCAGCGGGAGAGAAAATAGCAGGCATCCCCATCCCCGTCCTTTGCCGCGGACAATAACGCGTCCGCTGCCGCTTTCGCCCTGTCGTTATCACAGCAATAATAGAGATCCTGGATCGCCTTGTCCACCACATCGTTAAAATATGTTCCCATGCTTCTTTCTGCCCTTTCTGCCTGCTTTTTCTATCTGACCGGTAATATCCGCCCAGCCGCTCAATTCTTTAAAAAAACCGCAGTCCAGATATTGAACCATCCAGAACTTCACCTGTGTCACAGTTCCTTCTTTCGCCAGAAACCGGATCTCCCTGCTCGCGGCGTTACTGACACGCCAGATCACCATCAGGTCATTTTGAACACCGGGGAAGAAATCAACCGCCTGTGTTCCCCACTCCAGGACTGCCTTCCGATATTTTCCCTCATGGATGCCTTCGATAGCCAGTCCCACATCTCTGGCGGAGAAAAATCGGTGTTCATCATGCCAGTTCTCTCCAAAAATCACCAGGAGCTGATGCCAGCTCCGCATCTGGCCTTTCTGTTCCCCCTGAAGCTGATGACAGAAAGATTTTATGCGTTCCACAGTCTGCCGGTCCTCCGCTTCGTCTGAACAGACACGGCCTTCCTCCCATCCGGTATCCTCTTCCTCGTTGCTTTCATCTTCGTCGTCATATCCATTCTCTATTTTTTTCCACCCCGAAAGATCAGCGCTGCCAGTCAGGAGTTTTTCAAACCAGCTCATTGCCTCCTCAAACGCTGCGCTTTTATGGTAGGATTCATATCCGCCTTTCGATTGGTCCAAAAATACCGTTAATCGAAAGAGTTGGTGATACATGCAGAAAATCTGGCTTATGTTCCCTGTCTCCGGCACCGCAAAAGGCGGCAGGATCTGGAGTTTGAAAACGCCCCCTTTATCACTTCCCATCAGGCTTTCCATCTGTTTTTGTAAAGCCTCCGCCGTAACATTGGACGTCCTGTTTCCGGATGGATCCGTAAGAATAAACTGGCTGGCCGTCAGCTGCTCCTGCTTTTTTTCCGGCCTGACCAGATCCCGCACCCCGTCCCATATGCCCAGCAGGCCGAAACCCGCCAGGCCAAGCCCGATCAGGAGCCGGATTATACCGATCCCTTCCTGCATTTCCGCAAGTCCTATGACTGCCAGGCCAAAGCCCAGAAATGCCGCATAGCCTCCCAGTATAAGAGGGACCAGACGCAGCCGTTTTCCTGTTCTGTTATTTTTTCTCATAGTGTGCTCCCCTGCCTTCAACGCTTCGTTGCAGAACGGATACTTAATGATGCCTGGAATGTTCTCGCCTGCATGTGATTCGGCTTACTTTCATCATACCTTATCTTGAAAATATCTGCAATCATCTGATTACTTTTTGTGTATATTCTCAAAATGAGACAGTCGCTATGCATTGAGGGCAGCAGGCAACTATTGTATAATCAAATGTACGAATTCGTATTGATACAGTAAAGGGAGTTTTTATGATGGATAAGAATCTACCATCAGAACTGTCTACCCCAACGCCACATCCAGCGTCATCATGACCGTGAACCCGGCGGCAAACAGAAGTGTCCCCACATTGGAGTGCTCCCCTTCCGACATTTCCGGAATCAGTTCCTCTACTACCACATAGAGCATGGCTCCGGCCGCGAAACTTAAAAGATATGGCAGAAACGGAACTGCAAATCCTGCAGATACTATAGTCAAAGCCGCACCGACCGGCTCCACGATACCGGAAAGAGTCCCGTAAAGAAATGCTTTTCTCCTGCTGACGCCCTCAGCCCGCAACGGCATGGAGATGATGGCGCCTTCCGGAAAATTCTGTATGGCGATCCCCAGGGAGAGGGCCAGAGCGCCCATGGCTGTGATCCCGGCGTCCCCGGACATCCACCCGGCATAAACGGCTCCCACTGCCATTCCCTCCGGCAGATTATGGAGCGTTACTGCAAGCACCAGCATGGTTGTCTTTTTCAAACTGCTTTCCGGCCCCTCCGCTTTTCCGCTGTTCATATGCAGATGCGGAATCATCCGGTCCAGAAAAAGCAGAAACAGGATACCTGCCCAAAAACCTGTTACTGCCGGGACAAAAGCCCACTGTCCCATAGACTGCGACTCTTCCATGGCCGGAATCAAAAGACTCCATATGGAAGCTGCTACCATAACCCCCGCCGCAAATCCGGTAAGGACCCTCTGCAGCATCCTGTCCATTCTCTTTCTCATGAACAGCACGCAGGCAGAACCGGACATTGTTCCAAAAAACGGGATTAGAATCCCGCGAATTGCTTCTCCTGGCATTATATCTATCTCCTTATGATTAATCTATCCTGCATCAACCTCTATCATGCCCTGAAATAACTATATTATTTTCTTTTTTATTTACCGCTCTTCACATTCAGGACAAATCCGGTCTTCGGGGATCGGCATCCTGTTTTTATCTTCACATCCACCGCCCCTCCGTCTGATACACATTCCCTTTTGATCTATTCTGGTAACTGCATCTGTTTCATTCTGGTATTTACATCCTTCAAAACGTTTCCAATATCACCGAGGATCACAAAACCTTTCTCTTCAATCTGTTCCGGCAGGAAATCATACTCCGCATTTACAGAAATAATACGCATCCGGCAGATTCCGTGTCAGATTCCAGAATGGTTCCTGGATAAACATGGGCGTCAGCCGCCCGACGCCAAGTTCCAGAAAAAGAAGCTTCTTATCTGTATGTTTCTGGATATACTTTGAAACCTTCTGGTATTGTTTATTGTATTTTTTCCCCTGCAGGAAGTTCCCGTAGCCACAGACCCACGGAAATGCCTCCGCCCCGCACTTCGGGCAGCGGGGAATCAGTTCTGTCTGATAAATTCATGGATCTGCTCCTCATAGGGCAGCGCTTCGCGCCGGCTGAGCTTTGCAGCTGTCTTTCCGGAAGCATATACACTGCGGTGTCGGCGTCAATATCCAGCTTGCTTTAGCGGACTATTATGCACAGATTCAAAAGGATGCAGAATATTCTATGAAAAAAATAACTTTGCAGGACATCATCACATCTTATCTGCAAAAAATCCCACAATGATAGTATCTGTCCTCCATTTCCCCGGTAAAACCGTTCAAACAGACGGGCGGCATCCTCATCGGTAACAGGCCGCCCGTCATTGAATATCCGGATGTTCAGAACACCGGAAGTTTTCTGTACAGACATCGAAACGGTAATACATTTTTCAGCATAGCGGACACGGTTCGTCAGAATATTGGAAAAAGTGGAAAGCAGCATATCCAGAATCGTACTTACAAGGCTGGCCATCCGGTCTGTTTCTTTCGTAATGACAGAACAGGCTTTGTTCTGTTCCACCAGACCAGCTTCCAACCCTTCCACATAACTGCGGATCGCCATCAGCGGAGTCTTTAGTTCGTGTAAAGCATTAGCAAAAAAGTCTTTCATTCTCTGGTCTTTGCTGTCCAATATTTTGACAGTGTATCGTTGTACACAGTACAAAAGTATAGACAGTGCAAGGACTACCACCGCCATAATTACAGTCGCTGTCCGTACCAGATCAAAAGAAAAGCTGACGTCGGTATAAAGCAGCATCACACCGTCTGTCTGTTCCCCGGTGTCTTTTGCTCTTATTATTGCTTTGTCTGTTGGTATCCCACTCATTCCTTTATTTTTAAAAGTGATTGCTATTATCTGCTGGAATATATATAATATAAATGCAGACTTTCTATTTGAACTCAATACGAGGACAATAGAGATAACCTTTGACCAGTAGAAAGGAGCGTTAATTTATGGGAAATAAATTTTGTGCATAGCAAAGGCTATTGCACGTAAAAAAATTTTTGAGTGATAGTAGCCTTTGCTAATCCTAAAACAACAGTTCAGGAGGTGCAAAATGGACTATCAGAATTCAACAAAACTACTGCCGAAGGAGTTAATCGAACAAATTCAAGAATATGTGGACGGTAAAGTGATTTATATTCCCAAAAAGCAAATAAATAAAAAATGTTGGGGCGAAAACACAGATACCAAACAGGTTTTGGCTTTACGTAATTGTCAAATCTGTTTAGACAATCAAAATGGAATGACAATAAAACACTTATCGGAAAAATATTTTTTGGCGGAGAAAAGCATACAAAGAATACTTAGGCAGAAAAAAATATAACTTATCCTGAATTATTCATGAGGATCTAATTTCTTCATGATAATCCGATATTTTGTTTGT